>CAZXUI010000010.1:6540-65840 GCA_964643885.1 uncultured Planctomycetales bacterium
GGCGCAGGGGGTTCTGAGGCGGGGCGCACGTCGGAACCCGCCGCGCCAAGCGGCGTGACCCTTGGATAACAAGAGACCCCCTGCTTGGCGCAGGGGGTTCTGAGGCGGGGCGCGGGTTTGGCCCTCTTGTGCTGTGATCCGAGCCAAGGGCCCCACGGACGACGTGAGAGGACGACCTTTCCGGTGGCTTCAAGTCACCGGCTACGATCGCTTGCCCTGACGGGCAAGAGAGCGACAGGTCGGAGACCTGTCGCCCAGTGACCAGTCAGAGACCGGTCCCCCCAATAGTGAGGAGACCGGTCCCCCAATAGTGAGGAGACCGGTCCCCCAATAGTGAGGAGACCGGTCCCCATTCTCGGAGCAGCGAAGCGAGGCGCCTGCCCCACCCGTAAGAGCAATGCCCCTCAGCCGATTCAGCCAATCCAACGAACTCAGCCGCCGAGCGGCTGGGTCGTGGCCGTTTCGGCCAGCCAGGCCTGAATCTCACGTCCCTGATAGACGATCAGCAGCGCAGCCAGGCCCCACAGGAACACGGCGACCTGAAACGGCCGATCGCGCGTGACCACGTCGGTCGGTCCGTCGACGCGGCCGTGCTCGACGAGAACGGCGAAGCGGAAGATGGCGTAGACGACCAGGGGCAGCGTGTAGATCAGGTACACCGTTCCGAACTTGGCGATCGTCTTGGGGTCCGAGGCGTAGAGCATGAAGCTGACGACGGCGATTCCGGCCGTCAGCGTCGTCATGTGGTTGAGCAGTTCGGGGGTGTAGACGGCAAGCGTCCGGCGGTGGTGCCGGGCGTCGTTGCCGTTGGAGACGGCCAGGGCGTTGAGCTCGCAGCGGCGCTTGCTGAAGCCCATGAAGAGGCAGAGCGTGAAGGTGCAGATGACCAGCCACTGCGAAATCTCCACGTCGACCAGCACCGCGCCCGCGACAGCCCGCAGGACGAACCCCAGGCCGATGGCGATCACGTCGAGAATCACCTGGTGCTTGAAGATCCACGTGTAGGCGAACTGGAGCAGCAGGTAAACGAGCACGGTCAGGGCGAAGTTGCGGTGCAGCAGGAACGCGCCGCCCAGGCCGACGGCGAGCACGACGATCCCCAGCACCAGAGCGTCCGCCACGCGGACCTGGCCGGAGGCGATCGGCCGTTTGCACTTTCGCGGATGGAGGCGATCCTCGTTGCGGTCGTGGATGTCGTTGAGGATGTAGACGTGGCTGCTGACCAGGCAGAGGCAGACGAAGCCGAGGAGTGCGTCCAGGCCGGCGGCGGGGTCGAGGAACTTTCCGCCGAAAACGAGCCCGGCGAAGACGAAGACGTTCTTGATCCACTGCTGCGGCCGCAGCAGCCGGAGCATTGCCATGCCGTCCTCCGATCGAAGGGCGGCATTATCAAAGTGCGAGCGGCCGCGGTCAACGCAGGGAGCGCGGCACTAAGAATGGCGTGCCGCGAGGTTTATGAGTGCAAATCGGGACCTCGTCCGGGTCGTTGTTGGGCTCCCACTTCCACAGCGACGAGGTCCCTTCAAGAATCCTCGACGCTCGATCGAACGCTGTCACGTCCGTCCGAACGCCGCCCCGTTGAAACCGCAACGGGGGGTGGACCAGGCGGGTGGCCGGGCTCCCTTTTCCTTCCCACCCGGCCTGGTCGCGAGGGAGGTTGATGCAACTGGTGTGCCAGGGGAGTTGGCGGAGGCGCAAGCGCCTTAAGAATAATCACAAGCCATTGATTCATAGAAGGTTATGGAAGTCGATTTTTCGGAGCCGCGCCTGGTCGGGGGTTGCAGGTGCGCACTCGGTCCGCGGAAGTGGGGAATGCGTTGGGCACGGGTTACCCACCCAATGGAGGGGGCTGGGAGAGGTTATGGGAGGTGGACCGGACACGAAAGCCCGCCCCGCCGAGCCAGGGGCTAGTAGACGCCCTCGACGATCGGCGTTGCGAAGCCGGAGAAGGGACGGACGTCGCCGACGCCGTCCCAGGGATACTTCTCGCAGGGAGGCGTGCGGATCGCCTCGTCGCGTTCGAGGAAGCGCGGCATGAAGAACTCGCGGGTGAGCGTCGTCAGGCGGACGCGGCCGACCTCGCCGTAGTCGACGATGCGATGGCGCCGGCCCGGTCGGTGCCAGGCGTCGGGGTCCTCGGTGGATGCGGGGTCGACCACCTCGATCAAGGCCCGCGGCAGCGGCGGGTGATAGATGACGCGGTAGTTGTCGGCCGGGTCGAAGGGCTTGTGGACGGCCAGTCCCATGAGCGTATTGCCGTAGGTGGGGGCGAACTCGATCTTCTTGCGGCCGGGCTTGTGCCAGTCGGGGCCGCCCTCGAGCAGCTCCTCGGTGGCGAAGCGATAGAACTGCGCGTTCATCGAGGTGCCGCCGCAGAAGACGCCGCTGATGCCGGCCTGGACGAGCGAGATCCGCTCGCAGAGGGCCTCGAGCAGCTTGGGCGTGGCAAAGAGGCAGCGGATGTTCTCGTGGGTTCGCAGGAGGGTCAGTGCCTGATTGACGACGTGGTCCTTGTACTCGTGCATTTCGCGCAGGCGGCCGCTCTTGGTGAGCTTGACGACCCAGCGGGGGTCGAGATCGAGGCAGAAGCAGATGCCGCCGCGGTGGTGGGCGAGGTGCTCGACGGCGAGCCGCAGGCGGCGCGGGCCACTGGGGCCGAGCATGAGCCAGTCGGCGCCGCGAGGAAAGTAGCGCTCGTCGAGCGTATCGCTGAACTGCTCGTAATCGATGCGGAAGTCGTCGACGTTGATGCGGCTCTTGGGCACGCCGGTGCTGCCGCCGGTCTCGAAGACGTAGACGGGCTTGCCGGCCAGTCCCTTCGGCAGCCAGCGGCGGACCGGCCCGCCGCGAAGCCACTCGTCCTGAAAAGGCGGGAAGAGATCGAGGTCGTCGTAGGAGCGGATGCGGTCGCGCGGGTCCCAGCCGAGCCGGGCCGCGAAATCGAGCCAGAACGGGCTTCCGGATTGCGGGTCGAAGTGCCAGGCGACGGTCTCGCGCACGTGCTGGTCGAGGCGCTGTCGCGCGGCGGCGACGGCGCTGTCGAGGGCGGTGCTTGCTGGGGCGCTGCCGGGCATACGCTTCTCCGCGGCGGTCTCAGGGCGAGGCGGCCGCGCGGCCCGGCTCAGCCGGCGGGCTGCTGGCGCCCTGCTGGATGGCGAAGAGCATGCGGCGGTTGGTGATGTAGAGCACGCCGTTCGCGGCGACGGGCGTGGTGTAGACTGAATTGCCCATGTCCATCGTGCCCAGCTCCTTCATCTCCTTGTCGTGCTTGAGGATGACGATCTCGCCGTCCTCGTCGCCGAGCATGACCTTGCCGTCGACAACGTAGGGCGAGCCCCAGACGGCGGCCTCGACGTCGTAGCGCCAGTGGCGCTTGCCGGTTTTGGCGTCGAAGCAGTAGAGGAAGCCGCTCAGGTCGGCCACATAGAGCAGGTCGTCCTTGATGGCGCAGGTGGACATGGAGCGGTGGAAGTCCTCGCCGCCGACGTGCCAGACACGGCCGGACTCGGTGATATCGCCGCGCTTGGTGGCGTCGATGCGATAGAGGTGGCCGATCCCTTCGCCGTGCTCGGGGTCCTGGCCGACGCAGAGAAATACGGCGTCATCGTAGATCACGGGCGTGGCGATGATGTTGTTGCGCGTGCCGCGGCCGCCGAGCTCCCAGACGCTGTCCTTGGGGTTGAGATCGAACTTCCAGAGGAGCTTTCCGGTGGCGGGCTCGAAGCTGTAGCACCAGCCGTCGCCGCCGGGGAAGATCACCTGCTCGACGCCGGCGATTCTTCCGTAGGCGGGGCTGGACCACTGGCCGTGCAGGACGTTGCCGCCGGGCAGGTCGTTCTCCCAGACGATTTCGCCGCTGCTTTTGTGAACGCAGAGGAAGGATGGCGCATCGGGGACGGGCAGGTTCAGGTGGCCTTCGTCGACGCCGTTGGAGGTGACGACGAAGATGTGATCACCGACCACGAGCGGCGAGGAGGTGGCGAGATTGTGCGGGAAGACGCCGAGCTCCTCGATCATGTCGAGTTTCCAGATGAAGTCGGCGTCGAGCTTGTCGGTGTACTGCTCGTCCTTGAAGGGGCCGTCGTTCTCGCCGTCCTGAAAGCCGGCGACGTCGGCACAGACCAGCTCGCAGCGGTTGCTGACGTAGTACAGGCGCGTGCCGTCGACGGCGGCGGAGGAGCAGATGCCCTGCTCGGGCCAGTCGTTGACGCGGCCGGTGGGGAGCTTGTCGTGCGTGGCCTGCCAGAGGAGCTTGCCGGTGTTGGCGTCGAAGCAGACGACGACGCCCTTGTCGCCCTTGATGCCGGGGCGGAGCTCGCCGTTGTTGTTCGTGCCGATGAAGACGCGGTTGTCGACGATGACGGGGTTGCCGTATGTCTGCGAGCCGAGGGGGGCCCGCCACTTGATGTTCTTGCCGGTCTTGATGTCCCACTCGGCGGGGATGTTCTGCTCGTCGCTGACCATGTTGCGGTCGGGCGAGCCGCCCCACATGGGCCAGTCGCCGCGCTTGGGCTTTCCTGCGGACTGGGCGAAGGCCGGCGGGCCCGAGAGCAGGCCGCAGAGCGCGGCCGAGACGATCCAGCGGGAGATTTCGGACGATCCGCAACGTGAGAGCATGCGTCTTCCCTTCATGCGAAGAATCGGAGGCGAGTCGGTGCGAGGTCGAGCAGGAACTGGTACGGGCGAGACGCCCGTACCACCCGCAGGGACGGGCGAGACGGCCGTACCACCCGCAGGGACGGGCGAGACGGCCGTACCACCCGCAGGGACGGGCGAGACGCCCGTACCACCCGCAGGGGCGGGCGAGACGGCCGCGCTGCCCGAGGAGCGCGTGGCCGGATGGCAATGCTCGTGACGGGTCGCGCTACTCATGGCCCGTCACCTTGAAATTGTCGAAGTACGTCTGCGGCCCGTCGCTGCCGGGTGTCGTGCCAGTCGAGTAGGCATAGACTCCGGCCGTGCCCTCCGTGTTCGGGCACGGGTCTTCCAGCTCGATCATCCAGCCATCGGGCTCGGCCTCGTCGCGCGGCCAGAACTTGCCGCGGCAGATCGCCTTGCCGTTTTCGAGCCGAACCTCGAACTTGACGGTGTACCAGACGTCGGGCTGCCAGTCGCATTCGACATCCTTGCGCAGACGCGGCTCGGCGCCCCAGGTCTCGAGGCGAAGCACGTTCTTCTTGCCGCGCTTCTTGTCGGCCCCGTTGAGGATCAGATCATAGCGCGTGTTCATCAGGCCCATGTCGGGCTGGAAGCTGCGCCGGCCGGCGTCGCGCAGCTCGCTCATCATGTCGCACTGGACGGTCATGCCGCCGGAGATCGGCGGCGTGGCGTCGCCCATCAGCCGCATGAAAGGCGGACTGGGCCGCTCCTTGGAGGCGATCTTGCGCAGGACACGGCCGCCGTTCCGCTCGATCACCTCGACGCGGCGGCCGACGCCGATCCAGCCGGGCGGGACGCTGCCGACGGGCATGGCGTCGAAGGTCTCGCTGATCGGCAGCTCGGGCATGACGCGCACGCGAGCGGCCACCTCCTTGCCGCCGACCCACTTGAACCTGACCTGGCCGGCGGAGTAGGCCGCGTCGGCCGCGGCGGTGAAGGTGCGTCCGTCGGCCGTGCCGCGGACGCCGGCGACGGTCGCCTGCGGCTCGACATCGACGCCGGCGGCGGGTAGGAGCTGGCCGGCCGCGTTGTATGGAAAGAAGCGGAACTCGGCCTTCCGGCCGGGGCGCAGCGTGATCTCGGCCGGGACGACGAGGAAGCCGGTGGGCGGGCCGGAGGTCTCGACTTCCCTGGCCGCCGGGGGCAGTTCCACGCGTTCGACCGCGGCGTCGGCCGATCCGAGGCAGAAGAAGTTGTAGCGGGTCATGAAATAGACGCGGCCACCTACGACGGCGGGCGAGCCGAAGATCTCGTCGACGACGCCGCCGGGTCCCTCGAACTCGTCGCGGTCGAGCTCGACGCAGCGACCGCCCTCGTCGCGGAGGATGGTGAAGATGCCGTTCTGCTCGCCGTAGTAGATGACGCCGTCGGCGGTGACGGTGGGTGAGCCCTTGCCGACGCGGCCGACGCTGTGTCTCCAGTAGACGCGGCCGTCTTTGGCGTCGATGGCTAAGAGGTTGGCGCTGTTGTCGACGACGTAGAGACGGCCGTTGGCGACGGCGGGCGAGGCGTAGCCGACGCCGAGGCCGTTGAGGCGCCAGACCTCGCCGCTGTCGGTGATGTCGCCGGACTTGGAGGCGTCGAGACAGACGACGGCGCCCATTTCGGTGGTGGTGAAGTTCTCCTCGCTGTGGGCGACGTAGACGTAGTGGCCGTCGACGACGGGCGAGACGTTCAGGCCGCGCTTGCTGAGCTTGTACTTCCAGACGATCTCGCCGGTGCGGGCGAGCATGCCGTAGACGCAACCGTCGGCCGCGGGGGCGATGAGCATGCGGCGGCCGTCGATGACGGTGACCACGGGGACGGAGTAGGTGGTGTCGAGCGGGGCCTCGGTCGTGCTGGACCACCAGAGAATGTCGCCGCTGTCCTTGTCGAAGGCGACGTAGCGGTGCAGGCCGCGGGCCTGGTCGCCCCAGCTCGAGTTGAGGAAGCTGACGATCACGCGGTTCTCATCGACGATGGGGCTCATGACGCGGCCGCCGTAGCCGCTGATGCGGCCGAACTCCTCGGACAGCGAGCGTTTCCAGAGCAGCTTGCCGTCGCGCGTCCAGCAGAGGAGCTCGCCGGCGGTGGCGTGAGCGACGATGTTGCCGCTCTGCGGATCGACCGCCAGCGAGGTCCAGCCGACGCGGTTCTCGACGATGTCGGTGTGAAAGACGTTGAAGCGCTGCTCCCAGAGCTGGCGGCCGGTGGCGGCGTCGAGGCAGACGACGCGTTCCTGGAGCATCACGTCCTGCCCCACCGGCGCGATGTAGTAGAGGCGACCGTCGTGGAGGACGGGCGTGGTGCGGCCGCCGCTGGGATTACGCCAGAGGACGTTCTCGCCGCCGGGGGACCAGCTTGTGACGACGGCCTTCTCGGGTGCGTAGCCGGCGGCGAGCGGACCGCGCCACTCGAGCCAGTCGCCGGCCGCGGCGGTCGAAACGAGCGTGATGCAGCAGATGATTCCGAGGCGTCTCATCGCACTCCTCTTTCCTGAAAGGCGATTGTCGACTCGTCTGTGAAACCCGGCCCGCGTGCCCGCACCTATTCGCGAACGACCCGCCGCGCCTTGAGCTCGAACCGCGGGAGCGAGCCGGGCGCGACGAGCTGCACGTGCGGCTTGAAGTGCAGCCGGTCGCGGACGGCCCGCTCGATGCGGGCGGCGAGCGTCGCCTGGTCCGCGGCGGGCAGCGGTTCGATCTCCAGCCGAAGGTCCGCCAGCGACGCGGTCGAACGGACGACCAGGCGGAACTCGGCGACTTCCGCGAACTCGCGCAGGATTCCCTCGATACTCGCGGGGAACACGTTGTTGCCGCGGATGATGATAGCGTCATCGAGGCGTCCGAGCACGCCGCCGTCGAGGCGGGCGAAGGCACGGCCGGCGGTGCGGCCGGCGCGCGACAGGCGAACCTGGTCTCCGGTGCGATAGCGGATCAACGGGCTGCCCCAGCGGCCGAGGTTGGTCAGGACGAGCTCGCCGGCCTGGCCGTCGGGGACGGGCCGGCCGGCGGGGTCGATCACTTCGGCGATGAACTCGACCTCGTTGACGAGCATGACGCCGGGGGTTTCGACGGGCTCGAAGCCCCAGGCGCCGACCTCGGTCATGCCGGCGTGGTCGATCAGGCGCGCGTTCCAGGCGGCTTCGATGCGCTGCCGCACGGCCGGGACGCCCCCGCCCGGCTCACCGGCGACGATGATGAGGCGGACGGGAGAGGCGGCGATGTCGACGCCTTCGGCCTGTGCGACTTCGGCCATGTGCAGCGCGTAGGTCGGCGTGCAGCAGAGTACGGTCGCCTGGTTGTCGAGCAGGTAGCGCAGGCGGGCGGCGGTGGTCATGCCGCCGGCCGCGAGGACGAGGTTGCCGAGCGACTCGGCCGCGGCGAAGGAGGACCAGAAGCCGATGAAGGGGCCGAAGGAGAAGGGAAAGACGATGCGGTCTGCGGGTTCGACGCCGGCGGCGCGGAAGACGGTGGCCCAGCAGCGCTTCCACCACTCCCAGCTTTCGGGCGTGTCGAGCCAGCGAAGCGGGGCGCCCTTGCTGCCGGAGGTCTGGTGGTAGCGGACGTAGCGCTCGAGCGGGTAGGTCAGGTTTGTGCCGTAGGGTGGGTTGTCGAGCTGGTCCTGCTCGATCTGCTCGCGGGTCGTGAAGGGGAGGTTTTCGAGCGGGTCGGTGAGGGCGTCGAAGCGCTCGCATCCGGCACGGCGGAGATGCTCGCGGTAGAAGGGGCTGTGGGCGGAGACTTCGGCGAGCATGGCGCTGAGCTTGCGGCGCTGGAGAGCGGCGAGCGCGTCGCGGTCGAGCGTCTCGGAGTCGGGGTCGAAAAAGGGCATCCGGCCGGGGCTCCTGGCGTCGTGTCGGGCGGCGGTTGTTTCGAAAGACGGCCGAAGGTGGTGATACCGTTCAGCAGCGAGGGGGGCAAGGGTGAGCGAGGCATACGTGCGGGCGACGCGCCCGCACGCTCGAGGCGTGGCTCGAAACAAAGCGGCTGGCGTGAGATGGGAATCTCGCACCGGCGATGCACGGGTAAGCTGCGCTTGCCCATGCCACCTGGCCGAATGGCAAGCAGGATGCCTGCCCCACCCGGTCGGTCCCCCATTCTCGGAGCAGCGGGCTCACACCGCGCTCGAATGGCGGGTTCTGACGACGCGCGGTGCTATCATCTGGTCGATGAGGTGCCGGCGATGAGGGTCGTGTTGCTGGCGGCCGGGGCGGCGGGCATGTACTGCGGAAGCTGTCTGCGCGACAACCGCCTGGCGGCGACGCTGCGCGAGATGGGCCGCGACGTGCTGCTCGTGCCGCTCTACACGCCCCTGCGGACCGATGAGGCCGACGCCAGCGACGGGCGGGTCTTTCTCGGCGGGATCAACGTCTACCTTCAGCAACGCGTGCCGCTGCTGCGGCATGTGCCGCGGCTGCTCGACGGCTGGCTGGATTCGCCGCGGCTGCTGGCGAGACTGGCCGGGCGGGCGGGGAGCGTCCGGCCGGAGCAGGTGGCGGACCTGGCGGTGTCGGTGCTGGCCGGTCGGCGGGGCCATCAGCGCAAGGAAGTGCAGCGGCTGGTGGACGGGCTGCGGGGGCTGCGGCCGAGCCTGGTGAGCCTGCCGAACCTGATGCTGATCGGGCTGGCCGGGCCGATCCGCGAGTCGCTGGGCGTGCCGGTGGTGTGCGAACTGACGGGCGAGGACCTGTTCGTCGACGCGATGCCGGAGCCGCAGCGCGGCCGGGCGCTGGAGCTGATCCGCGAGCAGGCGCGGCACGTGGACGCCTTCATGGCCGTCACGCGTTATTACGCGGGTCACGCGGGGGAGATGTTCGGGCTGCCGCGCGAGCGCGTGGCGGTCGTGCCGATGGGGCTGCGGGTGGAGGACTTCGAGGCGGCGCGGCCGGCGGCGGCCGACGCGGCCGGCGGGCCGGTGACGATCGGATACCTGGCACGGGTCGCACCGGAGAAGGGGCTGCTGGAGCTGGCGGAGGCGTTCGCCCAGCTTCGGGCCGACGGACATGATGTGCGGCTGCGGGCGGCGGGGTACCTGGGCGAATCGGAGCGCGGGTATCTCGAGCGTGTGCACGGTTTGGTGCGCGAGCGCGGCGCCGCCGAGCGCTTCGAATACCTGGGCGAGGTCTCGCGAGCGGAGAAGGTCGCTCTTCTCGGCTCGCTGCACGTGCTCAGCGTGCCGGCCCCCTACCGCGAGGCGAAGGGGCTGTACGTGCTGGAAGCGCTGGCGGCGGGCGTGCCGGTGGTTCAGCCGCGGCACGGATCGTTTCCGGAGCTGGTCGAAGACACCGGCGGCGGCCTGCTTTACGATCCGGGCGAGGCGGGCGGTCTGGCGCGGGCGCTCGAGCGTTTGGTCGTCGAGCGCGAGCTGCGCGAGACGCTGGCGGCCCGCGGCCGGGCGGCCGTTCAAGAGCGCTATCGCGACCGGGTGATGGCGGCGGCCGCGTGGTCGCTCTATGAGCAACTCGTCTCGCAACCCGCACGCACGCAGGGATCATGCTGAAAGCCGAACATATCGCCAAGAGCTTCCGGACGCGCTCGGGCGAGCTGAGCGTGCTGCGCGACGTGTCGCTGTCGCTGGAGCGCGGCCAGGCGGCGTCGATCATGGGGCCGTCGGGGTCGGGCAAGAGCACGCTGCTGAACATTCTGGGGACGCTGGAGCCGCCGTCCTCGGGGGAACTTCGGCTGGGCGAAACGGCGCCGTTCTCGCTGTCGGCCCGCGAGCTGGCGCGGTTTCGCAACCAGAGCGTCGGGTTCGTCTTTCAGGAGCATCACCTGCTGCCGCAGTGCAACGTGCTGGAGAACGTGCTCGTGCCGACGCTGGTGGACGGACGCCGCGACGAAGATCGCGTCGGTCGGGCGCGGCGGCTGCTGGATCGCGTCGGGCTGAGCGAGCGACTGGAGCATGTGCCTGCGGAGCTTTCGGGCGGCGAGCGGCAGCGGGTGGCGCTGGCGCGGGCGCTGATCAATACCCCCCTGCTGCTTCTGGCGGACGAGCCGACGGGAAACCTCGACCGGACGACGGCGCAGAGCGTGGCGGACCTGCTGATCGAGTTGCAGCGCAGCGAGAACGTGACCCTGATCGTCGTCACGCATGACCCGAAGCTCGCGGGGCGATTCGAACGGCGATTCGAACTGAATGACGGGGCGCTGGCGCCGATCTAGAACGTTCGGGAAGCGAAGCGGGAGAGTGCGGTGCGGCCGAGCACGCTGATCTGGCGCAGTCTTCGCTACCATGCGCGCACGAACGCCGCCGTGATGCTGGGCGTGGCGGTCGGGACGGCCGTGCTGAGCGGGGCGCTGCTGGTGGGCGATTCGATGCGGGCGAGCCTGCGCGAGAATGCACTGGCACGGCTCGGGCGCGTCGAACAGGCGGTGATCGGCACACGGTTCTTTCCGGCGTCTGTGGCTGAGCGGCTCAAGCCGCGCGTCGGCGGGCAGCGGGTCGAGCCGCTGATCGCGCTGAGCGGCGCGGCCACCCAGGCCGAGTCGCGGCGGCGGGCCGGCGGCGTGAGTGTGCTGGGCGTCGGGGCGGAGTTTCCGGCGGCCGTTTTCGGCGAAGCGGCGTTCGGGGCGGAATTCGGCGGGCGGGTGGCGATTCTTAATCGGCGGCTGGCGGATGAACTGCGGGCGGCGGCGGGAGATGACGTGCTGGTGCGGCTCGGCCGGCCGGCGGCGGTGTCGGCCGAGACGCTGCTGGGACGGCGCGACCAGCAGACGGTGACGCTGCGGTTGCGGGTGGTGAAGGTGATCCCGCAATCCGGCGCGGGCGGGTTCTCGCTGGCGCCGCAATCGCTGCCGCCGGCGAGCGCGTTCATTCCGCTGGACACATTGCAGGCGGCCCTCGGGCAGTCCGAGCGCGTCAATACGCTGCTGCTGTGCGGCCGGGAAGGCTCAGCGCCCGGCGGCCCGGAGACGGAGCGTGTGCGCGAGGCGGTCGCGCAGGTGGCGCGGCTGGAGGACTTCGGGGTGCGCCTCCGCACCGGTCCCACCCCCCTGCCGGAATCGCCGGACACCAGTCAGCCGGCGGGTGCATACGTCGCCGTCGAGTCGGACAGCGTGCTGCTGGATCCGCCGATCGAGCAGGCGGCCGAGGCGCTGGCGGCGGAGTGGCGCGGCGGGACACAACGTGTGCTGGCGTACCTGGCGAATCGCATCGAGCGGATTGCGGGCGAGGACGCGGCGACGCGGCCGAGCGCGGCGGCCGTTCCCTACTCGACCGCGGTCGCGATCGACGAGGCAGCAGAGTTGCGGCTGGTGGACGGTTCACCCGCGCCGCGGCCGGCGGCCGGCGAAATCCTGATCAACGGGTGGACGGCGCAGCAGCTCGGCGCGGCCGTGGGCGAGAGCCTGCGGATCACCTATTACGTGACTGGCGCGTTCGGCGAGCTCGAGACGCACGAACGAGTTCTCACGTTGCGCGGCATCGTCCGAATGGACGCGGCGGCGGCGGACGCCGGCTTCGTCCCCGAGTATCCGGGCATTACCGACTCGCCGCGCATTTCCGACTGGGACCCGCCCTTTCCCGTCGATCTGGGGCAGATTCGCGACGTGGATGAGCAATACTGGGAGCAGTATCGCACGGCGCCCAAGGCGTTCCTCGCGTTGCGTGAGGGGCAGGCGCTGTGGGCCGACCGGGCCGAGCAGATCGGCCGGCTGACCTCCGTTCGCTTCTACGCCCGCGGCGGCGAGCCGCTCGATGCGGTGCGGGCGCACGTGGCCGCGGGACTGTTGCGGCGGCTGGCGCCGGAGGCGGCCGGCCTGCGGGTCGAGCCCGTGCGAGCGCGGGCGGAGGAGGCGAGCGGCGGATCGACCGATTTTGGCGGGCTTTTCATCGGTTTCAGCCTGTTTCTGATCGGCTCGGCCGGCATGCTGGTCGCGCTGCTCTTTCGACTCGGCGTGGAGCGGCGGGCGTCGCAGATCGGATTGCTGCTGGCATGCGGAATCAATCAGGCGAGCGTGCGGCGGCTGTTGCTGGCGGAGGGGACGATCGTCGCGGCCGTCGGTGCGCTGCTGGGCACGGGCGGAGCGATCGTCTATGCCGCGGTGATGATCCACGGCCTGCGGACCTGGTGGGCGGAGGCGGCGACGGCGCCGTTTCTGTCGTTGCACGTGTCGGGCGAGAGTCTGGCGATCGGTTACGTCGCGGCGTTGCTGCTCGGGCTGGGGTCGATCGCGCTGGCGCTGCGCGGCATCACGCGGCTCAGTGCCCGAGCCCTGCTGTCGGGCAGCGTGGCGGCGACGCGGCTCACCGGCCGGGGCGGCCGGTCGAGGGCGGCGCAGGCCGCCGGGCTCGCGGCGCTGCTGGTGGCGGCAGTGTGTCTGGCGGCGAGCGCTTTTCTCGGGTCGACGGCCGCGGCGGCGGCGTTTTTCGGCGGGGCCGTGGCGTTGCTGGTCGCGGGTCTGGCGGGGCTGCGAATCATGCTCGACGAGGAGCCGCGCACGGCCGTCACGCGACCTGGAGGGATGGCGCTGGTACGCATGGGCGCCCGCAACGTGCAGCGGCACGCCGGGCGGAGCCTGCTGACGGCGGGGCTGATTGCGTCGGCGTCCTTTCTGATCGTGGCGGTCGGCGCGTTCCGGCTCGAGGCGCCGGGGGACGCGACGCGACCCGACTCGGGGACGGGCGGGTTCGTGCTCATCGGGCAAGCCGCCACGCCGGTGCTCCAGGACCTGAATACGCCGGCCGGGCGCGAGGCGCTTTCGCTGTCGGACGAGGCGCGGGCGATGCTGGACGAGGCGGAAGTGATCGCGCTGCGGCGTTCGGGCGGTGACGAGACGAGCTGCCTGAATCTCTATCGCCCAACGCAGCCGGCGATCCTGGGCGCCACGCGGGCGATGATCGAGCGGGGCGGGTTCGTGTTCGCCAGGAGCCGCGCCCGCTCGGCCGAGGAGCGGGCCAATCCCTGGGCGCTGCTGGAGCTGCGCTTCGACGACGGCGCGATTCCGGTGATCGGCGATGAGGCGTCGGTGATGTGGCAGTTGCACAAGGGGCTGGGCCAGGACCTGGTGATCCGGGACGGGCGCGGGCGCGACGCGACGCTGCGCTTCGTGGCCCTGCTGCGCGGGAGTGTGCTTCAGAGCGAGCTGATCGTCAGCGAGCAGAACTTCACGCGGCTCTTCCCGCGGATCAGCGGGTACGGAACGTTCCTGATCGCATGCAAACCGGATGCGGCCGGGGCGATCGAGACGTCGCTCGAGCGAGACCTGGAGCCGTACGGGCTGGACCTGGGTTCGACGCTCGACCGCCTGCGGGCCTATTCGGCGGTTCAGAACACCTACTTGTCGGCGTTTCAATCGCTGGGCGGACTGGGGCTGGTGCTGGGGACGATCGGGCTGGCGGCGGTGGTGCTGCGAAGCGTCTGGGAGCGGCGGGCGGAGTTGGCGCTGCTTCAGGCGCTGGGTTATTCGCGGGCGGCCGTCGAAGTGCTCGTATTGAGCGAGCATGCGCTGCTCGTGGTGATCGGGCTGGTGCTCGGGATCGGGCCGGCGATTCTGGCGACGCTGCCACAGCTCGCGGATCGCCCGGAGGCGTTCCCGTGGAGCGGGCTTGCCGTGACGCTCGTCGGCGTGCTGGTGGTGGGGATGGCAGCGGCCGCGCTGGCCGTGTTGGCGTCGCTGCGCGAGCGGTTGCTGGGATCGCTGCGGGCGGAGTAAATGCGCCGGGCCGCGGACCGGCCGGGACGCGGGCGGCGCTTCGTGCATATCATGCTGCATACGGGTGTCGCGGGGCGTCGTGCCGCCGCGTAGGGATCGATCAGGCCGTATCCGAGCGGTCTGACGACTGCTTCACACGGATTCAGACCGGGCTTCACGCTCGCCGGCGCGGCCGGCGGAAACTCGCACAGGAGATGATTCGATGAACCAGCGATGCAATCGCCTGCTGCTCGTGCCGATCTGCGTGGCCATGCTTGCCGGTGCGGCCGCGGCGGACGACTGGCCGAACTTCCTCGGCCCGAACTACGACTCGAAGTCGAGCGAGAAGGGTCTGCGGTATGCGTGGACCGAGCCGTTGCCGCTGCTGTGGGAGCGAGACATCGGCTCGGCCTTCAGCGGCATCTCCTGCGTGGACGGGCGGGCGTACACGTGCGGCACCGCGGACGGCGAGCAGGTGCTCTACTGCCTGAACGCCGACACGGGTGAGGTGATCTGGCAGCAGGCGTTCGAGGGCGAGTATCGCGAGAGCCAGGGCGGCGACGGAACGCGGGCCACGCCGACGGTGCATGAGGGGCGGGTGTATATCTTCGGCGCACTGGGGACTTTCGCCTGCTATGACGCCAAGGACGGCCGCGAGCTGTGGAAGCACGATTTCAACGCCGAGCCGCGCTGGGGCTACAGCGGATCGGTGCTGATCGAGGGCGACCTGGCGGTGATCTCTCCGGGCGGTGCGGCCGGGGCATTGCTGGCGGTGAACAAGAACACCGGCGAGCGGGTCTGGTCGGCCGGCAAAGACGGTGCGGGCTACGCCACGCCCTATCCGTTCACGCTCAGCGGCAAGCGCTACCTGGTCGGTTTCGTGGCGCAGGCGGCGATGATCGTCGAGGCGGCGACGGGGCGCGAGGTGTGGCGAACGCCGTGGCGGACGGACTGGGACGTGAACGCGGCCTCGCCGATCTTCCACGACGGCGATCTGTTCATCAGCTCGGGCTATCGCACGGGCAGCGCGCTGTTCAAGCTGGAGCCGGACGGCGACAAGCTCAAAGGCACGAAGGTGTGGGAGAACGACGTGCTGATGAGCAAATTCCAGACGCCGGTGCTGGTCGACGGGTTTCTGTACGCGAGCGATCAGAACGGACTGCGCTGTGTGAACTGGAAGACGGGCGAGGCGGCGTGGCGCGAGCGGCGGCTGAAGGCCGGCGGTGCGTCGGCGACGAACGGAACGATGGTCTACGCCGACGGGCACCTGTTTCTGCTGACCGAGTCGGGCGAGCTCGTGATCGCCAAGGCGTCGCCCGAGGGGTTCGAGCCGATCACGCAGGCGAAGATTCTCAGCGGGCGCTGCTGGACCGTGCCGACGCTCTACAACGGGCGGATCTATGCCCGGAATCTGACTCGGCTGGCGGCTTTCGACCTGCGGGCGCAGCAGTAGATCGGGCCGGACCGGCCTGCGGATCACCGGCGGTTATGAGAATCGGCCGGCTTTCAAATGGACAACGCGGGTGAGTATGAATTAGGCTTCTCTTGAAGGGGGTGGTGCGCGGTGGCCGCGGAGCGGCGCAGACCGGCGCCACATGTCCGGCCGGCCCATGGGGGCACCGCCCTCGCTCAGGAGGAAGGCCATGCTCGCCGATCTCTCGCTGCTGCTTGCGGATCTTTACGAGACGCTGAGCGCGTCGTACTGGTTCTTTCTGATCGTCGGCGGCGGGATGATCCTGATCTCGACGCTGTCAGGCGGGAGTTCGTCCGACGCGTCGCTCGATGCGCCCGCGGACGCGGATTTCGGCGGCGCCTCGCTGGGCGAGGCGGACGTGGGCGTCGACGCGGGGGCCGACGTCGGTGCGGACGTGGGGGCGGATGTGCACGCCGGCCACGGGCTGGAGGCCGTGCACGCCGTCAAGGGCGGCGCGCTGTCTCTCTCGAAGTGGTTCTCGCTGCGATTCCTGATCTATGCGATGGCGTCGTTCGGCGCCGTCGGGGCGATTCTCTCGAACGTCACGGAGCTGGCGCCGCCGGCCGTGGCAGCCAGTGCATTGCTGGCCGGCCTGGTCGTCGGCCAGGGCGTGCACCAGATCCTGCGCGCGGTGCGGCGCACGTCGGGCGACAGCACACCCCAGGCCAACGAGTACGTGAACAAGCTGGCCCGCGTGACGATTCCGATCGAATCGGCCGGGCGGGGCGAGATTTCACTGGTGGTTCGCGCCAGCACGCGTTTCGTGCCGGCCGTCTCGGCCCAGGGGCCGCGCTCGTTCGCCGCGGGGGAGGAAGTGGTGGTGGTGGCGTATCGCGGCGGCGTGGCCGAGGTGGTCACGCGGGACCAGGCGACGTAGGCCGGCCGGCCGCCGCTCGGCCGGCTCGCTGCCGAATCGAGTGGCACACTCAGGCTCGCAACTCGGCGTCGGCGCGACGCCGAAACGGACCGCAGAGGTAGGAGTTCGCCCATGCTGACACTCATGCTCGCCCAGATCAATCCCGGTACGCAGGCCGCGATCTTCTTCGGAGTGGTCGCACTCGTGCTGGTCATCGGTGTGATCGTGCTGATCGCCAAGCTGACGGTGGTCGGCAACCCCAGCGAGATGCTGATCATCAGCGGCAACCGGCAGCGCGACGGGCTGGGCTACCGCACGCTGATCGGCGGGCGGACGCTAGTGATACCGATCTTCGAGAAGGTCGACCGGCTCAGCCTGCGTAACATGCAGGTCGCGCTGGAGGTCAAGGCCCAGAGCGGCGGCGGAACGATGCTGCCGATCACCGTTACGGGCGTGGCCAACGTGAAGGTATCGAGCGACCCGGCCGAGCGGGCCAACGCGATCGAGCGATTTCTCGGGCAGCCGTCGGCGGAGTTGCAGCGCGTCGCGCGTGAGACGCTGGAGGGCGGCCTGCGGGCGGTGATCGGCAAGATGGTGCCCGAGGAGATGGTGCAGGACCGCGACAAGTTCGTGGCGACGGTGATGCGCGAGGTGGCGGACGACTTCCGCAAGCTCGGTCTGCTGATCGACAGCGTCAATATCCAGAACGTGCACGACGAGCAGCAGTACCTCGAGTCGATCGCCCGCAAGGCGCGGGCGGAAGTGATCTCGGCCGCGCGAAAGGCCGAAGCGGAGCGCGCCAGCGAGGCCGTCGTGAAGGAAGCGGAAGCGAACGCAGCCGCGCGGCGGGCGAAGGCGGAGCGCGACGCGGAGGCGAAGGCGGCCGAGGCGCTCGCGATGCAGCGCTCGGAGCAGGCGCGATACAGTTCCGAAAAGGCGATCGCCGAGGCCGAGAACGAGGTTCGCATCCGCAGGGCCGAGCTGGCCCGCGAGGCGGCGCTGAAGGAAGCCCAGCAGCAGGAAGCCGCGGCGACGGCCGAACAGGCCCGACTCGCGGCGACGGAGGTCGCCCGGGCGCTGGCAGCCCGCGACGTGGCCCGTGCGAAGGCCGAGGGCGAGGCGGCCCGGACGCTCGAAGACGGCCGGGCCCGTGCGGCTGCGATCGAGCTGATCGGCACGGCCATCCAGAAGCACCCCGAGGCGCTGAAGGTCATGCTGGTCGAGATGTACCCGAACCTCGTCGAGCAGCTCGCGATGACCGTGGCCGACGTGAAGCTCGGGAACGTGACGGTGGTCGACGGCGGCGACGGAACCGGCATCGCCGGCGCGGCGCTGGGGCGGGCGCGGATGCTCTCGGAATCGCTGGCGACGCTGGAGTCGGTGCTCGGTGTGGACCTGCGGAAGCTGTCGCAGTCCATCGCGGGGAATATCGCCGGCGGGCGGAACGGGCCGGCGGACGTGGAAGAGACGCATGTGACGCCTGAGGCGTAGCCGCCGCGAGCGTGGTCAGCGCCGCGAGCCGGCCGCCGCAGCGTGGATGCTCTCGAGCGTGCGGACGAACTGGGCGCCGAGCTGCTTGCGGGCGAACTGCCGCTCGGCGAGCTGGCGGGCCCGGCGGCCCATCTCCGGCAGCTCGCCGCGGTGGTCGCGCAGCCAGACGACAGCGTCGGCGAAGGCCGCCGGATCATCCGGCGGCACGACCCGGCCGCAGCGGTTCTCCTCGATCAATCCGGCCAGCCAGCCCGGGTAGTTATTGAGCACCGGCAGACCGGCTGCGATGTAATCGAAGAACTTGTTGGGAGACGTGCCGAAGTAGAAGGCGGGGATGTTCTTGAGGATCATCATGCCCACGTCCATGCGCGGCAGAACGCGGGCGAGCTCTTCCTTGGGGATGAACGGAATCCACGAGATGATCCGGTCCGTGCCCTCGCGCTGAGATCGGGCGATAAGGCTGTCGCGCAGGGCGCCCTGGCCGATGAAGACGAAGCGGATGCCCTTCTCGCCGCGGCGCAGCAGCTCGGCCGCGGCGTCGAGGACGGCATCCAGGCCGTTGGCCAGGCCGTGGGCGCCGGTGAAGACGAGCCGGAAGTCGTCCGGCGCGCCGAAGCGCGGGTCGTCGAGCGGCTCGTCGGAGGGCTGAAACAGATCCAGGTCGCTGGCGTTGGGAATCATCGTCGTCTGCTCGCGCGGATAGCCGGTGGAGCAGATGCCGTCTTGAATGCCGGGGGCGAGCGCGACGATGTGCCGCGCGGCGAAGTAGATCTTCCGCTCCAGGCGCCGCACGTACCACTTGAGCAGCGGGTTGCGGATCACGCCGAGGGCGATCGGCAGCTCGGGCCAGAGATCGCGCACCTCGAAGACGAAGGGCACGCCGAGGCGACGCGCCCCTTTCATTCCCGGGATGCCGACGGTCAGCGGCGTCGAGGTCGCGAAGACCAGGTCGGCGTCGAGCTTCGTGACGACGCGCTGGGCGGCGCGGGCGAAGCGGCCGAAGGCCAGCACGCGGCGAGCGAAGCTCATCCTGTTCGAATAGGGCTCGGCGATGCAGTGCACGCGGATGCCGTCGATCTCCATCTCGCTGACGGGCCTGCTCTGGTCGAGCACGCCGGCGGCCGCCTCCGTCACGCCGCAGATCATGCTGACGCGATGGCCGGCCTCGATAAGGCAGCGCGAAAGCTCGTAGGAGCGCGTGCCGGTCGCGCCCTTGCGGGTGGAGAAATGCTGATGGATGTAGGCCACGTGCATCGCGGATACTCGCGCGCGTAACGGGCCGGCCCCGTGCTGTCGGCCGAGCCGGCAAGGCTGCGTACGATACAGATCGGCCGCCGGTGCGGCAAACGTGCGATGGGCGTCGCGCCCCGGATGCGCGAAGCACGAATTATCGCTCGTCTCGTACAAGCGGCCGAGAATCGGAGAATACGGCCGAAACGTCCGCTATCGGCAGGTATTTCGATCCGCGGTGACGGTGCGTCGTCGCAATTCTTGCCCCACCCTCTCTCTTTTCCCAAGTTACCAGTGTGATGTCGAACTCCGTCAGGGCAATAGGCTCGGCGGGGTCGGCGGCTGGTTGTGGGGGCCGGCGCAAGCCGGAGACAGCGCCGCCGAAAGGCATCCGGGGGAAAGAAGCCATGCACGCTTGTCGCGGGTCTCGGCCGCGCCGAGGCGGCACTCTTGCCGTCCTCGCTGCGCTGCTGCCGCTTATCACGCTCTACGTCGGGTGCGGTCCGCAGCCGGGCGACCCGCTCGACCCGAATTCGTTCGTGCCGGATACACAGGGCTCGAACGACCCGGTGTGGGACGGCACCGGCGACGGCCCGAACGACTCGGACGGCGGGGCGAACCCCGACGAATCCGATCCGGACAACGGTGACGACGACGACCCGTTCGACGACGACAACGGCGACCCCGACAACGAGCCGGTGCTCGACTTCTCTCCCAAAAGCCTGGATTTCGGCGACGGTACGGACCGGCTCGACCTCCAGATCCGCAACGTCGGCATCGGCACGCTGAATTACACGATCTCGGCCGAGGCCGGCTGGGTTTCGGTCTCACCCAGCTCCGGCAGCAACAGCGGCACGACGGACCACATCGAGGTGGCGGTCGACCGCGTCGGGCTGGCGGTCGGCAATCATCAGACCTCGGTCGTGATTACGACGGCCGACGGCGCCACGCGCGTTCCCGTACACGCCAGCGTCGCCGACAACCAGAACAACCCGCCGCCGCAGGTGCAGCTCTCGCCGGCGTCGCTCGACTTCGCCACCTCGCAGGGTCCGCGGAGCTTCACGCTTCAGTTGACGACCGAAGGGTCCTTCAACTTCACCATCGTGACGAGCGCCGCCTGGCTGTCGGCCGACCCGCCGCAGGGCACCAACGCCGGCGAGGTCGACACGATCACGTTGAACGTCGATCGCGGCGCGATGGGCAGCGGCGTGCATTTCGCGACGGCCAGCGTCTACGACGGCACGCGGCGGCTCGCCTCCGTGACGGTCCGAGCGGACGGCGGCGGCAGCGGCTCAGCGGCGTTCCAGCGGATGCGCGTGCTGGGCGGCGGAACGGCGCTCAACCGCGCGTTCGCGATCGGCGCGAATGATTCGCTGATCGTCGGCCGCAGCCAGTGGGCTGGCAGCGGCGTCTACGAGGCTTTCCGCTGGACGAGCTCGGGCGGGCTTTCGGGCATCGGCGAGCTGCCGGGCGGGCAGAACTTCAGCGTCGGCGCGAGCTGCTCGAACCAGGGAGACGTGATCGTCGGCACGAGCTATTCGGCCAACGGATACGAGGCGTTTCGCTGGAAGGCCGGCGGCGCGATGCAGGGTCTGGGCGACCTGCCGGGCGGAGAGTTCCGCAGCGAAGCCCGCGCCGTCTCCGCCAACGGCCTGGTCGTCGTCGGGGCGTCGGCATCGGCCGCCGGCACGCAGGCTTTCCGCTGGACCGAGCACGAGGGAATGGTCGGCCTCGGCGATCTGTCCGGCGGGCCGTTCTCCAGCAACGCGACGGCCGCCTCCAGCGACGGCTCCGTCGTCGTCGGCTACAGCGCGCGGGCAGAGGGTAACGAGGCATTCCGCTGGACCGCATCCGGCGGCATGACCGGGCTCGGCCGGCTCAGCGACGGCCGCTGGAGCGAGGCTCGGGCCGTGTCGGCCAACGGCCTGACGGTCGTCGGCGTGGCGGACCGGCCGGGCGGCCCGCAGGCCTTCTTCTGGAACAGCTCCTCCGGCATGGTGGCGCTCGGCGACCTGCCCGGCGGGAACGTCTACAGCGTGGCGACGGCCGTCTCGGAGAACGGCGCGATGGTCTTCGGGGCGAGCTGTACGGAAGTCGGGCTCGAGGCATTCCGCTGGACGCCGGGCCAGGGCATGCGGCGGTTGCAGGATGTGCTCGAGGACGACTTCGGCCTGAATCTCTCGGGCTGGACGCTGCACAGCGTGGACGCGGTTTCGCCGGACGGTCGCGTGATCGTCGGGCAGGGCGTGAACCCGCAGGGCGAGATGGAATCGTGGATTGCGAGGCTTCCGTGAACACGCGTGCAAAAAGATTAAACGAGCGATCTGCGGCCCGTGGCGCCGCCGCAACCGCGCTCGGGAGCGCTGTGCAGCGTGAGAATCTGCATAATCATCGAGATTTTTCGGGTTTCGGCGCACTTGACCGAGACAGCCAGTGCGCCGATAGGATGGGCAGGATTGGCGCGAATGCCCGGAGGGTGGAGGCTGCGGCGCCGCTCTGGCGAGCAGGACGGGGGAAGAGGAAACTGATGTCACTACAGCTCGTTCGAGGCGCCGCTGCGCTCCAGCGCAGCGCGGCGCTGATTGCCGTTACCCTGAGCATTCTGGCCGTTCCCGCCGCGCAGGCGATCACACTGACGTGCGGGAATCTCTCCATCACGATCGCGAACGATGGGCGTGTACAGACGATCATCGACCTCGTAACCGGCGTGGATCGCAATCGGCCCTCCGATGCGGCCGTGCGGCCGCACTTCGCGCTGCTGATCGTCGGCGGTCAGACGATCGAGCCGACGAGCTTCTCTACGTCGCCGGGCCGGCTGATCTACACGTTCGGGTCGCTCTCACCGGCACCTGTGCTGACGATCGCCTATCAGCAGCAGCCGCAGTACCTGCGGTTCGAAGTGGAGAGCATCACGAACGCGTCTGCGGTCGAGGAGGTGCGGTTCGTCAACCTCTACACGGCCGGTTCGATCGACGGGACGGGCAAGCGCTTCCTGCGCTACAGCGACAACGGCATCGGGCGGCGGCTGGCGGTATATCCTCTGGATCCGTTCACGTTCACGCGTGTCGGAGCGGCCGGTGCGGGCGGATATCTCTGGGCGCACGCGATGTCGTCGCTGCCGTATACCACGCCGGTTTCTTTCGTGGGGCGGAAAGTGGCCCTGTTCGCCTCGCCGGCGGACGCGGCCGGCCTGTATTCGATTGCCGGGCAGGTGGAGGCGGCCGAGGGGCTGCCGCTGGGCGTGGAGGCCAAGCAGAGGCCGGAGCTGCGTCATTCGGGGTTCTGGTGGAGCGGCTTCGAGTATGACGAGCGTCAACTGGTGATCGATTACACCCTGGCGGCGGGAATTCAGCGCATCACGCTTCCACTGAGCATGTGGAAGAACACTCGGACGGCGAACACGCCGTCGGTGATCTGGGGCGGGAGCGTCGCGGCGCTGGCGGACTGGGTCGACGATTGCCACCAGGCGGGATTGAAGGTGGGAGCGCACCTGTTTCTGTCGCAGATTCCGAAGAATTGCGCGGAGTACATTCTGGCGGGCGCCGATCCGCGTCTGCGGCGCGACCGGACGGTCACGCTGGCGGCGGACCTGCCGGCGTCGCAGACGACGGGGCTGATCCGCACGACCACGCCGCCGACGGACTGGCCGACTTTCGGCTTCGACCGCGACATCGTCATCAACGGCGAGATCATCCAGTACTCGGGTGTTCAGACGACCCCGCCGTACGGTCTCACGGGACCGTTCGTGCGGGCGAAGAATCAGACCGACCCGGGCGGACTCGGACCGCAATCGCATTCGGCGGGATCGGAGATCGGCCATCTTGTCACGTCTGAGGACGGGGAGTTTTATCAATGGGGCCTCGCCTCCGGCGGGATTACGGAATGGTGCCGCGTGCAGGCAGAGACGCTGGATGCGGTCGGGTTCGACTCTTACTACGCGGACGGGGCCGAGGAAACTGAAGAGCCCTACTGGTACACGATTCCGACCGCGCAGTGGATTCTCCACGAGACGCTGACGAACAAGCCGCTCTGGCTGGAGAGCAGCGCCAACGAGGACTGGACTTTCACGTCGATCCACGGGCAGATCGATTACCGATACTGGGAGCCGTTCCGCTCCGAGGTCGACCGAAACGTCGAGATGCTCGACTACCACGAGCAGATTCAGGGGCTGATCCCCCTTCAGTTCGGCTGGCCGCAGCTCTATCGCCCGGGGTTCCCCTTCGTCACGCCGGACGAGCTCGAGTATCTGCTGGCCAGGTCGATCGGCCACGACGCGCCGATCTTCTTCCAACTCAACATGCCGATGATTCAGCAGTGGCCCAACCGGGATGCGAACTTCTTCGTGATCAACAAGTATGAGCAGCTCCGGCTGAGCGGGTATTTCCCGGAGGCGGTCAAGCAGACGGCGCGCGAGCCCGGCCGCGACTTCATGCTCGTGACGGATCACCTGGGCGATCATCACCTGGCACCGAGCTCGATGCTGAGTATCGCCGGCGGTTCGCCTGCCGTCCGCGGGTACATCACCGACCTGCCGGTGGCCGGCAGCCGTTACATCAGCGTCTGGCCGATGACGCTGACGTCGCAGAAGCTCCGGCTCACGGGATTCGAGCCGTCGGACATCGAAGTCCGCGACTATCGGGGCGTTCTCGTGCCGGTCACCGACCTTGGTGCGGGCTCGATTGAGATTCGCGTGGCAGAGCGCATCTACATCCGGCTGCTCAAGGTCCTTGACCCGGCCGACGCGTTCGCGGCCGCCGGCATTCTGACCGGCTAAACACGTAGCGGCTTGACTTGGCCCGCCGGCGGCCGGACGCTATCGCCCGCGATGACCAGCAGCGGCGATCTCAGGCGATTCGTGATCCGCGGCAAGCCGGCCGGCCCGCCGGACCAGCCGACCCACGCTCGACCGGGCAGCCCCGACGCCGGCTGCCCGGTCGTCGTCTATCGCAGCAGCGCCGCCGCCAGCCGCGCGGTCGCGCACGAGATGGCCGGGCTGATCCGCCGCCGCGCGGCCGAGGGCCGGCCGGCCGTGCTCGGCCTGGCCACCGGCTCCACGCCGCAGGGCGTCTACGACGAGCTGGTGCGGCTGCACCGCGACGACGGCCTGTCTTTCCGCAACGTCGTCACCTTCAATCTTGACGAGTACTGGCCGATGCAACCGGCTGCGCTGCAGAGCTATCACCGCTTCATGGCCGAGCAACTGTTCGACCATGTCGACATCGACCGTCGCAACGTCCACATTCCGGACGGCACGCTGCCGCGCGAGAGCGTCGACGAGGCCTGCCGCCGCTACGAGGAGCAGATTCGCGCCGCCGGCGGGATCGATCTTCAGCTCGTGGGCATCGGCCGCAGCGGCCACATCGGCTTCAACGAGCCCGGCTCGGCCCGCCACAGCCGCACGCGGCTGATCATGCTGGATAAGGTGACGCGGCTGGATGCGGCCAGCGACTTTTTCGGCGAGTGGAACGTGCCGCGGCACGCGATCACGATGGGTGTCGGCACGATCCTCGAAGCCCGCCGGATCGTGCTGCTGGCCTTCGGCGAGGGCAAGGCGCGGATTCTGCGCGAGGCGCTCGAGGGGCCGGTGACGGAGAATGTCGCCGCGAGCTTCCTTCAGCTCCACGCGGACGCGACCTGCGTGCTGGATACGGCCGCGGCGGGCGAGTTGATGCCCGTCCGCACGCCCTGGCTGCTGGGGCCGATCGCCGAGAGCGGCCAGCAGTGGGATACGGCCACGACGCGGCGTGCGGTGATCTGGCTTTCGCAGCAGGCCGGCAAGCCGATTCTCAAGCTGGTCGGCGAGGACTACAACGAGCACGGGCTGGGCGAGCTGCTCGCGCAGCGCGGCTCAGCCTATGACGTGAATCTGGAGGTCTTCCGGGCGCTTCAGAACACGATCACCGGCTGGCCGGGCGGCAAGGCGGGCCGGCCGCGGGCGGACGGCTCAGCGGACCCGGTGCCCAAGCGGATCGTGGTCTTCAGCCCGCATCCGGACGACGACGTGATTTCGATGGGCGGCACGCTCATCCGCCTCTGCCAGCAGGGTCACGAGGTGCACGTGGCCTATCAGACCTCCGGCAACATCGCTGTCTTCGACGAGAAGGCGGTGCGGCACGCGGATTTCGTGACGGAATTCGCCCGCACGTTCCGCCTGTTCAGCGAGCAGGAAGTCGCCCGGATCGAGGCGGCCGTCGAGCGGTTTCTCGCCGCGAAGAGACCCGGCGAGATCGACAGCCCGGAATTGCAGCAGATCAAGACGCTGATCCGCCGCAGCGAAGCGCGGGCCGCGGCCCGCTACTGCGGCGTGCAGGAGCCGAACATCCACTTTTTGGATCTGCCGTTCTACGAGACCGGCCGCGTCCGCAAGCGGCCGCTGGGCGCCGAGGACCTGCGGATCGTGCGGGCGCTGCTGGAGGGTGTGCGGCCGCAGCAGATCTATGCCGCGGGCGACCTCTCGGACCCGCACGGCACGCACCGGGTCTGCCTGGCGGCGGTCGTCAGTGCGCTGCGTGAGCTGCTGGACGAGGCGTGGATGCAGACGTGCGAGCTGTGGCTGTATCGCGGGGCGTGGCAGGAGTGGGAGCCGCACCAGATCGACATGGCCGTGCCGCTCAGCCCGGACGAAGCGGAGCGCAAGCGGATGGCGATCTTTTATCATGAGTCGCAGAAGGACAAGGCGCTTTTTCCGGGTCCGTGGGATACGCGCGAATTCTGGCAGCGGGCCGAGGATCGGAACCGGGCGACGGCCGAAATCTACGACCGGCTCGGCCTGCCGGAATATCAGGCGATCGAGGCGTTTGTGCGCTGTCCGCCGGCCCGGTTTGGTGAGTTTCTGGAGTAGAGGAAGAGACGAACCGGATGCCCGACCGCGATTCCGCCGGTCCGGCGCCTCGCAGCCGCTCGAATTGACCGTCGCACACGGAGGCGGGAGAATGCCCGTCGATCAAACGGTGATAAAGGGCCAGCCACATCCCGAAACGGACCGCCAACCGGCTGCGCTGCTGGCCCGGGAGCGCCATCGCCAGATCATCTCGCGGCTTCAGCTCGCCGGCAGCGTGCGTGTCTCGGCCCTGGCGGCGGAGCTGAACGTCACGGAAGAGACGATCCGCCGCGACCTGGAGAAGCTGGACCGCGAGGGCAAGCTGGTGCGGATTCACGGCGGCGCGGTGACGGTCGAGACGGACCGCCGCGACCTTCCCTTCGACGTGCGCGAGGCCGTCAATCTCGACAAGAAGCGGGCGATCGCGGCGCGGGCGGTGCGCTACATAAACGAGGGAGACGTGATCGCGCTGGACGCGAGCTCCACGGCCCGCGAGCTGGCCCGCGAAATCCCCGACGTAGCCCTGACAGTGGTCACCAACTCCGTGGCCGTCGCCGGCGTGCTCGCGCACCGCGCCCGTGTCCGTGTCGTGGCGACCGGCGGCATCCTCGACGCCCCCTCGCTTTCCTACGTCGGCTCGATGGCCGAGGAGGCGGTCGCCCGCTACCACATTCGCAAGCTCTTTCTCTCGTCTCAGGGTGTCGACCTGGAGCGCGGCCTGAGCGTGACGGCCGACGAGCACGCACGCATCAAGCGCCGCATGATCGACCTGGCCGAGACGTCCTATCTGCTCGCCGACAGCAGCAAGTTCGGCTGCAAGGCGGTCGAGTTCTTCGCCCGCCTGGACGAGTTCTCACGGATCGTGACCGACACCGGCATCGACGCGGTGATGCTGGAAACGATGCGCGAGCGCGGACTGAGCGTCGATATCGCCGACTGAGGCCGCGTCCTCACGCCCGCCGGCTGTTCCGCACTGCGCCGCGCTGCGGCGCTCCCCTGCAACGGCCGAGGAGCCGCCATGCAGCTTGACTCGCTCGACTGGACGCTGGTCGCCGCGTTCTTCTCCGTCACGCTCGTCATCGGACTGCTGGTCGCCCGCCGGGCCGGCCGCAGCACCGCCGAATTCTTCCTCTCCGGCCGCACGCTGCCCTGGTGGCTGCTGGGCATGTCGATGGTGGCGACGACGTTTTCGACGGATACGCCGAACCTCGTGACCGACATCGTGCGTCAGCACGGCGTCGCGGGGAACTGGGTCTGGTGGGCGTTTCTGCTGACGGGCATGCTGACGGTCTTCGTCTACGCGCAGCTCTGGCGCCGCAGCGGCGTGACGACCGACCTGGAGTTCTACGAGCTGCGCTACTGCGGCCCGGCTGCGACGTTCCTGCGCGGCTTTCGGGCGCTCTATCTGGGCGTATTCTTCAACGTCTGCATCATGGCGACCGTCTCGCTCGCGGCGATCAAGATCGGCGGCGTGATGTTCAATTTCTCGCCGCTGAACACGATCCTGATCGCGTCGGCCGTGACGGTGCTGTTCAGCGCGGCCGGCGGTCTGACGGCCGTCGTGTTGACGGACTTCCTGCTCTTCATCGTCGCCATGATCGGGGCGGTCGCGGCGGCGGTCATCGCCCTGAATCAGCCCGAAGTCGGCGGCCTGAGCGGCCTGCTCGGACACGCCGAGCTGGCCGGCAAGCTGAGCATCATTCCGCCGCTCTATGCCGAGAGCACACCGGCGCTGGCCGCCGCGGCCGGCGAGCCCGCGATCAACTGGGACGTGCTGATACCGCTGCTGATCATGCCGCTGGCGGTGCAGTGGTGGAGCGTCTGGTATCCCGGCTCCGAGCCGGGAGGCGGCGGCTACATTGCCCAGCGGATGCTCAGTGCCCGCAACGAAAACCACGCGGTCGCGGCGACGTTCTTTTTCAACGCGGCCCACTATGCCCTGCGGCCGTGGCCGTGGATTCTCGTGGCGCTGGCGTCCCTGGTGATCTTTCCGATGGATGCGATGGACCAGCGGACCGGCGCGCGGCAGGCGCTCGATAGCCGGAAACTGGCGCCGCTCGTGGAGCAGTGGCGATCGGACCCCGCCTCGCTCGATGCCCAGACGCGGGCCGAAATCGAGCGGCTCGACCTTCAGGCCCGCGGCCTGACGGCCATCCGCACCGCGTTTCCGCACGTCGAGCACGGTAAGCTCGGCCACGACCTGGCCTACCCGGCGATGCTGACGTTCCTGCCGCACGGACTGCTGGGGCTCGTGGTCGCTTCGCTGATCGCGGCCTACATGTCGACCATCTCGACGCATCTGAACTGGGGTTCGAGCTATATCGTCAATGACTTCTGGAAACGATTCATCAGCCCGCAGGCCGGCGAGCACGAATTGGTCTGGGTCGGCCGCGTCTCGACGGTGATCCTGATGGTGCTGGCGGGCGGGCTGGCGCTCTACCTGGAGAGTGCGCTCCAGGCGTTCGGCATTCTGCTTCAGATCGGTGCGGGCACGGGTCTGCTCTTCATTCTGCGCTGGTTCTGGTGGCGGATCAGCCCCTACAGTGAAATCACGGCGATGGCGGTGTCGCTGGCGGTCGCAGTGTACTTTCGCATCGCCGCGCCCGGCCTGCTGAACGAGTGGCAGCAGCTTCTGGCGGGTGTCGGCATCACGACGGCCGCGTGGCTGGCCGTCACGCTGGCCGCGCCGGCCAGCGACGACGCGACCTTGCGGCGGTTCTACCGGCTGACGCGGCCGGGCGGGCCGGGCTGGCGAAAGGTGATCGAAGACGCCCGCCGCGACGGCGAGGAGCTGACGGGCGCGGAAGGCGCCGCGTCGAATGTTCCGCAGGGCATCCTCTGCATGCTGCTGGGCTGCGCCTTCGTGTACAGTGCGCTCTTCGGCGTCGGCGCGGCCATCTACGGCCAGTACGCGACGCTTGCAATCTGGGCGGCGATCTTCGTGGCGAGCGGCGTGGCCCTGCTGAGCGCCGTTCCGCGGCTGACGCGGCGAATGCGAGCGATCGAGCTGAGCAAGGCCGGCACCGAGCCGTAGAGCTCCATTCATGCCGAGCCCGCGGCATGGCGCGCTTACAATTGCGAGAGCTGATCGATGAAGCTGCTCACTCTTTCCGTCGTGGCTTCGGTAATGATCCTGATACTCCGCACCGCGCCCGCCACGCCGTCCGAATCCGGCGGTACATCCCCCCCTCCGCGCGATCCGGCGATCATCCCGCAGCCGGCTCGCATCACCATCCACGACGGCCGCTTCGAGCTCGGGCCGGAGCTGGTCATTCACACCAGCGCATCGCCGGCCGCCACGCCGACGCCGACCGAGTCGCGACCGGCCGCGTCACCACCGGCGATGGATGTCGATGGCGTCGCAGCGTACCTCGCGGACTGGCTCTCACTCCGCCTCGGCCGCAAGGTCGAAGTCCGCCCCGCACCCGCATCGACCGAGGCCGGCCAATTCCTCCTGACGACCGGCGCAGCGGACGGCGACCTTGGGCCGGAGGGATACGAGCTGACCGTCAGGCCGCAGGCCGTCACGATCGCAGCTCCGACGCCGGCGGGCCTGATGCACGGCGTGCAGACATTCCGCCAGCTCCTGCCGCCGGCGTTCGAATCGGCCGGCGGCGACGCCGGCGATACGCGCTGGTCGCTGCCCTGCGTATCGATCTCCGACCGGCCGCGCTACGGCCACCGCGGAATGCTGCTCGATTGCGGCCGTTACTTCGTCCCGCCCGAGCGCGTCAAACGGACGATCGATCTGCTCGCCTACCACAAACTCAACGTGCTGCACTGGCACCTGACCGAAGACCAGGGCTGGCGGCTGGAGATCCGCAAGTACCCGCGGCTGACGCAGATCGGCGCCTGGCGCACGGCCACACGCGATGACGAGCAGCCGCGCACGAGCGAAGCCGACGTGCAGGCCGGCCGGGCGCCGAAGGCCGGTCTCTACGGCGGCTTCTATACGCAGGCTGACGTGCGCGAGATCGTCGCGTACGCGGCCGCGCGCGGCATCACGGTCATTCCGGAGATCGAACTGCCCGGCCATTGCGGCGCCGCCCTGGCCGCCTATCCCGAGCTGAGCTGCACCGGCGGGCCGCTGGACGTCAGCACGCGCTGGGGCGTGCACGAGGACGTCTACTGCGCGGGCAACGAGCGTGTCTTCGAGTTTCTCGAGGACGTGCTGAGCGAGGCGCTCGAGCTCTTCCCGTCGCAGTACATCCACATCGGCGGAGACGAGGTGCCCAAGACGCGCTGGCAGGCGTGCGAGAAGTGCCAGGCCCGCATGAAGGCCGAGGGCCTGACCGACGAGGCCGAATTGCAGAGCTACTTCGTCCGCCGGATCGAGCGCTTCCTCTCGCAGCGCGGCCGGCGGCTGATCGGCTGGGACGAGATTCTCGAAGGCGGCCTGCCGCCGAACGCGACCGTGCAGAGCTGGCGCGGCATGAGCGGGGCGGTCGCAGCCGCGTCGGCCGGCCACGACGTGATCAGCTCGCCGACCAGCCATTGCTATCTGGACTATCCACACTACAAGGGCGAGCCATCCTATGCGGACTGGATGGGCGTGCTCAGCCTCCGGACGGCCTACTCCTTCGAGCCGACACCGGCGGAGCTGTCACCCGAGCAGGCCCGGCACGTGCTCGGCCTTCAGGGCAATCTCTGGACCGAATGGGCTCCGCCACGGCTGCTCGACAGCCGCATGTTCCCGCGCCTGTGCGCCCTGGCCGAAGTCGGCTGGTCGCCCAAAGATGCCCGCGACTGGGAAGACTTCCAGCGCCGCATGCGCGAACACTACAAGCGGCTCGACGCACTGGGCGTCGCATACACGAAGGGGCAGTGATCAGGCCGGCGTCCCGCGCGCCCGGCGCGGCTACGTGCGGGCTCTCCAGACCGCCGCGACGACGCGCTCCAGCTCGCCGCGCAGTCGTTCCAGCGATCCAAGCAGCGCGAACTGGACCCGCGCCCGGGACAGATTCTGCCCCGGCCGGCTCGTCCGGTAGTACACGTCGCCGTCGAGATAGTCACCGAGGAACCGCACGCCCTGCTCGAAGGTGATCACCCACCCGGCCGTGACGAAGTGCTCCCGCTCGGCCGTTGTCAGCACTCCGCCGGCCGCCTCGAAGTACCCCGCCGCCAGCGCCCGTACGAACGCTGGATCGACGGCGACGCATGACGGGTCCTCCGCGTCCTCTGCGGCCGGGCAGCTCATCGAGCGGATCATGTCGCCCACATCATGGAGCGACAGGCCCGGCATGACCGTATCGAGATCGACCACGCACAGCGCCTCGCCGTTGTGCTCATCGAGCAGGACGTTGCTGAGCTTCGCGTCGTTATGCGCCACGCGGACCGGCAGCGCGCCCCGCTCGCGCAGCTCTTCGAGCACACCCGCCCGCCCGCCGCGCGTCCGCACGAAGGCGATCTCGTCGGCGATCTGCAGCGCCCGCCCGGCCCGGTCTTCGCTCACCGCCCGCTCAAAGTCGCGCACCCGCCGCTGCGTGTCGTGGAAGTGCGGAATCGTCTCGACCAACCCGGCCGCGTCGAACCCGGCCAACAGACGGTGGAACGTGCCGAACGCCCGCCCGGCCGTGTGGCAATCCTCCACGCCGCGAACAGACTCCCGCGACCGCGTTCCCTCGACGAACTGGCACAGCCGCCACGTCTCGCCGGCGGCATCGCGGGTGCACAACCCGCCGCCGCGGGCCGCGGCGAAGCGCAGCACGCGCCGCTGCCAATCCTCCGGATGCTCGCCTCGCACAACTCGAGCTAAATAGGTCGTCACACGCTCGATGTTGCCCATCAACGCGCCCACGTCGCGAAAGACGCGCGTGTTGATCCGCTGGAGCAGGTATCGCCGCAGCCCTGCCGCATCCCAAACCGCCACGCAGTACGACTCGTGAATGTGACCGCCCGGCCAGGGGGAGAACTCCGCCAGCTCGCCGCCCACCTCGAAGCCGGCCAGCAAGGCGGCGATCTCCTCGGCCGTCCTTATTCCCATAACCGCTCCGGATACTCGCCCGCGGCCACTCGGCGGGCTAGCTCCGCCCGCACCAGCGGCAGGTCCGCAGCGTATGTCACGCCGCACCAGCGTCCTGTCGTCGGCAACACCCGCACACGCAATTGTCCGGCCCGCAGGCCCGCCTCCACCGCCGCCGGCAGATAGAACTCCTCCTCCGCGTCGACCCCGGCGCGCGTCGCCGCTGCCACGCCGAGCTGCTCCAGAAACGCGTCGAACCCGCGCTGCAACTTCTCGAAGATGCCCGCCCGCAGCGCCCATAGATTCATCGAGACGATCTGCTCGCCCGCCAGCCGCCCTTCCGCGTCCACGATCCCGGCCAGCTCCTCCCCCCCGCCGCCGGTCGACGCGAGCCGCGCACCGCGGCCGTCCGCGACAATCCCCCGCACCTCCACGAGCCGCTCCAGCCAGCCCCCGGCCGACACGCGGCAACAGGCCCGGTTCACGGGCCCGGACTCGCTCAATGTCTCGCGCAGCCGAAAGCCCACCAGGGCATGCTCGTCGGCCGATCCGCCCCCCTGCCGCAGGAAACCGGCCGCCAGACTGATCGCCCCAGCCCCGTAGAAGTCATCCGCGTTGGCGACGACACACGGCCCGGCCGCCTCCGACGCCGCCGCCAGAAGCGCCTGCCCGGTCCCCCACGGCCGTCGGCGACCGGCGGGCACGGCGAATCCGGCCGGCACGTCCTCCAGCCGCTGAACCGCGAACCGCACTTCGACCCGCCGCCCGAAGGTCTCCGCCGCGCGCTGCCTGAAGTCCGCCTCCGTCTCCGGCCGGACGACGACCACGACCCGCGTCACGCCCGCCCGAATCGCGTCGAAAACCGTGTAATCGAGAATGGCCGCCCCGCCGGGGCCGACCTGCTCGAGCTGCTTGAGCCCGCCGAAGCGGCTGCCCAGACCGGCGGCGAGGATCACGAGCGACAGCGACTGCGGCACGATTCACCCGTCAGCGCCCGCGGCCGGGGCGATTCCGCGACGGCCGCCCCTGCTGCAAGACGCGCCGCCGATGATATCATGCCCGATTCAGCGAACGTAGCGACACGACCCGTTAGGAGACTCGCGATGCCGCTCGGAATCCCGGAGACACCCAACCGCCGCGAACTGATCAAGCTGGGAGCGCTGGCCGGCCTGGCCGCCGCCCTGCCGCGCTCGCAGCCCGCCCGAGCCGAAGCGGCCGCCGCGCAGCTCTCGACGCCCGCCCCGGCTGAGCGCTTCGCCGCCCCGCCGCTGGAGCGCGTCCGCATGGCCTTCGTCGGCGTCGGCGGCATGGGCACGCATCACCTGAGCACGTTTCTCAAGCTCGACGGCGTCGAGGTCAAGGCGGTCTGCGACATCGTCGAAGCCCACGCGACCCGCGCGGCCGACATGGTCGAGCAGGCCGGCCAGCCGCGGCCGACGCTCTACACCCGCGGCGAGCGCGACTTCGAGCGTCTGTGCGAGACGGAGGATGTCGACCTCGTCTTCACGGCCACGCCCTGGGAGTGGCACGTGCCGGTCTGCGTGGCCGCGATGAAAAGCGGCAAGCACGCCGCCACGGAAGTCCCGGCCGCGTACACGATCGACGGCTGCTGGGAGCTCGTCGAGCACGCGGAGAAGCACCGCAAACACTGCGTGATGATGGAGAACTGCTGCTATGACCGGCCGGAGCTGCTCTCCCTCAACCTCGTTCGCAAGGGGCTGCTGGGCGAGGTGCTGCACGGCGAGTGCGGCTACCTGCACGACCTGCGCGGCGTCAAGTTCTCGACCAGCGGCGAGGGGCTCTGGCGGCGCGAGCACTCCATCAAGCGCAACGGCAATCTCTACCCCACGCACGGCATCGGCCCGGTCGCGCAGTGCATGAACATCAACCGCGGCGACCAGTTCGACTACCTCGTCTCGATGAGCGGACCGTCGCGCGGACTCCAGCTCTGGAGGCAGCAGCACCTGGCCGGGGACGACCCGCGCCGCAACGAAGTCTACGCCCTTGGCGATATCAACGTGACGCTGATCCGGACCAAGCTCGGCCGCACGATCTATCTCGTTCACGATACGAACCTGCCGCGGCCCTACAGCCGCATCCACATCATCCAGGGCACGCGCGGCATCTTCGAGCGCTGGCCCGAGCGCGTCCACATCGAGGACCGCAGCCCCGGCCACGAGTGGGAAACGCTCGACAAGTACTACGAGGAGTTCGAGCATCCCTTATGGAAGTCGGAGGCGGTCAGGAAGGCCAGCGGCGGCCACGGCGGGATGGATTTTCTCGAGGATTACCGCCTGATCCAGTGCCTGCGCCGCGGCGAGCCGACCGACATGGACGTCTACGACGCGGCCGCGTGGAGCGTCATCTGCGGGTTGACCGAAAAGAGCGTCGCCAAGCGCAGCGCCGCGATCGACTTCCCGGATTTCACCCGCGGCCGCTGGCAGAGCTGGCAGCCGCTCGAGATCGTCGAGGCCTGACGCGGCCGGCCATGGACGCCCCCGAAAGCACATGCTGGACGATGATCCGCGCCGCCGCCCGGGGCGAAGCGCGGGCGGCGGACGCATTCGCCGCAGCCTACGGCACGGCGATCCGCGCGTACCTGCTGGCCCGCTGGGGCCGCACACCGATGAGTCAGGAGATCGACGACGCGGCCCAGGAGGTCTTCGTCGAGTGCTTTCGGGAGGGCGGCGCGCTGGGCAAGGTGGATTCGCAGCGAGGCGGCGGCTTCCGCGCGTTTCTCTATGGTGTGGCCCGCAACGTCGCCCTGCGCTGCGAAGCGCGCCGGGCCCGAAATCGCGAGAATCAGGCGCCCACGACATTCGGCGACGGGCACTCCGTCGATGAGGCGCGGCTTTCGGCCGTCTTCGACGCGGCCTGGGCGCGCGGAATCATGCGCCAGGCGGCGGCGCGCATGGCGGAGCTGGCCGCGTCGCGCGGCGAGGAGGCGCAGCGCCGCGTCGAGCTGCTGCGGCTGCGCTTCTATGACGACTTGCCGATCCGTGAGATCGCCCGCCGCTGGCAGCTCGAGGCCGAGCATGTGCACCGGCAGTACGCCCGTGCCCGGGCGGAGTTTCGTGCCGCCCTGCTGGCGGTCATCGCCGAGAACGGCGCACCCGGCTGCGCCGCGGCCGAAGCCGAATGCGCGGAGCTGCTCGCGATTCTCGCGGACTGACGCCGCGCCGAGGTAGTACGCGCGTCTCGCCCGTCCTGGCCCCTCGTGCAACCGCTGCTCCGAAAGTGGGGGACCGGTCCGCTCCGACAATGGGGGACCGGTCCGCTCCGACAATGGGGGACCGGTCTCTGACCGGTCACTGGGCGACAGGTCTCCGACCTGTCGCGCTCTTGCCCGTCAGGGCTGACGACCCTAGCCGGTGGCTTGAAGCCACCCGAGAGGTCGTCCTCTCACGTCGTCCGTGGGGCCGTCGACTCGGATCACAGCACAAAAGGGCCAAACCCGCACCACATTCTCATTCAAGATGGCGAACGGTCCGATCGTGTGGTCCTGGTGCGTGAAAGGATTCTCGCACCAGCGGAACCTCGCACCTCGGCCCGCATCGGCATCTCGCCATCGCGACCCGCCCCGCCTCACGCCCCGTCCCTCCCATTCTTCCCACCCACCGCGCGAAAACGCCTCCCCGCGTGAACCTGTCTCAGCCCGCCCGCCGGTCGCGTCCACGCCCCCACCCGGGCCGCGGGTATCATGCGGCCGGTCCGCCGGGCCGCGAACCGGCCGAGCGCAAGTGGCCTTCGGAGCCCTCGTATGACCCCCAGTTCGTCTTCCGGCAACCCGCCCGCGCAGCCCGTCGCCCCACCCGCGGCTCGGAGAAAACCACGCATGCTCACCTGGATTCTCATCCTCGTCGGCGGCATCGTCGCCATCCCCGTCCTCGCCGCCATCATCGGCTTTCTCCTGCCGGCCGACTTCGCCGGCGGCGCCGAGCTGGTCATCGCAGCCCCGCCGGAGACCGTCTGGACCGCCCTGACGGATGTCGAAAAGCACCCCTTCGCCGGCGCTCAGGCCCGCCGCGTCAACCGCATGCCCGACGAAGGCGGCCTGCCCGTCTGGCAGGAAGACCTGGGACAGACGGTCATCACCGCCCGCGTCGTCGAGCTCGAGCCCAACCGCCGCCGCGTCGTCGAGGCCACCGACTCCGTCGTCCCGATCTCCATCCGCTCCGTCTGCGAGCTGACGGCCGTACCCGAAGGCACGCGTTTGCGAATCGAGAACCGCGGCCGCATCGAGCGCGGCACGTGGCACGTCCCCTTTTTCCGCTTCATGATGCACGTGCTCAACGGCAAGAACGCCGCACCCACAGACTACATCCGCCGCATCAAGCTCGCCGCCGAGGGCCAGGCGGCGACGCGCTGACCAGCGAGCCGTCCGCCGCGCGGAGACCGGTATGAATCCGCCTCACCACAATCACGACTCGCTCCCCGACGACGACCCGCGGCTCAACGCCGCGCTGCGGGCCGCTTTCGGCCCCGCAACCACAATCAACGGCGCCGCCGCCCACAGCGTCCTGGCCACGCTCGACCGCACCGTAGCCCCCTGCCATCGAATCCTGCTCCGCGACACGGCCGACGAGGCCGCGACGATCATCCGCCCATCCGGCCGCTGCGAATCGCGCCCGGCCGCCGTCGGCCGTTATCAGATCGTCGGGGAGATCGCCCGGGGCGGGGTCGGTGTCGTTCTCAAGAGCCGCGATGTGGACCTGGGGCGAGACGTGGCGATGAAGGTGCTTCGCCCCGATCTGGCCCACAGCGGCAGCATGGTGCAGCGTTTCATCGAGGAGGCGCAGATCGCCGGCCAGCTTCAGCACCCCGGGATTCTGCCCGTCTACGAGCTGGGCCTCAGCGACGACCGCCGCCCCTACTTCACCATGCGGCTCGTGCGCGGCTCGACACTCTCCACGCTTCTGGCCGAGCGCCCGGACGCGACGCACGACCGCACTCGCCTGATCGACATCTTCGCCAGCGTCTGCCAGGCCGTCGCCTATGCTCACGCCAAAGGCGTGATTCACCGCGATCTTAAACCGTCGAACGTGCTCGTCGGCTCGTTCGGCGAGGTGCAGGTCGTCGACTGGGGGCTGGCGAAGGTGATCCCCCGCGGCGGGCTGGCCGACGACGTGGACGCGGATGATACGGTGATCGAGACCGTCCGCTCGGGCGAGGGCGGCACGGCCTCGCTGGTCGGCTCGGTGATGGGCACTCCGGCCTACATGTCGCCCGAGCAGGCCCGCGGCGAAGTCCGCACGCTCGACGAGCGCTCGGATGTCTTCTCGCTCGGGGCGATCCTCTGCGAAATACTCACCGGCCAGCCGCCTTACACCGGCGCGCGCGAGGCGGCGCTCGCACTCGCCGCGCGGGGCGATACCTCCGCGGCCCGTGCCCGGCTGGCCGGCTGCCACGCCGATCCCGAGCTCATCGACCTGACAGGCCGCTGTCTGGCGCCCGAAGTCTCCCATCGGCCGCGCGACGCCGGGGCCGTCGCCCGCGAGATCACGGCCTACCAGGAATCGCTCGCCGAGCGCGCCCGCCAGCTCGAGATCACCGCCGCGCGGGCCGCAGAACAGGCCGCCGGAGAGCGCCGCGCCCGCCGCCTGACCGTCGCGCTGGCCACGACGATCGTCGCGGCCATCGTGCTCATCGGCGGCGGCTCGATCTGGGTCCAGCAGGCTCGCCAGGCCCGCGTCACGCAGAACACCAGCCTGCTCGAGCAGGCCGTGCAGAGCACATCGCTGGCCCTCGGACGGGCCCAGGCCGCGCCGCCCGGCCAGTCCGCTCCGTGGACCGAAGCGCTCTCCGCCGCCGCCCGGATCGAGCAACTGCTTGCGGCCGGCGAAGTCGCCGACGACGCTCGCGGCCGCGCCGTGTCGCTGCTGGCCGAGGTCGATCTTGCCAACCGCGACCGGCAACTGATCGACCGCATCGAGGACGTCGTCATCGTCGGCGCAACGCACGAGGACGCCGAGAGCTGGCTCTGGATGGCCGAAACGCTGCTGAAAACCTTTCGCGAGTACGGCATCGACATCGAGCGGCTCGCCCCGGATGAGGTCGCCGAGCGAATCCGCACGAGCCGACTCTCGCAGCAGCTCACCGACGGCCTGGAGCTCTGGATCGCCACGGAGTTTCACCTGCACGGTCTGAACGCCGGCCGCATCCCGGTCCCCGAGCTGCTCGGGAAAGTCGAGCTGCTCTACGCCGCCGACACGGACGAATTTCGTACAGCGCTGCGCAGGCTCATCTACACCGGCCGGCCGGACCTCGACGAGGTCCGCAAGCTCGAGCAGCGGGCGGACTTCGAGAACATGTCACCGCGGACGCTCTCCTGGCTCGCCACGGCCTACGGCATGAGCGGCGACATCGACGGCGCCGCGCGCGTCTTCCGCCGCGCCTTGTTGACCTATCCCTATGACTTCATGCTCAATTTCGACTTCGCCTATCACCTCGTCCCGGCCGGCCGCTGGCACGAGGCCATCCGCTGCTACGACCGTGCGATCGCGATCCGCCCGGCCAGCGGCGGGGCCTGGCGCGGCCTGGGCAACGCCCTGCGGCAGATCGACGACCTGCCCGGGGCGATGGACGCCCTGCACCAGTCCGTTCGTTTTCAGCCGGATCACGCCCCCACCTACGTCGACCTCGCGGCCGCACTCCGCTCCGCCGGGCGGCTGGACGAAGCGCTTGCCGCTGTCGAGCAGGCAGTCCACCTCGACGCCGAGCTCGCGCTGGCCTACTGCGAGCGGGGTCACATCCTGCGGGCGCTCGGCCGACTCGACGAAGCGCTGACCGCGTTCGAGCGCTGCCACGAGCTCGGCATCCGCCGCGCCGATTGGCGCGCGCCCTCGGCCGAGTGGCTGGAGGAGTGCCGCCGCGAGCTTTTTGAAGCCGCCGATCCAGCCGACAATACGCCCGCCGGCTGTCCTGATGACCCGAAGGAGTGAGCGCCGATGCCCGGCTTCCGCACCAGCGAATTCATCCAGCGCCCCCGCGAGCAGGTCTTCGACTTCGCCGCCGACCCGCGCAACGCCCCCAAGTGGCTCACCGGCGTGCAGAAGATCGAACTGCTGACCGACGGACCCATCCGCGCCGGAACGCGCTTTCGCGAGACGCGGGTCATCAACAAGCGCGAGGCGGCGGCCGAGATCGAGGTCGTCGAGCACGAGCGGCCACGTGTTCACGCGGCCGGAGCGAAGTTCCCCGGCGGCTCGGCGGTCTATCGCTACGAATTCCACGCCGAGGGCAGCGGCACCCGCGTCGAGCTCGTCGCGGAGGTGCGCGGCAAGGGGCTCGGCTGGCTGATGGCCCCGCTGATGGCCACCGTCATGAAGAAGATGGACGGCGACCAGCTCCAGCGGCTCAAGGCCGCGATCGAATCCGAGACATAGCCCCCCGCCGCGCCGATCGGCAACGGCCGCCGCGGTGAGAGCCGCTGTCGCGGCGCGCCTGCCTGCCGCGCAGCCTCACCGGCCCGCCGGCATGTACTTGTCGAACCATCCCGCGATCGCCCGCAGGCGTTCTGCGCGGTTGTGCGGCCGCCCGCCGCGGCTCATCCCGTGCGATTCGCCTTCGAAGCGGATCAGCTCCACTTCGCGTCCGAGCACCTTCAGACAGGCGAAAAGCTGCTCGGCCTGTTCGATCGGGCAGCGCAGGTCCTGCTCCTGGTGCTCGATCAGAAGCGGTGTGCGGATGTTCTTCACGTACGTGAGCGGGCTTTGCCGCCGGAGCTGCTCCACCTTGTGCCACGGCGTGCCGCCGAACTCGTGACCGAGGTCGTAGCCGAAGTCGCTCGTGCCGAAGAGCGACTCCAGGTTGACCACGCTCCGCTGCGTCACCGCCGCGCGGAAGCGGTCCGTATGCGACACGAGCCAGTTGGTCATATAGCCGCCGTACGACCCGCCCGTAACGCCGACGCGCTTCGGGTCCACGTACGGCCGCGAGAAGAGCCAGTCGGCGACCTTCATCACGTCCCTGGCGTCCAGGTTGCCCCAGTCCGCGTGCGTGCAGTTCATGAACTTCAGCCCGTAGCCGGTGCTGCCGCGCGGGTTGGCATACGTCACGACGTACCCCTTCGCCGCCAGCCACTGCATTTCGTGGAAGAAGCTGTAGCCGTACTGTGCGTGCGGGCCGCCGTGAATCTCCAGGATCGCCGGGTACCTGCGCCGCTTGTCGAAATCCGGCGGCCGCAGCACCCAGCCCTGCACCTCCACGCCGTCGCTGCGGACGCGAAACGCCTCCGGCTCGGCGACCTCCACCCGCTCCAGCAGCCCCGCGTTCACGTGTGTCAGCCGCCGCAGGCGCCAGTTCTCGCCCGGGTCGGCCAGGTAGACATCGCCCAGGTTCGTCGCTGTGCCGATGCTCAGCGCCACGGGGCCGTCCGAGGCCGTCCGCTGCGCGAACAGAATGTTGACCTCGCCGCCGATCTCGCAGCGCATGTCGCGCTTGTCGAGCGACCGGCTGAACAGCCGCGTGGCCCCCTGCTCGCTGGCGGTGAAATAGAGCCGCTCGCCGTCGCGCGACCAGAGCGGCGGCGTCGGCGCGAAGCCCGCCGTCGTCACATCCCCCAGCGTCGTGTTGACGCACTGCTGATCGATCTCGCGCGTCACTTCGCGCGGCTTGCCGCCGGTCGCATCCACCACCCACACCCGCGCGTTGTACTTCCACCACTCGCCCGGACCGGCCGGATCGCCGATGTAGGCGATTCGCTTGCCGTCCGGCGACCACGTGTGCGCCTTGCACGCCCCCGGCATCCGCGTGACCTTCTTCAGCCCGCCGCCGCTGACACGCACCACGTAGATGTCCGCGTTCTCCGTGTACAGGTCGGGATTCTCCACGCGGTTGGACGTGAACGAGACCAGCCGCCCGTCGGGGCTGAAGTTCGGCTCGCTGTCGTCGTAGTCGCCGAACGTAAGCTGCCTCGGCTTGCCGCCGGCCGCGGAGACGACATAGACGTGCCGCCGCTGGCCGTTCCACCAGCCCTCGCCGTCGAGCTTGTGTTGCAGCCGGGTGATGCGCTTGATCTGCGGCCGCCGCTTGAGTTCATCCTTCTTCTCGTCGCGCTCGAGTTTCTGCCGCTCGTTCATCGCCTGCCAGGTGTAGGCGATGCGGCGGCCGTCCGGTGAGAAGGCGAAATCGGCGACGAAGCCGTCATTGTCCGTCAGCCGTCGCGGCTCGCCGCCGTCCATCGGCAACACCCACAGCGTCGCGCCCTTGTCGCGCGTCGAGACGAAGCCGATCCGTGTCCCGTCGGGCGACCACTTCGGCAGGAGGTCGTTGTGCTTGCCCGCGGCGGTCAGCGCCCGCGGCTCGCCGCCGGCCACATCCACGATCATGAGCTGCGTGTAGTTCTGGTTCTCGTCCAGGTCCGCCCGCTTCAGCTCGAAGACGACCTGCCGCCCGTCGGGCGAGAGCGCCACCCGCCCGACCGCCTTCAGCTCGTGCAGGTCCTCGAGACGCATCAACCGCTTCCTGGCCATGGGAGACTCCGGGGCCGCAGAGCGACCCGTCTGATTGCCGCCCGCGCTGCGGCCGCGGGCGATGGGAAGCGACCACTATAGCCGCCCCACGCCCGCCCGGCACGGCACGGCCGCATCGCGGCTGGACACGGCGGGCCAGTCAGATAGGATTCGCTTGCGGGCCGCCGGCCTGCGTCCGACGCTCAGGTGATCGCATGAAACCACTGCTCATCGTTCCGCCGGCGCCGGCGCGCTGGACGGCGATCGAGAATCTCCTCGCCGAGCAGCGTCCCGCCTGGCTCGCGGACCTGAAGCGCCGTATCTGCGACGCGCTTCCCGGCGCACGCGACGCGATGGCCGTGATTCCGAACGGCGGGCAGGTCGTGGCGGCGGCGTGCATCCGCCGGACGCACGATGTCGGCGTGCTCGGCGACCTGCTGACGCACGCTGCGCACCGTGGCAAAGGCCACGCGCGGCGGCTGCTTCAGATCCTGCTCTCCTGGTTCGACATGACCGGCGGGCACTGGCTCTACACGACCTGCGACGCCCCGCTCTATGCCGGCATCTTCGAGAAGTTCGGCTTTCAGCCGCTGCATCACGCCGCTCACGACGGCCGCGAGGTGCTGACCGTCATCCGCACGCCGGCGACGGTGCGCGGCGGGCCGCTGCCGGCCGAGGGGGAGGCGCAGGTGCGGGCGCTGTCGCGGGCGGATTGGCCGCTGCTGGTGGCGCTGCTTCAGCACCGCGCGGGGCCGGACCCGCGTGTGCCGCTGGCGGAGTCAGCGGTGGCGGCGGAGACGAGCACGATGGAGCTGATCAACCAGGTGGAGCAGGGGACGGCGGCGCTGCTGGGCGCGGAGATTTCGGGGCGGATCGTGGCGGCGGGGAGCGTGGCGACGGACCAGCTCGGGCAGCGGACGTTTGCGATGTGCTGGCCGCACGAGCCGCCGAGCGCGGTATTGCGGGCGGCGGTGATCGAGCTGGCGGCGTCGAAAGGGTACGATAAGGTCGATTTCCCGATGGAAATTCTTGCATCCGAGGGGGGGGCCTGACGTTTTTTGGCGAATCGAGCCGTGCTTTGGGGCGGCGGGGCGCGAAACGAGCGTTGGGTGCGGCGAGAAGAGCAGCAAGCAGGTCCGCCGGCGGGACAGAGCCGCGACCGTGAGGGAGCGGGCGCATTCGAGAGCGCTTTCCGCGCCCACGCGCCGAGACGCGTACACCTAAAATCGACCAACCAGCGGCTGAGATAGGTGGATGTCACCTGGCGCTGGCGCGGGCGGTGCGCTAGCGCCAGCCCGATCCCTTACGGTCGCGGCTCGGAGCAGGCAGGCGGTCGCGGCTCGGATCATGCGGGCGGAACAGGCGATTGGTGCGTCGAGGGAAGCACCCAACGGGCTGCGGGCGCCCCTCAATCCCTAAAACGGAACCCCCTCTTCGCTGCCGTACTCGGCCTCGCGGACCTGCTCGAAGCGGGGGACGCCGGCGGGGTCGTAGTTCTCGAAACGGGTGTAGCGGCGGTTGAAGAGCAGCTCGACCGTGCCGGTCGGGCCGTTGCGCTGCTTGGCGACGATCACCTCGGCCTTGTTGTCCTCGATGTCGCCCGCGGGCGGACCGCCATCGCCCGAACCCGCTGCCCGCGCCCGGTCCTGGTAGTAGGACTCGCGGTGCAGCAGCATGATCACGTCGGCATCCTGCTCGATCGCCCCGCTTTCGCGCAGGTCGCTCATCCGCGGGCGGTTGCCGGTGCGCTCCTCCGGGTTGCGGTTGAGCTGGGCCATGGCGATGACGGGCACGTCGAGGTCCTTGGCGACGGCCTTGAGGCCGCGCGAGATCTCGGCCACCTCCATCTGGCGGCTCTCCTTGCCGGGCGAGTGCATGAGCTGGAGGTAGTCGACCATGACGACGCGGATGCCGAACTTGCGGGCGGCGATGCGGGCGCGGGCCCGCAGCTCCAGGATGGTCAGCCCCGGCGTGTCGTCGACGTAGAGCGGCTTGTCCTTCAGGTCGCCGGCGGCGGCCTTGAGCCGCTCGATCTCCTCTGCGCTGAGGCGGGCCTTGCGCAGCCGGTGGGCGTCGACATGAGCCCGGCCGCAGAGAATCCGCTCGGCCAGGGCGGCCCGGCTCATCTCCAGTGAGAAGAAGAGCACGGAAACGGGGTCGCGCGGGCGGAGGGCCATGTTCTCGGCAATGTTCAGGCCGAGGGCGGTTTTTCCCATTGAGGGCCGGCCGGCGACGATGATCAGCTCCGACTTGTGCAGGCCGGAGGTGATCTCGTCGAGGGCGTAGAAGCCGGTGGCCTCGCCCTCGTGCTTCTGCTTGAGCTCGATGCGGCGGAAGAGCTCGTCGACGTGCTGCATGAGGGTGCCGGCGTCGTTGGTGACGCGCTGCTGGGTGACATTGAATATGGCGGCCTCGGCCTCGTCGAGAATCTGCTGGGCGGGGGCGGCGTCCTCCATGGCCCGGTTCATGACGTGCCAGCTCGCGTTGACGAGCTGGCGCAGCAGGTGCTTGTCGCGGACGATGCGGGCGTAGTGGCCGACGCGCTGGGCGGAGGGGACGGAGCCGATCAGCCCGGCGAGGAACTCGTAGCCGCCGAGCTCTTCGAACATCTGCTTGCGCTGGAGCTCGTCCTTGATGACCACGCCGTCGAGCGGGTGGCCGAGCTTCCAGAGGTCGACGATGTGCTCATAGAGCTTCTGGTGCTTGTCGGACCAGAAGAAGGGGCGGGACAGGTCGTTGAGCGCGGCGATCGCCTCGCCGATCGCGCCCTCCTCGAGCAGCATCGAGCCGAGCAGGGCGCGTTCGGCATCCAGCGAGTGCGGCAGCGGCCGGTCGGCCGCGGGCGCGGCGTTCTCAGGCCTGGGACTCGTCGGCGGGCTGGCCGTCCGCTCCGGCCCGTTCGTCTGCCTGCTCTGCTCCTTCGCCATCGCCGACCGCTCCTCCCTCGCGAACGACCCAGAGCTTGATCTGGGCGGAGATATCGTCCGTGAACTCGAGCTTGATCGTGCGATTATCCAGAGTGCGGATGGGCGCTGCAATAGCAACATGCTCCGGCAGGATGGGGAATCCCATCTGCTGGAGAGCGTGCGCGATCTCGCGTGCGCCGACGGAGCCGTAGAGCGTGCCTTCGGGGTTGGCGGCGGCCTCGATCGTGACGGTCACGTCGACGAGCCTGGCGGCCAGCTCCTCGAACGCCTTCATCTGGCGGGCCCGTTCGGCCGCGGCGGCGACCTTGGCGCTTTCGATAGCCTTGATGTTTTCCTCGGTTGGCTCGGTGGCGAGCCGCCCGGGCAGGAGGTAGTTTCGCGCGTAGCCGGCCCGCACGTCGACGATATCGCCGATGTGGCCGAGCTTGCGCACGTCCTTGAGCAGAAGCAGACGCATATTCTCACCTTCCCCGGCGGCCGGGCGAACCGGCCGCGGGCCCAAAAAGACCGGCCGAAGAGCGGCGACTAACTGACGAACGGCATCAGCGCGATGAATCGGGCGCGCTTGAGCGCCAGCGAGAGCTTGCGCTGCATCATCGCGTCCATGCCGGAGCGTTTGCGCGAAAAGAGCTTGCCCTGCGCGGTCGTGAAGCGCTGAAGCAGAGCGACATCCTTGTAGTCGATCTCTTCGGGCTTGACGCGCGCCCCGCGGATCTTGCCCGCGTCCGACGGACGACGCGACTTCTTACGCTTCTTCTTCGCGGCACCCGGCCGCATTCCTGGTCGTGGCATTGCTACTCACCTCGGTCTACAAACAGTCCGGCACAGGGCCGGTTACCTTGTCAACGTTCGCTCACTCGCCGCCGCGATCCGACGCGGGCGGCGCGGCCGACGACGCCCCGATCAGAAGGGGATGTTGTCGGAATCGGGCGGTCCTTCCTCGCGGACGGGCTCCATCGGCGGTCGCTCGCCGCCGCGGGTCGGCGCGGCGGCGCGGGCCGGCGCGTCGCCGCCCGAGCCGCCGGAGCCGCCGCCGCCTTCGCGCGAGCCGACGAAGGTGAAGTTCTCCACGACGATCGCGTGCTTGGATCGCTTGGAGCCGTCCTGGGCCGTCCAGGTGTCGTACTTGAGGCGGCCCTCGATCAGTATCGGCCGGCCCTTGGTCATGTACTGGTTGATCGTCTCGCCGGCCCGGCCGAAGGCGGAGACGTCGACGAAGCAGGTGTCCTCACGCTGGTTGCCGTCGCGGTCGCGCCAGCGGTGGTTGACCGCCAGGCCGAACTCGCAGACCGCCATGTTGCTCGGCAGATAACGCAGCTCCGGATCACGTGTCAGGTTGCCGAGCAGAATCACCTTGTTGAAACTGGCCATGGCTCTGTCCTGTGAAAGCAGCGCGGGTCCGAATCCGCCGGCCGGCGCGACACCCCATCGGCTCGGACGGGCGGGAGACCCGGCGCGAAGTCAGTCGGTCCCTTCCTCGATCATTCCGGTCTCGGGTTTCTCCTCGCCGGCTGGGGACGATTCGTCGCGGGGATGGCGCTCGCGGCGCCCCTCGCGCCGGCCGCCGTCGCGATCGTCCCGCCGGCCGCCGTCGCGATCGTCCCGCCGGCCGCCGTCGCGGTCGTCCCGCCGGCCGCCGTCGCGGTCGTCGCGGCGCGACTCGCTGGAGAGCGGCTGGAGCGGCTTGTCGGGCGGCCAGGCCTTGAGCTCCTCGAGCTTTTCGGCGGTGATCGTGTCGTTGCGGAGCACGAGCACGCGCAGGATCGACTCGCTCAGGCGGGCGTCCCGCTCGAGGTCGCCGATCTTGTCCGGCGGGGCGTCGAAGTAGGTGAGCACGTACGTGCCGCGCTTGCGGCCGTTGATCTCGTAGGCGAGCTTGCGCTCGTCGAACTTGACGCAGACGTGCACCTGGGCGCCGATTCGCTCGGAGAGGCGGCGCACCTCACGCTCCACCGCGGGCCATTCGTACGCAACCGCGTTGTCGAACAGAAACATCCCTTCGTAACGCTTCAAGACGACTCTCCTTGTGCCGCACCCGCCTCGGGCGGCTCCGGTTTTCGGCGCGGCGGCGGGCCATCCGCACGCCGATTGAATCGATTCATGGCCGCGGTGAGGTCCTCACGCAGCCAGCACTCGACCGCATCCGCGGCCGTCCAGACCGCCTGCTCGGCGCTCTCGCGCTCGTCCGGGGCGAACGTGCCCAGAACGTGATCGACCGTGGCCGAGCGGTGCACCTTGCCGATGCCGACGCGGATGCGGGCGATCTCCTGCGATCCCATGTGCCGCAGCACGTCCTCCATTCCCTTCTGGCCGCCGGACGAGCCGCCCGCACGTATGCGGATCTGCCCGACCGGCAGGTCCACGTCGTCATACACCACGAGCAGGTCGTCCAGGGCGACCTTGTAGAAGCGACACGCGGCAGCGACGCTGCGGCCGCTCAGGTTCATGTACGTCTGCGGCTTGAGCAGCAGCACCCGCTGGGAACCGACGGTCGCCTCGCCGAGCAGCGCCTCGAAGTGCCGGTCGAAGCGATCGACCGCCACGCCCCAGCGCCGCGCCAGCTCGTCGACGACGACGAAGCCGACATTGTGCCGCGACCGGGCGTATCGCGGACCCGGGTTGCCCAAGCCGGCCACCAATTTCACGGCCGCTACTCACCCTCCGACTCTTCCTTGGCGACGCGGCCGATGACTTCCGGCTCGGCCGGCGCGGCCTCACCCTCGGGCGCGGCGGCGGGCGCGGCGGCGGCGACCTTCTTGAGCCGCACGGCGCAGACGACGGTATCGGGTGAGTCCAAGGCCTTGACGCCGGGCGGCAGTTGCAGCTCGCCGACGTGCAGGGCCTGGCCGATGGCCAGGTCGGCGACGTTCACGCGGATGACGTCGGGTATCTCGAGCAGGCCGCACTCGATGTCGAGGTCGGTGATCAGGTGGTGCAGCTCGCCGCCCTCGCGCACGCCGATGGGCGTGCCCTTGAGCTCGATGGCGACCTTGACCTCGACGCGCTCCTCGGCGTCGACGCGCATCAGGTCGACGTGCAGGGCGTCCTTCTGAAGGTGGTCATACTGAACTTCCTTGATCAGGTAGCGCTCGCTGCGGGCGTCGAGCTTGACCTCGATCACGTGCGAGTGGTTTTCGAGGGCCAGGTCGAGATCGTGCCGCACGAGGGCGATCGTCTCGGGCGCCTCGCCGTGGCCGTATACGACCGCCGGAATGAGGCCGCGGCGGCGAAGCCGCTCGTTGGCGTGCCGCCCGCCGGGCTTTCGAACTTCTCCCTGAATCGTCGCGATCTGCATCGCTGCTGCTCCTTGACTGCTCGGGCCGCCTGGCCCGCTACTGGCTCACTTGATGAACAGGCTGCTCACCGACTCGTTGCGGTGAATCCGCCGGATCGCCTCACCCATCAGCTCGCTGACCGTCAGCACGGTCAGGTTCGGCAGCCGCCGGCGGGCCTCGTCGCTGAGCGGAATCGTGTCGCAGATGGCCAGGTGGTCGATCTGCGCCTCGGCCAGCCGCTCGACGGCCGGGCCGCAGAGCACGCCGTGCGTGGCCGTGACGATGACGCGCTTGGCGCCGCGCTCGCGCACCAGGCGGCAGGCCTGAACGACGGTGCCGGCGGTGGCGATGATGTCGTCGACCATCAGGACCGTCCGCCCCTTGACGTCGCCGATGATGTTGTAGCTGAGTGCCTCGGAGCCGCTCAGCCGGCGCTTGTCGATGATCGCCAGCTCGCCGCCGAGCCGCTCGGCATAGACACGGGCGCGCTTGGCGTTGCCGATATCGGGGCTGACGAGCGTGACCGGGCCGACGGCGAGCGACTCGAAGAAGGCGGTGATGACCGGCTCGGCGGAGAGATTGTCCACCGGAATGTCGAAGAAACCCTGAATCTGGGCGGCGTGCAGGTCGAGCGTGAGCACGCGGCTGGCGCCCGCGACGGTCATCAGATTCGCGACCAGCTTGGCGGTGATGGGCACGCGGCCCTCGTCCTTGCGATCCTGGCGGGCGTAGCCGAAATAGGGCATCACCACGGTGATGCGCTTGGCGCTGGCCCGCTTGAGGCAGTCGATGTAGATCAGCAGCTCCATCAGGTTCTCGTTGCCGGGGTGACACGTGCTCTGCACGACGAACGTGTCGCGGCCGCGGACATCCTCATAGAGCTTCAGCGAAATCTCGCCGTCGGGGAAATTCTCGAGCTGAACGCCGCCCAGCTCGATGCCGAGGTAATTGACGATCCGCTCCGCCAGGCGCGGGTTGCTGCGGCCGGAGAAGACGCGCAGGTCTTTCATTGGCCACCTCCACGGGACCCGGTGAACGAGCCGCCGTCCGGAATGATCATCCCCTCGGGAACGTTGGCGAAGGGCCCGATGACGCAGCCGCAACCGACGCGCGCGGCGCCGGCGACGCGCACGAAGGGGTGCACGACGGTGTCCTGGCCGATGCGGGCGCGGGCGTCGATCCAGGTCGTGGCGGGGTCGATCAGCGTGACGCCGGCGTCCATGAGGGCGGTGTTGATGCGGTCGCGCATGACGGCGCTGACGAGGGCCAGGTCGCGGCGCGAGTTGATGCTGAAGACGTCCTCGGGCGGGACGGCGGTCAGCGCCAGCACCTTGCGGCCGTCGCGGATCAGAACCTCGAGCGTGTCGGTCAGGTAATACTCGCCCTTGGCGTTGTCGGGGCGGATGCGATCCAGCGCGGCGAAGAGGTCGGCCACGCGGAAGCAGTAGTAGCTGGGGTTGACCTCGGCGATCTGCCGCTGGTCGGGCGAGCAGTCGCGCTCCTCGACGATCCGGGCGAGATTGCCGGTCGCATCACGCAGGATGCGGCCGTAGCCGGTCGGGTCCGGCAGGATGGCGGTTGCCAGCGTGGCGGCCGCGTGCTCCTCGAGATGCCGGCCGAGGACCTGCCTGAGGGTTTCGGCGCGGATGAGCGGCCCGTCGCCGCAGAGGACGAGAGCGTGCTCGAAGCGGCCGGCGACCTGCTCGCGGGCCATCATGACGGCGTGGCCGGTGCCCTTCTGGTCGCTCTGCTCGACCCAGCAGATGCCGTCATCGCCGCGAAAGGCGTCCTGCACCTGCTGCTTCTCGTATCCGACGACGACGAAGCACTGGTCGACGCTGGCGGCGCGGCAGGCATCGAGCACGTAGGCCAGCATCGGCCGGCCGCAGACTTCGTGCAGGACCTTGGGCCGCTGCGTCTTGAGACGGGTGCCCTGCCCGGCCGCCAGGATGATCGCACAAGGCTTCAAGCGCTACGTTCCTCGGTTCGCCCGGAAGCAGTGTTTCGGCGGCGGCCGCGCCGGCCGGCGGGCCGGGTCGACCGGGCCCGGGCGAGCCGGGGCCGGCCGCGCACGTTCGGGTCTGGTCGCTGAGAAGCTACCCGGCCAGGACTCGAACCTGGACAGTCAGGACCAAAACCTGAAGTGCTACCATTACACCACCGGGTAATCGGGTTGCGCAGTGGCGCGCATTATCGCCCGCTTCGCCACGGATTTCGTGCAAAGAGGTCGCGGTCGCGGACCCGCTCGGAGGCCTGAGCACCCTGCCGCGAAGCCAGGATGCCCATTGTGGACCCGCGTCCACGCGCCCCGTGCGAGCGGGCAACTGCCGGCCGTGGCGAAGGCCGGACCCAGGAGATTACGCGGGCGGTGGGGCCGTGTCAACCGTTCGCGGGGCGGGCTTTCTCGTGCGGGGCGGGCGTTCGCGCGCGGAGCAAGCTCTCTCGGGAAGTGTGGCACCGACGGGTGGCATGCTCTCGCCGCAGGCGTGAGCATGCTGAGAAACCCGCCCCGCGGTGGGCGGGAGGCTGGGCGAGTTCCGGGGGCCCTTCGTGGCGGGGTGCGATCATCACCCGCGTCGACGAGTCCTGCCGCACGCTTTCAGCGTGCGATGCGTTATGGCGCACGTGACCCAGGGCGGCGCTCGCTGCGCTCGGTGCGGGCCTCCCGAGCATCGTCGCTGCCGGGGGGCACGGCAAAGCGCGATCATAAGCTCGACAAAGAACATTCGGCCCGTCGCCCCTTTGAACCGCCGGCCGACTGTCGGCGTGTGGCGAGCCGCACCCTCCGCGCCCAAGCCTTCATCTTTGCCCATCAGGTTTCGGCGACACAGGCCAGCAGAATAAACCCGCACAAGCGCAGCCCATCATTGCTAGGGAGACGCCCAAAAGAGTCACATGCACCGGCCAACCATCGAACGTGAGTCGCGATCCCAGGCACCCGCAGGGCACGACTGTGCCGCTGATCAATGCCAAGCCATGCAGCGTCGCAAAACTCCCCGCAAGAAAGAATGTCAGCAAGAATGCGGCTGGTACGACCACTCGACCGGCTAGGCAAATGGCCATCAGCAATTCCATGCCTGGGATCCCGTACTGAAGCGGCGCAATCAGCGACTCCGGCAGCAGCCCCAGGGACTCCAGCAGCTTGCCGAACTCAGCCGGCGCTAGCAGTTTTCCCCCCGCCGACAATGCAAGTACGGCAGCGATGAGCCAACGACAGATCGCACCCAGCCATCTCCCGTGGCGGCGCGTCGCCTGTGTTACCTGACTGCCAACCACCGCTTCCATAGCCACAACCCCAAAACGGTGAGCGTTGCCACCGCTGAACCGCCGAGCATCCAGCCCAGCCAGTCTTTACGTCGTGCAATCTTTTCCAGACTCGCTTGTTGGTCGTGACGCGCTTGCGCGAGCATTCGCCGCTCCGCCTCAAGCTGTTCACGAGTGATCCGCCGGTCGCGCAAGACGCGTCCCGCCCCGTCGACACGCCGGTCGATTCCGCGATTGACGTCTGTAATGTCAACTTTCGTCTTTGGAACTGCGATGACCAGTTCTTCGCGCCGCATCTCCGGTCTGGATTCGTACTTGTCGGCGCGGAAGTGGCAGACCATCCAGTTGTTGGACTTGAGGGCCGTGTTCTTTACGGCCAGGACCGCTTCCGAGATTCCCCACGTGTCGCCCACAGGTCGCGTCTCGACTGCTCGCATCTCCCACAATATCTTGCCCCCGCCGCCCGGAACGTCCACTTCAGCCTGCAATCTGCGCGGCAGCAACCCGTGCACCCGATCGAGTTCCGCGGTCACCCGCCAATCCGCGCTCGGCGCTTCTGCAAACTGTGGCACACCGTCGCCAGTGAGCACAACAGTCTCCGCGGACTGCGATGTTACTCGCATATGGCCGCCACGCACTAGTTCGAAGAGATCCTGCTGAATGTCGAACACCTGATACAGTTCGACCGGCGTTACGAACGGGATCGGCCCGCCCACGGCGAATCGTGCTTTGTCAATCGTGACATCCCAGTAGCCATCCTCTCGGACCGCAACGGTTGTGGACTCGCCTTCAAACCAGCTTCTGTGTTGTTCACGCTCAGGGAAGCCTGCCCCGGTTGCTCGAAACCTCATGTGCGGGCGCAAGATCCACATCTCGTAGTGGGTTCGCTGCACCTGGTCCGCGCGAATCGCGCGCCAATTCTCCCGCTCGAAGGGGTCCTTAAGCAAATCGCAGTGATAGAGCGTCCAGTCAAACTCGACATAGACACTCCTGAGCGCTGCCTCCCGCGCCAGGAACTGCTCAATCACTTCTTCGCCGCGGACAGCCGCTGTCGTGGTAAACACGACGACGAGCAGTGTTCGAAGCGGCACAAACGGCTTCCGCAGCACGAGGTCCAGCATGTTGCTACAACCTACTGCATCGGGCAGTGTCGGATCCGCGGGTTTCATGTCGAAGCACCATCGCATCGAAACCACTCACGCTCCGCGGAAACCGTTTCTTGATGCGTCGGAATTCACGGATAGGAGTCGTCATTATGGCGGTGGTGGCGGCGGCAACGTGCACTTCGCTTGGTAGCAGTTCGTCTGTCCGTCGTTGAAGCCAGTACAGTAGTTGTTGATGCAAGTTCCCGAGTACTGGTTTCCACAATTGACATCTCCCGTAGAGTCACACGTTTCGTGCAGCATGACCACACAGAAGGGCATCTTGAGATTGCTATTGCACCACGTGCAAGCACCATCTCCCAGACATAACTGGCTTACTTCCGAACACTGCTTTCCGCCTACACACAGCGCGTTCCCGATCACTGCGCCATAGGCCCAGTTCGCGAGCGCACTAGCGCCGGCGATCACGGCGACAACCAGCAACGCTTGGAGTCGCAACATCTCCAAACTCCTTTCATGACGAAACTACACGCACCCAGCAAAGCCTGACCGGGTCTTACGGACCCGTCGAGCCCACGAGAACACACCAGACCGGGGCGAACAATGGAGGGGCCCCGCGAGCACGTGCGTTACTCCCACCATCTCCGCCCCGAGTAATAGAGCAATCCTGCCTCCTGCGGATACCCGATCCCCGCATGGGCGTCGGCGAAAAGGACACCATATTGTCCGTGGTGGGGTCCGAGAATGTCCAGAGACATCGGGTGCACGATCTCGATGTCGTCCCTCGCCCAGCCCGCCACATTTTCGTCAGAGAGATCGCCTATCCGCGGTTCGACGGCATGCGCGTACGGCCACGGTGGCTCAATCATGTCGGCCTGAACATCATGTGCTAGCACCAGCTTCGATGGTTCCTTCCAAAATCGCGGCCCCACGAGATACACAGGCCCGCCTGATTTCGCGTACGACGTATCAAGTCCGAGCGCCCTAGCATTTCCGACGAATGGCGTCCGCTGCGCCGGACAGCTCCAGATGGTGCCGGCCCCACCCGGCACGCCCGCCCACGTACCGGTCCGAATGTCCCAGCCGATCTGAGGTTCGCGATCCCAGTAGTAGTCGAAATCGCGCACGCACGGGGCAACCGTGTCCTTGTGCTCGCCCAGAAAGGAGTAAATCAGGACGCCGACCTGGTGCAGGTTGCCCGCACACTTGGCTCCGACGCTGCGCTGGTGAGCCGATAGAAGCGAGGGCACGATCGAGGCGATCAGCAGCCCGATCACGGCCACAACGACCAGCATCTCGATCAGCGTAGATGCGCGCCGCCGCATAATGCGACCCCACTGGCGCTCCCGAACATGAAGCGGTGCTGAAGTGTACCCCACCCCCCGGAGGATTCGTCAAGTGACTTTTTAGGACCATGCCGGAATTTCTGCCGCCGGGGCGCAGACTCGCCGAAAACGGGCCGTCGAACGCCGGTTTTACGCTGGAATCGAGGAAACCAGGATTTGAGGACTCCGGGTTCCGCTATTGAGGGACCGACGTTACAGGATGCGCCAGTGCGCGCCTGCCCCAGCGCGTGCATTCCGCGCCCGGCGGCGCTATAAACTCCGCCAGGACGCCATGCAACAAACTCCCGCTCAGCCCGCGATCGATCTCGAGAAGCCCGTCCCGATTGGGGCCCCGGGCCCGCCAACCCTCGGCGCCAGCCTGGCCCTCCCGCTACTGGGCATCCTGCGGCCGCGGCTGGCGGCGGAGCGGCTGGCCCAGGCCGGCGACACGGCCTTTTGGCTTACGGCCGCGGCGTGGGTGCTGATCGCCGCGTTGGCCGGGCCGGCCGCTCTGCACCTGCACGACGCGCTGGTGGCGGGCGTGCCCGGCCGCGACTCGCTGGCGCTCCAGCAGCAGTTCGTCAGTCAGTGGAGCTACACGCAGCCGGCGCCGGTCGCGGCCGATTCATCGCCGCAGACGGTGCTGCTGCGCGACGTACTGCTGTTCTTCATCCTGCTGGTTGCTGTGCCGCTGCTGATCGTGCTGCTGGCGTGGCTGTGGTGGCCCTTCGTGCACCGCACCGGCAACGCTTTCGCCTCGCTCGGCCGTGCGGCCCGCGGGGTGATCGCCACACTGGGTATGGTGCTGATGCTGCTGTTGCTGCTGGCGGCCGGGTACGGCGTGTATCACGGCGAGCGGCTGCCGGCGAGTCTCTATCGGCAGGTGATTGCGGAGATTCCGAACGAGCCGTTCATCTATATGATGCTGCCGGCCCTGCTGGTGTGGCTGATGATCGGCTGGCTGAACCGGGCGGTGGGCGGGGTGGCCGAGCGGATGCCGGCGCTCGAGCTTCCCCCGCGGTGCGAGGCGTGCGGCTTCGACGCGACGCACAGGCCGGAGAACGACCGCTGCCCGGAGTGCGGCCGGGGGCTGGCGGAGTCGCTAACGCCCGGGCGGCTGCGGCCGGGGGCGAGTTGGCAGCGTCGCGAAACGCCCCTGTCGTTTCTGGACACCGCGTGGGCTGTATTGACTCGGCCGTCGAGATTTTATAGGCGGCTTTGTCTGCGGGGGCTGCCGGGGGGTGCGTCGGCCGGGCGGGGCGGGCAGAATGAGGGCAACGCGGGGCGGGCGGCGTATGCGGTGGCGCTGCGGTTCAGCCGCTGGCAGATGGCGGGGATCGCGATCGGCGCGGCGGTGTGGATGGTGTTGATGGCGGTCGGGGAGAGATTGCATTCCTGGCCGTCGCGGTATTCAGGCACGGACCTGTGGGACCTTCTGACGTCGGCGGAAGTCGTCGGGATCACGAGCATCATGTGCCCGGTGCTCTCGCTGGTGGCGTGGGCGATCTACCGTGTCGTGGCGGCCGTTAGCTTCATGGTGTGCATGTGGCTGGGACCGCTGCCGGACGGGCGCTGGGCGGGGAGTGTGGTGGCGTATGAGTCGGCGTGGCTGTGGGCGGTGTGCCTGTATGTCGGGCTGTGGGGGCTGGCGATGATGTACATCGAAAGCGTCGTCAGCGCGGTGTTCGAGCGGCTGTTCGACGAGGGTCGATTCATGGCGACGTTCGGCGTGCCGCCGGTGGCGGTGGTGGTGTTCGGCGGGCTGGGTGTGGTGGTGTTGCTGTGGTTCGAGCGCTATCGGCGGGCGCTTCGGGCGGTTCGGTGGGCGGGTTTCTAGGCGAGGCGCTGGCGGCGGGTGTATGTCATCTGGCGCTGGCGCGGGGAAGTCTGCCGCGCTGGCCCGCTGCTCACGGTCGCGGCTCGGATTGCTGGCGCGCGGCTCGGAACATGCGGGCGGGACGCCGGCGTGCCCCGAGCAGATTAGTGCGTCAAGGGACGCACTCGACGCCTCAATCCCTCAATCCCTCAATCCCTCAATCCCTCCCCTCACCGTATCCGTATCCGCCCGTCTTCGTCCGCGTAGGTCTCGAAGCGCATCTGCCGCTTGCCGTCCTCGTCGACGACCAGGCCGGAGATTTCGAAGCGCAGCTCCATGCCGTTCTCCTTGAGCGGCGCGTGGCGGACGCGGACGTTCTTGAGCCGCGGCTCGTTGCGCTCGATGGTCCGGCGGATGGCCGACTCGTAGAAGGAGATCGTGTGCGGCATGGCGTTGCGGATGCCGGACAGGTGCGGCAGGCCGTAGGAGTCGTCCGTCAGGCAGTTGCCCTGGCAGGTGTTGAGCACGTTCTGGAGGTTGCCCAGGATCGAGTTGAAGACCTCGCTGGTGGCCACGTGCAGGCTGCGCTGCCCGGGCGGGTCGGGCTCGCGGATGCGCTCCAGGAGGGTGCGCTGAATCGGCATGGCTAGTCGGCCTCCACGGTGAGCAGGAACTGCTCGAGCTCGGAGCGGCGCTGCTGCTCGGTCTGCCGGGCGGCGGCGGCCTTCTCGCGCAGCGATTCGATCTGCGTCTCGAGGGCGTCGAACTTCTCGAGCTGGCGCTTGTAGACATCGGTGCTGCGCTCGAGCGTGCGCAGGTTTTCGCGGATGCGGCCCTGCTCGCCGACGACGTCGTTGACGGCCCGCTCGGCCTCCTCGCGGGCGCGGGCGGCCTGGTCCAGCGCGGCCCGCAGGGCGACGACGCGCTCGAGGGCCTCGCGCACCTTGGGGGAAATGACGCGGCCGCGCAGCAGGAACTGGATGTACTCGCCGCCGAGATTGCCCATCGCGATGGTCTGGTCGGTGACCTGCTCGAGCACCACCTCCAGCTTGACGGTCTCGAGCGGCGGGGCCTTGAGCCTGAAGCGCGAGAGGGAGCGCGTGCGCTCGTCCGGCTTGGGCGGCTCGAGCAGCTTCCACTCGTCCTCGTAGGCCTGCTCGATCAGCAGCGACTTTTCCTTGTCGGTCTTGTTTCTGACGACGTATTCGCGGCGGTCGACGTACTTGCGCTGCTGGCGGAGCGTGCCCTTGGCGATCCGCACGCTGAGCAGCTCTTCGTTGGTCGGCTTGTGGTTGACGTCGACTTCCATGCCGAGATCGAGCGCGTAGGCGATCAGGCGCTGCTCGCCGGGCTTGAGGTCCGGCAGCTTTGCGTCGCCGGCGTAGACGTTGTCGTCGAAGACGGTGACCGGCCCCTGCATCAGGTTCAGGCCGGTGGTGTTGGTGAGCTGGAGGCCGTTGAGCGGGTGCTTCGGATGCACCTCGGCGTTGAAGACGCTGACCTTGGTGCCTTCGACCGCGCCGTTGACGATCGGCAGCATGGCCGAGTGCTGACGGGGGATGGAGACGGGCGTGGCGATGGTGTATTCGAAGAGCTCGCCGGCGTCGGCGGCGGTGGCGACGGACTCGACGCCGCCGGGGGTGGTCATCCAGTCCTCAGCTCGCATGCCTCGATCGTCGTCGTCGGCGTCATACTCAAACGCGGCCTGGCCGCCGGCGCTCCGTGGCCGTGTGGACTGATAGCCGAGCATCGCGTCGCGACCGCCTGTGAGGTCAGCCATACCATCGCCCGATGCCGGCAACGGCGGGGCTGCGCCCTTGCCGGCCACGCCAGCCATTTCCGCTCTGCGAGCCTCCATCAGCTCCTCCCCGGCGTACATGTCGCCCTCGTAGTCCGGCGGACGGAGCGAGGCGTAGAGATCGAGCTCGACCACCGGCCGGGGCACGTAGAGCGGCGTGTAGAGGTCCATGACGAAGGAGATCGGCCGGCCGGAGATGAGCGAGAGCTTGATCTGGTTCCAGTCCTCCTCGCTGGCGTTCTCGACGGTGGCCCAGCCCTGCATCTGCGGCTTCTCTCCCTCGCGCAGGGCGAGGCGGTAGGAGGTTTTCCAGATGGGGGCCTCGAGCAGGTAGGCGACGCGGACCTTGCGCTGGCCCTCGCCGCGGAAGTGGAGCGTGACGCTCTTTTTGTCGGCGTCGTGGCTCATGGCGAGCGTTTCGAGCGCCTTGCGCAGCTCGGAGGCGATCTTGTCGTTGGTGAAGCGCAGGGTACCGAGCTGGTCGATGCGGAATTGCTCGACGCCGGAGTCGGTCAGCACGTTGACGACGTCGACTTCGATCTCCGTGTCGGCTTCGATGAGGCTGCGCTTCTCGACGCCCAGGACGACGCCGCGGCTGCTGCGGTCGCCGCTGATCTCGACCGGCTCACCGCGGAGCTGCTCGAGCAGTTCGGCCAGCGACGGGTTGCCGGTGATGTCGACGCCGAAGCTGCGGAGGGCTTTCTCGACCGGGTCGCGCGAGGCGTAGCTGACGATACCGATGCTGCCGCCGTCGAAATCGTGCACGAGCATCGACTTGATGATGTCGTTGATCTGCGGCGTGCGGAAGGTCAGCTCGGCCGTCGCGTCGCCCTCGACGGTCGCGTCGCACTCGAAGTAGGCCACGCCGCTGGAGAAGACCGCGACGCGGCTGACGCGCAGGTCGGCCGGGGCATCCGACGCGGCGGCCGCTGCCTGGCCGCCGGCGAGGAGTGCCAGCAAGGCTGCCCGCAGCAGCCGGCCGGGAACGCAGCGGGGCCGGATCGGCGCGCCGCCGCCCGATTGAACTCGATCCATCGTGGGTTTCATGGCTGCCTCCCGGGCGGAGCTGCCCGCCCCGCAAGTGAGCGAATGCTATCCCCCGCTCCGCCCAGTGCCAATCGTACCCCCCTGCGTCCTTCGGTGGAAGTAATGCGATATGGGTTGGGGCGACGCCGGGCGGCGGGATGTCCACCGGCGCGGCGCGGGTCGCTCGGTTGGCCGCGGCCCGCTTGCTTACGCGCGCGGCTCGGAGCAGACGCGGGCGCGGAGCGCCGCATCAGAACCTGCCGCGCCAAGCGGCGGGACTGCGGACCGCCAACGGACCCCGTGCTTGGCGCACGGGGTTCTGATCGCGGGCGCGCGGCTCGGAGCAGAGCGGCGTGGTGCGTCAAGGGACGTACGCTACTGTCCCAGATAGGTCTCCTGGCGTTGGAGGCGTGCAAGCAGGGCCTGCACGACCGGCCACTGCTGCTCGATCATTTGGTGCGGCAGGCGGATGAAGATGAGCAGGCAGCGCGGGCCGACGTGGACGCGGCCGAAGCCGACGGCGCCGCCGCTGGCGATCAGCTCGAGCAGGTCGGCGGGGACGTCGTGGACGCCGACCTGGGGACGCGTGGAGTATGCGGCGGCGATCTGCTGGCTCAGTTCGGGCGGGACGTCGACGGCGTTGCCGAAGTGCTCCATGCCCAGGCGGACCTGCTCGGAGGTGGCCAGGTTCATGCGGCGGCGGGGTGAGCCGCCCTGAAGAAAGAGCGTCAGCGGCATGTCGACGTCGTAGAAGTTGTCGCCGCGGGTGATGAAGAAGGCGTCGATGCCGAAAAGGTAGAGCGCAAAGTGCGGCAGGACGCGAGATTCGACGGTGAAGAAGAGGACTCGCAGCGGGCCGAGGTCGGCGACGCGGGTCTGCTTGAGGCGGCGGATATCGCCCAGGAGCGGCTCGAGGGCCAGGTCGTTGCGCTCGAAGAGGGGCGGCCGCCAGTCGTGGCCGCGATCGGACCAGAGGACGAGCCCTTCTCGTTGGAGGAAGGCGAAGGTGCGGAGGCGCTGCCAGAGGATGCGGGCGGTGAACGCGGCGACGGCGAGGCCGAGGACGAAGGCGGTGAGGTAGCACCAGATCATGCGGCGGCCTCGATTCGTGAGCCGGCGGTTCGCTGCAGCGGGCCTGTCGGCCGCCCACAGGCCCCGTGCTTGGCGCACGGGGTTCCGATTGCGGACGCGCGCGGCTCGGAGCAGAC
>CAZXUI010000010.1:65940-82455 GCA_964643885.1 uncultured Planctomycetales bacterium
GGACCCCGTGCTTGGCGCACGGGGTTCCGATTGCGGACGCGCGCGGCTCGGAGCAAACGCGGGCGCGGAGGCCCGCCCCACTGACGGCTGACGGGCGAGACGCCCGTACCACCCGGCGACGGCCGGTGGGCGGGATGCCCGCGCTTCCCCATCATAAGTGGCACGATGCCCGCCCGGAACATTTCCGGCCCGGTAGATTTCCGGCCGGCTAGATTTCCGGGCCGCCTTCGTAGCGGCCGTAGACACCGGCCAGCGCGTCCATCATCTCGCCGACGGTGGCAAGCGCGTCGCTGGCTTCGATCAGGGCGGGCATTACATTGCCGCCGTCGAGGGCGACCCGGCGCAGGTCGGCGAGCGCCTTGCGGTGGCGCTGGCGGGTGGCGGGACCGGCGTCGCGGCGCTGGCGCATTTCGCGCAGGCGGGCGACTTGCTCGCGCTCGACCTGCTCGTCGATCTTGAGGATCGGAATGCGGTCGTAGTCGGGGTCGATGTACTTGTTGACGCCGATCATGACGCGCTGGCCGCGGTCGAACTCCTGGCCGAACCTGTGGGACGCGTCGGCGATGCTGCGGCGGACGTAGCCGCGGTGAACGGCCTCGAGCATGCCGCCCATCTCGTCGATGGCCTCGATGATGTCCTGGGCCTGGCGCTCGACCTCGGTGGTCAGGCTCTCGATGAAGTAACTGCCGCCGAGCGGGTCGACAGTGCGCGTGACGCCGGTCTCCTCGGCGATCACCTGCTGCGTGCGGAGGGCGATCTTGACGGCCTGCTCGGTGGGCAGGGCGAGCGTCTCGTCCATGCTGTTTGTGTGCAGGCTCTGCGTGCCGCCCAGGACGGCCGCCAGGGCCTGGTAGGCGACGCGGATGACGTTGACCATCGGCTGCTGCTCGGTGAGGCTGACGCCGGCCGTCTGAGCGTGCGTGCGCAGCCACCAGCTCCGCTGGCTCTTGGCGCCGAAGCGGTCGCGCATGATGCGGGCCCACATGCGGCGGGCGGCGCGGAACTTGGCGATCTCCTCGAAGAACTCGTTGTGCACGTCCCAGAAGAAGCTCAGCCGCGGGGCGAAGGCGTCGACATCCAGGCCGCGCTTGACGGCCTCCTGCACGTAGCAGATGCCGTCGGCGATGGTGAAGGCGAGCTCCTGCACGGCGGTGCTGCCGGCCTCGCGGATGTGGTAGCCGCTGATGCTGACCGTGTTCCACTGCGGCATGTTCTGCGTGCAGTACTCGATCGTGTCGATGACGAGCTTGACGCTGGGCTCGGGCGGGAAGACGAACTCGTTCTGGGCGTGGAACTCCTTGAGAATGTCGTTCTGAAGCGTGCCGCGGAGCTTGTCGAGCGGGACGCCCTGGTCGCGGGCGACGCAGATGTAGAAGGCGAGCAGAATGGCGGCCGGGGCGTTGATCGTCATGCTCGTGCTGACGTCGGCGAGGTTGATCCCGTCGAAGAGAACGCGCATGTCTTCGAGGCTGCTGACGGCCACGCCGCACTTGCCGACCTCGCCGAGGCTGAGCGGGTCGTCGCTGTCGCGGCCCATCAGCGTGGGCAGATCGAAGGCGGTGCTCAGGCCGGTCTGACCGTGCTCGAGCAGGTACTTGAAGCGCTCGTTGGTCTGGCGGGCGCTGCCGAAGCCCGCAAATTGGCGCATCGTCCAGACCTTGGCGCGGTACATGTCGGCGTGGATGCCGCGGGTGTAGGGGAACTGGCCGGGCTGGCCGATCTCCTCGGCGAAGTCGATGTCGGCCGCGTCCTGGGGCGTGAAGACCTGCTTGATGGGGATGCCCGAGATGGTGGTCGGGTCCTCGGGAGCGCCGGTGCGCGGCGGAAGTGTGGGTTTCTTCGCAGGTCGCCGGGGTTTGGTGGCCATCTTCGAGCTCCGTTCGAATCGCGTATCGGACCAGCGGCAGTGCGGCGGGCGGATCGGGCGTATGGACCCGATCGGGGCGGCCGCGGCCGCACTGGGGATTGTACCAGAGGCGGGCGGTGGTTTGGGCGTGGCGGGCGGCGTGCTGGGGGCCGGGGGCAGTCGCAGCGGGCCCGTGCCGTGCGAGAAGGGATTCTCGCACGAGCAAAGGTCTGCATGGGCATGCTTACGCCTGCGGCGAAAGCATGCCACCCCGGGGGCAAGGGCGCGACAGGTCGGAGACCTGTCGCCCAGTGACCGGCCAGAGGCCGGTCCCCCATTCTCAGAGCCGCACTGCTCGAGCAAAGGTTCGCCTGCGCATGCTTACGCCTGCGGCGAAAGCGTGCCACCCTGCGGGGCGCCGGTGGGCTAGACCTCGTGCCGGCCGCGGAGGGCCTCTTCGAGCATGGAGCGGCTGGCGTACTCGATCTGCGCCCCGGGGGCGAGGCCGCGGGCCAGGCGGGTGACGCTGACGCCGAGGGGCTGGAGCAGGCTGGTGATGTGGAGGGCGGTGGCGTCGCCTTCGAGGGTGGGGTTGGTGGCGAGAATGACCTCGCGGACGCCGCCGGCGCGGACGCGCTCGACGAGTGCGTCGATCGTCAGGTCGCCCGGCTGCACGCCCTCGATCGGCGAGATGTGGCCCATCAGGACGTGGTAGACGCCGGTGATCAGGCCGGTGGACTCGAGGCTGAGCAGGTCCTTGGGCTGCTCGACGACGACGATCTGGCCGGCGTCGCGGCGGCCGTCGGAGCAGATGTCGCACAGCTCGCCGTCGGCCAGGTTGAAGCACTGCCTGCACGGCCGGACGCGCTGCTTGATGTCCTCGATCGTGCGGGCGAGGGCGAGGGCCTCGTCGCGGCCGGCCTTGAGCAGGTGGAAGGCGATCCGCTCGGCCGAGCGGGCGCCGACGCCGGGCAGCCGCTTGAGCTCGTCGATGAGGCGCTGGAGGGGACCGGTCAGGCGGGCGCCGCTCACCCCTGGCCTCCTCCCAGCATCTTCATCACATTGTCGAGGTCCATGCCACCGGTGAGCTGCTCCATTTCCTTCCTGGCGCCTTCGCGGCTGCGGGCGACGGCGTCGCGGATGCCGGCGAGGAGGAGGTCTTCGATCAGCTCGGTATCGCCGCCGGCGATCAGCTCCGGGGCGATCTTCAGTTCGACCAGTTCCGCCTTGCCGTCGACAGTGGCGCGGACCTGTCCGCCGCCGGCCTCGCCGACGTAGCGGGCGGCCGAGAGGCGGTCCTGAAGGTTCTTCATGTTCTCGCGAATCTGGCCGGCGTTGCGCATCAGATTCATGAGCTGGCTGATGTTTCCGAACATTCGTCACTCCGTCGGCTCGGCCGCCGCGGCGGCGTCGGCCCGAATCTGCAGGTTCACGATCTCTGCCTCGAACAGGTCCACAAGCTGGGCGACGAGCGGGTCGCGGAGAATCTGCTCCTGCTCCTCGCGGCTGGCCGGGCGCGTGCGTGCGGCCGGGGCGAGCGCCTCGCCGCCCGAATCGGATTCCAGCGCGGGATCGGCGTCGGCCGCGGGTGCGGCGGGCTCAGCGGCGAGATCCACGTCGTCGCCGCGATACGCTTCGGCGTCCGGTGTCTCGACGGCGACATCTGCGTACATCTCGGCTTCGTCGTCGGTATCGGCGTCGGGGGATTCGAGCGCTGCGGGGGCGGCTGCTGGCGCGCTGAGCCGGTCCGTGTCGCGGGCGAGCGAAGCGGCCGCGAGGGCGGCGGGAACGGGCTCGTCGAGCGGGTTGACGGCCGCCGGTGGTGACACGATCTGCGCCTTGGCGGGGATCACGTCGGATTCGGCCCGGCTGGCGTAGACGGGCCGGCCGGCCGGCGGCTCGGCGGGCGAGTCAGCGGGCGGATTTACGTCCGCGTGCGGCGGGCGGGCGAGCTTTTTTTTTTCGCCGCCGGCGGCTGCGGGCACCTCGGCGGCTGCGGCGGGGGCCGGAGCGGCCGCGGCCGGCGCCGAAGCGGCGGCGGCGGCCGGCAGGTGGGCGATGACACGCTCGATCGGGGCCCACTGGGTCATGTGGGCGAGGCGGACGATGACGGCGTCGGCCAGAGCCCGGCCGGCGCTGCTGAAGCGGGCGTTGCGGCGCAGCTCTTCGAGCATCGCGATCATCTGGACGTATTGCGAGAGCTCAAAGCGGGCGGCGAGGGCGGCGTATTCGTCGCGGGCGGCGGAAGGGATGTCGGCGACGGCCGAGTCGGGCCCGCAGGCGCGGACGATCATCAGCGTCCGCAGGGTGTCGAGCACGTCTCCGCAGAAGACGTCGAGCCCGCGGCCGTGCTGGAGGATTTCGTCGACCGCGAGCAGGGCGCCGGGCACGTCGCCTTCGGCGACGCGGGAGAGCAGGCGGAAGACCTGCTCGTCCTGGGCGGGCGGGAGCAACTCGTCGAGGACTTCGGACGTGAGGCGGTCGGGCGAGACGCTGAGGAGCTGGTCGAGGATGCTGAGCGCGTCGCGCATGGAGCCGTTGGCCAGGCGGGCGACGCGGCGCAGGACGGCCGGCTCGGCCTTGGCGCCCTCCTGCCTGACGATCTGCTCGAGGCGGGCGGCGATCTCGTCGGGGCCGATGTTCTTGAAGACGTAGCGCTGGCAGCGGCTCTGGATGGTGGCGGGGACTTTCTGAAGCTCGGTGGTGGCGAGGATGAACTTGACGTGGTCGGGCGGCTCTTCGAGGGTTTTGAGCAGCGCGTTGAACGCGCCCGTGCTGAGCATGTGCACTTCGTCAATGATGTAGATCTTGAAGCGGCTGCGGGCCGGGCGATAGGTGGCGTTGCTGCGCAGCTCGCGGATGTTGTCGACGCCGGTGTTGCTGGCGGCGTCGATCTCGACCACGTCGATGTCCTGGCCCTCTGCGATGGCGCGGCAGGCTTCGCACTCGCAGCAAGGAGTGGTCGTGGGTGCGTCGAACCTGAGGCAGTTGAGCGCCTTGGCCAGGATGCGGGCCATGCTGGTCTTGCCGACGCCGCGGGTGCCGGTGAACAGGTAGCCGTGGTGGATGCGGCCGGACTTGATCGCGTTGGCCAGGGTGGTCGCGATCGGCTCCTGGCCGATGACGTCGTCGAAGCTGCGGCTGCGGTACTTTCTGGCGAGAACGGTGTAGGCCACGGGATTCGCCCCGATCAGGTTCTCTGGAACACGAAAACGCCCGAAAAAAGCACGGCTCTACGCCCCGTGCGGTGCCCTGCGCCGGGGGTCGTGACGGTGGCCGGCGGCGTGGGTGGATCGTATCGCGCCGGGGCGGCGGGGACCAGCGGGGCGAGGCGGTCGGCAGGCGGGCCCGTGGCGGGAACGATCGAGGAGCGATCTACGGCCGGCGGGAGAGATAATCGAGCAGCGCGACGAGATCGGCGAAGTTGACCTGCGCATCCTGGTTGCAGTCGACCGCCCAGATGCCCGTTCGGCAATCCGGGAACCAGACCGGATAGCCCTCGACGGAGACCACGGCCGTCAGGACGGGGAGCAGGTCGTCGACATCGACGACGCCGTCGCAGTTTCCGTCTCCGACGATGAACGGATTAAGGAGAACGCTTACGGCACCGATGTTCGGAATCGCCACGATTTGGCCGGCGTTGTTGATGTCGCGGGCCCAGCCCAGATCGCGTGCCTGAGGCGGTGTCCCGGCCGCGATGAGTGATTCAAGCGGACGGATGCCGTTGGCCTCGTCCCAGATGAAGGCGACGTGTTCAATGCCGTCGGTAGCCTCGCCGACCACCTGGCCATGGTCGTTGAGCGCCAGGGGCTGCGTGTACAGGGCCGGACCCTCCAGAAGGCCCAGCGGCTGGGGACCCTTGACCGGGTCCCAGAAGTACCCGCGGCCGAAGACCTCGAGGCCGGTGATCTGGCCCAGCTCGTTGATGTCGATCGCGTCCGCGGCGCCGTAGCCGTTGGGGTAGTCGGGTGTGGGGAACTCGAGCACTTGAGCGCCATTGACGGGGTCCCAGAGGAACGCCTCGAGATTCGAGTGTGGCCCCTGCCCCCAGCCGACGACCTGCATCTTGTTGTTAATCGCGTAGGCGACGGACGGGAAGACCTCGTCGCCCGATTGCCCGAGCGGGATCATGCCAGTGTCGATCGACCAGAAGAATGCCGTAGCTCGGTTATTCACACCGGCGCTATGACCGACAACGTGATCGTGTTCATTGATGTCCTTGGCGTGACTTGCGTATACGCTCCCGCCGGGAAGATCGCCGAGGCCGAACATTCCGGTCGTTGGAGTCCATAAGAATGCCTCAGGAAGTGTCGTGACGGCTGACTCGCCCGCGACGTGGCCAGATGAATTCACACCCTCACCACTGCTGAAGTAGCTGCCGCCGGGAAGATCCCCGAGCAGTATGAGCGATTCGCCCTCGCGCCAACGGAACGCTTCGCGGCGCCTCGCCGTATTGTTGACTTGTCCGGTCACGTGACCCGCGTCGCTGATCGCGAACGCGATGACAAGCTCACCGCCATCAGGCACCGTCGGCAGGGGCACGGCAGCGTATCGGACCGTACCTACGGAGGCCGCCCGGGCACAGGCGCCAATCGCGAGTGCGATCAGCGCCACGTGCCCGGGCGATAGAACTGCTGCGGGAAACAATCCCACGCGAATCATCACGACCCCGACAGCGTCACGATCGCATTGATCAGTACGGCGAGCTTGCCCGTAACGGTGTTTGTACAGACGATGTCCAGGAACCCGTCTTGGTCCATGTCTGCAAGCTCGACGATACACGGCTTTGGATCCGCACCCGGCTCCGTGCAAAAGAGCCAGAGCGTTTCGTGGAATGTGCCGTCTCCGCGTCCTGCCAGCACAGCAATGCCCCCGTGATCGGGCAGGCAGGGAGCGCCATGTTGGAGGGCGATCACAACGTCATTTTTCGTGTCCGGATTGATCCTGCCGATCGCCACGCCATACGGGTCGCGCCCAGGTGTCAGATCGACCGTCAATCCCTGCTCGAAGCTCGCCGCGGAGTCGTTCCCGTGAACGCGTATGGCCTCTAGCGCCTCGCTTGTCGCGACAATGTCGCTCCCGACGTTGCCGGCTCGAAGCTTCCCGATCGCGATCCCATTCGTGTCGGTGCCGGGCTGCCAGTCGACGAAGTCCTGGGGCGGCGCGGTGTTGAATGAGCGACCGCCGTCGTTCAGAAGTATGAACATGTTGTCCCGCGTTGTACCGACGACGATGTCGTTACGGCCCGGAATCGAGGGGACCCGAAGCTGATTGATCCGCAGATCGGTAGCATCAGCAATCCCCGTCTCGACTGAGGGTGCGTATACCACGTGATTCCAGACCAGCCCACCGCCGTCATTCCAGAGCAAGTGAGCACGCGGTCTCGTCGAAGTTCCGACCACACCAGCGGCAGCAACCGCGATGTCCTTCTGTCCGTCTTGGTCGAAATCGTCGATCGCGATGCCGCGACTGCGGATTGCGTCGGCCTCCGGGGTGCTCAGTTCGATCGTTCCGGCCTCGACAAAGGAGCCGCCATCATTGCGAATGATGATGACTCTGGCGGCATCACGAATCGTTACAGCAAGATCCAGATCACCGTCGCCATCCAGGTCGCCAGCCTCGATCTCATAGAAAGTCTGGAAAAGCCGAATGGGAGACCCGTGGATCTCAAGGCCGTTCTGCGGATTGCTCCAGTTGCCGGTGTTACGGAAGATCGTGACCGATTGCGCGTCGCGATTCGCGACGGCGACGTCAGGAAAATCGTCATCGCCGATCAGGTCGCCGATCGCGATGCCGAGCGGTCCGCTGTTGCTGCATGGGGTCGTCGTGCAGAACACGACCGGGTCCTCGAAGACGGGCGGCTTGATACCGGGGCACTCCGGATCGTTCGGGTCCGGACAGTTCGGGTCAAACCCGGCGCTCGCAGCGTCGACCAGTCCAATTGAGACAAACAAAGCCGCCCCCCTCAACGACGACGAACGCCAGATTTGCGAAGCCGAGCCAATCAAGTCGTCGCCGATCGTTCATGCTGATCCTCCTTGTGTGGAATTGATCCAAACGTCCCTGATACACGATGAGCTTCCCCTGATCCCCAACCAACGCTCAGGGCGATTAGCGACTACGCCGGTAGTCCTGAATCTGATGGGCCGCCTGGAAATCCACGCTGCTTGCAGAGGAGACCGCGGACAGATGGGCACAGACCCTTCCGCCGCACGTTGCCCGGAACAATCTCGCCGCTTGCGACGTCCCCATGACAGGCCCCCAGTTCCGACCCAAGCGTATCATGGGCCGCATCTTCCGGCCGAGTCAAGGTATCTTTTCGCACTGAGGCCGGATTCCGCCGGACGGTGCGGGACGCCGATCCATCCCGAAGGCGCGTCGGCCGGGCGCTCGCGCCGCAGGAGTATACTTATGTGGATGAGAGTGTACCGATCGACCGGCGCGCTGTGCGTGATGCTGGCGGTGCTGCCCGGCTGCTGGTCGCCGCCGGAGGTGACGCTGGACCAGCTCGACGACGGGCTCGTGTGGATGTTCCCGGGCGTGGAGGGCGGACCGTGGCACATGGAGCAGCCCTATCGGGCGCTGCGCGACGGAGGCGTGACGGCCGCGATTCGCATCCATGACTGGCGCAATCCGCTGGGCAGCCTGGCCAACCTGGCCGATGAGGCGAAGAACCGGGCCGATGCGCGGCGGATCGCGGAGCAGATCGCGGAGTATCAGCGGGAGCGGCGCGCGGCGCCGATCGATCTGGTGGGCTACTCGGGCGGCGGCGGCGTGGCGATCATGGTCGCCGAGGCCCTGCCGGACGGGGTGCAGCTCCGCAACGTGGTGCTCGTGCAGCCGGCGGTGAGCCCCGACTATGACCTGGCGCCGGCGCTGCGGAACGTGTCGGGCAAGCTGGTCAATTACTACTCGTGGGGGGATTGGCTGGTGCTGGGGCTGGGCACGGCGACATTCGGGACGATGGACCGGCGATTCACCGCGTCGGCGGGGATGATCGGATTCGACGTGGCCAAGGCCGCGGCCGAGCCGAGCCTGGCGGCCCGCGTGCAGCAGCATGAGTGGTCGCCGGCGGCACTGGATGCGGGGCATCTGGGCGGGCACCTCGGGCTGATCGGCTACGAGTGGAACCGGCGGTTCGTCGCGCCGCATCTGCGGTCAGAGGGGAACGCAGCCGCGGAGCGTGCGGCGGCGGCGCTCGTCGAGTAGCGGCGCAGAAAAAAGCCCGGCACGACCAGGTTTGCGATGCACGTGGGTCGAGCCGGGTGGGCTGCTCCCGTCAAGGCCTGACCCGTTGTCCGTCCGATGCACTGCACCGGCCCAGTCGTGCGCGGGACGCAGGATGGTACTCGCGGGGCGGCCGGGCGGCCAGCGGGCGGGGTGGACGGGATCGCCCAGGGATGCGGGGCCGAGAGTGCACGGCTCAAGAGCGGTGGCAGCCAAGCGCCGATGCGAGCACGGGCAGGCTGCGCTTGCCCATGCCACCCGCCCGAATTGCACTGCTCAAGAGCAGTGGCACCCACGAGCACTGCTCGCTGAGCAGCGGCACGCACGAGCCGCTCTGCGTGCTCAGAGCTTGCCCTCGACGATCTGCATGATCTCCTGCTCGTCGCGCTCGGCCGCGGCGAGCAGCTCGCGGCCGCGGCGGAGCACATCCTCGGCCCAGGCCTTGTCCTTGATGCTGCGGGCGTTGATCTGGACGTTGAGGAACGCGCCGCGGACGGCGCCGCGGGCGGCAAGGGCGGCCGCGCCCGCGTCGGAGACGCTCGCCTCCATGCCGGTCTCGGCCATCGCCCGGGCGACCTGCATGCTCTCGCAGGCCGTCTGCATGACGCGCAGCGGCACCTCGATCGCCCGCCTGGTGGCGGCCTGGATGGCCTCCGTGCGGGCCGCGGCCTCATCGGGCGTGCCCTTGGGCAGGCCGAATGAGGCCATCAGGGCATTGAACGCGTCGGTGTCTTCGTCGATCAATCGCAGCAGCTCGTCGTGGCAGGCCTTGCCGCGCTCGGCCCAGCGGCTGAACTCCTCCCAGCGCTCGTCCCAGCCGCGCTTGTGGCTGGAGAGATTCGCGACCATCGTCGCCAGGGCGGCGCCCATCGCGCCCATCGCGGCCGCGACGCTGCCGCCGCCGGGCGCGGGGGACTCGCTGGCGGTCTCGTGCACGAACTTCTCGACGGACAGGTCGACCAGGCGGCGGCGCTTCCTGCGCTCGTCAGCGGCGACGGCATACTCGATGATCTTCTCGTGCGGCTCGAAGGGCTTGAGCTCGTCCAGGCCCATGCTGCGGACGGCGATCTTGATCAGCTCCGCGTCGCTGACGCCCAGCGAGCGCTGCTGCTTGCGGAGGAAGTAGCGGCCGGCCTCCAGCATCGCCGAGAGCGGGACGAGGCCGACGATCTCGCTGCCGGTCACACGGACGCCGCGGGCGTCGGCCCTGCGGCAACATTCGTCGAAGGCGACGTGGATCGGCGTGACCTTGAGGTTCGTCAGGTTCATCGAGATCTGGGCGATGCCGTATTCTTCGATGAACCAGCCGATGGCCTTGACGCACTTGAGCGAGCCGGGGACCCATTCATTGCCGAACTCGTCCTTGACCACCGGGCCGGCCGGAACGTCGCCGGCGCGCTTCATCCGCCCCTTCTCGCGCACGTCGAAGGCGATGGCGTTGGCCCGCCGCGTGCTGGTCGTGTTCAGATTGACGTTGTAGGCGACGAGGAACTCGCGCGCGCCGACCGCCGTTACGCCGTAGCGGGCGTCGAACTGGCCGCTGCCGAAGTCGACTTTCCAGGCCGGGTCCTTGAGCTTCTCGGGCAGGCCCTCATATTCGCCGGCGCGAACCGTCGCCAGGTTCCGCCGCTCGGGCGAGGTGGCGGCGAACTCGTAGAAGTAGCCGCTGATGCCGACTTCGTCGGCCAGGCGCCGGCCGAGTGCGTGCGCGAGGGGGACGACCTGCTCCATGCTGATGTTCGCCACCGGCACGAGCGGGCAGACATCCATCGCCCCGAAGCGCGGGTGCTCGCCGTGGTGGCGGCGCATGTCGATCAGCTCGCGGGCCTTGCGGGCCGCCCGCACGGCCGCCTCGAGCACCGGCTCCGGCGGGCCGACGAAGGTAACGACGGTGCGGTTGGTGGCCGCGCCGGGGTCGACATCGAGCAACTTGACGCCCTCGACGCTCTCGATCGCGCCGGTGATCTGGCGCATCACCTGCATGTCGCGGCCTTCGCTGAAATTCGGCACACACTCGATTAGCGGCTGCTTCATCGTTGCCTCGCTGTCGTGGCTTGGCTGCTGAGATTCTGTGCACCACCGCCCCATCGGCCGGCTTCGTGGGCGGCGGCGGCCGGGCCGGGGCCCCTACTCGCCGCGCTTCTCGCGGGCGGCGGCGCGACGCGCGTCGTAGACCTCCTCGCACTCGGGCGGCCGCACATAGGCCGGAACGATCCGGGCGGCCGGCCGGAGCTGCCCCGCGGCGAGCAGCCGGCGGGCGATCGGAATCACGTGCTCGGCCGACGCGGGCCAGGCGTTCTGCGGCGCGAGCCGCACGCCGGCCTGCGCGAAGAGCTCCGCGTGGCGCTCCAGGCCGGAGCCGGTGGCGACGACGCGGGCCGGATCGCCGGCGTGCTCGATCGCGGCGGCCAGCAGGGACGCCGGCTCGTACAGCCCCGTCGGCCGCACCGGCCGCAGCTCCGCGCCGGCGCTCTCCCTGTCGCCGGCCGAATGGGCCGCGGCGGGCCGCCGCGCGGCGAAGATCGCACCGTACACGAGGCCGCGACGGGCGTCGAGAATCGGCACAATCAGCTCAGCCGGCGGGGCGGGCGGGGCCGGCGCGTCGGCCGGCGGCGCGTCGCAGGAGGCCGATTCGAGGGGCGTATCTGCGGGCGCGTCGGCGGAGACGGCGTCCGGTCCGGCCGGGGCGGCGGCCGCACGGGCGATGACCTCCAGCGTCGGGACGGCGACGGCCGGGCAGCCGGTCGTGGCGACGAGCATGCGGACGAAGGTGGCGGCGACGCGCAAGCCGGTGAAGCTGCCGGGGCCTTCGGAGTAGGCGACGGCGAGGCTGTCCGGACGCGGCGTGAGGCCGTGGCGGGCGAGCAGGTCGCGGACGGCGGGGACGAGGTCGGCCGTGGTGCGGCGCTCGTGGGAGAGGCGCACCAGGTCGATGCGGCCGCCGGCGGCGAGGGCGATGCTGCCCAGCCGGCCGGAGGTTTCGATCGCGAGGATGGCGTGCGGCAGCGGCATGGCGGGGATGATACGCGATGGGCGGGTGGTGGCGGGCGGGCGGGTGGTGGCGGGCGGGTGGTGGCGCGTGAGCGGTGGCGGGCGGGCGGGCGGGTGGTGGCGGGCGGGTGGTGAAACGATGCGGCCGCGCGTCCGATGCCGTTGCGGCCAGGCGCGCGGCCGCTTCCCGTAGAGGTTCTAGTCGTCGTAGCGGGCGTTGAAGTAGGCGCTGGTGCGCTCGGCGATGAGGGCGGGCTTGCCGGCGGAGTCGATCGTCGTGAAGAACTCGCCCGGATCGATGATGCCGTTGTTGTTGGTGTCGCTGTGCACCAGCCGCGGCAGCAGGTTGCTGCGGTCGACGGTGAGCTGCGAGCGAATGCTGCGCTGCGGGTCCTCGCGGTCCATCAGCGACACGTAGATGGTGAACGTGTTGCTGCGGGTGGTGAGGAAGTGGGTGTCCAGCAGCGCCATGAGGCTGACGGCCTTCATGAAGTCGCCGTGGTAGACGGCGGGCAGGCCGGTCGTGCCGTCGATGCCGCGGCCGAGCGGAGCGAGCGGCTGTTCGTATGGCGGCGCGGACGAGCCGCCGGGCACAGTGATGTTGGAAGGCGGCGTGGCGTCCATGCCGATCACATTGACCAGCTCACCGAGCGAGAGGAAGCCGCGGCGTTTTTCGCCGGTCTGGCCGCGGATGGGGGCGTACTTTCCACCGGCGAAGCGGTACTGATACTCGCCGGTGACGACGGCGTTGCGGTAGTGGGCCGTGCGGAAGCGGAAGGCGTAGGGGTCGCCGGGCTTGACGTAGGCGATTCCGTCGCGATAGGCGGCGATGGACTGGGCCAGCCAGGAGCCGAGGCGATACCAGCGCTGGCCGCCGCCGACGTTGACGAGCTGGACGTAGCCGCCGTTGGAGCCTTGCGAGGGAACTTCGTCGCCGAGCCGGAAGGCGCCGGGGAAGCGGACGTTGTCGAATGGCACCGGAACGGCGTGGCTGTTGGGACTGCTCGGGTCCGCACGGCCGAAGAGAACGCCGGAGGTCTCATTGAAAAACGCGGGCGACGCCTGGTCGAGACGCCGGCGCTCGGTCGTGTTGGGTACGGAGAGATTCGGACCGAGCACGGGCAGACTCGCCAGGACGAACCACGGCGCGGCGTTGACGTTGATCCGGCCGGGGACGTTGAGCGGATCGATGTCGTCGGCGTTGCCCGGGACGTTGTCCTCGCCGGCGGGGTTGATCGTGGTGAAGTAGTCGAACACGAGCAGGCCCCAGGGCAGCTCGCCGTGCTCGTCCCAGTAGCTGTCGGGCTTGGTGTTGAACGTCTGCTCCGAGAAGATCGGCATGTGGCCGAAGTCGGCAGGGTAGAAGTTGCCGGCGACGGCGGGGTTCACACTGTAGTTCCCGTGCTGGAAGGCCTGCGTGAGGGCCTCGGTGATCGGCACGCCGAGCGAGGCGCCGGCCGTATAGGTGTGCGCGAAGCGCGGCACGAAGAGCAGGAAGCCCGGCGTGGGGAAGGATTCCGGCCGGCGGGCGCCGTGGATCAGCAGTTGGTTCCGCGGCACATTGCCGGTCGGCATGGCGTTCATCGTGTAGAGCGGGACGGTCGGGGCGAAGCGAGACGCGGCGGCCAGTGCTGGACTTGCATCAGGCTGCTCGGGCTCACTGCTGAACGTCGTCTCGAACGGGTACTGCGCGAACGGCATGGTGCCGATTGGCACGCCGATCGGCTGCCCCCGGCCCGACGATTCTCGATAACCGTCCGGGCTGCCAATGCCGTGACGCTTGTTGGGGTCGGTTCCGATCAGCATGCGCCAGCGAGCGGGCGGGATGAAGGTATTGAACTCCTGCGGACCAAAATACAGGTCGGTATTGCAGTCGCGCCATACCGTCGCCCACCACGTATCGTCGTCATCGACTGAACGCTCCGTCGCCAGATCGAGCTCGATGCTGTCGATCATATGCCAGCGCGCCCCGGACGGACCTCCGGCGAGGCCGCGGCGCCAGAGCCGAATGGTCAAATCGCCGTTCGTCGGACCCAGATCGGGCACCGGCCGCGTAATGTGGTTCGGCGTGACGGCCTGGAAGAAGTTACTTGAGCCGATGAAGGCAAAGCTCATGAAGCTGCGGCCGCGGAGACGCCGCTGATCGTCCGGGCCCGGGCTCGTCCAAACCTGGCCATAAGCAGCGGGGTCGAGAACGTGCAGATTGGTAATGTCGCCGACAGCCGGATCGTACTCTGAATTGAAGCTGATCGCGAACTGCGGCAGGTAGAGCGCGTGCGGGTCCGCCCGGAAAACCTGACCGCTGCTGCCGACGACCGGGTCGTTCGGATTGTAGAGCTCCACGATAACCGAGAGCTGTTCGTCGTTCTCCTCCGGTTCGTTGTCGAAAACGCCGACCTGCGTGATAAACGGCTGCGGCGTGTAGCCGATGAACTGCTTGCCCGCGGCGTTGGCGGCGATGACGGTGTCAATCGCGCCGGCCTCCGTGCCGCTCGAAATCCGCGGCGCGGCGAAGGCCACCGTGTTGACCGCCAGGTGCCACGCCTGGTCATCCAGGGCGCTCGGTACGGCCGGGAAGGAGCCGGTGCCGCTGAGCGGGTTGACGCCGCGGAGCATGTCGCGGTAGTAGCCGGCCAGCTCGGCGACGATCTGCGACCCGCGGCCGCCGGCCAGGAAAACGCCATTGACGTCAAAGGCTTCAGAGATCTTGCCCAGGTAGAACTTCTGAGCGCCGCGCGGCAGGCCAAGCGAACCGGCCGCGAACCCGTCGGTCTGCACACGGGCCAGATCGTCGCTGGCCGTCGTCGCGGTCAGCAGGTGACGCCGGTCGTAGCTGGTCAGGCCGCCCGCGGCGTTATTGCCGGCGCCGCCGGTGTTGTAGAGCTGCGTATCGAGCCGGGCACGAGCGGCCCAGCGCTTCGCGTCGGTGTTCGGCGTCGGCTCGCCGACGTTGAAGCGCTGCCAGACCTCCGCACGGCCGAGGCCGGCGATGCCCTGCTGCTGAACCGACATCGTGGCCGGATACTCTTCCTCGAACTCGCGCAGGACGAGCGGGACGGGGGCATCCTCGCGCGTGGTCTGGCTCTCGGAGTAGACCGGCAGCAGACCGCCGCGGCGGCGCAGCAGCGGCTCGACGGCGGCCGCCTCGTCCGCAAGCTGGTTGAAGCGTGCGTCGAACGAGGTCGGATCGAGCTGCGCGCCGTCGGGCTTCTTGATCAGGTTGAACATGGCGGCGGTGAAGTACCAGTTCCAGGGCGTGCCGGCATAGCCCGGGGGCTGAGACGCCTGGAGCGGGACCAGGCCGCCGTGCGGCACGACGCGGACGGCGACGTCGTAGCGCCGCAGCTCGTAGTAGCGCTTCCACAGCTCGTCGAACGTCGTCGTCGCGCCATCGGGCACCAGGCCGCTGGTGAAGAGCGGGCCCCACCCGCCCGGATGACCCGGATACAACGCGTTGGGCGGATAGTTGACCACGCGCGGCGGGCGGATCGGAACGCCGGCGATGTTGTTGGCGATCTCGGCCGCGCGAAGCGTGGCGTAGAAGCTGCTGTCGGGAACGCCGTCGCCGTCGGCGTCCATGAAGGCGACGCGCGCGTTCTGGGTGAGGTCGGTCGTGCCCATGGCCCAGGCGGCCGGATCGGCATCGAGCATGAGCTCCATGACCCAGGGCTGCGTCAGGGCGGGGCTGACCAACTCGAGCGAACTGATGGCCGCATAGCGCGTCTCGATCAGCGGCGCGAGCGACGTGTTGCCGTACATCTGGGCGATCCACGGCCGGGCGACTGTGACCGTCGGGTCGCTGACCGGATCGACCGACGCCTGGAAGATCGCCCCGCGATAGCCGGGGATGTCCTCCCAGGTCACGCCGGTGCTGTGATCGAGCACGCGGCTGTTCGGGTCGCTCGGGTCGAGCCACTGCTCGCGGAGCATGGAGAGCACGAGATCGTTGACGGCCCGCAGGGCGGCTTCGCCGTCGCGGCCGGCGCGGACATCCTCAAACGCGACCCGGTCGAAGCGGGCGAGGCTGAGGAAACCGGTCACGATGACGAACAGCAACGCCAGGACGCTGACCACCATCAGGAGGATCGTCGCCCGGCGCTTGCGATCGGCCACAACTCGAATCATGCGTCACCAACCGGGCCGCAATCCGCGGCCTTCCAGCTTCATTATGGCAGGAGCGTCAAACCGCCCAACCGTCCCGGACGGGTTGCAGCTCCTCATAAAATAAGAACTTACAGTCGCGGCCAGGGGGCCGATGCAATGCGAACTCGGTGCGAACCGGCCGCGGCCGGCCGCGAGCCCGGCCGATGCGGGCCGGCGGGCGACCGCGCGGTTATCGGTCGTCAGTCGAACCAGTGGACGAGGCTCCGCTCCACCGGCTGCGGCAGTCGGCCGAGACGGTCGTACACCCTGACGGTCACGCGAATGGCGTAGGGCCACATGCGGACGCG
>CAZXUI010000011.1:0-78826 GCA_964643885.1 uncultured Planctomycetales bacterium
GGTCTTCCGGTCGCCGATGATGAGTTCGCGCTGTCCGCGGCCGATCGGGATCATGCTGTCGATCGCCTTGACGCCGGTCTGGAGCGGCTCGTTGACGGGCTGGCGCTCGGCGATGCCGGGCGCGATGATCTCCAGCGGCCGGCGGTGAGGCGTCTGGATCGGCCCCTTGCCGTCCAGCGGGCGCCCGAGCGGGTCGACCACCCGGCCGACCATCGCCTCGCCCACGGGCACGCTCAGGAGCTGGCCGGTCGTGCGGACCTCCTCGCCCTCCCGGACGTCCAGGTAGCCGCCGAGAACGACCGTGCCGATCGAGTTCTCCTCGAGGTTGAAGACGACGCCCGTGGCGCCGCTGGCGAACTGGAGCATCTCGCCGGCCATCGCTTTGCTCAGGCCGTACACGCGAGCGACGCCGTCGCCCACCTCGAGCACCTTGCCCACCTCGGCGACGTCGAGCCTCGACTTGTACTGCCGGATCTCGTCTTTGATGATCGTCGCGATCTCACTGGCCTTGAACTTCATCGTCCATCCTCAAGTCCGCCCGGCCGACGGGGCCGCACGGCGATGCGCCGCGCGGGCCTCCGGCCGCAGACTTCGCTTGCATTCTCGCGAACTACTCCGTCGCCTGTAACGCGAATCCTCTTTCGCTCCGCTCGGCCAGCCGCCCGAAGACGCCATCGAGATGCCGGCGGATCGAGTCGTCATATCTCAGGTCACCGATCTGAAGGATGAGCCCGCCGAGGATCGACGGGTTCACCTGGAAATCGATCAACGGCGCCTTGCCGGTCAGCCGGGCGGCCAGCTCGAGGACCCGCCTGCGCTGGGCCTGATCGAGCTCGACCGCGGTGACGGCCGTCGCCTCGATCTGGCCCGCCGCTTCTTCGGCCCGCAGGACGAAGGCCCGCAGCAGCGCATCGATCATGCCCGTGCGGCCGTGGGCGTTCATCACCAGCAGCGTGTCGAGCGTGATGTCGCTGAGCCGGCCGCGGAACCACTTCTCGAGCAGCTCCGCACGCCGGTCGGTGTCCAGCGCCGGCGAGTCGAAGAAGGCGGCCACGTCCGAGTCCTGAGCCCGGAGGCGGGCGAGCTCTTCGAGCTGCGCGCGCACCTCGTCGACCTGCCCGGCCTCCTGGGCGAGCTCGAACAGCGCGCGGGCGTAGACTTGCGCGATCGCAATCCGCTTGTCGAAGGTTTCCGCCATGCGTTCTTCCGGCGCAGCGGGCGAACGTGCCCGGCCTGACTCAGTTCCTCGACGCCTCCATCCTCTCGACCGATTCGCGAACCAGGCCGGCATGATCCTCCGGCCGCAGCTCCTTCTTGATGATGCCGGCGGCGATATCGACGGCCAGCTCGGCCGTGCGGTCGTAGAGTTCCTTGACAGCCGCGTCGGTGGCGAGCTGGATTTCGCGCCTGGCCCGCTCGATCATCTCGCGCGCTTCGGCCTGCGTCTGCTCGTGCATGCGGCGGCGCACTTCGTTCGCGTCGCGGCGCCCTTCCTCGACGATGGCCGTCGCCTCTTCGCGGGCGCGGTCGATCTGCTTCTTGTACTCCGCCAGGAGCCGCGCGGCCTCCGCCTGCTCGCGCTTGGCATCTTCGAGCGCCAGGCGGATCTGCTGCTCGCGCTCGTTGAGCACCTTGATGAGCTGCGGCCAGGCGTACTTGCCGAGGATGGCCACCACGCTGAAGAAGATGATCAGCGTGATCACCGCGTTGAGCGGGCCGCCGGCGAAGAGCGAGGGCTCCTCCTCCGCCGCCAGGGCGGGTGCGGTCGCCAACAGGGCCGCCAGCAGCGCGGTCCAGCGCCATGAGCACGTCGTCACGGCATTGCTCCTTTCGACGCGCGGGCAGCCGCCGAGCAGGTCGAGCGACCGCCGCCGCAGCGCTGCCTGCCTAGCCCACCACGAACGTCGCGATGATCGCGAAGAACGCGGCACCTTCGATCATGGCCGCCGTGATGATCATCGGCGTGAACATCGCGCCCGCCGCCTCCGGCTGCCGCGCGATCGACTCGACCGTGCTGCCGCCGATCCGGCCGATGCCGAAGCCGGCCCCCAGAACGGCCAGCCCCGCGCCCACCAGCGCCAGGCCCGGGACGGCCGGGACCGACGGTGCCGCGTGTGCCGCATCCGTCGCGGCCGGATCTTCCGCCAGCGCGCCGGCCGGCGCCAGCAGCGCGAACCCGATGACCACAGCCAACATCCCCACGAGCGCTCGTGCCTTCCGCATGATCGAGAACCTTTCCTGTTTACGTCCGCCAAAGCGGCGGACCGCGTTGCAGTGAGACTTCCACTCCGTTTCCCGTTGCCAGCCCGCCCGCCTCCGCGCTGGGCAGGTGCGCGCCGACCGCGCCGCTAACCGTGCGACATCGCCGCCGCTCCGACCGGCTCGCTCCCCGCGTGACCGGGTGCGTCGCCGTGTGCGTGCTCCTCGTGATGCTCATCGTGGTGAATGTTGACCGCCTGTCCGATGAACACCGCGGTGAGCACGGTGAAGATGAACGCGTGCAGGAACGCGACGAAGATTTCGAGAAAGTAGAAGGCGATGCTCAGGAGCACGACGCCCACCGTGATCGCCGTGCCGCCGACCACGCCCAGGGCCGCATAGGCCGCCCCGACGAAGCCCAGCAGCACCGCCAGCAGAATATGCCCCGCCAGCATGTTGGCCGTAAGACGAACGCACAGCGCCATCGTCTTGAACAGCAGGCCGAACAGCTCCAGGATCGCGATGAACCACGACAGCCACCACGGCCCCATGAAAAAGTGCTTGATATATTCGACGCCGTGGTACTTCAGACCGTTATAGACGATCAGCACGAGCGTGCAGATCGCCAGCGTGCCCGTGACCCAGAAGTTGCCGGTCGACGTCCCGCCCAGATGCCCCGGAACGAAATAGAGCACGTCCGCCAGCGGGATCATCCCCAGGATGTTGCACGTGAAGATGAAAAAGAAGGTCGACCACAGGTAGGGCGTGAACAGGTCCGTGTACTCGCCCAGGTTCGGGCGAAAGATGCCGTCCCGCAGGCCGACGCACAGCGCTTCGATCGCGTTGCCCGCGCCGGTCGGCACCAGCTTGTTCACCTCGTCCCCGCCCGCCCGCTGCTGCACGAACCGCGGCAGCAGCCAGCAGAGCAGCCCCGCCGCGACAAGCTGCATGAAGATGTGGTTGCTCAGCAGCGTCCAGGAGATGTCCCCGGTGCGGCCGAGCTCGATCCACGGATGCTGGACGACGTGGTTGAGCGGATTGCCCGCCGCCAGCAGAAGCGCATCGCTCATGCATCAACCCTCGGACCCAACTGGCCGCGCATCGCCCTTGCCAGGGCGGCCATGTCCACCATCAGCAGAATGAACTGCACCGCCGCGACCCAGATCAGAAAGAACCGGCCGTCGGCCGCCAGCGGCCGCACCAGCAGCGCCAGACCCAGCGTTCCGACAAACCGGACCGCCAGGTTCCCCATTGCGGCCGCGACGAGCTGCGCCGGCGGTCCGCCCAGCGACAGGCCGACCGGCACCAGGGCCAGCAGGCCGCCGGCAACCACAACCGCCGCGGCCAGAAGCGAATCGCGAGCGGCCGGGCCGCCCCAGACGCCTTCGGCCATCAGGTAGCCCGCCGCCGCCAGACCCAGGCCCGTGAGCAGGGAGACCCCTGCCAGGCCGGCCAGGATTCGGCTAGCGGTCGTCGCTTTCGTCGCGGTCGTCATTCCTGGTCTTTCGTTCGGCCGACTGGCGGGCCGCCTCCTCCGCCTCGCGTTGCATCGCAAGTGCTTGCTGGATAAGGCGATAGAATCCGCCCACCGCGCCCAAAACCGCGCCCGTGATCAAGCCCGCCCGGCCGGTGCCGAACTGCCAATCGATCCAGTAACCCAGCAGGACCATCCCGACGATTCCGGCCGTCAATTCCATGCCCATGGAGCCGTAGCGGGCCACGGTCGGCGGAATGCGTTGGACTTCTCGGCGCTTCCTGCCCGGATCGAGAGTCACTATTCGTGCCCGTCCGTGCTGTGATTCGCTCTTCGAACCTCGCGCCGCCGCGCCGAGGCGCGGCCCACTTGCCCCGACGTTCGCCCTGGGGCAAGAGGAAGGAAGATAGTGATTTCCGCGGCTGGTGGCAAGGGTCTGGGACGGGGCTATCGGCTGGGTGTGGGGCGCTTGCGCGGGCGGCTTGACGGCGCCCCGGGTGGAGCGGACATTCCGCTCGGCCGTCGGCCGCGGCGTGGCTTGCGGCCCGGGATCAGGACCATCGAATGCAGCTCTTCTGTCCGGACTGCGGCACTCGGATCGCGGCGGAGAACATTCACCTCGATTCGCTGCTGGCCAAGTGCGTTGATTGCGACTCGGTGTTCAGCTTTGCGACGGCGATCGAAGAGGAGCCGGCCCGGCGGCGGCGTGACGCACCGCAGCGGGGCGAGCAGGAAGTGATCGCGCGGCCGCGCGGGCTCGTGGTCGCGGACGACGGCGTGAACCTGTCGATCAGGCGGAGCTGGCTGACGCCGGGTGCGATTTTTCTGCTGTTTTTCACGATCGCGTGGGATGCGTTCCTGATTTTCTGGTACTCGATCGCGTTCACGCAGAAGGTTCCGTGGATCATGATCGTCTTTCCGGTGGCGCACGTCGCGATCGGCGCCGGGCTGACGTATTTCGTCATCGCCTGCTTCGTGAATCGCACGTGGATTTCGCTCGACGGGGGCCGCTTGTCGGTGAGGCACCGGCCGCTGCCGTGGCCCGGCAATGTCGAGATCGACTCGTCTGAGATCGACCAGCTTTATTGCAAGCGCGACGTGCATCACGGCAGCAAGGGGGGCACGACGGTGAACTACTCGCTGCACGCCGTTCTCAAGGGCGGCCGCAAGCAGCAACTGCTCAGCGGCGTGGATGAGGACGATCACGTGCGCTTTCTGGAGCAGCAGATCGAACAGCGGCTGGGGCTGGCGGACCGGCGGGTCCGGGGCGAGATGCGCGATTAGCGCAGGGCGTCCGCCGCGCCGGTGTATCAGTGGAGCAGGCCCGGTACCCGCCCGGCGGGCAGAGACGCCCGCTTCACTTGAGGCCGCGCCCGCCCGGCCGGCAGGGACGCCGGCGCCGCGCCTGGCCGACCCGCCCGGGCGGCTGTACACTCGCGAGTACGAGGGGCCGCGGCGCCGGCCGCCCGGGGCGGAGTGCCGATTCGTCCCCGGTCTCCGATCAAGCACACACGCTAGGCGATAGAGGATTCACCATGGGTGAGTATCGGATTGAACGCGATTCGATGGGGGAGATGCAGGTGCCGGCCGAGGCGTACTACGGGGCGTCGACGCAGCGGGCCGTGCTGAACTTTCCCGTCAGCGGCTACCACTTCAACCGCCGGTTCATCCGGGCGCTGGGTCTGATCAAGTTCGCGGCGGCCGAGGCGAACGCGAGCCTGGGCAAGCTCGATCCGAAGATCGCGGGGCTGATTCAGCGGGCGGCGCGCGAGGTGATCGACGGCAAGCTCGACGCGCATTTCGTGCTGGATGTCTTCCAGACGGGCAGCGGGACGAGCACCAACATGAACGCCAACGAGGTGATCGCCAACCGGGCGATCGAGCTCGGCGGCTGGGAGCGCGGCAGCAGAAAGATTCATCCGAACGACCATGTGAACATGGGCCAGAGCTCGAATGACGTGATTCCGGCCGCGATTCACGTGGCCGCGGTCGAGTCGCTGCATCTGGAATTGATGCCGGCGCTGCACCGGCTGCACGCGGCGCTGCGGGCGAAGGCCGAGGAGTTCGACCACATCGTCAAGATCGGCCGCACGCATCTGATGGACGCCACGCCGATCCGGCTGGGCCAGGTGTTCAGCGGCTACGCGTCGCAGATTTCGCACGCCGACCGCCGCATCATGCAGAAGATCGTGATTCTGCGCGAGCTGCCGATCGGCGGGACGGCGGTGGGCACGGGCATCAACACGCACCCGGAGTTCGCCCGCCGCGTATGCGAGATTCTCAATCACGAGACGCACGAGTCGTTCCACGAGGCGAGCAATCACTTCGAGGCGCAGGCGTCGAAGGACGGGATCGTCGCGGCCAGCGGCGCGCTTAAGACGGTCGCGGTCGGGCTGACCAAGATCGCCAACGACATCCGCTGGCTGGGCAGCGGGCCGCGCTGCGGCATCGGCGAGCTGATCCTGCCGGCGACGCAGCCGGGCAGCTCGATCATGCCCGGCAAGGTCAATCCCGTGATGTGCGAGTCGGTGATGCAGGTCTGTGCGCAGGTGATCGGCGCCGATGCGGCCATCGCCTACGCCGGCGGCCTGCTCGGCAACTTCGAGCTGCACGTCGGCATGCCGGTCATGGCGCACAACCTGCTCGACGCGTCGCGTCTGCTGGCGCGAGTCTGCGACGTGTTCACCGAGAAATGCGTCAGCGGCCTGAAGGCGAATGAGACGCGCTGCGAGGAGCTGATCGAGCTGTCGCTGGCGATGTGCACGAGCCTCGTGCCCTTCATCGGGTACGACGAGGCCGCGGCCATCGCCAAGGAGGCGCACGAGACCGGCAAGACGGTCCGGCAGATCACCAGGGAGCGGATCGCCGCGGGCAAGCTGAAGCTGACCGAGGCGCAGCTCAACGAGGCCCTCGATCCGCGCAGCATGACGATGCCCAGCGACAAGGCGCTGCCGGTCTCCGGCTGATGCGCCCGCGAGCGGCCGCGTGAAAGACCCCCCGGATTCATCGCTGCCGTCAGAGAGCAATCGCCCCGGCCGGCGGACGGTCTTCCGGATCGTGCTGCCGGCCGCAGTCCTTGTCGCGGCGGCGGCCGGGCTGGTCTCCGTGCAGTTCGCGCGGCATCGAGCGGCCGAGCGGGCGGCGGCCGATCGGATGAACCTTCAGCGCATCGGCGTGGCCTGCCTGGTCTACAGCAGTCTGAATGACGGACACTTTCCGGCATCGCTGGTTGATCTGGCGGCCATGCAGCTCGTCGAGCCGGCGGATCTGAGAACGCGCGGCAGTGCCAGCCCGCACGTGTGCGACTACTGGTACGTCGGCGGGCTGAACCAGCGCGATCCGGAGCAGTGGATTGTCGCCTACAGCCAGCGCGTATCGTCCCGCGATCCCGTCCACGTGCTCTTTCGCGACGGCCGAGTCGAGACGCTCGAGCCCGCGGATTTCCGCGAGCTGATCCTGCGGCAGGCGCGCGAACACGTCGAACGCGACGGTCAGCCGCCGGAGTTCGTCCCGCCCCGCTGAGGCGGGCGGCCGCGCTCGATCAGCCCCTCGCGCTGCATCAGGGCCGAGAGCCGGCCGAACTGAGCGACCACCTCCTGGTAGCGCTCGAACAGGCTGCCCTTCTGCTTGGACTTCGTGTCGATGCCGAACTGCTTGAGCACCGCGCGGCGATTGGCGCTGGTCATCACGGCGAAGCGGAACTCCAGGTCGTCGCTGAAACGAGTGTTGATCGGCGGCTCGCCGCGCGAGAGGTGCACGGCCATGCCGTCGCTCGAGCGCGGGCGCGACCTGGCCAACTGTGCCAGCTCCGCGAACAGCTCGGCCAGAAAGCGCAGCCCCTCGGCATTGCCGAGAATGACCAGTTCGGGCACGGCCAGGGGGCCCTTGCCCGTGGCATCGATCACGAACCCCTGGCGGACAACCAATTCCGCCGACCGGCCCGGTTTCGGCAGCCGCGGCGACTGGCCGTCGGCCGCGCCGCCCGCGGACTTTCCAGTCGCGCTCGGCGAAGCTTGCTTGCTCCTCGTGCGGGGGACCGACGGTTTCGACCGGCTCCGGCTCGCGGGTTGCTTCGAACTCTTCCGGCTCGCTCGCTTCGTCGCCATCGACACGTGCTCCACGCCCCCACACGCAGGTTTTACAACACTCGCAGCCACAGCGCCTTCAGATAGGCAGACTCCGGACAGTTCATCATCACGGGATGATCGGCCGCCGCCTGAGTCTGGTCAAAGACCTGCACCCGCCGCCCGGCCAGCCGCGCGGCCCGCGCAACCGTCTCGCGAAACAGCTCCGGCCCGACCAGCCCGCTGCAACTGCACGTCAGCAGGATTCCGCCCGGACGAAGTACCCGCATGCCGAGCGCGTTGAGGTCGTGGTACTTGCGCAGGGCGTCGTCGACCTCGCGCCGCGAGCCGGCCAGCTTCGGCGGGTCGAGAACGATCACGTCGTACTGCCGGCCGTTCGTGTGCATCTGCCGCAGGTACGGAAACGCGTCCGCGTGGACGTGCTCGATGCGGACCTGGTTGAGGTTCGCGTTCTCGCGCGCCAGCGCGATCGCGTGCTCATCCAGGTCGACCGACGTGACCTCCCTGGCACCGCCCAGAATCTTCGCACACAGCCCGAAGCCGCCGCTGTAGCAGCACGTATCCAGCACGGCCGCGTCGCGGCAGAAGCCGGCCAGCCGCCGCCGATTGTCGCGCTGATCGCAGAAGAAGCCGGTCTTCTGGCCAGCCGCCAGGTCGACCCGATAGCGCACGCCGTGCTCGCGCACGACGGTGCTGCGCGGCGCGCCCGCGGCCGGCGGCGGGACGCGAAAACCCTCGATCGCCTCGATCCGTTCGTCCGCGCGCACGAATAGCTGCCATTGCTCCGCGGCTCGCGCGGGGCGATCCAGCGACGCCGGCGGTCCCAGCAGCTCCGTGAGCGAGCGAAAGATCAGCTCACGCTGCTCGAACATCCCGAGTGAGAACAGCTCGAACACCAGCACGTCGGCGTAGCGCTCGACGATCAACCCGCTCAGCCCGTCGCCTTCGGCGTGCACCAGCCGATATGCATCGGTCACCGCGTCCAGCTCAAGCCGCCGCCGCAGCGCGACCGCCTCGCCCAGCCGCTCACGCCAGAACGCCGGGTCGATTGGCCGTTCGCCCCAGCAGAGCATCCGCACCGCGATCTGCGAACGCGGGTTGTACAGCCCGTGGCCGACCAGCCCGCCCGACTTGTCGTAGACCGCCACGACTCCCCCGGGCTCGGCCGCCGGGTCGGCCGACGCGATCATCTTCTGATAAACGAACGGATGCGAGGTCGTCGTGCGCAGCCGCACCCACGGGCCGGCGACGCCGGCCGGTGCCGCCGCGCGTTCGTCGCCCGGGTCTGCGGCGCCGCGCGGCCGCCTCGACCGGCCGGCCGGCGACCCTGCTCGTCGTGCCTGTGGCATTTCGTCATCTTCCGCCGCCGATATTGCGCCCGCAAGCGGCGTCCCTGGCCTGAATCGCCTGCGACCGCTCCGCGCAGGCCGTCCGGCGTGCTACTATCCGCAAAAGGGAGCTTCGGTGTCTGATTCCACACAGATGGAGCCTTCTGCCGCGCCCGCTGCTGCCGATGCCGATCCCCAGGCTTCGCCGCCGGCCGCCCAGGCCGATTTCGTCGACCAGATCGTGGCTGTGGCGCGGCAGCTTGGCGCGCTGGCCGTACTGGCGCTCGCGGCGGCCGTCATGCCGGGCGTTTGCGGCATCCTGCTGCTCGCTTATCGCCAGCCGGTCGCCGACTGGCTGCTGGTTCACCCGGAATCGGGGCTGGTGATCTACATCGTCGTGTTCATACTCGCGGCCGGCCTGGCCCTGCTGCCGACGTACTCCCAGGCGTTCATCGGCGGGTACGTCTTTCACTTCGGGGTCGGGTTTCCGGCCGCGATGGCCGGGTTCGTGGGCGCCGCGGCGCTGGCGTACTTCGTCGCTCGCCTTCTGGGCGGCGACCGGGCGATGGTCCTGATCTCGCGGAGTGCGCAAGCACGGGCGGTGCATCAATCGTTGATCGGGGCCGGTTTCGGCCGCTCGCTGCTGACGGTGACGCTGCTTCGGCTGCCGCCGAATTCGCCTTTTGCGATGATGAACCTGGCCCTGGCGGCGACGCGGGTGCCGTTCGGCGCGTACCTGCTCGGCACGCTCATCGGCCTGGCGCCGCGGACGGCCGCCGTGATCTACGTCGGCTCGCAGCTCAAGGACCTGTCCGACGCCGGGGTACCGTCGTGGATGTTCTGGGTGGGGGTGGTTGTAACGCTGATCGTGCTGGGCATCCTGGGCCACTTCATCAGCCAGGCGGTGCACCGTGTGACCCGGGTCAACGGGACCATGCCGCCGCCGGCCGCTTCCGAATGATCGAAGCTCGAGTATGCAGGTTAACAATTCCTCGGATAGCGAAACTCCGTGCGCGATTGCGACAGGGTTCTCGCAGAGATTTAACCCAACCTTGACTTGATCCTTGCAGTGGCGGGGTAGTGTGCGTGCCTGAAAGGGTATGTACGCGGTCAGTCGGATGCGCTCGCCTTCGTGGTCGGTGCGTTCGTGCGGTCCACGGGGGCGTGCGCGCAGAGTTGAGTTGCGGCGCGATCGTGCTGCCTTGCGGCGGGTGTGTGGTCCCATGTGCAGCCTGGGTGGTGACCGTCATCCGTGGCGGCAGGCGCTCACCGAGTGCCTGCAAGCATTTCGTGCGTCCTTCATCAGATTTTGATGCATAGTTCGTACTACGCTCGTTCGCCGTTCACAAGGAAACTGGAAAATATCCCGCGACGCAGGAGATGAATCGCATGTGCATTGCTTTCAGCCGGGGCGGAATTGGCCGGTCGGTCGACCGCAGAAGCGGCTTCACGTTGATCGAGCTGCTGGTCGTCGTGGCCATCATTGCGCTGTTGATCTCGATTCTGCTGCCGAGCCTTTCGGCCGCGCGGGATCAGGCGAAGGCCACCAAGTGCGCCGCCAACCTCAGCAGCGTGGGCAAGGCCCTGCACGGCTACCTGGCGGAGAGCAAGGGCGTCTTTCCGCTGTCCTACGCCTACGCAACGGACGCGTCGGGAAAGGTGGACCTCGACAATCAGAGCCTCTCGATCGCGTTCGGCTACGTGCACTGGTCCTACGACCTGTTCAACCGCGGGGAGGCGGACCCGGCCGCGTTCCAGTGCCCTTCGATGCCGAATCGCGGTCACCCGCGCACGAATCCCGGCCCCGACCCCGACAACTGGGAGGAGGACCAGCGCGACCACCACGGCAATACCAAGCCGGGCTCCTGGCGAAATGGCCTGGTCGAGGACCGTGCTGCTCCGCGGCTCGCCTATGCCGGAAACGCCGCAATCATTCCGCGAAACAAGCTGGGTAACGTGCCTTCGGGCGGCGTGCGCAAGAACAAGTTCGCCCGCGAGTCGGAGATCGAGGACGCTGGCCGAACGATCGTTGCGACGGAATTCAACCGCAACTGGCGCGTCCTGGCCGACGGCAGCGACGGGGCATTGCTGGGTAAGGCCCACCGTCCGCTGAACCCGTTCTATAACGAGAACTCCGGCTTCGACGAATACAATCTGCCGCCCAACCTGGGGCTCTATCGCTACTGGCCCAGTGCCAGCGACAAGAACTACGGCCTGTTTCCGCTGGCGCAGGTGGAGGAAGCGACGGGCCAGGCACCGTCGTCGCAGTTCAGCGAGATGAACTACGTCGGCCGCCACCATCCCGGCGGCGACGAGCTCGGCGGCACGGCGAACTTTCTGTATGTCGACGGCCATGCAGCCCGCAAGCCGATCCTCCAGACTCTGATGGATCGGGAGTGGGGCAAGCGATATTACGCGATCACCGGCAACAATGAGCTGTATACCGCCGGCTATGAATTCATGCCGTGATCGTGACGAGCTGAGTCTGCGCTGAGATTAGGTCCGTTTCAGTGGCATCGAGTTTCGCAAGAGGCGCGGTGTGCGTGGGGAGTCTGCGCCTTTCGTAGGCCGAACAGAAAAGCAGTTCCCTGCCCCCCGCCCAGCGCCGTCGAGCGGCGCCGCGCGTGGGCAGTGGCAAAAGATCTCCCGTTCCGTGGTCTGGTGCCTGTTACATCGGTTTCCTTCTTGGAGGGCTAGGAGTGCTAAAGTGGCTAAGCTCCGCTGCAACCCTTGGGCTGCTCTTCGGCGCAGCTCATTCCGCTGCGGCACAGTGTCCGCACGAAAACGATCCGAATCTCTGCAACCCCAATCAACGCCAGGTGAACATCACCGGTGCGACGCTCTTCCGCGCCTTCTTCGAGGCCAATGCGTCGACCAACGATTTCATCGACGTTGACGGCGACGGCTGCTTCGGATTCGGCGACCCAAACTGCCTCCCCAACAACGTCGACCAGCTCGCCCCGCCGGCTAACTTCAACGACTGGTGGATCGTCCAGCACCGCTCGGTCGGCTCGCTCCGCGGCTTCGAGGAGTTCGTGACCTATCAGGCCTGCTGCGACCTGCCCGACATCCTGCCTACGGAACGTAGCACCATCAACCACCAGCTCTACTTCGACGGCTCGAACATCGTCTGGCCGGGCGCGGTCTGCGCCACCGACGTCGACGGGGACGGCACCCTGGACGAGACCGGCACGCCCGTCTGCCACTGCACCATGGATCTGGGCATCGTCGACGTCGTCAGCTCGTGGGCCGTCGCCGTTCCGGGCACACCGGCCTGGGACCGCACGCCGACCCAGCCCGGCTACGGCGTCGGCGGGTTCTCCTCGGTCCCGCTCGACCCGAACTGTACCGATGGCGATTCGTTCAACTACGGCCTGGAGTCCATCTCGCGCGACTGCGACGGCGACGGTACGCCCGACACGCTGCTCAACTTCAACGTCGGCGCCCCGGATGACAACACGGTTTTCGACACCACCATCGCCTACGTCACGATTGTCCCGATCGCGAACCGCGGCGTCTTCGGCGGCGCGTGGGACCCCAACGACCGCTTCGCCGGCCCGGCCATCACCTACAGCGACATGCAGTACCACTGGGTCACCGGCCGCCGCAAGAGCGGCGAGAACCTGGCTGCCGCAACCCGCGACGACGAATCCGGCACCCGCAACGGCTGGATGAACTCGATCGGCATCGATCCTTCGCAGGGCCGCGGCGATAACCGCGGCGGCCGCACGACCAGCAGCACCCGCACGAACCTCGGCCCCTGCCACCGCGTCACCAATTGCGGCAGCTCCAGCCACATCGAGAACGCCGTGCAGCAGCGCCGGCTGGCCCTGGGCTTCACGGGGCTGTCGGGCAACACGTCTGCCGCGGCCGACGCCGCCGCCGGGCTGTACGAGATCATCAACGTGATCAAGGACATTCCGCCCTACAACGCGACGCAGCCGGTCCGTCCGACCGTCTCGACGGCCCTGGACAACTGCGATCCCAACACGGGCTTCACCATCGGCGGCGCGCAGACCTTTACCTCGCGCGGCAGCCCGTTCGAGATCGATCCGAACTCGCCCGCGTTCATGGAGAACCAGAATGCGGCCGACTATCTGCGCAACATCGTCGCCAGCATCATCTCCTTCACCGATCCGGGCGGCGTCACCGACCCCGACAACAACCTCATGCCGGGCCAGTACCTGGCCCAGACGTTCTTCCTCTTTGGCGCGCTCGACTGCGAGCAGGATCTGCTCACACCGCTCCAATTCAACCCCACCGATCCCAACCAGTTCAACCAGCCGCTCCAGGACTACATCCGGGCCAACAGCAACCTGGGTGTCTCCACGCTTCCGGCGGACGGTCACGCGACTCCGGACTACGGCAGCCGCAACTCGGCCGGCCTGGTTCCGGTCCGCACGCAGGGCGTCTACACCTACTGGGTCGGCGCGAACTCCTTCACGATCGGCGGCGGCGCCCGCCTCGCGCAGGCCAACCGGCTGCACGGCGACTTCAACAAGGACGGCGTGCGCGATGCGAACGACATCCCGGCGATGATCGCGTGCCTGGCCAGCCCGAGCACCTTCGACACCACCGATAACGGCGGCGACCCTGGTGACATGGCGGCTGACGTGATTATTCCTGACGTGATGGGCGACATGGACGGCAACGGCGTTTTCGATGCCGCCGACATTCGCTACTTCGCCGACGGCCTGGCGCTCGATTCGAACGGCAATCTGAACCGCGAGCTGGGCTTCACGCTCGTCGACACCGCCCACGGCGGCAACTTCTTCGGAACCACGATCGCCGACAACCCGGCCGAGGGCTCGAACGTCTACGCCAACGGCGCTTCGCGCTTCGACGTGATCGGCTCGGGCATCGTCGCCCCGGGCGACGCCCCAATCGGCGCCAACGGCGTCGTCGACAACGCGGATCTGTGCTACATCTTCGAGAACTTCGGCGACTGGAGCAACCTCGACGTCGCCCAGAACATCGACCTGAGCGCCGATATGAACGGCGATCTCGTGATCGATATCGCCGACGTCAACGCCTTCCTGTCGGGCGCCTGGGGCTGCACCTGCTTCGGCGACCTGAACTGTGACGGCGACGTCGGCTTCCAGGATCTCGTCCGGCTGCTCGCTTCCTTCGGCGTTGCCGGTGGCTACGCCGAAGGCGACCTGAATTGCGACGGCACGGTCGGCTTCCAGGACCTCGTGTCGCTGCTCTCGGCCTACGGCCAGAGCTGCCCGTAGTACGCTAGTCGCGGTGGGCCGATGACGCTGGGATCATCGGCCCCGTGCGTTTGGGAATGACGCGGGACGGCGCCGCCCGGCCGGGCGGACCGTCCCGCGTCGCATTGTGCAACGGCACGCCGGTCGGTGCGGCGTCCCGGTTTGCGGATGGCTGCGATCGGAACGCGCGAGCCGCGGCCCTCCGTGCCTCGTAAGAAGCACCGCCGGCCGCTCGGCCCGTAGCACGCCTGGATCAGTCAGGGATGGGTGAGTGACGGGGCTCGAACCCGCGACCCCAAGGACCACAACCTTGTGCTCTGGCCAACTGAGCTACACTCACCACTGATGCAGCCCACTATTTTAGCCGGATAGCGCCGAACTTCCAGAGCCCGGTCACTCGCCCCGGCCCAGGTAGATCGCCTGGTAATCGTCGGCCGTGTCGATCTGCCCGTCCGGCCCGCGCGAGCCCACCCGGATCACCATCTCGTCATAGTCGTTCAGGCTCCCCGAACGGCCCGGCAGGTCCATTTCCGGCCGCGTATTCGGCACGCCGGCCCGGTCGAGATTGTCCACCGTCGGCCGCGACGTGCTCAGGATTTCCTCGAACGTCACGGCCGGCACGCCGCTGGCCGCGTCCGCCAGGATGAGCAATTGCTCGCCGGTCCACAGCAGCACGCCGCCTTCGTCCGTATCGCTGCGGCGGTATCGGATGAGCGCCCGGCCGGTGTTACTGACCGCACCGCCGAACGCCTCCCACGTCAGCTCCTCGCCGACCAGCTCCGCCGGCAGGCGGGCCTCGAGATCGACGAAGTCCTGGTGGTCGCCGAAGTACGGCCGCCCGTCCGCCAGGAAGAGCACCTGGCCGGATGAATTGACACCGGACAGCAGGGCGGTGGCCGGCTCGGTGCCGTTCCCGAGCTCGCGCCACTGGTTGCCCAGCCACATGAGCACGACGTCGCGCGACTGTCCGTTCTCGGTGATGGTCGTGTCGATGACATAGCGGCCGTTGTCGCTCAGGGCGATGGCCTCGAACGGCCCGCTGGCCGGGCCGACCGTCGCGCCGGAGGCGAGCCCCAGCCAGAACTGGCTGGGCGAGTTGGAGATCGCGCGGAATAGCTCTCCGTCGAGCCGGACGAAGACGCCCTGGTTGCCTCCGCTCGAGCTGCCGCCGAACTGGCCCTGGAAGAGGATGTCGCCGTCGGCGTTGCTGATCGGCATCAGCTCGACGCCGGTGAAGAATGCCTGCCCCTGGCTCGGCACCTCGCCGAAGTTCATCGCCTCCGGCCGCACGAGCGTGGTGACGTCCACGCCGTTGGTCGTGAACAGGCCGCGGTTGCGGAAGATGAAGCGCCCGTCCGTGTGGAAATACGTGTAGCGGTTCGCGAAGGTGACGATGCCGCTGTCGCTGAGCGAAGGTGCGAAGAACTCGCACGCGAAGCCGTCCTCGCGCACGCCGGACATCGCGTCGCGGAGCGCTTCGCAGTCCGCCACGAGCAGCAGGTCCCCGTCGCTGGCTCTCCAGCGGAAGAGCGCGGCCGGAAGGTTGACGCCGCTGATCCGCGCGGTGAACAGCAGGCGGCCATCACTGCCCCAGGAGAGCTGCGTAGAGCCGCCGTCGTAGGTGATCGTCGAGTTGCCGAAATACGCGTCGCTGTCCAGGCCTGGAATCTGCCCGGGATTGTTCGGGTCCTCGTGCAGCACCTCCTCGAGCGTCCCGTCGTGCCACACGTACAGCCCCGCCCGTCCTGCGCCACCGGTATACGCGGCCCAGAATGCGACCCGCCCGGCCGAGTCGATGACTGGATTGCTGAAGTAGGTGAAGCGGGCGTTGGGCTGCCCCGGCACCGCGTCTCCGGACTGCACGACGAGCTGCGTCGTCAACGACTGTGGCGGATCGGTCGGCGGCGGTTCGTTGGGCTCGTTCGGATCATTCGGGTCGTTGGGGTCGTCCGGGTCATTCGGATCGTTGGGATCATCCGGATCATTCGGGTCATTGGGATCGTTCGGATCGCCGGGATCATTCGGATCGCCCGGGTCCGTCGGCTCGATCACGACCTCGTCCGCGTCGGGCAGGTTGATCGTCAACGGGATGTCCAGCGCCGCGAACGTCGCTTCCAGTTCCGGAAACGCCCACTCCAGCAGCGGCGGAATCGCCTCACCCGGCTGCGGGCCGCCGCGGGCCAGATACGCCCACAGCAGCAGGTTCTCCAGCACGCTCTTGCGCGACGCGACCCGCGACAGCGCGCCCAGGCGCGCCGTCGGATCGATCGTCAGCGACAGCTTCCACACACCGCCGGTCTCGGACTTGCCGACGAAGCGAAAACCGCTTCCCTGGCCGCCGCGATCCACCTGTTCGAACAGAAAGCGCTCATCCTGCACCGTAGAGCGACGGTCGAGATCCGGCCGAAACACGGTCCCGTCCGGCGCTACCGCCTGCAAGACGTAGACCGTCGCGCCGTCGACGGGCTCGGCGAGCACTTCGAGCGCCTGACCGGCCGGAACGTCGACCTCGAGCACCGACACGGCATTCGGCTGAAGGCGGCCGACCATCTCACCGGCGACAACGCCGATCGAATCGCCGCCTGCCGAGGGATTGAGCGCCGAGAACAGGTCGCCCGTGCAGCCGGCGGCGAGCACGCTCGCGCAGAGGCACGTCACAGCCGCCAGAGGACGCATGAGTCGCACGACTTCCCCGCAGGTTGGCATCGAAGCAGAGCCTCCAGTCCTGTCCCGCCCGGACGCGGCGTCGACCGACGGCCGCGTCGCTAACGCTCCTCTAAGTCTAGTCGGCCTGAAAAGGCCGTTCCAATCGGCCGGCCGGCCGAGTTGGTGCGAGCGGCGACGGGCGCGACACCGTCTGATAATTCAGGTAGCTGCGTGGTTGGTCATTGCATCGCGCGGCGTCCGAGAACGGCTCGGCGAAAAATCCGCGACCTGCGCGTCGGACTCACTCGTTTCGCACCAGCACGCGCACCAGCCCGACGACGCCGTAGACAAGCAGCGAGCAAAGCAGCAGCAGCAGAAGCATCCCCACGGCGAAGCTGAGGATCGGCCAGGCGCCCTCGATCAGTTGCGTGGCCGCGGGGGTGATGCTCGCGATGATGCCGACCGTGACGCCCGTCAGCGCGATCGCTGCGAACGATCCGCGGCGGTTGCCCTCGAAAGGCGCCATGCGCACCGTGAGGCACACCGCCAGGTAGAGGAACAACGCCGACTGCCACTCCATCAGGTTGCTTTGCAGGACCGCATTCAGCACCGCCTCGCTCAGCGAGACGCACGTTCGCAGAAGCTCCCAGACCGCGGGCAGCGAGAGCGGCAGCGTCGCCGGCAGGTCCAGCCCGCCGGAGCCCGACAGTCCGCGCATCACATTTCCGCCCCAGAGCCGCACCGACGCATAGAGACAGGCGGCGCAGGCGACGAGCGGCAGCAGCCCGACCAGGATCGAGCCGACGATCGGGATTTTCTCCGTCTCCGGCGTGTCGGATTGCGGCTCGCCGCTCTCGTCGTCGCCCATCAGCGCGGTATTGCGAACCTGATTGCCCGTGATGAGCAGCCCCAGCACATGCCCGAGCTGCGCCACGAGCGTCCCGGGCAGCAGCAGCCCGTTGACGACGCGCGGCTTGATCATGCTGCTCCAGAGGCGATGAACGCCCCAGGCGGTGAAGATGATGACCATCAGCCAGAAGGTGAGTGCGGCGAAAAGCATGGTTCCACCTCGCTTCGCGCTGCCGACGGCACGTAGGTCGCCGTCCGTGGCGCCCTGACCCGATCGTATTATCGCTCCGACCCGCCCGTCTGCCAATCCCGTTTTCGGACCCTCCGATCGGCCCTCCGCCGTGACCGGCCGGTCGGTTTGACGCGCCGCGGGAACTTGGCCAAGCTAGTGAGTAGATGGCTGCGGCAATGCTCGTCCGGAAGTGTGTGGAGCAGCGTTTGTTTCAGACGGACCTGGTTGGCCGCGGCCGATGTTGCTGTGAAGGTCCTTACGATGTCACAGGGAACTGTAAAGTGGTTTAACGACACGAAGGGATTCGGGTTCATCCGCGGTGAGGATGGAAAGGATGTCTTCGTGCACCACACGGAAATCGTCGCGGACGGTTTCCGCTCGTTGAAGGAAGGGTCGAAAGTCGAGTTCGAGCTGACTCAGGGCCCCAAGGGGCTGAAAGCGACGAAGGTCCGGCCGGTGTCGTAGTCCGGGCCGCATCAACGCGTGCCTTTCAATCGGGCGCCGTCACTCGCGTGACGGCGCCCTTTTTCATTCACGGCCTGCCCTCGGACGCGCTGGACAGCGGCCCGGCGATCCGCGAAAACCCCGGTGATGACGGAGCTGCACGTCGATCAAGCGCTTGTCGGCAGGAAAGTCCGCAACGCCGCCCGGCCGGACTGGGGCGACGGCACCGTGCTGCGCGTTCAGCCGACGCAGGTCGGCGGCCGGCCGGCCTGCCGCGTCTCGATCCAGTTCGCCGCGGGCCACCGCACCGTGGTCGTTCCGCCGTGCCGCCTGGTCGAACCGGCGGCCGATCCGCAGCGTGCGGCCGGCTGGCTCGACTCGCTGGCGGGCCGGACCGTCGACGACCGGCTGCGAAGCCTGCCGCTCGAAGTGTTGCAGCACCTCGGCACGCCGCGTCAGCGGCTCGACGCCCTGCTGCCGTGGTATCGCTACGACGACGGGCCCGCGTCACTGGTCCGCTGGGCGCGAGCACTGCTCGGCGTGCCCGACCCGCTCTCCAGCTTCTCACGCGACGAGCTGGCCGCGGCCTTCGCCCGCTTCTGCGTGGAGCGTGACGCCCATCTCCGCAGTGTCGCCGCGATTCTCGTCCGCTCGGAAAGCCGCGACGCGCTGCACCAGTGGCTCGCCGCCCTCGATCCGCCGGTCGCCGCGGCCGTTCGGGCCGCGTTGTCGCGCGTCGTCTGAGCCTGGCCGGACGGCTGCGTGCCGCGCGCCGGACGGCGCGGTATCCTGCACTGCGGTTCGCGGCCCGCGACCGGCCCTCGGGAGAGCCCATGAGCAGCAGCGACCAGAGCTATCGCACCGCGGCCGAGGAAACCTGGCGCATCTTCCGCATCATCGCCGAGTTCGTCGAAGGCTTCGATGTGATGTCGCGGGTCGGGCCGGCCGTCTCCGTCTTCGGCTCCGCCCGCACGCAGCCCGGCGATCCGTACTACCAGCAGGCCGTCGAGCTCTCCAGCCAGCTCAGCCGCCGCGGTTTCGCGATCATCACCGGAGGCGGCCCGGGCATCATGGAAGCGGCTAATCGCGGCGCAGCCGAGGCCGGCGGCAAGAGCATCGGCCTGAACATCGCCCTGCCGATGGAGCAGTTGCCAAACCCCTATCAGAACATCTCGCTGGACTTTCACTACTTCTTCGCCCGCAAGGTGATGTTCGTCAAGTACGCGGTCGCGTTCGTCTGCTTCCCGGGCGGCTTCGGGACGATGGACGAGTTTTTCGAGTCGATGACGCTGATTCAGACGGGCAAGGCGCTGCCGATGAAGGTCGTGCTGATCGGCCGCGAGTTCTGGGGCGGGCTGGATGCGTGGATGCGCGAGACGATGCTGAACCGCTTCGCCAACATCTCGCCCGGCGACCTCGATCTCTACACGCTGACCGACGACATCTCCCAGGCGGTCGAGCTCATCGACGAGCACTATCGCGAGTACCAGGCCAGGAGCGCGGCGCCCGCAGCCGGAGCAGATGTGCTCAGAAGCCCCGACGAGCGGCTGACCGCCGAGGGCACGCTCTACGGCGTGGGCACGCGGGCGCGTCCGCGCATGCCGGAGTAGCCGGCGCTTCGGCAGCGCGTGCGCGCGCAGCGATCCGCCGCACTTCGGTGCGGCCGCGGCTACGGCTGGCCGCCGGGTGCGGGCGGCGGCTCGCGCGGGGCAAGCGGCTCGACCGTCTCCTGATACCCCGGCGGCGTCTCGATTCTGAACAGCGACTCCGACAGCCCGACGTTCAACTCCGCGTTGCGGAAAGTCACCGTGATGTACGCGTCGAGCTGCCCCGTTCCCTTGAGCTTGGCCGCGCGAACCTGAAGCGGCAGCCCCGAGACGGCCCCCTCGCGCGCGATCCAGAACTCGACCCATTGATACGTCTGCGCCGTGGACGTTCCCGGCCGCGGTGTGAGCCGCAGCCGATCCGTGTCCGCCGGGCCCTCGCCGGAGGCCTCGATCCGCGCGACTTCGAACTCGCGCAGAATGTCGGCCTTTCGCTGGCCGAAGGGCACGGGGAAGGGTCCCTCGCCCAGCCGGAAGGGATCGCTCGGGTCGTCCTCGCGACGCACTTCCCGCCGCGAGACGTGCCTGGTCTGCGACTGAAGCTCGATGTACCAGCGGCCGTCGAAGAGGTGTTTTTCCTCGAGCGGCTCGCGCCGCCCGGCCTGGATCTTCTCGCTGAAGTGAACCAGGAAGCGGGCCGTCGGCTCTCCGCGGCGGTACCAGATCTGCCCGCGCCGCGTCAGGGCCTCTTCCGGGTCGTCGGTCAGGTATTGCAGCTTCCAGGCGACCTCCGCCCGCAGGTCGCGGATTTCGCGCTGCTCGAGGCGCGTCAGAATCCGGTCCACGACCGGGTCCAGTCGCGCCGGCGCGGACTCGGCCGGAGCCGACGCCGCGGCGCTGTCCTGCCCCGCCCGGCCGGCGACGAAACCGCTGAGAACCGCTATGATTCCGGCCGCCGCGAACGAGTGGAAGCGTTTCCGCATCTTCGGCTCCTGACACGCCGCGCTGCGTCGCGGCTCGCGTGATTCTACGAGTTCCCGCCGGGTCCGAGAAGCATGCCGGCCGGCGGCGGGGCGATCGCTCGCGTCCACACGGCCCATGAACATTCTGCTAGACCTGCTCTATGCCGTCGCGGTTTGTCTGGGCTGGCCGCTGCTGCTGATCCGCCGGCTGCGGCGCGGGCCGGGCAGTGTGCGGTTGGGCGAGCGGCTGGGCGGCGTGCCGTCGCGGCCGGTATCGGCTCACTGCGTCTGGATTCACGGCGTCTCGCTGGGCGAGATCAATGCGACGCGGACGATCATCGAGGAGCTGCGGCGGCGGGCCCCGCAGGTGACGGTGGTCGTCAGCAGCACGACACAGACCGGGCTCGATCGCGCCCGGCAGCTCTATCCGAAGCTGCTCGTCTTCCGCTTTCCGCTTGATTTCAGCTTCATTATCGCGCGGCTTCTGAACCGCATCCGGCCGTCCGTCATCGTGCTGATGGAGCTGGAGGTCTGGCCGAACCTGATCGAGGTCGCCGCAGCTCGCCGCCTGCCGGTACTGATTGCCAACGGGCGCGTAACCAACGAGCGCAGCGTGCGGCGCTTCAACTGGCCGGTGGTCCGCGTCTTCGCCCGCCGGATGTTCCGCCGGATCGCCTGGGTCGGCGCGCAGGACGCCGAATACGCGGGGCGCTTCCGGCAGCTCGGCGTGCCGGCCGAACGCGTGCAGGTCGTCGGCTCGGTCAAGTATGACGCGGCGGAGATCGGCGACTGGATCGAGGGGCAGGAGGCGCTCGCCGCGGAGATGGGTATCGATCGCTCCCGCCCGCTGTGGGCCTGCGGAAGCACCGGACCCGGCGAGGAGGAGCTCCTGCTCGACGCGTACGCGGCCCTGATCGTCGAGCATCCGCAGCTCCAGCTCGCCATCATCCCGCGCAAGCCGGAGCGCTTCGACGAGGTCGCGCAGCTCATCGTCTCGCGCGGCTTCGCCTGCCTGCGCCGCAGCACCGGACGGCCTGTCCTCCCCGACGGTGCCGTCGAGCCGCGACCGGTCTTTCTGGGTGACACCATGGGCGAGCTGCGCAAGTTCTACGGCTTGGCGACGGTCGTCTTCGTCGGGCGAACGCTGGTGCCGCTGGGTGGGTCCGACGTGATGGAGGCGGCCGGGCTGGCCCGCCCGGTCGTGATCGGGCCGCACGTGGAGAACTTCGCCGAGCCGGTGGCACTGCTGCGCGATGCCGGGGGGTGCCGGCAGGTCGCGACTGCGGACGAGTTGACGACGGTTGTCGCCGAGTTACTGCGGGACCGAGGAGTGCGGGAACGGATCGGTCGGGCGGGGCGGGAGACGATCATCCGTCAGCGCGGGGCGACCGGGAAAACGGTCGACCAGATTCTCTCGCGGCTGGAGGAAGGCGGCGTGTGAGGCGGGCGAATCGATGGCGGGGATAAGGGAAGTCGGGCCACAAAAAAGCGAGGTTGAGCAATCCGACCTTGGCCGAATTGCCCAACCCACATACAGTTCGATTCTCCTCCGGAGGCAACCAAGGATGTATGATTCCTGGTGCGGCGAAGTCCGAAAGTCGAATCGATCGATCGTGTCGAAGCCGAACGCGAGAACACGCCCCGGAAGCTGAGACGACCCGAAAAGCCTGGCCGTGCTTCCGATGGGTGTGAATTTAGCGAATCTGGGAAGCCGCTGCAACCGCTCCCAGCGATCGGATTTTGAGAATCTCGGCGGAACCTCTCTAAGTCTCGCGGGTATCATGCCTTGGAATGACTGGATTTGACAGGATTGTCAAAATGTGCGACGGGAATTCGTCACATGTTCGGATACGGGCCGGCCGCACTGCCGCGACGGGATGGCGTGCGGGGCTGCTGCTCTCGCTCGGCGTGCTGGCGTTGAACGGCGGCTGCCAGCATCAGCAACTGGCGGACAAGCGTTTCAACGAACGCATCGCGGGCATGAGCTTCGTGCTCGGTACGATCGCCGACTCCGAGGCGCGGCGGCCGTCGCAGATGGATTACACACTGCGCGTCGGGCTTCGCCAGCTCGACGAGGACGCATATAAGCTCGACCGTGATCTGAAGCTGCTGGACCGGTACATTCGAGAGGACGTGCAGCGCTGGATCGACCGCCAGCCGCTCTACTGGCGCGAGGCGGAGCGGCAGCTCCGCGGCCAGCCCGAGAAGATCGAACCCAACGCGATCAACCTGTTTCTGTAAGCGTGGCGACCGGGGCCGAGGGACTGCGCGGCGGGGGCGGATCGGCGGCCGGCGCCGCGGTTTGCCCGGCCGGCTCTGCGGCCAGCGGATCGGCCCGCGACCCATCACGGACGGCGTCGAAGAGCACCGCCTGACCGGCCCGGCGCAGGTCGTAGGTCGCCGCCCGGCCGGCATTGAGCAATACACTCGGATAGAACGTGAAGATCAGCAGCAGCACGCCGCAGGCGACGCTGCTCATGTGCAAGGCTTCGCGCTGTGCGGGCTCGGCCGGCTCGTCGTTCTCGTAGAGCAGCACCGCCGCGATGACCCGCAGGTAGTAGGCCGCGGCCAGGGCGGAATTGAGCACGGCGATCACGACCAGCACGATCAGCCAGGTTTGCGAGCTTTCGCTGACGCCAGCCGACTGCGAGAGCGACAGCGCGCTGCCGAACAGCGCCAGCTTGCCCCAGAAGCCGGGCGTCGGCGGCAGGCCCATCAGCGTGAACATCGCCAGCGCCATCAGCAGCGCCAGGCCGGGATGCCGGCCAAGCAGGCCGGCCACGTCGCGGAGCGTCTCGCACGGCTGGCCGCGGACGCGCAGCAGGCCCAGCAGCGCGAACGCGCCCAGGTTGGCGATGCCGTAGACGACGCTGTAGTAGAGAACGGCCGCGGTGCCGTCGCCGATGAGTCCCTCGCCGCCGAGCGGACCGGCGAGAATACCCACGAGCATGTAGCCCGCGTGGGCGATGCCCGAGTAGGCGAGCATGCGCTTGATGTTCGTCTGTTGCAGAGCCAGCAGGTTGCCGACGGTCATGCTCAGCACGGCTACGAGCCACAGCAGCCAGAACAGCCCGCCGGAGGAGGTCTGCCAGCCGGCCAGATCAATCAGGCGAATGATCGCCGCGAAGCCGGCCAGCTTGGGCACGAAACCCAGGAAGCCGGCGACGCTGCTGGCCGCGCCGTGATAGACGTCGGCCACGTAGAAGTGCAGCGGAAACGCCGCGATCTTGAACAGCAGCCCGCCCAGCGCCAGGACCATGCCCACGACGGCCAACCCGTGCGCGAAGCGCCCGTCGGCCGACGTATCGCTCAGCGCCGCGGCGACGGCCTGAACGGTGCCGTCGGGGCCGTAGAGCGAGGCCGTGCCCGCCACGCCGTAGAGAAAGCTGAAGCCGTAGGCCATGATCGCGGCCGAGAGCGCGCCGAGATAGAAATACTTTGTGCCGGCTTCGAGCGAGAGGCTGCGCGTGCGGCTGAGCGTCACCATGATGTAGGCGGGGATGCTGACCATCTCGAGCGCGAGGAAGAGCACGACCAGGTCCGCCGCCGCTCCGACCAGCAGCAGGCCGCAGAGCGAAAACAGCATCATCGAGAAGAACTCGCCCCGTTCGGCTTCGATCGGCTGCGACCAGGCGGCCAGCGTCAGCACGAAGCCGAGAATCAGGGCGCTGATGCGGACGAAGTCGGCGAGCTGATCGAACAGCAGGCCACTGAAGATCACCGGTCCGCCGAGCAGGTCCGGCGCGGGTGCATTGAGCTGCTGCACCTTGAGCACGATTCCCGCCAGGGTGATCGCGCCGAGCGTCCACCAGGGGACGCTGCGCCGCAGCGCCTCGCGCTGAGATTGCGCCACCAGGAGCACGGCGCAGCCGGCCGCGACCAGAATCAGCTCCGGCAGCACCTGAGTGAATGAAACGGGAGCGTAGGCGGCAGCCAGCATCGCTAACGCGGCCCTCCGAAGTCCTGATCAATGGCGAGCACAGCCGGCGCTGCGGCCGCGTCGAAATGCTGCCCGGCGGCCGCCGGTGACGAACCGTGCAAATGACCGCGGGCGACGCGCAGCTCCGACACTTGCGGTGCGACGCGGGAGAGCACCTGCCGCTCGATGGCGGGATCGAGCGAGTCGGTCACCAGCCGCGGGGCGACGCCCAGCAGTACGCACGCCGCCGCCAACGGCGCCAGGATCGCGATCTCACGCGTGTTCAGGTCGCGGGTCAGGCCGGTCGACAGGTCGGGCGTGCCGGCGGGCTCGTTGACCGGTCCGAAGAGCACGCAGCCGGTCATGTAGAGCATGTAGATCGCGCCGAGCAGAATGCCCGTCGCGCCCAGCACGCTGTACCACGGACCGAGCACGCTCGACTTGTACGCCGCCAGGAGCACGGTGAACTCGCTGACGAAGCCGTTCAGCCCGGGCAGGCCGATGCTCGAGAGCACGAAGAGCACGAGAAAGAACGACATGACGGGCATCTTGCGGGCCAGGCCGCCGAGCTGGTCGATCTGCCGCGTGTGATAGCGCTCGTAGATCATGCCGACGACAAGGAACAGCGCCCCGGTGCTCAGGCCGTGATTGATCATGTAGAGCACGGAGCCGCTCAATCCGACCGGCTCGAAGCTGAACATGCCCAGCATGCAGAAGCCCAGGTGCGATACCGATGAATACGCGACGAGCTTCTTGATATCGCTCTGCACCCAGGAGACCAGCGCGCCGTATGCGATGCCCGCGATCGCGAGCACGCCCATCACCTCGGCCCATTCGGTGCTGCCGGCCGGGACCATCGGCAGGCTGAAGCGAAGGAAGCCGTACGTGCCCAGCTTCAGCAGCACGCCCGCCAGCAGCACCGAACCGGCCGTCGGGGCCTCGGTGTGGGCCAGCGGCAGCCAGGTGTGCAGCGGAAAGAAGGGGACCTTGATCGCGAAGCCGCAGAAGAAGGCGACGAAGAGCCACGACTGCTCGACGGCCGACAGGTTCAACTGCGACAGCCGCAGCAGGTCGAAATCAAGCCCGCCGCCGCCCGCACCGCGGATCGCCAGGTAGACGATGCCCGCGAAGGTCACCACGCTGCCGACGAAGGTGTAGATGAAGAACTTGCTCGCCGCGAAGCGCCGCTCCGGACCGCCCCAGATGCCGATCAGGAAGTAGAGCGGCACCAGCGTGAACTCGAAGAAGACGTAGAACAGCAGCAGATCGCGGGCCGCGAAGACGCCGAACATGCCCGCCGTCAATGCGAGCATCCAGGCGTAATACTCGCGGATGCGCGTGTTGATCGAATTGAAGCTGCACGCGATCGAGAGCGGAACGAGCAGGGCGGTCAGCGCCACCAGCGGCGCGCTGATCGCATCCAGACCGACGTGATAGCGGATCGTCACGCCCCCTGCGCCATCCCCGCCGGCGGCGATCCACGTCGCGGCCGACTCGCCGATCAGGCTTGTGCCGTCGAGCGGAACGCCGAGCCACAGGCCGAGCCCCAGCACGCCGGTGACCAGCCCCACGAACAGCGACAGGCCGGGCGCGAGGTCCTCCTTCTCGCGCGGCAGCAGCCACACGGCCACCGCGCCGAGAAGCGGCAGGAAGATCAGCAGATTCAGCGCCAATGCGCTCATGCGCGCGACGATCCTCTCATCACGAGCCCGCTGCGCCCGCCAGCCAGCCCCAGGCCAGCAGCAGCACGGTCAGCCCGAGCACCATGCCCAGCGCGTACGCCTGCATGACGCCGCCTTGCATCAACCGCAGCATCGCGCCCGTGCCCCGCGGCACGGCCGACACGAACCACACCGCCCCGTCGATCGCGTTGCGGTCGATGGCGAAGAGCACCTGGCCCAGCCGCCGCAGCGGCCGCACGAAGGCGGCGTCGTAAAGCTCATCCACCCAGTACTTGGCGTGCCAGAGATTCCACACCTCGCCCAGCGCGGCCTGGTCCGGGTCCTTCTGCGGCGCGGTGCCGTAGCGCGCCCATGCGAGGGCGATCCCGCCGATCGCGATGGCGCCCGAGAGGTACATGAGCCACAGTCCGCCGCCGTGCTTCTCGCCGGGAACGATCGTGCTCGGAGCGAGATATTCGTGGAAAAAGCCGTGCGGCTTGAAGACGCCGAGGAACGATTCACTGCCCGAGAACTTGAGCGTCACGCCCAGGAAACCGGCCAGAATCGCGCCGGCCGCCAGCACATAGAGCGGCCGCAGCATCACCGGCGGCGACTCGTGCGGGTGCTCGCCTGCTTCCTCCGGCAGCCGCAGCGGCCCGGAGAAGCATAGGAAGTACATGCGGAAGGTGTAGTAGCTGGTCAGCGCGGCCGTCGCGAGCATCACCCAGCCGAGCCACGGCAGGCTGTGGCCGGTGGGGCTGTCGAAGGCCGCGTGAACGATCTCGTCCTTGCTCCAGAATCCGCTCAGCAGCGGGAAGCCGGCCAGCGCCAGGCAGCCGGTCAGCATGAGGATGCGCGTCCGGGGCAGCACGTCGCGCAGGCCGCTGAAGCGGCGCAGGTCGATCACGCCGCCCATCGAGTGCATCACGCTGCCGGCACACAGGAACAGCAGGGCCTTGAACCACGCGTGCGTGAAGACATGAAAGACGGCCGAATCCGGCGCGCCGCAGCCCAGCCCGACGAACATGTACGCAAGCTGGCTGATGGTCGAGTAGGCCAGGATGCGCTTCATGTCGTACTGAGCCATGGCGATCGACGCCGCCAGCAGCGCCCCGATCGCGCCGACGATGGCGACGATCTGAAGCGTCGTGGCCGAGGCGGCGAAGATCGGCCCGCAGCGGGCGATCATGTAGATACCCGCGGTGACCATCGTCGCCGCGTGAATCAAGGCGGAGACCGGCGTCGGGCCCTCCATCGCGTCGGGCAACCAGACGTAGAGCGGGAACTGGGCGCTCTTGCCGATCGCCCCGCACAGAAGCAGCAGGGCGATCAAGGTGAGCTGCCCCTCGCTGAGCTGGGCGGCGTACTTGAACACCACGGCGTAATCGAGCGGGTTCTCGCCGCTGGCGCACAGCGGCGAGACGAAGGCGAAGATCGCGAAGATGCCCAGCGCAAAGCCGAAGTCGCCGATCCGGTTGACCAGGAACGCCTTCTTGGCGGCCGCCGCGGCCTCCGGCTTGCCGTAATAGAAGCCGATCAGCAGGTAGCTGCACAGACCGACCAGCTCCCAGCCCAGGTACAGCAGCACGAAGTTCCCGGCCAGCACGAGCATGCACATCGAGAAGACAAACAGGCCGAGGAAGGCGAAGAAGCGCTCGTAGCCGCGCTCCGGATGGCCGTGATGGTCGCGCATGTAGCCGATGGCGTAGATCACGACCATCAGCGAGACGACCGTGACGAACAGCAGCATCATGCCCGTCAGCCGGTCGATGTAGAAGCTCAGCCCGATCCACTGGCCGACGTTGCCGTAGCGTTCGCCAAGGCTGATCCAGTTGTACAGCACATACGTCGTGCCGTAGTCGTGGAACGCGCGCGGCCCCGCCGCGTGCGCGTCATCGTCATGGGCAGCGGAGACATGCGCGTCCTGATGTGCCGCCGGTGCGGCCGGGTCCTCCGTGTGCGCGGCCGGCCGCAGCGAAGGCTCCGCGACGCTCGCCGCGTGCGAGCCGCCCGGCTCGAACCCCGGCGGCGTCGCGCGGTTGAGCTCGAAGAAGAGCGCCACGCCCAGCAGCGCGCTGATCGCCGCCCCCGCGACGACCGGCAGATGCGCCTGACTGGCCGGCCGGCGGGCGGCGATCATCACACCCACCACGATCGCCCCGAGCAGCGGCCAGAACGGCAGCGTCGCGTAGATCGAAAGCGGCGTGGAAAGTCCCGCGTCAGCCAGCAGCACCGTTACTCATCCTTCAGCAAGGTCCACGCGCCCGCATCGAGCGTGCCGCGGTAGCGATACAGCAGAACCACCAGGGCCAGGCCGAGCGCCGCCTCGGCCGCGGCGACGGCCAGCAGGAACAGCGAGAAGGCCTGCCCCTCCAGGGCCGGGGCGTTGCTCGCCAGGGGATAGCGCCCGAAGGCGACCAGATTGATGATCACGCCCTGGAACATCAGTTCCGTGCACAGGAAGATGATGATCAGGTTGCGGCGCGTGACGAAGCCGATGAGCCCCAGCGAGAACAGCGCCGCGCCGATCAGCAGGTAGGCGACCAGCATCAGAGCTCCTCCCCGCCCGAGAGCTCCTCGACCGCCTGCCGCCTGGCGATCGCGATCGATCCGACCATCGACGCCAGCAGCAGCACTCCGGCGATCTGGATGCCCACCACGTAATCGGTCATCAGCAGCGTGCCCACCCGCGCGACCGTGCCGGCCGCTTCCTCCGGCCCCACCGCAGCCAGCGCCGCCGGCTCCGGCCCCAGCAACCTGGCCGCCAGTACGCCGAGCAGCGCGAACCCCACCAGGCAGCCCAGCAGCGGCTCGCGCGCCTGAAGGTCGTACCGCGGCGGCCCGCCGCTGCGCTGCGCCAGCATGATCACGAAGACATAAGTCACGAGGATGGCACCGGCGTAGATGATCACCAGTGCGACCGCCAGAAACTCCGCCTGCATCAGGATCAGCATGCCCGCCGTGGCGGTGACCATCAGCACGAAGTAGAGCGCGCTGTAGACCGGCCGCGGATGCGTCACCACCCGCACCGAGGCCCACAGGGCGATGACCGTCAGCACGACGAACCAGCTCCGCCCGCCGGCGCCGGCCGTGAGCGGCATCAGCACGCTCAGCAGCGCCGCGGCCGCCCCGAGCAGGACGATCAGCACGGCCCGGCCGGGCCGCTGTCGCCCGGCGGGCAGGGCCAGATAGAGCCCGACGGCGCCAAGAGTGATCGCGAGCGTCAGCAGCGCAGAGGTCATCTCAGTGAGTCTTCCACTCGCCCTCGGCCGGCCCGAGCCGCCGCCGGTCCCGGGTCAGTCCGCCCGCCCGGTCCCGGCCGCGTACGCCTGTCTCGGCCGGCCGATTGGAATCGCGAATCATATCGCCAGGCGTCCCGTCTGCCTAGGTCGCGCCAGGGCGCCGGTGTCGACGATCGTACTCCGAAAGGCACCGGAGCGAGACGCCTGACGTTTGATGGTCCATCTCCAGCAGGTGGCCGCAATCTCGGGGCGGACCGCAGCGTCGTTATGAGCCGCAGTGCTCTCTGAGAACGTGCCGATGACGCCGATTCCGGTACACGCTTCCGGCGGGTCGCAGGATTCTCGGGTTCTTGAAGTCGGCGTGGAGGGCTGTATCTCGTGAGCAAAGCAGTCGGACCCCCGAAACCAGCGCCAGCGCGAGAATGTGTGGGTCATCTGACTTCGGCGGTTGGTCCGCCGATTGGAGCCGCAGATTCGCCGCCGAGTTGGAGATAGACAGTCTGAACGACCCTAACGATGATACGCCGCTGATTCCTGCGAGTACGACGTTTCCGACATCGCTTCTGAACGTGGCCTCGACCTTACGGGGCTGCGGGCGCGAGCCGTTGCCCCAGTCGAATCCGATCGAGAATTCTCTCGCTCGGCCGTAACGCCCACCCTTGTATGTGGCGATCGTGTCAAACGTCCCCAGATTATATGGCGACTCATTGAAACCCGGGCTCAGCGGGAACCGGACTGGGTCGAGAATTGCTGAAACTGTCGCGAGGAACGTCGTCTTTCCGGAGCTATTCTCTCCGACGACCAGTGTCAGTGGGTGAGGGGGGATAGATTGACGGTCGGTGAAGCTGCGCACGTGCTCAATGATGATCCGAAGATCACGAAAGTGCGGCTTGGCAGGCTTCGCACTCATTTCACACCTTCGGCTTGGCCGTCGGCTTGCCCACCGACTTATCCTGTCCGCCGGTCAGGCCGTAGTCCGTCACGGGCGGGTTCTTGCGCGGCTTGAGGTCCTTGGTCTCGTCAAAGACGCGCAGCAGCTTCTCCTTGTCGAAGATCATCTCCTCGCGCGTCGTGCCGACCAGCTCATAGTGCGGCGTCAGCTCGATCGCGTCGCACGGGCAGGCCTCTTCGCACATTCCACAATAGATGCAGCGCAGCTCGTCGATGTCGAACTTGACCGGGTACTTCTCCCGGTCCGGCCAGGGGCTCTCGCCCGCCTCGATGTGGATGCAGTGGGCCGGGCAGGCCGTGCTGCACATGAAGCAGGCCACGCACGCGACGCGCCCGTCGGGGTCCTTGTTCAGCCGGTGCACGCCGCGGTAATTGTCGACCCGCAGCTTGCGCTTCTGCTCGGGATACTGCACGACCCGCTTGTTGCGCATCTTCGTGCTGAACATGTGCCGCAGCGTCGTCCGCAGGCCGTCGAAGATCTGCGGCAGGTAGAGCCGCTCGGCGGCCGTCAGCTCCGGCTCCTGAATCACGATGATGTCGTCGTCGCGCATCACAGCAGTCCCTCTCAGGCGCCCGCGCTCGGCCGCACCTGCACGTCGGGCAGGCCCGGCTGCCGCCCGGTGACCGGCTTGCGCGTCGTGCCGCTGACGAACAGGGCGACCGCCAGCACCAGCACGTTCATCCCCAGGCTCGCCAGCACGCTCCGGTGCAACCCGAACGCCGCCAGCAGGCCCGTCCCCAGCACCACGCCGATGCCGATCGGAATCATCCCCTGCCAGGCCATCCGCATGAGCTGGTCGAAGCGGAAGCGCGGCAGCGTCCAGCGGATGATCATGTAGAACGCCAGGAACAGCGAGATCTTGCCCCAGAATACGCCGAACTTGATCAGCGCCGCGACCCAGGACGTGTCGTTCGCCAGCCAGCTTGTGAACGGCAGGGGCGCCCAGCCGCCGAAGAACAGCGCCACGATCAGCGCGCTGCCGATCGTCATGTGCGAGTATTCGCCCAGGTAGAAGAGGGCGAACTTCATCGCGCTGTATTCGGTGTGATAGCCGGCCACCAGCTCCTGCTCGCACTCGGCCAGGTCGAACGGCGCCCGGTTCGTCTCGGCAAAGGCGCTTACCAGCACCAGCAGGAACGCCAGCGGCTGAAGCAGGACGAACCAGACGCCGCTGGTCGCCTGCTGCATGACGATCTCCTCCAGCCGCAGCGTGCCCGCCACCAGCAGAATCGCCATCAGCCCCAGCCCGAGCGGAATCTCGTAGCTGAGCATCTGCGCCGTCGCCCGCATGCCGCCGTAGAAGGCGTACTTGCTGTTGCTCGCCCAGCCCGCCAGCACCACGCCGTAAACGCTCATCGCCCCGACGGCCAGCATGTAGAGAAAGCCCACGTCCAGGCTCGCCACCTGCGTGCTGACCGTGATCGGGTTGCCCGCCTCGTCCTTCCACGGCCAGGTGATCTCACCCGCCCACGGAATCACGGCGAAGCCCAGCAGGGCGATCACGAACGCCAGGCACGGCGCCAGCAGGAAGATCGGCCGGTCCACGTTGGCCGGCGTGACGTCCTCTTTGAAGATGAACTTGACGCCGTCGGCCACCGGCTGGAGCAGTCCCCAGAAGCCGACGCGGTTCGGCCCCTTGCGGTCCTGAATGAACGCCGACAGCTTTCGCTCCGCCAGAATGCACGCCGCGCAGACGTGAATGATGATGAACAGCGAGATCGCCATCATGATCAGCTTGAAGGCGAAGGGCGAGCTGAGCAGCGGCTTGATCAGCGGCCACGCCAGCACCAGCAGGGGAATGGGCAATATCACCAGTGCAGCGCCCAGCCCCGCGATGACGCGCCAGTCGCGCAGCGTTCGATCGATCCGCTCGGCCAGTGCATCTCGATACATTCAGGCGTTCGTCCTGTCCATTGCTGTTGCGGGCGATCGTCGCGCCCGCGGAGTTACTCGATCCCGTCGCCCGCCGCCCGTCGCCCGCCGCGGCTAGTGTGCGTACTGCGGCTCCTCGCGCGGCACGAACACCTCGCCGAACTGCGGCAGCGTCTGCGCCATCTTCTCACGCACGCGCCGGCCGCGGTAGAGCCCGCTCTCGCCCGCCAGCTCGAAGAAGAACTGCCCGTCGGCCTTCACGCCCTCGAGCGGCGGGCGGGCCCGCTCGAACGCCTGCACCAGCCCGTCGCAGTTCATGAACGAGCCCTCGCGCTCGACCCACGCCGCCGACGGAATGCGGATTGCCGCGATCTCGTCCAGCTCGCCGCCGAAAAGATCGTGCACGATCAGCGTCTCGACCTTCCCCAGAGCCTTGGCCAAGTCCGCCGAGACCCACGGCTCCGGATAGCCGCCGACGACGTACGCCGCCGCGAACCTGCCCTCGGCGGCCGCCGCCTGAAACTCGGCCAGACTCGCCGTCGGACCGCCGAAGTGTTGCAGTATCGTCTCGACGCCGCGGCGGTTGGGGCACTTCTCGGCCCGAATCGTGAAGCCCTTGAATGCCTGGTCGCTGCTGGCGGTCGGTACGTGCCCGAGCACCAGCGTCGCCTGCGGCGCCACCTGGCGGATGAACCGAGCCAGCAGCCACGCCTCTTCGCAGCTCATCATCGGGCTCAGCACCGCCGCGACCCGCGCACCGTGATCGCCCTTGGCGGCCTCTTCCAGCCGCAGACGCAGGATGTCGGGCAGCTCTTCCCAGCGGGCCGGCTCCCAGGCCGTGCCTCGCTGAACCACCGGCCGATTCCAGCGGTCGCTGCGCTGCACGTACTTCCAGCCGAAGCGCTGCTCATCGCTGATCCACCACTGGTTCACCCTCTCGTTGAACCGCGGCCGAATGCGATGCACGCCGAACTCGTTATGGTCGATCCAGATGGTCGCCCCGCTGCTGTCGGCCGGGCTGACCGAAGGCGTGCTCTCCATGTTCCAGACCCGCTGCTTGAACAGGAAGTCCTTGTCGAGCAGCGCCCCGACCGGGCAGAGGTCGACGACGTTGCCCTGGAGCGGGTTCTCGAGCGGCACGCCCGGAAACACGTCGATCTCGCTGCGGTTGCCGCGGTCGACGACCGTCAGCTCGCCCGTGCCCGCGATCTCGTTGCAGAAGCGCACGCAGCGCGTGCAGAGCACGCAGCGATCCTGGTACAGCAGTGTGTGCGAGCCGATGTCCTTCTTGGGGTTCTTGTACTTCTCCTCGATCATCCGGCTCGAGGCGTGACCGAAGCGCTCGCTGTAGTCCTGGAGATAGCACTCGCCCGCCTTGTCGCAGACCGGACAGTCCAGCGGGTGATTCAGCAGGTAATACTCCATCACGTGCGTCTGATTCTGCCGCACGAAGTCGGACTGGAAGCGCACCTCCATTCCCTCCTTGACCGGCGTCTGGCAGGAGGGGAACAGCTTCGGCGCCCAGACCATCTCCTTGGTCTGCGGGTGCGGCATCTTCATTTCCATCAGGCACAGCCGGCAGCTCGCCACGATGCTCAGACCGGGGTGATAGCAGTAGTGCGGCACCTCGATGTCCGCCTCGAGCGCGGCCTGAAGCACCGGAATCCCGTCCCGGCACTCGATCTGGTTCCCGTCGATCACGATCTTCGGCATCGCCTGACTGTCCTATCTGCACGCACGGCCCGCGAAGCGCTGGCACTCATTTCACTCGTTCCGGCGGCCGCTCGAGCCGCGCTACACCGCCGCCTCACCGGCGCCCACCGGGTAGTACTCGTGCGACATGCTGCCGCGCTCGGCCTGAACCGCGCGGCCGCGGAGAATCGGCAGCTCGTACACCGCCGGGTTGATCCGCTTGGCATACCGCTCGACCGCGCCGGGCGCCTGGGCCGCGATATGCTGCTCGAACTCCTTGCGGAACTTCTGCACCAGCGTCCGCACCGGAAACGCCGCCCCGTCCGGCAGACCGCAGATGCTCAGCCCCGGCATCATGCCCATGTTGTGCGTCACCTCCGCCAGCAGGTCCAGGTCGTAGATCCGCCCCGCACCCGCCCGCAGCCGCCTGGCGATCGCGTACATCCAGCCCGTCCCCTCGCGGCACTGCGTGCACTGTCCGCACGACTCGTGCGCATAGAACCGGGCCACGTTCACGAGCACGTCGCGAATGTCCGTGCTCTCGCCCACGACGACGGCCGCGGCCGTGCCGAGCCCCAGCAGGCCGTAGCGCCGCACGTCGTCGAAATCCAGCTTGCAATCCAGCTCGTCATGGTCCCTGGCCGGATCGACGCCGCCATCGGGCGATTTCGGGAACAGATCGCCGCGCAGAAAGCCCATGCTCAGCCCACCGGGCGAGCAGGCCTTAACCTTCATGTTGTCGCGCATGCCCCCGCCGAAATCCTCGCCATAGATCAGCTCGCGGACCGTGATCCCCAGCGGCGCTTCGTAGCAGCCCGGCCGCTTCACCGGGCCGCTGACGCAGTACATCTTCGTGCCGTGCGAACCCGGCGTGCCCAGCCCCAGCCACCAGTCCACGCCGCGCGTCAGAATGTGCGGCAGGCAGGCCAGCGTCTCGACGTTGTTGACGACCGTCGGCTTGCGGAAGAGCCCCTCGACCGCGGGGAAGGGCGGTTTGATCCGCGGCCAGCCGCGCTTGCCTTCCAGGCTCTCGATCAGTCCCGTTTCTTCCCCGCAGACGTACGCCCCCGCGCCGCGGTGAATGTAACACTCCAGGTCATAGCCGCTGCCGAGGATGTTCTTGCCGAAGTAGCCGGCTTCGTAGGCCTCGTCGACGGCCTTCTGCATGATGTGGAACTGCTCGGTGAACTCGCCCCGCATGTAGATGTACGCGACGGTCGTCGCGGTCGCGTAGCCCGCGATCAGGATGCCCTCCAGCAGCATGTGCGGGTCGGCTTCCATCAGCACGCGGTTGCAGAAGGTCGGCGGCTCCGACTCGTCCGCGTTCACGCACAGATAGGTGACGGATCGCTCCCGGGGAAGGAACGACCACTTCACGCCGGCCGGAAAGCCCGCCCCGCCGCGGCCACGCAGGTTCGCCTTCTTGACCAGGTCGACCAGGTCTTCGCGCGACATGCCCAGCGCGGCCTTGGCCCCCTCGTAGCCGCCACCGGCCAGGTAGGTCTTGATCGACGCGCTGTTCGGCACGCCGACGTTTCGCATCAGGATTCTCTCGTACGCCATCCCGTTCCGCCCGCCTTGTCGCTATGGCCCCGCCGTCCGGTCCGCTACCCGCCCCGCGCCGCCGGCGCGTCGAACAGATCGCTCCGCGGAATGTCCAGCTTGTCGTTGCCCGGATCGCTCAGGATCCGATCCAGATCCTCGACCTTGACGCACTTGTGCATCTTCTCGTTGATCAGCATGCAGGGTGCGTGATCGCACGCCGCCAGGCACTCCTCGGTCATCAGCGAGTACTCGCCGTCGGCGCTCGTGCCGTGCTCCTCGATGCCCAGCTTCTGCTCGATCGCCTCCTTGAGCTTCTGCCCGCCCATCAGCTCGCAACTGATCGAGCGGCACAGCACGATCACCTTGCGGCCCTTCGGGTGCGTCCAGAAGTGCGTGTAGAAGGTCACCACGTCCATCACGGCGGCCGGCGGGATCTCCAGCACCTCGGCGATGTCCTTCATCGCCGCGAGCGAGACATAGCCGATCGCGTCCTGGGCGATGTGCAGCGCGGGCAGGAGCGCGGCCCGCTTGGTCGGATAGCGCGGGAAGAAGGTGCGAATCTTCTCCTTCACCTCCTCGCTCAGCCCGGGGCCGAGCTTCTCCGCCTCCACGGTTCGCCGGTCGATCACCTGCCAGCTCAAGCCGATCCTCCGATACGCCTGCCCCCGGGGCACCGGGCCGTTGCCCGCCCACTGCCTCGCGGAGGCCCTGCTGCGTGCGCGCTTTACCCCGGGCCCATCGCGGCCCGAGGAACGGGAAGTTATATCGCAAACGCCGGCCGCATTCCACCGATCGGCGACGCGCGAAGCGGCCTTCGGACGCCGCCCGACGCCGTCAGCCCACCCACCTCGCCGCCCGCTGCTGAACGAGTTTCTGAAGCAGGATGAACAGCAGCAGCAGGCCGCCGACCGCGATCCGCGTCCACCACGAATTCAGCGTCCCCTCGAAGATGATTGCCGTCTGAATCGTGCCGTAGATCACCACCCCCAGCAGCGTTCCGAGAACCGTCCCGACGCCGCCCGACAGCAGCGTCCCCCCGATCACCACCACCGCGATCGCATCCAGCTCGAGCATCGTGCCCGCCGACGCGTTGCCGGATGATGTGTACAGCGTGTAGACCAGCCCCGCCCCGGCCGAGCACAGCCCGCTCAGCGCATAGACCGCCACCCGCGTCGACGCCACAGGCAGCCCCATCAGCTCGGCCGACGATTCGCTCCCGCCGACCGCATAGACCACCCGCCCGAAAGGTGTGAAGTGCGCTACGTACATCGCCGCCGCCACCGCGGCCAGGAAGATGACGGCCGTGAGGGGCAGCCCGCCGAGGGTCGCGACCGAGAGCGCCCGATAAGCCTCATGTCGGATCGTGACCGAATCCAGGCTCACCGCGAACGCCGCCCCGCGCGCCAGGAACATCCCCGCCAGCGTGACCAGAAACGGCGGCAGCCGGAACCAGTGGATCAGCCCGCCCATGCCCGCGCCGAATGCGGCCCCGCCGGCCAGGATCGCCGTCGCCGCGACGGCCGGATGGATGCCGGCCCGCTCGATCAGCATCGCCGCGACGATGCTGCCCAGCCCGATCATCGCCCCGACCGACAGGTCGATTCCGCCTGAGAGAATCACAAACGTCATGCCGACCGCCGCCAGGCCCAGAAACGCGTTGTCCGCGATCAGGTTGATCGCCACGCCGGTCGAAAAGAAGCCCGTGTAGCGCCAGCACGCGGCCGCGTAGAGCAGCCCGCACACCAGCGCCGTCGCGAGCAGGGGGGCCGTCTGACTCGGCAGTCGCAGCCTCATGCCCGTGCCCCGATCCAGGCCGCCCGAAAGCGCGGCCGCGACTGCGCCAGGCAGACGATCAGCACCGTGACCGCCTTGACGATGAGCGTGTACTCGACCGGAACACCGTACGTAAGAATTGTCGTGGTAAGGGTTTGTATGAAGACGGCGCCGAGCACCGTTCCGGCGATGAAGAATCGCCCGCCGGTCAGCGCCGTTCCGCCGACGACCACCGCCAGGATCGCGTCGAGCTCGATGTAGAGCCCGGCGTTGTTGGCGTCGGCCGCCCGGATGTCGGCCGCCACGAGCAGCCCCGCCACACCCGCCATCAGTCCACAAATCGTGTAGCACAAAAGCTTTACGCTCGCGACGGGGACGCCGGCGTAGCGGCTCGCAGTCGGGTTGTCGCCGATCGCCTCCACCATCAGCCGCAGTGCCGTCACTCGAAACAGCAGCGCCATCGCCACGCACAGCACGGCCGCCAGCACGACCCCGAACGGGAGCCCGAGCACGTAGCCGCTTCCAAGAAACGCCAGCCCGGCGTGCGTGAACGTGACGATCTGACCATCCGTGAGCAACTGGGCGATTCCCCGGCCGGCCACCATCAGCACCAGCGTCGCCACGATCGGCTGCACGCCGAGCACCGCGACCAGCAGTCCGTTCCATGCCCCCGCGGCGGCCGCGGCCAGCAGCGTCGCGGCCAGCACCAGCCCCAATCCCAGCGGCGACTGCGTGATCAGTACGGCCGCCAGCGCCCCCGCGACCGCCAGCACCGCCCCGACCGACAGGTCCACGCCGGCGGTCGCGATCACGAGCGTCATGCCCAGCGACGTAATCAGCACCGGCGCGCCGCGGTCCAGCACGTCGATGAGGCTGCCGTAGAGCCGCCCGTCGCGCACGCTGATGTCAAAAAAGCCGGGTACGAAGAAGAAGTTGAACGCCAGCAGCAGCGCCAGCCCGGCGGCCGGCGCGATCAGCGCGGCCCAGCGCGGCGCCCTTCTTTGCTTGGGTCGGCTACTCATCGTCTGTGTGCGCGGCGATCCGCCGCATGATCTGGGCCACACTGATCTCGTCGCCCACCAACTCCCCCACCTTCCGGCGTTCGCGCAGGACGACCACGCGGCCGCTCGTGCGGACGACCTCGTCCAGCTCCGCGGAGATGAAGATGATCGCCAGGCCGCGGTCCCGCAGTTCGGCCACGAGCCGTTCGATCTCCGCCTTCGCGCCGATGTCGATGCCGCGCGTGGGTTCATCGAGGATCAGCAGCGACGGCTCGGCCGCCAGCCAGCGGGCGAGGATCACCTTCTGCTGGTTTCCGCCGCTCAGTTCGCCGGCGGGCTTGTCGGCCGACGGCGTGGCGATGCCGAGGGATGCGATGAAGCGCTCCGCGAGTTGCCGCTGCGCCCGGTGCGACATGCGCCGCAGCCAGCCGCGGCGCGCCTGTAGCGCCAGCACGATATTGTCCGCGACGGACAGGTTCGGAGCGATGCCCTCGGTCCTTCGATCCTCGGGACACAGGCCGAGCCCCCAGGCGACCGCATCGCGCGGCGAGCGGATTCGCGCCATTCGTCCGTCGATTCTCACGTCGCCGCTGTCGCGCCGATCGATGCCGAACAGCAGCCGCGCCAGCTCCGTTCGCCCCGAGCCGAGGAGCCCCGCGAGGCCCAGCACCTCGCCGCGCTCTACGCGCACGTCCATCGCATCGAGTACGCCGCGCCGGCCAATCCGTCGCGCCTCGAAGAAGGCGCCGCCTTCCGTCCGGGCCGTATCGCCGGGTGCGGAGTCAGACTCACCCGCTACTGCCGCCGCGCCCCGCGCAGCGCGCTGCAACGTGGCCGCGTCCTTGCCGATCATCATCGAGACGAGTTGCAGCCGGTCGACCTCGCTCACCGGCCGCGTCGCCACCAGCCGCCCATTGCGCAGCACCGTCAGTCGATCGGAGACCTCATAGACCTGCCCGAGAAAGTGCGTCACGAAGACGATGCCCAGCCCGTCTGCCCGCAGGCCGCGCATGGTCGCGAAGAGCCGCGTGACCTCGTCCGCATCGAGGCTTGAAGTCGGCTCGTCCAGAATCAGGATGCGGCAGCGCACCAGAAGCGCCCGGGCGATCGCCACCATCTGTTGAATGGCCAGCGAGAAGGCGTTGAGCGGCCTGCGCACGTCGATTCGCACGTCGAGCCGTCGCAGTGCTTCGGCCGCCCCCTCGCGCACCCGCCGCCAGCGAATCGGCTTCCAGCCCGCCAGACGCCCCCCGGGCGACCCGCTCCAGCCCGTCGGCTCGCGGCCCAGGAAGATGTTCTCCGCCACCGAAAGGTACGGAACCAGGTTCACCTCCTGGTAGACCGTGCTGATGCCCAGGCTCTGTGCCTCGCGCGGCGAGCGCGGCGCGACAGCGGCACCGTCCAGCAGGATCTCCCCGCCTTCGGCCGCGTGCACGCCGGTGAGCACCTTGATCAACGTCGACTTGCCCGCGCCGTTCTCGCCCAGCAGAGCATGAATCTCGCCCGCCCGCAGCTCGAAATCGACACCATCGAGCGCGACCACGCCGGGAAAGCGTTTCGTGATCCCGCCCATCTGAAGCAGCGGCGGGGAGGCGGCGCCGAGCTCGGCTTTTTCGGGAGCCGACTCGCTCCCCGGGCCTGATGAGCCGCCCGGCCGCGGCTGGACGGTGAATCCGGGTCGGCCGCGGCTGTCCACCTGTTCTCCCATCATCGCGGCGCGGCCGCATCGATCCGGCAGGGGGGTTCAGTACTTGCGCGCGTCGATCACGTCCCTGGCGACGGATTGATCGAACGTGCGATCCTCGACTTTGATCCATTTCGGGAGCGTCTCGCCGGCCAGCACGCGCTCCACCGCATCGAAGGCCGCCGGTCCGAGCAGCGGATTGCACTCGACCGTGGCGTTGAGCTTGCCGGCGATCATCGCCTCGAAGGCCGCCCGCACACCGTCGATCGAGACGATCACGATGTCCTCGCCAGGCCTCAGGCCCGCCTCCTCGATCGCCTGGATCGCCCCCAGCGCCATGTCGTCGTTGTGCGCGTAGACGGCGTGAATCGGCTCGCCGCCGGCCTTCAGAAACGCCTCCATCACTTCCTTGCCCTTCGAGCGGTTGAAGTCGCCCGACTGGCTGCGGATGAGCTTCATCTCCGGGTGCGCGGCGATGACCTCCTCGAAGCCCTTCTTGCGGTCAATCGCCGGCGCCGAGCCGGGCGTTCCCTGAAGCTCGACGATGTTGCCCTTGCCGCCGAGCTTCTCGGCCAGCCAGCGGGCAGCCATCCGCCCTTCCTCGACGAAGTCCGATGCGATCAGCGTCGCATAGAGCGAGTCGTCCGAAACGTCCACGCCGCGGTCGACCAGAACGACCGGGATGCCGGCCCGCCGGACCTCCTCGAGGACCGGTTCCCAGCCGTCTTCGCGGACGGGGGCCAGAATGATCGCATCGACTTTCTGGGCGATGAACGCGCGCAGCGCCCGGATCTGGTTCTCCTGCTTCTGCTGCGCGTCGGCGAAGCGAAGGTCGACGCCGCGATTCTTCGCCTCCGCCCGAATCGACTCCGTCTCCGCCGTGCGCCAGGCGCTCTCGGCGCCGATCTGCGAGAACCCCACGACCAGCGCCCGGCCGGCCACGCGCCCGCCCGACGGCTCCGGCTGCGTGCTGGCCGCGCCCCGCTCGCTCTCCGAGCCGCCGGCCGACGACGTCGTGCCGTCCTTTGCGTCACAGCCGGCCAGCGCCATCGCCCCGCACAAAAGCATCGCCGCACTCAGCCAGCTTCTCAGGCGTCGCATCGGTTGTTCTCCGTCCAGCTCGCGGCTCGTCCAGCGGCGCAGCGCGCGGCGTAGTTCCTGGTACTCGTCCGCCCCGCTCAGCCGATCGAGACCTCCAGCCGTTGCCCCGCGGCCAGGCGCGCTTCGCCGTGCAGCACGATTCGCACCCGCGTTCCGTCCCATGCCGCGTCCGCCCCGACCGCCTCTCCTTCCTGCAAGACGCGTACCGCGCCGCCGGCCGCGTCGGCTGCCGTCTCCAGCGTGATCGAACTGAGCCTCAATTCGCCCCAGGCCAGCTCGATCTTCGCGTGCTGACGCCCGCGGCCGCGCCGCTGCGAAAAAGTACCCCAACCCTCGGCCGCTGTGAACGCCGCGCGGAAATCCTCCGCGCTCAGCCGCGGCGCGAAGCCGATGTGCCCGCGCGGGCCGTGATACTCGAAGCCGCACAGGGCCGTGTAGACGCCCCAGCTCGCCAGCGCGCGTGCGTAATGATCGCCGCATTCGACCTCGTTGTATGGGTTCATCACCATCGGGTCATAACGCTCGTGCACGGCGCGGACCATCGCCATCGCGGGCTCGATCATCCCCTCCCAGATCATGTGGCCGGCCACCTGGTACTCGATCCCCGTCCAGACCTCTTCCCGATAGCGCACCCCCTCGGCCAAGTACGGCCCCTTCGGCCATGTGCAGGTGAACAGCCCCGCCTGGCCCGGGTTGGCGAACCACCGCTCCGGCTTGTGCACCGCGTTGTGCGGGCCGATGTCCGGGCTCCAGTTGTAGCGCCAGACGCTCTCCAGCGCCCGCCGCACGTATTCGGGCGGATAGAGGTAGCCCAGCGCGAGCTGGTGCGCCCAGCCCTGGCCGAAGAGCTGGTCCGAAAGGCAGCCGTCGCCGTACTGGTCGCGCGGATAGCGCTCCAGGTCGACCTCCTGCACGAAATACTCGCCGTTCCACAGGCACTCGACCGTCCGCCGGCTGCCGGCCTCGAAGACGCGCCGCAGGACCTCCGCGAATTCGTTCTCGCCCGATTCGCGGGCCATCTCCTCGCCCGCCCGCAGCGCCGCCAGGTACAGACTGCCCACGAACGTGTTGGGCCCGTGGAAGTCGATGTCATAGGTGTTGTGCTGGCTGGCGTCGATCAGACCGTCGCGGTCGCCGTCCTGGTTCAGCAGATACTCGAGCACGCTGCGGATCTTCGGCCAGTGCGCCACGAGAAAGCGGTCGTCGGCGGACTTGAGATGCTCGCGGTAACACTTGAGCACCGTGCCCGCCTGGCCGTCGGCCGCGTACCAGTTGTTCTTCTCGCCGCGAAAGCCGACCAGGCCGTTGTCGTGCAGCGCCGCGCCCAGGTCCTGCATACTGCGGACGCTGCGCTCGAGTTCCGGAAAGAGCCGCGCCATCCCGTGGGCGTAATTCCACACGTGCGTGCACGTGCCGGCGCAGCAGCCGACGCCCTCCCACGCCCAGAAGCGCCCGTCCACCCACCACTGGCACGTGCCGGTGGCCAGGTTGCCGACCGTCGAGTGCAGCCGGTCCAGCAGCCAGCGCGGCAGCGACCCGCTGTAGAACGTCTCGTGCCACAGCCGCGTCTGCGCTGCCAGGCGCTCGCGCTCCGCTAGCACGTACGCCGCCACCTCGCCCGCGTCGCCGAACCAGTTCGAGTACATCTGGCCGTGTTCGCGATTCGGCATGTGCCACGCCAGCACGAACAGGAAGGTGCGCGACTCGCCCGATGCGAGCTCAACGGCCGGCGTCAGCAGCGCCGCGCAATATGTCTCGCGCAGCGGCCGCTCGATCGTCGCCGCGACCTCGCACCCGGCCGGCAGCCACGCGCGCAAGGCCGCCAGCACCGGCTCATCCGCACGGTCCGCATCGGCGGCGGCCGCGTCGAGTGCCAGCGCCATCGTGCCGAAGTCTTCGAGGTCCTCGATACGTCCCGTGGGCCCGACCTTGGCCCGGTCCGACATCTCGATCTGATCGACGTTGATGTGCCCCCAGCCGCCGGCCTTCTGATCGACGATCTCGATCTGCGCGCTCTGGCCCTCCAGCTCGCGCACGTCCCAGAACGCCCAGATCAGCCGCTCCTCGTTCCGCCCGGTGGCGGAGCGAACGACCTTGCCGTCCACCAGCAGGTTGATGCAGGCTTCGCCGGGCTGCCTGCCGCCGCCGATCAGGAAGTTGATGTAGTGCCGCTGTATCTCGAATGCCGGGCTGGTGACCTTGCCGGTCGCGTCGTCGCCGCCGACGAACGTGTTGACCAGTCCCTGGCCGAGAAATCCCGTCACTCGGCCCTGGTTCTTCAGCGTTCCGCTCGCGGGCTGCGAGCCGGGCGCCGAGCCAACGGCCGCCCACTCGCCCCACGTGCCGCCCTCGAAATCCGCCAGCACCAGGTCCGGCCGGGCCGCCTCGTCGATCGTCTCGGCCGCGACGCCGTGCAGCGCGATCGCGACCGACGCAGGCATGCTTCGCTCATCCTTGGGGGACCGGTCTCCGACCGGTCGATCAGGCATGGGGGACCGGTCTCCGACCGGTCGATCAGGCATGGGGGACCGGTCTCCGAGCGGTCGATCAGGCATGGGGGACCGGTCTCCGACCGGTCTCTCCATTGAGAACCGCCTCGTCCGGCGCGACGCGCGCAGATCGAACTGCGGCCCCGAGTGATGACAGACCGCGTTCTGAAGCCACCCGCCCAACGCCGTTCGCACCCGGCCGCGGCTTTCATTGCGCACGGTCAGATGCAGCATCGTGGCCGGCAAGGCTGAGTCGCCCACCTTGAGCGGGATGAACGGTGAGAACGCCTCCAGCTCGACGCGGACCGGAAAATCCGCCGCCGCCCAGGTCACGCGCCCGATCGGGTACTCACCGACAAACGACGTCTCCGGGAAGCTCAGCCGGTTCAGATGCCGCACCACCACGGCCGTATCGGCCGCATCGCCCGCCGCCGCGCCGGGTTCGCCGGCCGTCTGGACGGCGACCGCGAGTCCCTGGTGCACAGGCCGCTCGGGCATCCGCGGCTGAAAGTTCGTCGCGCCGTACCCGGAGAAGCACCGCTGATTGAAAATCTGCCAGCAGCCGATCGATCCGTCGCCGCACAGATAGACCTGTCCGGCCGCGATTCCCCCGATCGGCATGCCCACCAGGTTCAACTGCCGGTCGCGCAGCTCGCGCGGCGCCCCGCGTTCGAAGAGGCTCGCGATCCAGGAGGCGTCCAGCCGCTTCTCCAGCGGTACGAAGTGGCTGGCGTTCCTGGCCACGCTGCCGGCCGCGTCGGGCAATCCGCCCGCCCGCAGCAGACCACCCGCTTTTGGCGCTGTGCCGGCGGGGGCGGCCGCCGCCCTCGCGTCGACCACGCTCAGCGCCACGATCCCCGCGCCAGCCGTCTTGAGAAACTGCCGCCGGCTCAGATCGCCGCAGCCCCCGCCGCCGCAACAGGAGTTCGCCGAACCGTCCACGTTGAAACTCCCGGAATTCGTCCGCCGGCCGCGGGGGCTCTCTCCCGCGGCTCAGAACCCGAGCTGCAACTGCGTGCGGAAGATCAGCGCATCGTCGTTGACCGTCGCCAGGCTCGAGGAGGCGCTGGACGTCGGCACTTCGTACACGCGCGAGACCTCCATCTGAAGCTTCACGTCGTTGCCGCGGATGTAGTAGTTCACGCCGCCGGTGTACTCCCAGACGCCTTCCTGCTCGTCGGCCAGGGCTGAGATTCCGCCGACGCGGGCGACCAGCTCGAGCTTGTTCTCGAAGCCGGGGATCGGCAGCAGATAGCCCACCTGGGCATAGGCGCCATGCTGGGCCGTCGTCGATTGATCGCCCGAGGCCAGGAACCACGGCGCGACCGGCCCGCGCAGCGGATTTGTGCGGCGCACGTCCACCACGCGCAGGATGTATTCGGCCGTGGCCGAGAAGCCGCGCCACTTGAACGCCGTGTCGACGCCGAGCTGGTGAATCTGGAGGCCGTTGGTGCTCACCAGGCCGAATCCGCCGCCCCGGTCGAAGAGGATCTGCCGCGGCACCGGAATGCGCGTCGTGCGCGCGTCACCGCGATCCTCGTTGAACGCGTAGTGCATCGCCAGGTCGAGTGCAGGGGATTGACGCTGCTGCAAGTCGGCCTGCGTCACGAAATCCTTCGGCGGGTTGTCGCCCAGCGCATGCCACACCGTCCGCAGCAGAATGGCGGGATTGCCGTCCATCTCCGCCGGATCGGGCGTGATGACGCGGTTGCCGGTCGTGTTGAGCGAGTTCACGACGTCGAGAAAGTACTCGAAGCGCTTGTCCGCCAGCCGGCCCCAGACGCGCGCTCCCAACCCGATCCCCAGCCCGAAGACCGCGTCCGTCATCGGCCGGTCGATGAATTGCAGGTTCGAGTCGCTCGTGATCTGCTGCCGCGTCGACGCGAGCCGGAAGATGCCCGCCTTGAACTGGAGCTCCTCGGCGAGGCGGTAGTTCACCCACCCGTAGTGAAGCCGCACATCCGCCTGGTCGCTCGTGTCGCTGCGCAGCTCCACCAGGTAGGTCCAATCCGGCGAGTGCACGTGCCCGCTGAAAGTGAAACGCACGCGTTCCAGCTCGAAGCCCGTCCGGTCATCGCGCTGCAATCCCGGATTCAGGTAGCGATTGCCGGCGCGCGTGCCGTAGTGCGTGAAGCGGAACTGAATCTTGCCGCCGAACTTCAGCTTGAAGCGGTCGTCCGCGCTGCGAATGTAGAAGCCGTCGTCATACCCCGCCAGCATCGTCGCCGGCGCCAGCGCCTCGCGAAACTCCTGCTCGCTGAGAATCTCGCGAATCTGCGCCCGCAGGATTTCCAGTCGCTGCGTGTCCTGCCGCGCCGCCAGCGACCTGGAGAGCTCGGCCAGCCGCTGCTGCTGCTGCCCGATGGCCGCCTCGAGCTGCTCGACCCGCTGCTCGGCGGCCGGCTCCGGCGGCTCGGCTTCCTGGGCGGCCGCCGCGGCCAGCCAGCCCGCCGCGCACGCCGCCGCCACCCCCGTCCGACACGAAACGGCCCACTCGCACACCGCTCTTCGTCGCAATGGAGTTCTCCTCGTGCGGCCCGACCGCGCCAACGGCTCGACCGCACCTGTTCAGGGGGTCACTTCGATAGCACTTCGCCTCCCCGTTCGACGTTGTCCTTCGTATAGAGCTTCGACGGCAGCGTGATCTCCTTGGGCACCTTTTCGCCGCCCAGGATCTTCAGTGCCACCTCGATCGCCTCGGCCCCGCCTGTCGGGTACTCGAATGTCGCGTCCAGCTTGCCCTGCTTGACATAGACGATTCCCTCGTGCGGCAGGGCGTCGATGCCGACGAACCTGATCTGCTCATGCCGCCCCGCCGCCCGCGCCGCCAGCCACGCGCCGTGCGCGCCGGGGTCATTGTGCGCATAGACCAGGTCGATCTGATCGAAGCGCGCCAGGGCCGATTCCATTTCGCGCCGCGCCTCGGGCTCGAGCCACTTCATGTCCGCCTCGAAGATGACCTCGATCTGCGTCCCCGCGATCGCTTCGCGAAAGCCGCTGTGCCGGTCCTGGCCCGGCGTCGACGTCATCAGCCCCTTGAGCTCGACCACCTTTCCTTTTCCGCCCAGCGTCTGCACGATCCATTCGCCGGCCGCCTTGCCGATCAGCTTGTTGTCCGCCCCGATGAAGCACGTGTACTGATCGCCCAGCACGCGCCGGTCCAGCACGATCACCGGAATCCCCCGCTCCACGGCTTTCGCCACCGGCTGCGTCAGCGGCGCTGCTTCCTTGGGGCTGATGATGATCAGGTCGACGCCCGCCGTGACGAATTCCTCCACGTGCGCCCGCTGGGTCAACGTGTCGTTCTGCGCGTCCTTGAAGACGACCTTCAGATTCTTGTGCCCGGCCGCCGCCTTGCGGATATCCGCATTCATCTGTTCGCGCCACGGCTCGCCCAGGTTGCACTGGCTCATGCCCAGCGTGAAGTTGACCTTGAGCTTGGCCGGCAGCGGCGTCTCGGCAGCGTTCTGCGGGCCGGCGCCCGCCCACACGATCGCAGCTCCAGACAGCAGTCCGCTTGCGATCAGCAACATTGCGCCACAGTGCGGTCGCATCGCTTGCTCCTCACGACGTTGCACGGAATTGCGGACGAGTGACACTCGCTTCAGACCAGCCAGGCCGCCGTTCCGAAAAGAAGGTACGGCAAGGACTCTCTTCGCCGCCGCTCCGACATTGGGGGACCGGCCTCTGGCCGGTCACGACGTTGGGGGACCGGCCTCTGGCCGGTCACTGGGCGACAGGTCTCCGACCTGTCGCACCTCGGCCCGTCAGGGCCAGCGACCGTAGCCGGTGGCTTCAGCCTCCGGGACGCGGGTTCGTTCCACGTCGTCCGCGGGGCCCGCGCCTCGGATCACGGCACAAAAGGGACAAACGCACTCCCGCATTGTCATCCAACATGGCGATCGCTACGTCCGCGGCCGTTGAAGCAGCACGGCCGCCATGATGATCGCGCCGGTCAGCATGAGTCGACTTGCCTCGCCGACCGCGTTGATGCTCAGGATCTTCTCAATATAGCCGACGATCAGCGTCCCCAACAGCGTCAACCCGATTCCGCCCCGCCCGCCCATCAGGCTCGTCCCGCCGATCACCACGATCGCAATCGCCCGCAGCTCGTAGCCCGCCCCCGCCTCCGGGTCGCCCTGCCGCTCCTGCGCCGCCTGGCAGATCCCTGCCACCGCCGCCATCAGTCCGCACACGCCGTATGCGACCACTTTCATCGCCGCGACCGGCACGCCCGACAGCCGCGCCGCCAGCTCATTGCCCCCGGTCGCGTACAGGTAGCGGCCCCAGCGGAGCCCGGCCAGCCCCACCCAGCACACCGCCACGCAGACCAGGAAGATCACGCTGACGACCGACAGGTTGCCGCCGAGCAGCCGCGAATCGATCAGCTCGAAGATCGGCGGCAGCTCGACGTATTCGAACTCGTCCCCGCGCCGCACCGCCTGCGAAATCTTGATCCCGCCCGACATCGTCTTCGCCAGCCCGCGGGCGAAGACCATCATCGCCAGCGTCACGACGAAGGGCTGAATCCCGAACCGCGCGATCAGGCCCCCGCTCGTCGCCCCGCACGCCGCCCCCAGCCCCAGTGTCACCAGCACCGCCAGCCACGCCGGCCAGCCCTCGTGAATCGTCAGGATCGAGAAGCAGACCGCCGCCAGCGCCAGCACGCTCCCCACCGACAGGTCGATCCCCGCCGTGACGATGACCAGGGTCATTCCGCAGCCGAGAATGCCGTAGACCGACGACTGCCGCAGCGCGTCCCGATGCGTCGCCCACTTGTAGAACGCCCCCTCGCCCGAGAAGACCATCCCCAGCACGAGCACCAGCACCAGCGCCGCCGTCGCCGTCAACAGCGGCGAGCGCAGCCACTCCCCCCATCCACCCGAGCCGCCCGCAAGCCCGCCTCGTCCGGCCAGCTCGCTCACGCCGCCTCCCCGCCCATGGCCGCGTGCAACACCGCCTCGGCCGTCGCCTGCGGGCCGCTCAGCTCCGCCGCCACGCGGCCGCGATAGAAGACCAGGATCCGGTCGCTGAGCATCAGCAGCTCCGGCAGCTCCGAGGTCGTCAGCACGATCGCCCTGCCCTCCGCCCGCCACACACCAAGCAGCTCGTAGATATCCTGCTTCGTGCCGATATCGACGCCGCGGGTCGGCTCATCGAGCAGCAGCACGCCCGGCTCGGTCCGAATCCACTTGCCCAGCACCACCTTCTGCTGGTTCCCGCCCGAGAGCGTCGCCACCGGCTGCGCCGCCGACGCGGCCCGAAGATTGAGCCGGCCGCGAATCTCCTCGTAGGCCGCCCGCTCCGCCGCTCCGCTCAGCCACCCGTAGCGCGAGACCCGCCCGAGCGAGGCCAGCGTCAGGTTCTCGGCCACGCTCATGTGCGGCACCAGACCGCTCCGCTGCCGGTCGCTCGTCACCAGGGCCACACCCGCGCGGATCGCCGCTCGTTCGCGATGACCGCGCAGCCGCTGCCCGTCCACTTCCACCTCGCCGCTCACGCGCCCGCGCCACGCGCCGAACGCCGCCCACAGCGCCGCGCTGGTTCCCGATCCCTCCAGTCCGGCCAGCCCCAGCACTTCCCCAGCGCGCACCTCGAACGAAACCCCGCGCACCAACTCGACGCCGCCGCGCCGGGACGACTCCACCCGCAAATCCGCCACCCGCAGCCGCACCCGGCTCTCGCGGCCTCCGGGAGCGCCTGCAAGACCCGCTCGCTTCTCCGCCGGCGTCGTGTCGCGCAGCCCCGCCTGCCCCTCCCGCCCCAGCATCTTGCTCACCAGCACCTCGGCCGGCAGCTCGGCCGCCGTCGCCGTGGCCACGCGCCGCCCGTCGCGCAGCACCGTGATCCGGTCCGCCACGCGATAGACCTCCTCCATCCGGTGCGTGATATACACCACGCCGCAGCCGCCGCCGCGCAGCGCCGCCACGCTCGCCATCAGCCGTTCCACCTCCGGCTCGCGCAGCGCACTGGTCGGCTCGTCCATCACGAGGATCCGCGCCCGTGACGCCAGCGCCCGGGCGATCTCGACAAGCTGCTGAAGCGCCAGCGACAATTGCTCCGCCGCCTGCCGCACATCCAGCCGCACGCCGAGCTGCGCCAGCGCTTCGGTTGCGATCCGCGCCTGCTCCCGCCGCCGCACCCAGCCCAGTGTCGCCCGCTCGCGGCCCAGGCACACGTTCTCCGCCGCTGAAAGCGTCGGCACCAGCGACAATTCCTGGTGAATCACGGCCACGCCGTGCCGCCCCGCGTCGCGCGGCGAGCGAAAGCGCACCACCCGCCCGGCGATGCACATCTCGCCTGCGTCGGCCGCATAGACTCCCCCCAGCAGCTTCATCAGCGTGCTTTTGCCCGCCCCGTTTTCCCCCGCCAGCACGTGCACCTCGCCCGCTCGCAGCTCGAAATCGACATCCACCAGCGCCCGCGTCCCGCCGAACGATTTGCACATCCCGCGCATGCTCAGCAGAGGGGCAGCCGCATCACCAGCCGGGGCGTCGTGCATGCGCGCGATCGTAGCTGACGCGCGCGGCGGCCGCCACGATCGCCGTTGAACCGGCAGTGATCTCCGTCCTAAATCCCGACCCGGAAAGAATTTACGGTTGCGTGAATCCTCGACGCCTATTCCTGTGAAGAAAGGAGTTTACAATCGCGCCGGGGGGGGGCAGAATCCAGACGTTGAGTATTGTGCTCCGCTAGGTGAATCCGCCTGGAGGTTTTCGTGCCACGATTCTGTTCGACAGTCGCGATCGTGCTCCTTGGGGTCTTGAGTACCAATTCCGACTCGAACGCCTGCATCTTCTGCCCACTCGCGAACTGTGGCGCCGAGGTTAATATCTGTCAACAGCAGGGGGGATGGACGGAAGTCTGCCTGAGGTGCTCGACGAGTCCGAAGTGGGTTTGCATTCTGCTCCCTCCGGGTTCGAACGTCGGTGTTGGCATCACATGTGCCGGCTCAGAATGCGAGACGGCCGTCTTCCCGTGTGCACCGCTAACCTGGGAAAGCGTCCAGTCGTGCGAACAGGTTTGCGAGTGGGTGCCGACATAAAGCGCTGCCACGCGTCACGTGCGGACCGTTCTCAACTGATTGACGACGCGCCTAGGATTAGTCGAGCGTGAACGCTCTTTTGTGCGAGGGAGTCTAACATGGTACGCATTCACTGGTCGGACGTGCTTACAGTCTTTACGGCTCTCGGTTTCAGTGCAGCAGCTTCCGGCGCGCTCCCGCTCGTTGATCCGGCATCCGCTCAGAGCTCGCCGGCGGTGACGCTGGATGTCAACATTGAGCTGGAGAATGGAATCTCGGCCACAGGCTTCGTTCTGCTTTCTGAGCCCATCACGACTTCAGCACGCGACTCCAAGGGCCTTCGCGCCCTTGCTTATCGAATTGTCGTGTCAAAGGGGGACGGGCCGGCATTCGTTTTCAAGGGGATCCCCGTGGTTTCCTGCGCCGATCGAGACGCGGAACTCACCCCGCGGATGTCCTTATTCGACCGGACTCCCGGTACGGAGCCTGGCCCCGGCACCGTGGTTCGTACGGCCCAGTGCGGTGTACTCATCGAACCCACCAAGAATCTGAACTGGGGTTCCGTGGAGCGCGCCGACCAGATATCAGTTCGCATCGAGTGGGACGGAAAGTAGGCGGGGCGCTCACGACTGATCGAGTTGCGCTCGTCCGTTGTGCTTCCGGCGCTCGTGATCCGTGAGCTTCGAATCTGACTCTGTGCCTGTCAGTCGAGCGTTAGTCGTTCAGGCGCCCTCGGCTCGGTGCGGCTCGCGCTCCGATTGAATTGCCCGTGCGCTCGCCCGGGATGTCCGATTCCGATCGTGCGCAAGCTGCGCGGGTATGGCGCCCCGTCCGACAGCGCTGGGCCCGCCTCGCCCCTTCGCTGCGATTTGCTTCCGTCTGCCGACTGCCGTACCTTGGCGCCGGGTAAGCACTCACCACGGGTCCATCGAATCACCACGCGGGAGCGCCCGATGCCCCACGTCGCCGTCATCGGTGCCGGGACCATGGGTTCCGGCATCGCCCAGGTCGCCGCCCAGGCCGGCTGGAACGTCGCCCTCGCCGACGTCGGCCCGCAGGTCGTCACGCGCGCGATTGACGCCATCCGCGGCCGCCTCGACCGCCTCGTCGAGAAAGGCCGCCTCACGCCCGATCAGGCCGCCGCCGCACTCGCCCGTATCCAGCCGGCCGCCGCCGAGACACTCGCCCCCTGCGAGCTGGTCATCGAGGCGGTCGTCGAAGACCTCGACCTCAAGGCCCGCGTCCTGCGCCCACTGCTGGCCGCCGTCCGCCCGGACGCCATCTTCGCCAGCAACACCTCCTCGCTTTCGATCTCCGCCCTCGGCCAGGCCATCGATGCGGCCGGCCGCACCGTGGGGATGCACTTTTTCAACCCCGTGCCGCTCATGCCGCTGGTCGAGGTGATCGCCGGCCGCGACTCGGCCCCCGCCGCCTCGCAGCGCGTGGCCGAGGTGGCCCGGGCCTGGGGCAAGACGCCCGTCTTCGTCAAGGACACACCCGGCTTCATCGTTAACCGCGTCGCCCGCGGCTACTATCTCGAATCGCTCCGCATGCTCGGCGAGGGCGTCGCCGGCGTCGACGAGATCGACGCGGTGATGCGCACGCTCGGCCGCTTCCGCATGGGGCCCTTCGAGCTGATGGACCTGATCGGCATCGACGTGAACTACGCCGTCTCCTGCTCGGTCTGGGAGCAGTTCGGCCGGCCGGCGCGGCTCGCGCCGCACCCGCTCCAGAAGCAGCGGGTCGAGGCCGGCCGCATCGGCCGCAAGGCGGGGGAGGGCATGTATTCATACGCCGTACCGCACCCGCTCCCTGCGGTCGTCGTGCCGCGGCAATCGTTCGACTGCCCGCCGCGGCTCTACGAGGCCGTCCGGCGTTTCTGCGACGCCGCCGCCGACGAGCACGGCTCCGTCACTGAGCAGTACATCTTCGCCCGCGTGCTGGTGACGATCATCAACGAGGCGGGCCTGGCCCTCGACGAGCGGATCGCCTCGCCCGAGGACATCGACACGGCGATGAAGCTCGGTACGAACTATCCGCTCGGCCCGTGTGAGTGGGCCGAGAAGATCGGCCGGCACACCTGCGCAGCGCTGCTGCGTGAGCTGAACAGATCGGTGAGGGACGGCCGCTTCTCACCGGCCGACTGGCTCGCGTGACGCGGTTCACCCGGCTTCGATCACGCCGGCGCGGCCACCGGTTCCCACATCCGTAGAGGTGCTTGCCGCCGGCTGTTCCGCCGCGGCTTCAATAACGGGGGAGCGGACTCCGGCCGCGGGCTCATCGCGGACTGGTCAATCGTTCGGCGCGATCTCGCGCGCGTCGCGCTCCGCGGCGCGGCGCGGCGAAGAGCGCCGCCGGCGATAGTCGGCCAGAAAGCGCACCCGCTCGGCGAGCTGCGGGCCGAGTTCGCGGGCGGCGTGGGCCTTGGCGTCGGCCAGCGACGTACGGCGCGACAGGTGCGTAAGGATGATCCGCTCGTTGGCGAGGGTGGGGAGAATCTCGCGCAGGTCGCGGACGTGGATGTGGTTGCCGTCGCGGGCGCGGCCGACGTGATCCGGCTCGAAGAAGGTGCACTCGAGCAGGAGCACACGGGCCTCGCGGACGAACGGCAGCGAGAGAAACTCGCCCGGGGCCGTGTCGCCGCAGTAGCAGACGAGCGGGATTTCGACCCGGCGGGTGATCTCGACGCCTTTCTTCTTCAGCTCGACGAGCTGCGGGCCGGTCAGGTCCTGGTGCTCGGGCTTGAGCTTCTGGCGCACTTCGATAGCGCAATATCCCAGCGAATCGATGACGCTGCCGTCGGAGCGGCGGCAGGGGTGATTGACACGAAACGACCGCATGACCAGGTCGCGGCGGAGGGCGACATCCTGGCCGGGCTCGAGGCCGACGATGTTGGCGGGCGGCTCGTTACCGTCGATCTCGGCCCAGGCGCGCAGCAGCCGGCGGACGGGCTGGACCAGCGGGCGGGGGACGTAGAGCGTCCCCGGGGCATTGTCGATGAACAACCGCTGTGCGAAGTAGTAGGCGATGCCGGCGGAGTGGTCCATGTGGCCGTGTGACAGGAAGACGTGGTCGACGGCGAGCAGCTCGCGGGGGGCGCGGCCGACGTCCAGGCCGAAGTTCATCTCCGGCGCGACGATGCAGGTCTCCTCCCCGGCGAGGGAGAGGCCGAGGATTCGCAGGCCGAGCTCGCTGAATTCGGCGAGTTGCACGCTCATGCGGCGGTTATAGCGGGAGCAGGTCGGAAAGTCGCGAGAAGGGGTTTATTTTTCTTGACACACCGTATCTTGTGGTTTATGATACGGTCAGTATCAACACGTTGGGTATCTGTGGATCGCGATGCCAGCCAGGAAATGACGAGTAACCGTGTGCCTGGGTGGCGGGAGTCGGGTCCCGGTCGTAGGCGCGGTCTTGCGTAGGATGGGGGCCGGATGCGGTGTCCATCATGCGGGGCAGACGACGATCGGGTGATCGACTCGCGGTCGACAGAGGGCGGTCGGTGTATTCGTCGTCGGCGTCAGTGTCTGAAGTGCAATCGGCGTTTTACGACGTACGAGCGCGGTGAGGACCGGGTAAGGCTGACGGTCATCAAGCGCGAAGGGGCTCGGGTCCCCTACGACCGGCGGAAGATCCTGGAGGGGTTGCGCCGGGCGGCGTTCAAGCGGCCGATCTCGGCCGAGCGACTTGAGCAGATCGTGGACGAGGTTGAGGAGTACCTGCTGGCGAACTTCGAGAAGGAGGTTTCGAGCCAGACGATCGGGGAAAGGGTCTCTTCGGTATTGCGGCGAGTGGATCAGGTCGCCTATGTCCGGTACGCGAGCGTGTATCGGAGCTTCGAGGACGCGGGCGACTTCATTGAAGAGGCGCAGGACCTGATCGAGCGTTCTTCTCACGACGTACCTGGGCAAGGATCGCTCTTCGAGCAGGATACGGGAGACTCGTGACGCGGCCGATTCCCATCATCGTGCGTAAACGAGACGGAAGCCATGAGCCGCTTCAGGTGGCGAAGCTGAAGCGGACGCTGTCGCTGGCCATGCGGGAGTGCAGCTACGACGTGCGTTACGCGGACCCGTTGGCTCGGGCGGTCGCGATGCACCTGGACGGCTGGGACGAGCGCCGCCCGCCGACGACGGAGTACCTGTTCGAGTGCGTGGAGAGCGTGCTGCGCGAAACGGGGCTGGACGACGTGGCCCGGCAGCTCGACATCCACCGGCGGCATCGGGCGTCCAGGCGGCGCAACCTGCGGGTCGTGGAGCTGCGGCGCGGCACGCCGGTGGCGACGCCTTGGCGGAAGCACTCGGTGGTCGAAGCGCTGCGCTGCCGGCACAGCGTCAGCCGCGAGACGGCGCGGATTCTCGCGGGCGAGATCGAGCGGCGGGCGCTTTCGCTGAACTACAGCGCGATCTCGTCCGAGCTGGTCGCGGAGCTGATCCGCAACGAGCTGCTGGCCTGGGGCCTGTTGAACGAAACACCTGTGGGAGGCCGGGCGGAGGGCACGTCCGAAGACGTGGTCGGGACGCCCCGCCGAAGCGAGGAGGTTTGAGAGCGAAATCACCCGCGCGTCGCCTGCCGGACGGTGCTGAGCTCGAAAGCGCCACTGCTAGATGCCGGCCGGCCAGGCGGCTGCGATTCAGGGAGGTAGGCTCGTAGCGCGATCATGGACGGCGTGCCCCGTTTGCGAGTTCCGGTGAAACCGGACCCCGCGGCGCGGGGAGCATGCGAGCCTCCCTGACAATCCTCCGTTCCCCTGATGAAGGGCGAGTCGAGTCCCACCAAACGCCCAAAGCTCGACTCGCCCGCCCTTTTTTCCCGTCCGATTTGCCTTCCCGCGCCCCCGAGCGCACCATATATCGTTTGCACGCCGCCGCGCTGTGCGGCGGCTGAGCTTGTGCCGGAATCGGGTGGCCATGAAACTTCCCCCTGTACGCGAGCCCGGACGATTCGTCGGGCTGTATGTAATCGACTTCGGCGAGAGCACCTGCCTGGGCTACACGGCCGACGAGGTCGCCATGCTCATGGAGAGCGAGCGCTATCGGCACGGCAAGGTATACCGCATCGCGCGGGCCAGCCCCGATGGCCGCTTCGAGCTGATCGGCGTGGCGCCCAGCCGCTTCCAGTTCGAGAGCGGCATGTTCTTCTACCGCCGCGAGCTGGCCGAGGCGCAGCGCGACTTCGCCGATCTGCTGCGGCTCGCGGAGCAGCGGCCGGCGCCCTGCCGGGCCAAGGTGCAGCTCGCGGACCTGGGCGAGGCCAACCCGGCCGGGCGTTACGTGCTGGCGCTGATCTATCCGGCCGAGGCGGAGCCGGAGGTTTCGGCGTGGCTGCTGGCGGGCCAGTACATGGGCGGCGAGACGGCCGAGGGCGGCGTCAGCCTGGTGACGAACTACTACGAGCAGTCCGCGCCGGTCCTGGAGCGGGCGCAGCTCTTGGACCGAAGCGGGGTCGAGTCGCGCAGCCGCGAAGAGGTGCTGGCGAGCGTCGGCCGGCCGGTGCAGCGGTTCGCGTCATGAGACGGCGCGCGCGGCGGGTTTTTTCGGGGTGGGTCTGGTCGGCGGCGCGGCTGGTGGCCTCGCGGCGGCGGCTGCGGTTCACGCGGGCCGACGCGGCCGGGCTGGATTTTCGCACGCAGACGCGCGGCATGGGTCTGCGGATGAGCGAGTGGCTGCGCGACCGCCTGCGGCCGCGGTGGCTGCGGCTGCGGCGGCCGGAGCAGTAGGCGTGGGCGGCGCATCGGGCGAACCTTTCTTTTTCGATCGTTCCATCGTGGAGAGTCAGGCGAGCGATGCTGGCGGCGGCCCTGTTGATCGGCGCGTATCTGCTGGGGTCCGTGCCGTTCGGGCTGCTGATCGGCTGGAGCCGCGGGGTGGATGTGCGGCGGGCGGGCAGCGGGAATATCGGGGCGACGAACGTGGGCCGCGTCTGCGGGCGAAAATGGGGGTATCTGTGCCTGCTTCTGGACGTGCTCAAGGGGTTGCTGCCGGCGCTGGCGGCGGGGAGCTGGCTGGTGCCTGAGCCGCCGACGGTGGCGGCGGTGGGGCAGTGGATCGCGGTGGGGGCGGCGGCGGTGGTGGGGCACACCTTGCCGATCTACCTGGGCTTTCGCGGGGGCAAGGGGGTGGCGACGACGGTGGGGGTGGCGCTGGGGGTGTATCCGTATTTCACGGTGGCGATGGCGGCGGCGCTGGTCGCGTACGGCTTGATTCGTTTTACGACCGGGCTGGTGTCGGCCGGGTCGCTGGCGATCGCGGTGGTCTTTCCGGTGGGGGTCTGGGTGTATGTGGCGGTGCAGCCGGAGGCGTCGATGGCGATTCTGTGGCCGCTCCAGGTGGTGGCGGTGCTGCTGGGGCTGCTGATCATCGTGCGGCACCGGAGCAATATCGTGCGGTTGATGAGGGGGGAGGAATCGCGGATGTCGAGTCCGCCGGCGGACGGGTGAGGCGGGTCGCGCAAACCACAGCGTGGAGCGTTACCGGTTAGGCCGCGCCCCACGCGGGAAGTGAATTTGTGATGCGCACTTGGGATCAGTGCGACTGAGTCCCCGTCGCGTCGATCAGCCGAACGTCCTCTGGCACCTGAAACGTCGCCTCCCCGTTGGGGAGGAGCAGGTTGATTTCCGCCCGCATGACGCGCCGTTGCTCCGTGAGGAATCCGGCTATCTGGTAGTGGACGAGGCGCCGCGTCTCGTACGGTATGAACAATCCGCCCTCGAAGCGGAAATCAGCATTATGGATCTCCCACGCAGCGCGCCCGTCGTGGTACACAACCATAGCTCGAAGCGCGTAGTCCTCGGTCGGAGCCAGTGTTGCGACGAAGTCGGGCGGTCCGTCGGATCTCGAGCGACCGGTTAATTCGACCAGCCCCTGATCGGGGAGACTCCGGGCCGTGAGGTTGAATGACCCGTCGACGAACCGACTGGGTAACACGCCCAAGTGCATCAACTCAGTCTCGAGTTTAAAGGTCTGGCCTGGCATCACCATCGCGAACCGCCCGGCAGCCGGTGGTAGAATCCGAACCTCGTTGCCGTCGCGCCGTTGAATTACTGAACCGGTCTTGTCGAGTGTGAGACGACGATCGTGCGAGAGATTGTGCTCTCGCGCCAACGCAGCTACATCGCGCAGATCCTCGTCGTCGTGGCGCGCAAGTCCGTTGGGCAGATCCAGCGTGACAGTACGACGCAACCGGACGCTTGAATCGAGCTTCTCGAGGAGGCGGAGACTCTCGGCTTCCTCCAGTTGATAGGCCTTCTGCTGTGAGATCTGCTCCAATCTCGCGGCGTCCGCAGCGAGCGCGCGCGCTTCGCGTAGCTGAATCTCGTGCTGCTCATGAACTCGTGCGACGCGATCCGCATGGCGTTGATCTTCAATCTCTTCGAACTTGCGCGTCTCGGAAACCTGTGAAATGACTACGGCGGTGCGAAGGAGCGTCTGTCGCGCGCTGACGCCTGAACGAATCCTGCTCACGTCGCCCGCAGTGTCGGGGGGCATCCAAGGTGACGCGGTCGCCAGTCCGAAGCTCGGGAGCAAGGCGATGCTCGTGAGGAGAATCGCAATTCGTCCCACATGAGTGACGCGCATCGATGTGGCTCCTAACATGGTGGTTTCTGACTTTTGCACAACCTAGCCTACGAATTCTGAGTCACTGAGACTCTACGTCGGCTCCACGCAATCGCATTCTGACGGCACGTTCCCGCACGTGATGATCTGGCTCGTCAGGTCGCAGGTGCTCCCGGGGCAGGTCCCTTGACACGTTCTCTCAATCTTCACGATCAAATTGGCGGTCGCGATCGCCTCGCAGGTCTGATTCTGGTTAGGGCACGTTCCAGAGCACGCGTAGCTCGTAACGACAATGCACGTTCCACCGCACGTCGCGCTACCCTGATGACAGCAGCAGTCACCTTGATAGCCCGTGTTTACCAGGAAACCACAGGGTGCAGCGCTACTTGCTGAGGAAGTAGCATACGAGGTGGAGCCAACCGGCAGCGTTGGATCGGGCTTGCCGGTGGCGCCATCGGCTGACGAGATGAGAAACGAGCCGACGAGCCCCAAGAGCAAGTGAGAGATCAATCCACCGTTCGCCGATCCGAGTCGCATCAGATGTCGTCCCTTGACAGGTTTCCAATTGTATCCCCAGGGGGGGGCTGTCAAGTGCATATGTGATATTATCGGTAACACGTGTCGGGTGCAGGACTTACAAGTTGACGGGATGACGGACCACCGCATCGTCGCTCAGGGTCCGAGCCGGCTGACGCAAGTTTGGGCGGGGCAGAGACCGCTGCGGGCTGCTCGAAACCTGCCGCGCCGAGCGGCTGGGCTTGGTGGCCAATAGTCCCCGTGGTTGGCGCGCGTGGGCCCTCACGTCGGAACCCTTATCTTCGGTGCGAGATGGGAATCTCGCACCGGCGAAGACCCCCTGCTCGGCGCAGGGGGTTCTGATACGCTTGCTTGGCGCAGGGGGTTCTGATACGCTTGCTTGGCGCAGGGGGTTCTGATACGTTTGCTTGGCGCAGGCGGTTCTGATGCCCCCGGCAGCGGGCTACGTTGAAATCAGCGCCGCCACAGCCCCGGCCGGGTCCTGAATCACACAGAACTGCCCGCCGCCCATCGGCCGCGGGCCGTCCAGCACCTTGCCGCCCAGCTCGACGCACGCGCGGGCCGAGGCCTGCACGTCCTGCACCTGGATGTAGACCAGCCACTGCGGCGGAATCCTGGCGTTCGGGCCGCGGGCGTGACAGATGCCGGCCACCGTCCTGCCGTCGGCCGGCTGCTGCATGTTGTAGTCGTCGTAATCCCCCATGCTCTGCGGCTCGGCATTCCAGCCGACGACTTGCCGGTAGAAATCGCGCACGCCCACCGCGTCCGCAACCGTCAGGTCCTGCCAGACGATCGCGCCGATCGGCGGCTTGGCTGCATCGCTCATGGGCCTCTCCTGTGTTGCCAGATCGGCCGCGGCGGCCGGGTTGGTCGGCTCCGCACCCGGCAGGGTACCATATAGCCAGGCCGATAGGGGGCAGGCGAGGGCCGGAAGCGAAGGAGCCGGGCGTGGGCATCGATGCACGGCGGCGGCGCGAGCTGATCGCGTCCGCGAATCGACTCAAGGCGACCGTCACCATCGGCGGCGAGGAGCCGGACGAAGGCGTCGTGGCACATGTTCGCCGGGCCCTGGAGGACCGGCCGCTGCTCAAGGTCCGCGTCAGCACCGACGACCGCGACAAGTGCGACGAGGTCGGCCGATCGCTGGCTGCCGCGGTGCCGTGCGAGTTATTGCAGCGGATCGGGCGGGTGGTGCTGCTCTACCGCGAGCAGGATGCGGCCGCGCCGGTGGCGGCGGTTCAGGCGGAGGCGGCGCTGGTGCTGCCCGAGGGTGCCCTCAAGCGACACAAGGAGGCGGGCGTGGTTCGACTGAGTACGGTGCGGGAGATGCTCCGCTACTGCGAGTGGGCCAACGATCAGGTTTTCTCGCGAGCCGAACCGCTGGGCGACGCGGCGCTGAACCGTCCGTTCGAGATGGGGCTCGGCACCCTGCGGCGGACGCTGCTGCACATCCTGGCGGGCGAGACGGTCTGGCTGGCCCGCTGGCAGGGGGAGCGCGAGACGCCCTGGCCGGACGAGTCGGTCCCGACGCCGGTGAGCGAGATTCGGGCGGCGCTGGCCTCGACGGCCGGGCGGCGGCGGGCGTTCGTCGAGTCGCTGCACGACGGCGACCTGGCCCGCGACGTGATCTATCGCGATTCGCGCGGCAGCCTCTTCAAGGCGACCCTGGGGCAGATGATCTTGCAGGGGGCGATCCACTCGATGCACCACCGGACGCAGGCGCTGAACATGCTTCGGCACTGCGGCGGCGAGCCGGTCAAGCCGGGGCTCGATTACATCTTCTGGCGTCTGGCCAGCCCCGCCGACCCACCGCCAACCTATGACCTCGACACGCTCCGCACGCTCTACGGCTACTGCGACGAGGCGATGCGACGGACGATCGCGGCGGCCGCAGCCCTGGGCGACGAGCAGCTCGACCGCGAGTTCGAGATGGGTGTCGGCTCGCTGCGCGAGACGCTGCTGCACATCCGCTTCGCCGAGCAGTGGTGGCTGGAGAACTGGACGCTCGGGCCGGACCGTCCCTTCCCGGAGACGCCGCCGAGCACGTCGATGCAGGAGCTGCGGCGGCTGTTTGACGAGACCGCTGCGGCGCGGAATGAATACCTGTCCAGCCAGAGCAATGCGGACCTGGCGCGGATCGTCGTGGCTCGGCCGCGGCCGGACGTGGAGCGGCGGTTCCCGCTGGGTGTGACGCTGCTTCAGATCATTCATCACGGGATTCATCATCGGGCACAGGCGGTGAACATGCTGCGGCAGGTGGGGGGCGAGGTGGTGGAGCTCGATTACATGGTATCGGTGCGGCGGCCGGCTTGAGCGGCGCGCGGCGTTCGGCGTGCGGAGGCGCGATGAGCAAGAAGGTGGGCGACGTGCGGCGGCTCGTCCTGGCACTGCTGGATCAGGGTTTCAACAAGACTTCGTGGCATGGTCCGAACCTGAGCGGGGCGCTGCGCGGCGTCTCGCCGGAGGCGGCCGTGTGGCGGCCGGCGGCGGGGCGGCACAACATCGCGGAGCAGGCGCTGCACGCGGCCTACTGGAAATACACGGTCCGTCGGCGGCTGACCGGCGAGCAGCGCGGCTCCTTTCCGCTCAAGGGCAGTAACTGGTTCCCGGTCGACGGGCGCTTGAGCGAGGGACAATGGCGCGAGCACCTGGCGCTGCTGGAGGAGCAGCACCAACGGCTGCGGGCGGCGGCCGAAGAGCTCGACGAGAAGAAGCTGCTGCTGCCGGCGCCCGGCGGGCGGGGCGGGACGAGCAAGGTGAGCGCCTGGGCGCTGTTGAGCGGCATCGCGGCACACGACGTCTATCACGCCGGGCAGATCCAGCTCCTGCGGCGGATGCAGGAGCGAGGTTGATGCGTGCGAGATGACCGATCGCGGGCAGGTCTTCGAGACATCGCTGTGACGAGGGTCGCATCAGCGCGCGGCCGAGGGGTCTTTGCGCCAGCGGCGCTTCGGGCGGGCGTTCCCTCCCGACCGCATTTCGCGCCGGCAGGGCGCTGAGCCCCGCGGTTGCTCTTCTCACCGCCGCCGCAGCGCCGCCGCCCCGAGCAGCAGAAGCATCCCCAGCGTCCCCGGCTCGGGAATCGCCAGTGTGAACGACTCGCTCCAGCTGCCGCCGTGGATCGTCGTCCCGGCGATCTGAACGTCCAGTATCGCCTCGCCGCCGTACGCCAGCATGATGCGCGCCACGACGCCGTCCAATCCGTAGATGGCGCGGCTGGGGTCATCCGCCCACGCCCAGTAAATCTCGTCGCGCCCCAAGTGGTTCGACGGCGCTTCGATCAGCGAACTCGCCGGCACCGTCGGCGTCGTTGGATGAAACCGCGGCGCCGTCATCCAGCTATCAACGTCGTTGAAGACGAGCGCGAAGTCGTTCACCTCATCCGGGTTACGGAATGCCGCCTGCTTCGAGGACCCGATCACCTCTGCCGCGGCAAAATTCAGGGCAGCACTTAGGCCGCTGACCACCAGATCAAACGCCCGGCTCTTCCCGTCCGCGATCTCCGGCCGCTAGACCGCGGTCAGCGTCACCTGCCCCGCCGCATAGCCCGCGCAGATAGTCCCCGCCCACAACGCCAGCAGTGCTCGCAAGGATCGCCTCCGTCGATGCATCGCCGCCCCGCGCAGCTCCGCGGCCGATCCCGGCATGCCGCGGCCTCCCTCCCAGTCTCAGAAGCGCGATAGACATGTGCGGGCCGGGCGTCGCCTCGCCAGGTTCGGCGAGCAACGGCACGGCCCCATAACAACGGTAGCTCCCCCGATTCGGCCAGGTCAATCCCGCGGCCGCTACGGCCGGCCGCGCGCAAAAAAGAACCCGGGCGGACCGGAGTCCGCCCGGGTTTGAGATCTACCGCTTGCTACGCCGCAGCCCGGACGACTAGCCGCTCAGGCCGCGCCGCAGCTTCGACCCGGTCGCAATTAGCGACGGCGGATCAGGCCGGCCAGGCCGCCGAGGGCCAGCAGGCTGAGGGTCGTCGGCTCAGGAATGACGAGCGTGAACGCCTCGCTCCACGCACCTCCACCAACGAACGTACCGGCAACCTGGATGTCCAGCGTGCCTTCGCCGCCGTTGGCCAGCATGACGCGGGCGATCACGCCGCCCAGACCCGGGATCGCCAGGTCCGGAGCATCCGCCCAAGCCCAGTTGATGTTGGTGTTCGTGAAGCTGTTGGTCGGGGCGCCGATCAGCGTCGCAGCCGGAGCACCATTCGTCGTCGGGTGGAACCGCGGGGCGGTCATCCAGCTATCGATGTCGTTGAAGACGAACGCGAAGTTGAAAACCGCGTCCTGGTTCCGGAAGTCGCCGTTGGCCGACGTGCCGATCATCTCGGCCGCCGCGAAGTTCTGGTTCGCAGCCAGGCCACCGATCGTGATGTCGAACGCACGGCTCGAGCCGTCGCTGACGCCCGGATTCTCGACGGCCGTCAGCGTGACCTGCGCCGAGGCAGCGGCCACGAAACCAGCAGCCAAAGCAAGGGCAACAAATTTCTTCATGAGATTCCTCTCCTGTGAAGGATGTTCTGAGAGACTATGGATCGGCCCGCCCGATCACCGCGTCTCTGCACGTACCTAACCGATCTCCCGTTCCGGAGATTGCAAACCAAGGTGAACGAATCCGCTTTCACTCACCTCCAGCAGCTCTTTCAACGCTCAAACGTGACCCAGCCAGTCGAGTGAGACAAACCGAACCCAGCCAATTTGCCGCCCTCATCGACGGCTTCGGGCGGTCAGGAAGCGCCACGTCAGAGCACGAAACGCCTCGCCAGGCACTTGGAACGCGGATGATGGGCGTGATAGGCCCCCCCGGTGCATCCATCTAGCTCTCCGCCTCCAAATCCGATCTCTAACATAGGCCGCGGCCGGCGATTTTTCAAGTCCAATCTGCCAAGTTTTTTGTGCGCCGCGAAACGCCGACCCTCCGGGGCTTCCCGGCGAGACCGACTCGAGAATTCGCCGCGGAACCGCCCATCGAAAACTCGCAAACCATTGTGATATAACATCTTACGGCTTCCACAGCCAGGCCCGCACCGGTCCGGACCGGCTCCCGGTCCGCCTGTCCGAGCCCACACGCCCGGCGGGCTCACCCGCCCGTGCCGTAGTACGTCAGCATCAGCACCAGGTCCGCGAAGTCCGTGTCGCCGTCGCCGTCGATATCGCCGCCGTCGTCGACCCCGTATGCCCCGAGCAGGGCCACCAGGTCGTTGAAGTCGACGTCGCCGTCGCCGTCCAGGTCGCCCGGAATCGCCAGCGGAACCAGCGCATAATCCATCTGCACCGGCTCGCTTTTGCCCGTCAGCACCCACTGGTCATAGGCCACCTGGCCAGCCTGGTTCGTCGTGTTCGTGTCGCGCAGAAACTCGATGTATTCCTTCGTCGTGGTCTGGAAGTAGAGCGCCACCTCCACCTGCGTCGCGCCGGCCGGTATCGCGTAGGCCGTGTCGTCCCAGTACTGGCCGTCGGCGTACGAGTAATTCACCGGTGCGGCCTGTACCGAGGCGAAGCCCGCGTTCGTGAACCCGCGCGGCGGAATCCGGTTGTCCAGCAGCCACACGTTGTTGAGCGCGAAGTGGAAGCTCTCGCCCTCGGGCAGCCCCGTCGCGGCCGCGACCGCCGCGTCGATTCCCAGCTTCGCCTCGTAGACCTTCGTGTCGCCGGTGGTCAGGGTGGCCGTGTCAGCGTCGTACGCGCCATGCTCGCGCACGAGCTGGCCGTTCTCATCCAGGAAGCGCACGTTCAACCACATCCGCCGCCCCTCGGGATAGCCGGTCGGCAGCTTGTGGCCGGACTGATTGATGATCCGCACGACCAGGTCGGTCGCGTCGAAAGAGAGCTCCATATCGGAGGCGGCCTGAAGCATCGCGACCGTCCGCGCGTACGCGTCATTGACGGACTGCTCGGTCAGGCCCGACTGCCAATCCTTGAACAGGTTGCGGATCGATCGCAAGACCCACGTGTTCGCGCCGTTGAAGGTGTGCTGCGGCACGTCGTTGCGATACTCGCCCAGGCCCGGCACGCAGGCCGTTCCGAAGACCTTGGGCATGTGGCAGTCCTGGCAGGAGCTGACGGCGGTGATGTTGCCGCCGAAGCGGCCGCCCATCTCGACCGGTCCCTGCGCGAACTCGCTCTGCGACCATTCGCTGTAGGTCCGCTCGAGCGGAAACTCGTCGTACTTGCTGTGCGTGGGGTGCTGCTGGTCGAGGTCGTTGAGCGCGTAGGTGCCGTCGGGCTGGCGCGTGAAGACCGGGTTGCTCACGTCATGGCAGGTCGCGCACATCTCCGATTCGCGATGGAATGGCGACTCGAGCCACGGGTGGTAGGGGAAGTTCGGCCCGAGGTCGAACGGGGCCCGGCGGCGGTCGAGCGGGTCGACGATGTACATGCCGTTGTGAGGATTCGGCGGCAGCGGATCGATCGCGGCCAGGATCGCCGCATCCTCGGGCGGGTTGGCGTTGGGGTCATAGATCGGATCCACCATGCGATGACAGAAGTGGCAGTTGACCCCGTCGAAGTCCTTGTCGATGAAGGCCGAGCCGTCCGGCGGCAGACTGCGCCCTTCCAGCCACGCGCCGGGCGCGTGGCAGCGAATGCAGAACTCGCCGGCGAAGGCGGCATCCTGGTTGGCGATCGCCATCGTCGCCCAGAAGACCGGGTCTCGGGCCGACTGGCCCATCATGCTCGCCGTCCAGGCGGTGTAGGGCTCCATGTTCGGGTCGTAGAAGCCGTGACAGAAGTTGCAGTTCGTCGACTCGAATATAAAGTCTGTCAGCGTCTGGGGTTGCGTACCGGGCTGGAGGAAGTCGTTAGCCGTCGTGTCGATCAGCGACGCCATCGCCACGCCCATGCCGGCCATCACGGCCAGGGGACACAGCGCCAGCAGCACGCGTCGCGACGTACGGGTAGACGAAGATTGTGGATTCACTCGCGGGCTCTCCCACTCCCCAGGGGCTCGATTGATCGACCGACTTTTGGCAAAGATGCAAGGCCGCGCCCATCCCCCCGACATAAGGAAAATTGGGGCGGTTCTGCGCGCGCCAATTATAGCGGGGGTCGTACGCGCTGAGAATGCGGGATTCTGCACAAAGAAGGGGAGGTGCGGCCCGCGCCACGCGCCGCTCCAGGTTTATCGGAGCAGAGCGCGGCCCGCCGCCGCACCTCGTGAATTACGTCCGTCGGTCGACGGCCGGGTTGACCGCCCGGCTCGTCCGCGGGCTAGACGCTATCGGCCGTTTCCTCGTCCGTCTCTTCGATCTTCTCGGTCGCGTCGTCGGTGGCCGTTCGGCCGGTGAGGGCGGTCTCGCCGATCAGCTCGCGCAGGGCGGCGTGCGCCCGCGGGGGCCAGTTGTCGATCGTCCGCCGGCGGGCGCGAGCCTTGGTCTCTGAGAGCGCGACGCGCACCTCGGCGAAGGCCCGCTTCATGTTGGCCAGGGCGGATTCGGAGTTGCGGTTCAGGCTGCGCAGCGAGGTGATCTCGCACTCGAAGAAGCGCTGCTGTTCGATGAGCCGCGAGTTCTCGCGGTCGAGCTTCGTGACCTGCGCCTGGAGGGTTTTGCGCTCGGTTCGAATCGCCTCGTTCTTCTGTTCGCTCGCTTCGAGCGCCCGCCGCAGTTCCTCGATCCGGTCGGTCGCAGCGCGCAGCTCGAGCTCGAGCTGGCCGCGGATCGTGCGGGTCTCTTCGAGCGCCGCCTGCGTTTCCTGAAGGCGCTGCGCCGCGGCCGCCCGGTCCGCCGTCAGTTCCTGCTGCGAACGCTCGATGTCTTCGAGCTTGCCGCGCAGGTTCTTGATGTCGACGCGAAGGGCGTCACGCTCCTTGCGGATCGCCCAGAGCTCCTCGAGCTGCCGGCCGGCGCCCTTCAGCTCGATCGTAAGCTGCGTGTTCGTTTTTTCTGCCTGGGCGAGTTGATCCGCCAGCCGCTGGGCGCGCAGGTTGGCGTCCGCGATCTCTTCCTCGAGCAGCGAGACTTCCTGCCGCGCCTGCTCCGCGCTTTCCAGCCGCGTCTGGAGCGAGACGACCTGCCACTCCAGCTCCTGGATGCGCTGTGTCGAGCTCTGCACCTGCTCGTTGGCGGCATTCAGGTCGCGCTCGAGCGTCTCGCGGATCTCTTCGTAGCGGTCGAGCTGGTCCTCCAGCTCGTTGATCACCGACAGCACGTCGTCGCGCTCGTCGTTAAAGGTCTCGGGCGTCGTTCGCCGCGGCGTCGTCTCGCTCGTGGACGTGCCGCCCGAGGTCGTCGTCCCGGCGGCGGTCGTCGTGCGCGTCGTCTCCGTGACGGACCCATTGCTGCCGCGTGGCCCGCCGCCGGTTCGAGTCTCGGAAGTCGTCGTGGTCTCCGCGCGACCCGTCTCACGCGTCGTCGTCGCCTGCCCGCTGCTGCTCGTGCGTTCGCGGCCTTCGGTTTTCTGCATGGTCGGCTACCCTGTCGGTAATCCCTGGTTGTCTGCGGATGCACGGCCGGTCATGGGGCCGAGCGGCGGTTCCGTGGAACCCGGCCATTACACGGTTCGGCAGTTTCCGCGGCCGGGTGCCAGCCCTTGCGCCCCGGCGCGCAGCTTTTGCACCTCGAGCGCCGCCCGGCGCGGCCCTGGTCTGGACGCGTGCCGGAGAATCGGGATATCATGCCGTGCGGCCGACGGGTGCTGATTCCCGTCGTGCTCGCTGCGGTGGCGTAGCTCAGCTGGCAAGAGCGGCGGATTCATAACCCGCAGGTCGGCGGTTCGAGCCCGCCCGCCACCATTTCCGCGTCTGCCCGCCACGTTGGCTTCGACCGTCGCCCGCCGCGACCATCGCAGCGCTCGAGGTCGGGATTCTGAGGCCGGTTGCCATTGCTCCGCAATTCGCGTGCCCGAAACCGCACACGCTCCCGCCGAGAATCTGCGGTCGCGTCATAACTCATTATTTGAGAGCAGGTTGCGATACGATCGCCGGACCGCCGCGAGGCTCGCTGCGGGCCGCCTCATTGACGCCCGAAGCCGCCCGACTAGACTGTTTCCGGCGGAGCGGAGAGCGAGGTCCCTGTAGCTCAATTGGACAGAGCGTTGGCCTCCGGAGCCAAAGGTTGTGGGTTCGAATCCCGCCGGGGACGTTCCGGGTCGCGGGCAGTCCGCGTCCCGGCGTACGGAGGTCTTCCATCAGCACGCACAACGGACAGGGACAATCTCTGCTCGCCAACCTGCGACGCCTTCAGGAGCGGATCGATACTTCGCTTCGCCGCCGCCGGTCGGGGGTCCTGCGCCGCAAGCTCTACCTCGAGCTTCTGAGCGTTCTGAACGGCACCGGCCAGTTCCGTGCCATTCCCAAGTCGATACCGCGCGCCGCGACACTCACGCACCGTATCTACAAGCAGGTCAACGGCGCTTCGGGCAACGCCCTGCCGCGGGCGATCTATGCCAGCGCGTTCTATCCGCAGAGCCCCGAGACCCGCGAGGCCCGCAGCCACATTCCCCGCGCCGCCTGGAGATACGTCTCTCGTCTCGCCCGCCAGCTACGCGTCGAGCCCAGTTTCGGTCAGGCCGCCGCCTCGCCGTCCGACTGGATGATCGATATCGACGAAGCGCACCAGCCCATGCGCGTCTGGATCCGCGAGCTCGCCGTGCAGGACATGCTCCTGGCCGCGATGGAGTCGTACCTCGTGCCGGACGGCTCCGGCCGGCCGTCGACGGAGACCTACGGCATCGTCTTCGGCTCGTTCCGCGAGGCGCCGCAGACGCCGCATGCGCCGCCGCAGCCGGATTCGCGCACGCGCGCGGCGCCCATGATCGACGTGAATGTCGAGCGCGTCTGCATTCAGCATCGTGCCAAGGGCAGCCCGTCGGAGGTGTTCATCGACGAGCGCAGCGAAGAAACGCAGCTCGCGATGGGCGAGGAGCTCTTCCCCTACTGGCACCTGCTGGGCGATTTTCACACGCACACCTATCGCACGCTGCCCGAGCTGACGCAGGGCCGCGGCTGGCTCTACAGCGACTACGACGAGAAGGTCAACATCGTCTGGTGCCACCGTCTGATGCGCGCCGGCCGTCGGCCGCGGGTCGCGCTGATCCTGGCGATCGCCCGTGCCGGCCGTGCGACCCCCGGCGCCCGCGAGTGCTGGAACGGCAAGCCGCACGTCCTGCGGGCCACGATCGGCAAGTGCCACGTCTTCATCGCCGCCTACCGCATCCTGCCCAGCGGCCGGTACTCGACGGAAGCGGTCACGCTCAAGTGTCCGCATCTGGTCGGGCACTGAAGTACCGACGGGCGTCCGTCTCGGTGGTCTCGGCCGCCGTGGCGCTGCACGAGGTTCTCACACGGTCGAACCACGCCTCCATCGGCTTTAACCCGTCTTGAACAAGCTGGTTACGGCGTTTCGACCGCGGTTCGTTATCGTTCAGTCCGACTGATGGCGGCCAGGGGCTGTCCGTCCGCCCGGGTCACGGGCCGTCGGATGACGGAAGCGAGCAGCAACTCTCGCGAGTGGAAACACGAAAAAACCGCGCCTATTGTCGGGCGCGGGAAAGTCGAAACGGCACCACCGTGCCACGTCAACTCCATCGGTGGTACACGTGCGAGCCTGACTCAGACTGCTGGAGGTGAGCAAGGCCGCAAACTGATCAGCTCTGTTCGATTTCTTTCTCCTGAATCGGGAGGTCAGTGGGCACATGCGGAGACGCGAAGATTGGGCGGGCCGATCAATTGTCTCTCAGGACATCCTTCAGAGGAGAGGCAAGTCATGAAGAAGCTCGCTGCAATTCCTCTGGCTGCTGGTTTCGTGGCCGCTGCCTCGGCGCAGGTCACGCTGACGGCCGTTTAGAACCCGGGCGTCACCGACGGCGAGAGCCGTGCGTTCGACATCACGATCGGTGGTCTTGCTCCGAACCAGAGTTTCTCGGCCGCCGAGATCATCGGCACGTCGCCCAGCGCCGATTTCCGGAACCCGGACCCGGTTTGGAACAGAGCGTTCGTGTTCAACGATGTCGATAGCTGGATGACGGCCCCGCGGTTCCACCCGACGACGCCCGGCGTGCCGGCCGCGACGCTGATTTGCCCTGCGGGCGGTTATTTCACGAATAGCGCCATCCGCTGGGCCTGCGCGGATGCTCCGGATCTGGCGATCCCGGGTCTGAACGGCGTGATCGCCCGCATCATGCTGGCCGGTCTGAACCCCGGTGATGGCAACGGCACCCTGAACATCCAGGTCGCCGGTAGGTTCAGCGATCAGGGCGGCTCGTGGAGCGAGACCTTCACGCTCGTGATTCCTGAGCCGACGACCCTCAGCCTGCTGGCCCTCGGCGGCCTGGCCGGGCTGATCCGCCGTTCCTGACCGCCGATGGGCCAGCCTGTCGGCCGCACAGATTGGGAGCGACGGCGGGCCGCCCCCGGAGCAGATCGACGTTCGCCACCGTCCTCAAGCGGCCCTGATCCTGCGGTTCGTCGGGCACTGAATTGCTGACGGGATCTCGTCTTCGGCGCGCCGTCCCACGCCCTGTGAACGGGAGGACCCGGAAAGCCCGTCCGATGTCGCTCCCAAGCTTAACACACTTCGTATAAACGTCTTGCGCGCACTTTGCCCGGGCCTGTTATCACCTCATCGGCGAGCTTGGATGGCTTGGGCCCTGTTCGCGATCGCGGTGGCGACCGTCTGATAACGCGAGCGCGGCAGAATCTTTTTTGAGCGAGTGGAAACGCGAAAAAACCGCGGCCTAGTATCGGGCGAGGGAAAGACGAAACGGCACCACCGTGCCACGTCAACTCCATCGGCGGTACACGTGCGAGCCTGACTCAGACTGCTGGAGGTGAGCAAGGTCGCAAACTGGTTCACCTTTGTTCGATTTCTCCTGGTTCAGGAGATCAGTGGGTACATGCGGAGACGCGAAGATCGGGCGGGCCGATCAGTTGTCTCTCAGGACATCCTTCAGAGGAGAGGAATCTCATGAAGAAGTTCGTTGCAATTGCTCTGGCTGCTGGTTTCGTGGCCGCTGCTTCGGCCCAGGTCGACCTCGTGGCCGTCGAGAACCCGGCCGTGAGCGACGGCTCGAGCCGCGCATTCGATCTCACGATCACCGTTCCTGCGGACCGGAATTTTGCCGCGGCCGAGATCATCGGCACGTCGGCCAACGGTGACTTCCGCAACCAGGACGGCGTCTTCAACTTCGCGTTCGTGTTCAACGATGTCGATAGCTGGATGACCGCTCCGCGGTTCCACCCGACGAACAACGGCGTTCCGGCCGCGACGCTGATCGGCGCCCCGACCAACAGCTTCACGAACACTGACATCAACTGGGCTTGGGCGGACGACCCTAACCAGGCCGTTGCTGATCTGGACGGTGTCATCGCCCGCATCATGCTGGCCAACGGCGGCGAAGGCACGCTGACCGTTCAGGTTGCCGGTACGCTTGTGCAGGGCGGCTCGTGGAGCGAGGCTTTCACGCTCGTCATTCCTGAGCCGACGACCCTCAGCCTGCTGGCCCTCGGCGGCCTGGCCGGCCTGATCCGCCGCCGCTAATCGCGGCCGGATGGACCTGCCGCTGGCTGACGTTCGCGTCGACCGCGTGTAGTTCAAAGCAGCAGTTCAAAGCCCGGGCGGACGCAAGTCTGTCCGGGCTTTCTGCTGCGCCGAAGCGCCCGCTGCGAGACCCGGCCCCGGGGCGGCGATCAACGGGTTGGCGACCGGCGCACGGCCGGACTTCGGTCGAACCGCTGTTCGTACTATCGAAACCCGACCCGCGGCCGCGAGCACTCGACCAGCGCCCGCGGCAGCCGATCCGCCACCTCGCGCGCCAAATAACCGAACGGTGCGAACTCGCGCTCCAACAGATCCGCCGCGTGCCCGTGCGCGTTGACCGCCAGCCGGGCCGCATCGAACGGCGCCATCCCCTGAGCCAGCAGCGCCGCGATCAGCCCCGTCAGCACGTCCCCCATCCCGCCCGTGGCCATTCCCGCGTTGCCCGTCGTATTGATGAACGCGCGCTCTGAGGTGCAGACGACCGTGCGGTGCCCCTTTAGCACGACGGTCGTCCCCGTCAGCCGCGCGTACTCCGCCGCCACGCGCAGCCGCACTTCGTCCTCGTCGGCGATGGCCACCTCCGGCAGGCCCAGACCCTCCCGCAGCCGCGCCATCTCGCCGGGATGCGGCGTGATGACGATCTGCGTCGAGCGATGATGGAGCCACTCCTCGCGCTTCATCGTCGCGATGTTGTTCAATCCGTCCGCGTCGAGAACGATCGGGCCGACGAAGTTGTGCACGAGCTGACCCACGCCCCGCGCCAGCTCCGGCGTGCGGCCCAGACCGGGTCCGACCGCCAGCACCTTCGGCCAGTCGAGGTTTACCACGCCCGACAGCGGCGCACTGATCGACCCGAGCTCGCTCTCCGCCAGCGGCACCGTCATGAGCGACGGCTCGGCCGCCGCGACCGCCGGCTGCGCCGAAGCGGCCGTATACACGCGCACCAGCCCCGCGCCGCCGCGCAGCGCACCCAGCCCGCACAGCACGGCCGCGCCGCTCATCTGCCGGCTGCCCGCCACCACCGCCACGCGCCCGGTGGCGCCCTTGTGCGCCGTCGGCGCACGCGACGGCAGCGGCGGCACGTCTTCAACGATCCTGGGTGGAGCACTATGCGACGTCATGGCTCACTCGTTTCCGCACGCATCCCGGCCGAAGGCGGACGCTCCGTCCGACCGGCCAGCCGGTTAATCAGCGCTGCCTGGTATGCGGCCCCGAATCCATTATTGATATTGACCACCGAGACCCCCGCAGCACAGCTATTCAGCATTCCCAGCAGGGCCGCCACCCCCCCGAAGCTGGCCCCATAACCCACGCTCGTCGGTACGGCGATTACCGGTACATCGACCAGTCCGCCCACCACGCTCGGCAAGGCTCCCTCCATTCCGGCCACGACCACCAGCGCGCCGGCCCGTTGCAGCTCGGTGACGTGCGGCAGGAGCCGGTGCAGCCCCGCGACGCCCACGTCGTAAAACGTCCGCACCCGCTGGTCCATGATCTCCGCGGTGATGCGTGCCTCCTCGGCCACCGGCAGGTCTCCCGTCCCCGCGGCGACGATTCCGATAAACCCCGGCGGATGTTGCGGCGGATTCTGCCGCAGCACCAGCGTCCGCGAGCGACGGTCGTAGACCGCGTGTGCACTCACATCCGCCGCCGCGGACGCCTGGCGCCGTGACACGTGCGTGGCGAGCACGTTTCCTCCCGCGGCCGCGAGTCGCGCGAAGATCTCCGCGAAGTGCTCCGGCGACTTGCCGCGGCCGAAGATCACCTCGGGGAAACCGCAGCGCAGCGCCCGATGGTGGTCCACCCGCGCGAACTGCAAATCCTCAAAGGGCAGGCCGCGCAGTGCCGTCATTACGTCCTCGACGCGCGTCCGCCCCGCGGCCAGCTCCTCCAGCAGCGCTGCAAGCCGTTGCTCGTGCACACCCGACTCCCGTTCGGCCCCGCCCTTCTATTGTCCCCCGCCCGCCGCCAGCTACAATCCCCGCGCCGCGGCAATCGCGGCCGGAGACGCCAGCGCCATGAAGGAATCGACCGGAGCTTCGCCCGGCCTCGACGTCGTCGAGCCGATCGGCAAGCGCGTGCTCGTCCGCAAGGACGAGGACAAGAAGACCACCAAGGGCGGCATCCAGCTCCCGGGGAACATCGAGATTCCGACGATCACCGGCCGCATTGTCGCCGTCTCGGCCCAGGTCCTGCGCGACGAGGACTACCCCATCCGCCAGTACGACCGCATCCTGTTCAATCCGAAAAACGCGGTGCCGGTCGACTTCGAGGGCGACAACCGCCTGTTCGTCGTTCCGATCGAGGACATCGTCGCCGTCTTCCGCAAGCCGCCGAAGTAATTCGCCGCTTCACGGATCGCTGCTTTATCGGCCGCGCAGACAATTCGCGCTGCCGCAGCGACGCCGCTTCTGTAAGCTGATCGAGAGAGCGGCCGGGCTGCACCTGCGAACGCCGGGCGACTGAGCCTGTGAACGAATCGCGCCGCTGTGGGGAGCGCGGGCGTCTCGCCCGCGATTCCAGCGCGGGGCAGGGACTTTGCGGGAGTGTGTCGCGCCGGCGGGTGGCATGGGCAAGCGAAGCTTGCCCGTGCTCAACCCGACCGGTCGGAGCCCGGCCCTCGATGCTCGGAAGCGTGCTTTCCGGCGTTGGCCGCACGATCTCCGGCCTCGCCCGGTTCAAGGAGTCTGCACATGCACCCGTCATTTGGCCGCCTCGGACCGCTTGTGTTGCTGCTCCTCACCGCCCCGCCAGCGACGATGAGCAGTTCCTCCACCGCGTTCACCTACCAAGGCCGCCTGACACACTCCGGCGCGCCGGCCGACGGCGAGTTCGATCTCGAGTTTCGGCTATTCGACCAGCTCGGGGTACAGCTCGCCGGCCCGCTCTGCCGCGACAACGTCTTCGTCAGCGACGGCGTGTTCAGCGTGCAGCTCGACTTCGGCCCCGTCTTCGACGGCACGCCGCTCGAGCTTGAGATCGCGGTACGTCCCGGCGGATCGGCCGGAGACTGTGACAGCGGCGCCTACACGACCCTCTCTCCGCGGCAGTCCCTGACCTCCGCTCCCTACGCCCAGTATGCCCACGCCGGCGCCTGGCCCTGGCAGCGGACGGGCGACACGGTCCACTACTCGGCCGGCGACGTCGGCATCGGCACCGATTCGCCCGCCGGCCGGCTGCACGTCCACCAGCCCGATCAGCTCGGCGCTGAAACCCTCGACCAGCAGCAGATTCAGGGGAATCTAGGGCTCGATCCCGAGCTCGACTGGTGGCAGTCCTTCACCGCAGGTCTCGCCGGCCGCCTGACGCGCGTCGAGATCCGCTGGCACACGACGACGCCGACCTTCCCCGCGCTCGTGCGGATTCATGCCGGCGAAGGCACGGGGGGCCCTGTGCTCTACGAAGCGACCTACACGTTCGGCGGCGCGGGCGGCACGGTGATCCCGCTGGTGATCCCCGCCGCCGATGCGCCGCTCGTTTCCCCCGGCCAGCAGTACACGATCTGGTTCGACGACGGTACCTGGGTGCCTTCCTGCACGCTCGGCGATGTCTACGCAGGCGGCCGCAACAGCGAGATGTTCGGCGGCTGGGATATCGAGCTGTGGTTCCGCACCTACGTTTCGCCGGTGATTGCTCCCGGCACGCAGCTCGTCGTCGGGCCGGGCGGAAACGTCGGCATCGGCACGGCCGCTCCGCAGCACCCGCTTCACATGGCCAGCGGCGCCCACGTTACCGCGGGCGGCACGTGGACCAACGCCAGCGATCGCGCTCTCAAGACCGCCTTCGCGCCGGTCGACGTGCAGGACGTCCTGCGTCGCGTCGCCGACCTGCCGCTGTCGACGTGGAGCTACCGCAGCGAGCCGCCGCAGGTGCGCCACCTGGGTCCGACGGCGCAGGACTTCGCCGCGGCATTCGATCTCGGTGCGAGCGACACGGCGATCGCGACGATCGATGCCGACGGTGTCGCCCTGGCGGCGATTCAGGCGCTCGTTGCGCGGCTCGAAGCACAGGAGAAGGAGCTGGCCGCATTGCGTGCGCGTCTTGAACGACTGGAGGCATCGCGCGCAGAGGCCGACGACGCGCGGCGCTGAAGCACCGAGCTGCGATGCCGCGCCGCGCCGCCGCCCTTTCACCGATTCCACTGCACCGCCGCGCTCAACGGCTTCTTGGGAATGTCCGGCACCACGCAATCCGCCGCCGGATAGCCCACGGGGATCAGCAGGATCGGTTTCTCGTTCTCCGGCCGGCCGCAGATATCGCGCAGAAACTTCATCGGGCTCGGCGTGTGCGTCAGCGTCGCGAGCCCCAGCATGTGACAGGCCATCAGGAAAAAACCCGACATGATCCCGATGCTCTCCATCGGGTAATAGTTCTTCCGCTTCTGTCCGCCGGCCAGCTCCCAGTCCACCCGGAACAGCACCACCAGCCACGGCGCCAGCTCCAGGTAGGGCTTGTCCGGCCCCGTTCCGATCGGCTCGAGCGCCTCCAGCCACTCCTCCGGAAAGCGGTGTTCGTAGTTCTCGCGCTCCTCCTGCTCGGCCGCCAGGCGGATCTCGCGCTTGATCGCCGCGTCGTCGATCGCCACGAAATGCCACGGCTTGCGGTTGGCCCCGCTCGGGGCGGTGTGCGCGATCTCCATCGCCAGCTCGATGACGCGCCGCTCCACCGGCCGATCCGAAAAGTAGCGGCAGCTCCGCCGCCCCTGCATCTCCTCCAGCAGCGCCTGACCGCGAACGAGCTGCCAGCCGGCATCGCGCCGCGGCAGCGACCAGGGAATCATCTTCGCCGGCATGCATTCCTCCAGGCGCGCGGTCGCCGCGCCGGGGCGATCCGCCGCAGCCCGCAGGCGACGACTCCTACGGCCGCATCCGCAGCGGCAGCGAGACCACCTCGTCTCCCGCCTGCGGCGGCCCCTGCATCAGCAGCATCCGCATCTGCGCCACGATCAACGGACGATCGCTGAAACGCTGCACCACTTCCAGCCGCGCGACCGGCGCGCCCCCGCGCCGCACCTCGACCGGCATGCCCACGTAGCTGCGAGCAAGGTCGGCCGTGATCAATCCCCGCTCCATGTCCACCAGCCGCACCGAGCCGATCGCCGCCGGCAGGGCGTCGAGCTCCTCGATCCGCGCCAGCACGCCGCGGTAGCGCATCTGCTGCGGGCGAGGCAGATCTTCCAGCCGCCGCGCGATCAGCTCCCGCCCGATCGGCGAACCCAGGTCCGCCAGCCCCTCGGCCGCCGCCAGCCCGACGCCCGGCTCGCGGTCGTGCAGCAGGTCGAGCAGCACCGGCTCGCCAATCTCCACGCGCATATTGCGCAGGCATTCGACTGCCAGTGCCCGCTCGGTCGGGTCCGAGGTCTCCAGGTACGCCCGCCAGTCGTCGGCCGTCACGGCCGTGTGATCCTCCAGCCACGCGGGCGTATGCCTGTAGTAAACCTCAAGAGTCAACACCGACAGCGCCGTCGAATACAACCGGCTGCCCATTTTTCCCCAGCGGCCCCAGTCCTCGGAGTAGGGTTGCCAGCTTCCGAAGCTGTGGCGTTTGCGCCCGTCGGGGGATTTTCTGCGGTCCTGCAAGGGCAGCAGCGCATCGCGCAGGGCCGCGTTCCAGCGCTCCCAATGCTCTCCGCCGACCTGGAACATCGCCACCGTTCCGTAGTACCAGTAGTATTCGTTGTGCAGGTCCAGCGGATCGCCGCCCCGCGCCCGCGACTGGCTCGGCAGCTCTCCCAGCAGCAGGGCTTGCTGCTGACGCAGCATCGGGCTGTCCAGCCGCCAGCCCAGCAGCGGCGCCGAGGTGGCGCCGCACGCGATCATCGCCGGGCCGTAGCGGAACGTCATCGTTCCGTTGCGCTCGATCCGCGTGCCGATCCCGCCGTCCGAGTAGCGCACCCGTCCGTCGCGCTCCGTGGCGCGGACGAAGTGCAGCGCCGCGCCGACCAGCGAGTGCCGCGGCACCCTCACGCCGGCCACCGCGCCCGCCTGCATCGCCTGCACCGCCCAGGCGGTGATCGACGTGTCGTTGCGCCCGCTGATCCGCGTCGGCAGGTAGTCCCACCCGCCGAGCCGCTGCTGCGAGTTGCCCAGCCGCGCCAGCGCCCGCTCGAGCGGCTCGCGGACCCGCTCGTCCTCCGTCAGGTCGAAGTACTCCGCCAGGGCGAAGGCCGCGACCGAGTCGTTGTAGCCGGCCATCGCGTCGCTCGGGCCAAAGCCGCCGTGAGCCTGCTGGCGGCCGAGCAGATACGCGACGCCGCGCGCGACCGTGTCGCGGTACGGACCGTCGCGGTCCGTGTAGCCCGCGCCGAAGTAGGCCAGCAGACACAGTCCCGTCATGCCCGCGTCGAGGTCGCGCGTCTCGCGCGAGATCGCATTGCCCCAGCAGCGGTCATTCGGCGGGCAGAGGTGGTGGTATTCGATGCGGTCCCAGCGGCCGTCGGGATGCTGGTGCGCCGCCAGCCACGCCAGGCCGGCCTCGACCGCGTTGTCAGTCAGCGGCGTGCCGCCGAACTGCGCCATTCGCTCGCGCCGCTTGCGGCGCAGCTCGCTCTCCGGCTCGGCCGGTGCGGTTGCGGGCTGAGTTGCCGGGGCGGTCGCCGGCTGTGTTGCAGGTGCGGGTTCGCCCGGCGGCTGGTCGCCGGGCTGCGATGCGGGCGGCGGCGGGCGGTCGACCTGCGAGCCTCGCTCTTGTGCGGACTTTGTCGAGCGATCGGCTTGCGAGCGCTCGCTGTCCGGCTGAGGGCGTTCGTCGCGCTCCGGGCCGGCGGGCCAGGGACCTTCTTCATCGTCCGGCGGCTGCTGGCCGCCTGCGAGTTGCGGGGCGGCGGGTACGGGCGGCGGCTGGCCGACGTCGCGCTGCGGCTCAGCGATCTGGGGCTGCGGCCCGGCCGGCGCGGCTCCGGGCGGTGGAGGAACCAGCTCGGGCTCCGGTCCGCCGAGGAAAAAGAGCGGTACGAAGGCCAGCGCGGCCAGGAGGAGCGCGCCGCACAGAGCGCTGATGGCCGGCAGAGGGAGCGTATGTTTCGGCCCGGGCGGGCGGTTCGGCGGCATCATGGCGGATTGTACCGGCCGATCCGCCGGCCGGTCTGCGGGGTTCGGTCGGGGAGCAGCGGCGGGCGTGGAGGGAGGGGGGGCAGAGCAAAGGGGGTCCAGCGCGCGCATCATTTTGACCGCCTGGATTGTGGTTATCGGGGCTTGATTTTCTAGGGGTGCGTGCCCAGGTGCGGGATGTGGGGCTGTCATGGGATTGAGGGATTGAGGGAGTAAGGGATTGAGGGATTAAGGGGTGGGCCGGGGCCGTGAATGATGCGGGTGCGTGCCCGAGCGGGGGG
>CAZXUI010000012.1:0-63578 GCA_964643885.1 uncultured Planctomycetales bacterium
CGGGCGAGACGCCCGTACCACCCAGTTCCATGCGGGCGAGACGCCCGTACCACCCAATTCTCAGGCGGGTGGGAAGCCCGCGTATCCCGAGGCGGCGCAGCGAAATCACGGCCCAACCTTACCCCCCTGCCCGTGTCCAGGCAGGCGGCAGATGCACATTCCAGTACCTCGTCGGACCCGAGAAGGAGGAACCTATGCGCACATTCATCGCCGTCGCGGCCGGGCTGAGTCTGCTGTCGCTGGCCGGGTGCGTGGCCGTGTCGGCCAAGGGCAACCGCTTCGGCACCGGCCGGGCGGTCGTGGCCGTCGACGGACGCGTCTACGTCGTCGACACGAGCAACGGGCACGTGTGCGAGGTGGATGTCGAACGGGCGGCGCGGTTCCGCCTCGAACACCCGCACGAGCACGACCACCACGAGAAGTACGAGAAGTACGAGAAGTATGAAGAGTGCGATGACTGAGCAGCGCGCGGGCGCGCCACCTCGACGCTGACACCAAGGCGGCGGCCGGCCCGGCACTCCGAGGCACGCGGGGATCAGCCGGCATGACGCACCGATCGTCACAGCTCCCCTCCCGTCCAGCCGGCCGGAACTGGTAACATCCGCAAGGGCACTCGGGTGAAGGGACCGGCAGGCACAGACGCCTGCCCCACCCATGCAAGAGCCCCCCGCCCTGCGCGAGGTCCGAAGGAAGCCGGCCGATGTCCACCCGCACATTCCAGCTCAGCGACGAGGTGCACGCCTACCTGCTGCGCGAGACGGTCCGCGAGAGCGACCTGCTTCGCCGCCTGCGCGAGGAGACGGCCGCGATGCCGCAGTCGAACATGCAGATCTCCCCGGAGCAGGGGCAGTTCATGCGGCTGCTGGTCGAGCTGATCGGCGCCCGGCGGGCGATCGAAATCGGCACCTTCACCGGCTACAGCTCGATCTGCATCGCCTCCGCCATGCCCGACGACGGCAAGCTCATCTGCTGCGACCTGAACCGCGCCTACACGGCCGTCGCGCAGCGCTACTGGCAGCAGGCCGGCCTGACCGGACGGATCGAGCTGCGCCTGGCCCCCGCGCTCGAGACCTTGCGCGAGCTGCGCGCGGCCGGTGGCGACGGCTCGTTGGACTTCGCGTTCATCGACGCCGACAAGGGCAACTACGACGCGTATTACGAGCAGGTGCTGGCGCTGCTGCGGCCGGGCGGACTGGTCGCGATCGACAACGCCCTCTGGAGCGGCCGGGTGGCCGACCCGGCCGCCGACGATGCGGAAACGCGTGCGCTGCGGGCGATCAATCGCAAGGTCTCGGCCGACGCGCGGGTTACGGCGAGCCTGGTGCCGATCGGCGACGGGCTGCTGGTTGCGCGGAAGCACTGACTCCGCTGGCGATCGTCCAGAACCGCTCCCGATAACATTTGTCCGCCTGCACGCGTCCCCCGCTGAAACCGCTAACGCTTTAGAATCCGCCGCCTTGCGGTTATTATGAGTTCCTGAGGTCCCGCGACGCCTGGGCGGGCGGCCAAGCGCGGGAGTTGGGGAAGGCAGGGCCACGCGACCGCTCTTTCGCCGTGGCCGCGGGCGAGTTCACGACAGCCTTCACACCGGTTGACCTCGAACGCCTCCGCCGACGGCCGACGCCGGCGGAGACGAGACCGTACCGGCCCACCCTGCGTTGGATCGCGGGGCCAGCGCGGGATGCGCTCGCCGGTCGCCTGGAGGGAGAAACGGGGAACCATGCGTAGCGGGTTGATGGCGCTTCTGGCGCTGTGGATCGCGGCCGGGCCTGTCCTGGGACAGCTTCGTGCGCCGCTGGCGCTGGATTCGGGCGTGGTTGCGAACAGCGGGCGGGAACGGGCGGTCGTGTACTCCGAGACGGTCCGCGTGCCAGGGGCGGTGTGGCTGCGTCTGGACTTCGGCGAGGTGGTGCTGGCGAGCGGGACGAGCGACTCGTCGGCCCCGGACGACTCGGCCGCCGCAGAGACGGGCGGCGGGTCGATTCTGCGGCTCACGTCGCTGCTGGACGGCGGCGTGCAGTACCTGAATCAGCGGCACATCGAGCAGTGGCAGCATACGTCGGCCTATTTCAACGGCGACGCGGTGCTGGTGGAGCTGCTCGCTTACCCGGGAAGCGGACCGAACCGCGTGACGGTTCGCTCGTTGACGTATGCCGAGTTCGACCCGCCGCCGGGCGGCGGCGACCGCACGATCTGCGGACCTTTCGACGATCGGCAGATCTCGAATGACCCGCGGATCGGACGCGGCTGGACGATGGACGCGGATGCGCGCTGTTCGGCCTGGCTGGTTCAGGATTGCAACCGCTGCCTGATCACGGCGGGGCACTGCTTCGCGTCGAACCTGCAACAGGTGCACTTCAACGTCCCGCTGAGCAACCCGGACGGCTCGATCAATCACCCCTCGCCGTCCGATCAGTACGTGATCGATCCGGACTCTTGGAGCTACGCGAACCTCGACGTCGGCAATGACTGGGCGCATTTCGGCTGCCTGCCGAATCCGAACACGGGACTGACGCCCTACGAGGCGCAGCTCACCTTTTTCGAGATCACGCTGGCGCCGCCGGCCGCGACCGGCCAGCCGATCCGCGTGACGGGCTTCGGGGCGGTGGACCTGGAAGATCCGCCCCCGCCGCGCGAGTGGAACCGCGCGCAGACGACGCACGTGGGGCCACTGGTGGCGGCATCGGGGTCGATCCTGCGGCACGGCGTGGACACCAGCAGCGGCAATTCGGGCTCGCCGATGATCGACGAGGCGAACGGGCGCGTCTTCGGCATCCACACGCACGGCGGGTGCGACGTCTTCGACGGCGAGAACGCCGGCACGGCGCTGAACAATGCCGGCTTTCAGGGGGCGCTGGCGGCCCCGAAGGGCGTTTGCACGCCGGTGATCACGCTCACGTCGCCGGCCCCGGGCTCGGCCACGGTGCGAGATGGTTCGCAGGTCCGGGAGGTCGAGTGGCCGGTCCCGTCCAGTTTCGCGATCGTTGCGGATGCGACGGGGCTGGTGGCGCGGGCAGTGCCGCAGGCCGAGCCGCCGTCGACGGCACGATCGTTCTACGACTACGTGCGCTTCGTGGCCGACGACTCGAATTGCACCGACTTCGTCGGCACGAACGGAGAGTTCTTCTGCACGCTCACACCGAGCGGCGGCGCGCAGACGATTCGCGCGGAGGCGGACAACCCCTGGGGACAGCTCGCCGCGACCGACTCGGTCGACGTGCTCTACTATCGCAACCAGAACCAGCCGCGGAACGCCTGCTGGCTGACCGGCACGCAGATCACCATGGCGGACGGTTCGACGCGGGAGATCGAGGACGTCTTCGCCGGGGCGGAGATTCTGGCCTACGACCTGCTTTCCGGCGAGACGCTTCCGGCCCGCGTGCATGCGCGGCTGGTACACACCGCCGCGCAGATGACCCCCTACTACCTCGTGATCACCGCCGGCGAAGGCCAGGCGGCGCGGACGCTGCGCGTCACGCCGAACCACGTGCTTGTGCGGCCTTACGCGGGAGGACCGGGCGAGCCGCCGGGATCGCTCGTTTTCGCGGGCGACCTGGTGGTCGGCGACTGGCTGCTGACGCCGGGCGGGGCGCTTCAGATCACGTCGATCTCGCAGGTGAACACGCAGGTAACGACGTACAACCTGGACATCCGCGGCGAGACGCGGCTGTGCAACCCCTACCTGGCGTACATCGCCGAAGGCGTGGTGGCGTTTCCGCTCAAGGGCGACGTGGCCCTGATGGCCGGGCGGGCCCTGTTCGACTACGACATGGTCGACCTGGGCGCGTTGATCGGCGCGGCCGACACGATCGCCCGCGGCGTGAACAACAATCAGACGGTCGTGGGCAGCTCGGGCACGCGGGCGTTCGCCTGGACCTACGACGGCGGGCTGACCGAACTGGGCGTGGGCGTAGCCTATGCGGTGAACAGCCTGAACCAGATCGCGGGTACGTCGAACGGGCGGGCCGTTCGGTGGCAGCTTCAGGGCGGCTTCACGGACATCGCCGCGGGCGCGGCCTACGACATCAGCGACGCCGGGCAGGTCGTCGGCCAGACGGGCACGCAGGCATTCCGCTGGCAGGACGGGCAGCTCACGCTGCTCGGTGCGGGCGTCGCGTATGCGGTCAACAACTCGGGCTATGCAGCCGGCACGTCGAACGGGCGGGCGATCATCTGGCGGCCGGACGGGACGACGATCGACCTCGGACCGGGCGTCGCCTACGGGCTGAATGACAATCTCCAGGCGGTGGGCGAATCGGGCGGTCAGGCGTTCATCTGGGAGGACGGGCAGCTCACGGCGTTCGGCCCGGGCATCGCGCGGGCGATCAACGTGTCCGGCCTGGTGGTCGGCGAGAACGGCGGGGTCGGGTTCCTGCGCGAGCCGGGCGGGACGGTTCGGCCGCTTTCGGAGCTGATCTGGCCGTGGTCGGGCTGGTCGCCGACCGTGATTCACGATGTATCGGACGGCGGAGCGATGGTCGGGCGGGGCAGCCTGTTCGGCCTGCCGCGCGGCTTTCATGCGCTGAGCACGTCGACGATCTACGACCGCAACGGCAATTCAATCGCGGATATCTGCGAGCCGGGCGGCACGGACTGCAACGACAACGGCATCCCCGACGAAGACGACATCTCGATGGGCACGAGCCTGGACTGCAACGGCAACGGCGTGCCGGACGAGTGCGACGTGACGAACGGGAACAGCCCCGACTGCAACGGCAATAACGTGCCCGACGAGTGCGACGTGATCTCGGGCGACGCGAGCGATTGCAACGGCAACCTCGTGCCGGACTCGTGCGATCTGCTGGACGGAACGAGCGAGGACTGCAACGGGAACTCGACTCCGGACGAGTGCGACATCGCCGACGGCACGGCGCCGGACTGCAACGGCAACGAGGTGCCGGACTCGTGCGATCTGGCGAGCGGCGTCTCGCAGGACTGCACGGGCAACGGCATCCCGGACGAGTGCGATATCGCGGGCGGCGCCGTGCCGGACTGTAACGGTAATCTCGTGCCGGATTCGTGCGACCTGGACAGCGGATTCTCGCAGGACTGCACGGGCAACGGCGTGCCGGACGAGTGCGACATCGCCGGCGGTGCGGCCGAGGACTGCAACGCCAACGGCGTGCCCGATCCGTGCGACCTGGCCGCCGGGACCAGCGAGGACTGCAACCACAACGGCATCCCGGACGAGTGCGACATCGCCGGTGGTGCGGCGGCGGACTGCAATGGCAACGGCGTTCCGGATACCTGCGACGTGGCAGATGGCACGAGCCCGGACTGCAACGAGAACAACGTTCCGGATGAGTGCGACATCGCATCCGGCACGAGCACCGACCTGAACGGCGACGGCGTGCCGGACGAGTGCCAGGACTGCAACGGCAACGGCATCCCGGACGATCTCGACCTGGCCAACGGCACGAGCTTCGACTGCAACGGCAACGGCACGCTGGATGAGTGCGACCTGGCCGCGGGAACGAGCGAGGACTGCAACGAGAACCTGGTGCCGGACGAGTGCGACATCGCCGCCGGCACGAGCACCGATCTGAACAGCGACGGCATCCCGGATGATTGCCAAGACTGCAACGGCAACGGCATCCCCGATGATCTGGATATCGCGGGCGGCACGAGCCTGGATCTCGACGGCAACGGCATCCCCGATGAATGCCAGGTGCCCGACGTGCCGCTGGCGCCGCGGCCGGAGGACGACACGCTCGGCGCCTCGACCTGCCCGCGGCTGAGCGTGCTGGTGACGAACTGGTACGACGGGCCGGTCGATGTCCGCTTCATGGGCGTGCTGCCGGAGCAGTTCCTTTCGATCGACTCGACCGCCGACTGGGACGCGGGCGATCTCGACGGAACCGTCAGCGACGGGGCGGGGAATCTCATTCTGGCAGACACGGGCGCGCTGTTCGGCGATGGGCGCGACGGCGATCTGAACGTCACCTCCGGCACGCACCTGCTCGAGCCCGGCAGGCAGTACATGAATGTAAACGTGTCGGCCGGCGCGACGCTCGACACGCGCGGCTATCCGCTCCGCGTGGCCGGGCTGCTCTTCAACCAGGGAGTGATCACCGACACGGTCTCCGGCGGGGCGGGCGGCACGGGCGGCGAAGCCGGCCGCGGACAGGACCCGAAGCAGAACGACAACCCGCCCGGACCGACGACCGCCCAGCCCGGGCAGTGCGGCGAGGAGGGACTGCCGGGTGCCGGGATGGCCGGCCACGGCGGCCGCGGCGGCGGAGGCGGGGGTGGCGGAGGCGGGGCGCAGTCGAATACGCAGAACGTGGACGCGGATGGCGGCTGGTTTCCGGGGAATCCGGCCGATCGTCGCGGCCGGGGCGGCGACGGCGGCCGGGGCGGCGGGCACGTGATCATCTATGCCAGGGCGCTTCAGAACCACGGCCTGCTCTCGGCGAGTGGGGAGCCGGGCCAGCCCGGCCAGCCGGGCGGCGACGGGCAGTACACGCCCTCCGGCGGACTCGACCTGGCGGGTGGCGGCGGCGGCGGCGGAGCAGGCGGCGATGGTGGTGACGGCGGCACGCTCGAGGTGATCTACGAGAACCTGGTCCACCTGGGTCAGCGCGAGGCGACCGGCGGCCAGGGTGGCCTGGGCGGAAACGGCGGCCTTGGGCACTTCGTCTTCACGGGCACGAACGTGGGGTTGTTCTTCCAGGGTGCGGCGGGGGCGTGCGGCGGCGGCAACGGGGGCGCGGGCGAGTATCGCCGGGGCCGCTCCAGCGCTTCGGGCTCGCGCGGCGCCGACGGCGTGCGGGGCGCGAACGGAACGGTGAGCATCCAGCAGCTCGAGGGCGGGTACATTCCGTCCGGGCAGTTCACTTCGGCGCCGTTGTGCCTCGGCTCGGTGGTGGACTGGACGGCCGCGTCGATCAACGCGACGACGCCGGCCGGAACCAGCGTACAGATGGAGTTCAGCGCTGACGGCGCGGCGTGGCACGGCGACATCGTGAACGTGCCGGACTCGCAGTGTCTGTTCGTCCGGCTGACGCTGGAGTCGGCGGACCGCGACGTGACGCCGATCGTGCACAGCGTTTCGATCGGCTACATCGAGACGATCCAGGTGGGTGTGGCGGCGGATGTGCCGAGCGGCGGCCGGGCGAGCGTCAGTTGGGCGGAGCTGGAGCGTTCGACCGTGTATTGCTGGTACGCGATCGCGGAAGATCCCGCGGGCGGCTCGGCGACGTCTCCGATCTGGTGTTTCGAGACGGGCGAACAGTGTGTGCAAGAAGCGGGCCCGGCGCTGCCGCGGCCGTAGCGCCGCAGGTCTCGCAGGTGCAGGATCGCGGGCGGGGCGTGGCGGTGGATTCCGGCAAGCTGAACGCGGAGTCATCATATTCTTGTAAGTACATATCCAACCTGAACTTCGGTGTGTACGAAACCGGTTACAACATGCCGGTGCCGCGCGGCTGAAGCTTCCGCTTCATCCCACGAATCCGCTTGACGCGCTTCAGGGGGGGGGTTGGCAACACATTGTGAAGGGAGGTCACTTCAATGAACCGATTCAGCCTCTCTCTCAGTGTCGTCTGCGTCGCTTCGTGCACGATCGCTCTGCTCGCAGCGATGGCTTCGTCCGACGGCTCGCCGGCGTTCCGTACGGTCGCGGTCGCGTCAGCGGACCCGGGAGGTACGCCGGGCGGGCCCGCGCCGTGCAGCAGGATCGCCGTCCGGGGGGGGGCGACGGCGATCCGGGCAGTAGCCCTGGCGGTGCTGCGCCGTGCAGTCACCAAGCTCTGGAAGGGACCTGTTGCGAAGATCCACGGGGTTGCACGAACGCGTGCGCCTCCAAGCGCGACAACGTGACATCGTGCCGCCAATGCTGCGTCGGCTTCGCGCCCAACGAGGAAGCCATGCATGCATGCCTTGGGTACTGTAACATGGTCTGGCCGCCGGAATGACGATGTTGGCAATTGTCAGATGGCGCGACTCCCGTTGGAACCCTATAGTGCGACAATGATTGGCATCCTGATCGTGGTTGCGCTCGCGCCTGTTGCCCAGAACTCCCCCTCACGCACTTTGCCGCCCACCACGGTTGGGTCTCGCGACCCGATGGTGTGGCGTGCCACCGCCGATGCGGTCGCTGCGGCGGGGTCGACGTTTCTGGATTTGCACCCGGATTTCGAGGAGGAGCTCAACGCGGCCAAGAAGCGCATAGCCGAGCTCTCCGAACGATACGACGTGACGCGGCCGGGGGTCGTGTTCGACAAGGCACGTGCCGAGGCGCTGATTGACCAGCTTTATGTCGATGCGGGGCACCCGGATCTGAACTATGCCTTGCAGGAAATCGTCTTCAGTGTGCATATCCGGTCGGCGGCGTCCCGCGTCGGGCGGTCGGTGACCGAGGAAGCGAGGAACGCACTCGTGGCGGGCGTCGTGCAGTACCTTCGCGACGGTGGAGGGCAGCGCTCTCCGGCGATGCGCGCCCGCGTCGCGGAGACGCTCGATCTTCTCGCGCCGAATGATCCAAACGTCCTGCCGATCGTCGAGGAGGTGCTGGCCGATGCGCTCCAGTGGGCGGAGGAGATCGGCGACGAGACCCAACTCACGCATGTACGCCAGGCGGCGGCCAAACACTGGGGTGATCCATTCTGGCAACACGCGCATGAGCTCACAGCCGGGAAGCTGCCGGCTCCGTACCCGAAGGCATACAAGGACGCGATCCAAGCGCTCGATGCGCTGCTGAGCACTGATCAGAACGCGAAGGACCCGACGCTCGAGCGGCGCTTCCGCGATGCCCGCGAAAGAGCGCTGCGGCGCTTCGATCAGAATGCCTTCGAGGACGATTTGACGTGCAGGCTTTTGCTGGCCTACCGGATTCTCCTGGACCGTAGACCCGAGATACCGGAAGCGGCGGTCCAGGCGATCAACCGGTCGCTGCTGGAGCTGGCGAAGGACTCCGATCGGCTGCGCAGCGAAAGGCACTGGAAGCTCTGGGCCCAGGCGATCGTGAGCCTGCGGCAAAAGCGCATCGCCGAACCGCTACTGGAGTTCGTGCGCAACATGCTGCGCGAGGGAGAAAAGCTCCCGGATCCGCGTCGTGTCGTACTGCCCCCGCTGCAAATCTACGACCCCGACGCGTTCGTACCGCAGGCGGCGCCTTGATCGTACACACGATCGGCGCAGTCTCACGTGTGCGAGTTGGCGAGGCGGCGCGTCCCGCCCGCCAACCGCGCCCGGGCGGCGGCGCCAGCGAACAGCCAGGCGACGCGGACGCCCGCGCGCACGCGCCGCTGCTCGTACCGATCACGCGATCCGTTCGGCGAGCGCCCGAAGCGTCGCCAGCGAATGCAGGCCGAAGAAGTACTCCCGCTCGCACGCCACGGCGCGGATCTTCCGCGTATGCCGCCCCTGCTCGGCCCGCCGCTCGAGGGCCAAGAGCGCATCACCGGCCGCGGCGAGCAGCGCCTCGTTGGTATCGCGGATCGCGCGGAAGACCCGGCGGCGCTCGGCCGTCGCACCCGGATTCTCGCGGCGAAGCTGCCGGCTGTGTGCCACGAGCTGCTCACGGCGACTCAGCAGGTCCGGCGGCAGGTGGGCAAAGTGCCGCTGGGGGTTGTAGCGGGCATCCCGCAGCAGGTCCGCCCCGTCGCGGCCGGCGGAGTCGCAATCCGCACCGAACACGTGGCCCATCCGCAGAGTGGCCGAGACGCAGCCCAGCGGCGGCAGGTCGACGCCCCACAGCCGCGCGACAAGCTGCTCCGTGATCTCGTCGTAGTGCGCCCCGCCCACACCCGTGATATACACGTCCGCCAGGATCATCCGCATGAACGCGGAGAGCGCCAGGGCCCGCGGCCGCAGCAACCAGCCGCCCTCGCTCAGCGGCCAGGCCTGATCGTGAAACGTCGCATCGGCGAGCTGCTCGCGATCGAAGCGGCCGATCTCGTGCTCGCCGGCGAGCAGGGCGAACCGGCCGCCGTCCTGTGCGACGGAGACGCGCTGCCGCGGCGTGCCGAGGCGCTCGGCCCAGAGCGGCAGCTCGGCCCGCCCCGGCCCGAGCGCCAGCGGCGGCACCGGGCGCTGCGGGCTGCGAACGTGATGCCGGACGCGGTAGTCGGCCTGGGCCGCATTGTATGCCTCCGCAAAATCCGCGGCCCGCAGCATCATCTCGGCCATGAACACGCGGAACTCGGGCGTCGCGGCGAGCCGCGAGAGGCGAATGGCGGGCGAGCCGCGCAGCCCGATGGCGCGCTGCACCGCGGCCGCGCCGCGCAGCAGTCCGCCGCACAGATCGATCAGATCCGCGGCATCGGCTTGCGCCGCGGCCGGAGACGACGGACGGGCGGCGCAAAGCTCCACCGCGTCGCGGTCCGGCCCGCACCACGCCTCGGCGAGTCGGTCGAGGGCCGTATCGGCCGCGAGCGCAGCCGTCTTGCGAACCTGTGCGAAGAACTGCCGCCAGGCGGCGGCCGTCTGCGGCGCGAACAGCTCCGGCGGCACGCCCTCCTCAACGCCCGGAATCGGCACGTGCCCGTGCTCGAGCTCGTCGCCGGCTCGCTGCGGCACCGTCAGCCGCGTCGCCTTCGGCAGGTCGGAGTCGACGGCGACGAACAGCGACTCTCCACCGCAGGATGCGGCCAGTGCCTCCGTCGCGATCGTCTTGGCGAAGATGCCGGCGTGAAAGAACTCGCACTGATGGCCGCTGACGATCAGCGGCCGGCCGACGCCGAGGCTTGCGCGCAGCCGGCGCCGCAGCTCGCCCAGCGGCGTGCCGAGCATTGTGGCGGGCGCGACGGCCGCGTCCGCGGACTCGGCCGCATGCACGAGCCCCGCCAGCGGCGGGTCGATCAGAACTCCCAGATGCTCGCGCGGCGTCCGCAGCCGTGCCGCATCGATCACTCGCCCGAAAGGCATCGGCAGCCAAGCCCATCCGCAGGAGTGTCCGCAGGAACCGGTCCGCGCCGCAGCTCGCGCAACAGCACTTCCAGGTAATGCGCCAGCCGCGCGGCCGGGTCGTCCAGTGTGCCGCCGAAGAGGCGGCTCTGGTCGCGGTAGATCCGCCGGACGGGGATCTCGGCGATCGCCAGCCCGCTCTGCACACACTGCACCCAGAATTGCAGCGGAAACGCATAACCCGGCTCGTCCAGCCGCAGCCGACGCATCGCCGCGACCCGATGCGCTTTGAAACCGCAGAACGAATCGGTCAGCCGCAGGCCAAGCAATTGCTCCAGCAGCCCGTTGATCGTCTGGTTGATCCGCCGGCGCTCTTCAGGAGCCGCGTCATCGTCCGGGTGCTCAGCCAGGTAGCGCGACCCGCTGATCACGTCCGCATCGCGCCGTGCCGCGCGGACGACGAATTCCTGGATCTGCGCCGGCTCGTGCTGCTCGTCGCAATCCATCGTAATGACCCAGTCGTATCCGCGGCAGTCGGCGAACTCGAATGCGTCGATCAGGCTCTGGCCGTAGCCGCGATTCTCCGGGTGGCGGATGGTGAACACGTCGCGCCGCTGCCGCAGCAGCTCGCCGGTCGCATCCGTCGAGCCGTCGTCGACCACGAGCACGTCGCGGGCGTACCGGCCGACCGCATTCAGCACGCGCGGCAGAAACCGCTCCTCGTTGAATACGGGAATCGCGACCAGGTAGTTCACGCGCACCTCCGCTGCGGACTGAATGCCTCTCTCCGCGGTCCGGCCGGCCGCCCGATCGCCGGCTACGAGCGGCTGAGCGCCGCCGCTGCGCTCACCTGCTGGGATGGTATGTCCGGCGGCCCGACGCGGCGGGCCACGTGCTCGGCGATCAGGCGGGCCGCATCCGGCCGGGCGATCCGCCGGCAGGCGGTGCGCATCCGCACGAGCCGGCTGGGCTCCGACAGCAGCTCAATGATTCGATGCCGCAGCACGCCCACGTGGCTCGGCTTGATGGCCGCCCCGTTCTCGAGCAGATAGTCGCCGTTGCGGGCCTCGTGGCCGGGGATCGGCCGCACAACGACCAGCGGCACGCCGCATACCAGCGCCTCCGACGACGTCAGCCCGCCCGGCTTGCCCACCAGCAGGTCGGCCACGCGCATCCACTCGTGCATGCGGTCCGTATAGCCGAGCACGCGCACGCGCGGCGCGAAGCGGGCCGCCAGCCGCGCCCGCAGCCGCTCATCGCGCCCGCTGATGGCGATCACCTGCACCCGCTCCGGCAGGGCCGCGAGCTGCCGCAGATGCTGCTCGGCCGCGGGAACGCCCAGCCCGCCGCAGGACAGCACGACCACCGGCTGATCGGCAATCAGCCCATGCTGGCGGCGCAGGTCGATCCGATCCAGGTCGTCGCAGAACGCCCGCCGCACCGGAATGCCGCTGACGACGACGTCGGCCGGGTCGACGCCCCAGGTGCTCAGCAGCGCCTTGCCGCTCCCGGTCGCCGTAAAGTACTGCTCGGTCGGCGGCTGCACCCAGAGCCGGAACGTCTCGAAATCCGTGGTCACTGTGACCTGCGGGCAGTGCAGCCGGCCGGCGCGCCGCAGCCGGGCCACGATCTCGGCCGACAGGAAATGCGTGTTGACGATCAGCGACGGCCGCCGCTCGAGCAGAAAGCGAACGGTGCCGGCGGTGAGCACGTCCTGGGCCCGGCCGCGCAGAAACTCGGTCAGGCGCGAGGGCGGCGCGTCCATCGCATCGTAGAGCAGGCCCATGACCGCCGGCGCGTGGTGGACCAGCGCCATGTACCCGTCGGCGTACAGCCGCCGCAGCACCGGCCCGGAGGAATCGAGCACGTCGTGCACTTCGACCGTGGCGTGCGGCAGGCGCTCGGAGATCGACTCGCTCATGGCCCGCGCGGCGACCGTGTGTCCCGCCCCGGCCGAGGCCGTCAGTATCAGAATGGAGGGGCTTGCGTGTTGCCGTTTCATGTTTCCGCGCCGTCGGGCGCTGCATTCGCTCGGGCGCGGCGCCGCGCCGCCCGCCGGGCCAGTTGCCCGGCCAGATTGACCAGGGATTGTATCGCGGACGGCAGCGAAAGGTCGGCCCCCGGGACCGGGCTGCAAATCAGGTCCTGGCCGGGCGGCAACTCGTGCCGAGTCAGGCGAAATGCCTCGCGCAGCAGCCGCTTGGCCCGATTCCGCGCGGGGGCGTTGCCCACCCGCCGGCCGACGATCAAACCCAGCCGCGGCGGGCCGCCGTCATTGGCGCAGGCCCAGACGATGAGGCGGTGATCCGTCACCCGCATGCCGCGCCGCAGGACGGCCTCGAACTCGCGCTTGCGGCAAAGACGGTCGCGCCGGCGGAACTTTTGACGCCGGCCGCCGCACCCGCCGTCCTGCCGGTCATTCGTCCTCAGGGCGGATGAATCCGATGCTCGCGGTGTGGCCATGCAGGAAGTTCCGATTGCGAATGGGGCCGATCTCGCCGGCGCAGAAGAGCCCGGCCAACGGAAGCCCGCCGCAGCGCGACGCGATCGTCCGCGCGTCGTGGCTCTTGTGCGGAAACAGGCGCGTCCCGCGGCCGTTGCAACTGAAGAGCAGCGCGCCGGCCGCATCGCTGGGGGCGGCGCGCTGGAGAATCGTATCGAGCTCCTGGTGGGCCGATTCGGCGTCGCGGACGTGGAAACGGACGCGCTGGCCCTCGTGCACGAAGTCGTTGATCTCGAGGGCGCCGCTCTCGGAATCGAACCGCATCGGATTGCGGATGAGGTATTCACCGGGCGGCCCCTCGCAGATGGAGCAGCCGATCAGCAGGCCGCGCTGACAGGCAAGCTCGCGATCCTGCGGCGAGCAGCGGTCGAGCATTTCACGAAGCACTTTGAGCGGCGAATCGCCGTCCAGTGCATAAATAACGTTGCGGCGGGCCTCGGAAACGACCATTTCCTGGCCGATCGGCCGGCAACCCTGAGAGACGATGCAGTCGAGCTTCATGCCGCCGCGCAGAGCCACGCCGCAGAGCCCGTGCCGCAGCGTCTGGCCATCGAAGATGATGGCACTCTGCCGCGGCCGCTGGGCGCCGGAGGCCATGCCGCCGGCGCAGGGCCGGCCGGGGTAGGCCTGCTCGAAGCGGTGCAGCACGTCGAGCACGTCCACGCTGAAGGGATCACCGAGCAGCAGGAAGAAGGGGTTTTCGGCGGTGGAGACGGAGAGGTGATCGCGCAGCGCTGCGGGCGAGTCCAGCCCGCGCAGGTCCGATTGGGAGAGGTGGAAGGAGTTCACGCGGCAGCCGGGCAGATGCGCCGCCCAGAGCGTGACCGCCGGCTGTCCCTCGTACTCCGTCTCACCGCTGATGATCGCCTCGCCGGTCGCCCCGAACATGCAGCGCGGCAGCAGGTGCTCGGCCACGGACAGCGCGATGCCCTCGATCGCCTCTTCGAGGTGAGCGCTGGCCAGCAGCATGCAGAGGTCGGCGGAATGGCCGTCGAGCTGTTCGCGCACGCGCTCCGTCAGGCGTTTGCCCAGCTCCGCATCAGGCACGCCGCTCTCGACCGCGACCGCACAGCACAATGAGCCCTGTTCGCCGTTCCGAACTCTCATCCTGGGCATCAACCTGCCTTGCGACCTTTCTGACGACATGTCCGCGCTGACCGATTGTAGCCGGCAATCCGCCGCGCGGCCGGAAAAGTTCGAACCCCCGGCGGCGGCGGTCAATCCGCGAATCGTACGCCCAGCCCGGGCTGATCTCCAAGCGATAAGCGGCCCTGCGCGCAGTGAATTCCGACGACCGGATCGCCGGCGAGCAGCAGGCTGCCGTCCAGGTCCGCATAATCCACGAGCGGCGAGATTGTCAGCGCGGGCGCGATCGCCAGGCTGCTGCACACGAAACAGCCGAGCATCACGCGCATGCCCAGTCCACGGGCCAGGTGAATCATCTCCAGCGCCTGGCGCACGCCCCCGCACTTGTTGAGCTTGATGTTGATGCCGTCCACGCAGCCGGCCAGTCGCACGACATCGGCCGGGCGCTCGCAGCTCTCGTCCGCGAAGATCGGCGCGACGCCGAGCTTTCGCAGCTCGGCCATCGCCTTCCAGTCGGCCCGGCGGACCGGCTGCTCGATCAGCGTCGGGCGGAATCTCGCCAGCCGCTCGATGTGTCGGGCCGCCTCGGCGCCCGTCCAACCCTCGTTGGCGTCGACCAGCACCGGGCCGTCGAACCGCTCGCGCACCAGCTCGAGCGTGCGCTCATCCTGTTCGACCCCCACTTTGACCTTTAGCGCCTGAAAGCCCGCAGCGAGCGCCTCGTCGAGCTTGACGCGCATTTCGTCGAGGCCGGCCACGCCGAGCGTGAATGTCGTCACCGTCTGCGGCCGGTCCAGCCCGAGCAGCCGCCAGGCGGGCACGCCGAGCCGCTTGCCGGCCCAGTCGAGCAGGGCGCTGTCGATCGCGCTGATCGCGGCCCGCTGGCCGTCATGCGCACGGATTAACTCGGCGATGATGTGCTCGATGCGCAGCGGATCGTCGCCGAGCAGGTTCTCGCAGCCGCGCAACACCCCCTCCGTCGATTCAAGCGACTGGCCGTACAGCGCCGATGGAACCGCCTCGCCCAGGCCCACGACGCCGTCGTGCTCCAGCTCGACGACGATCGTTTCTTTCTCGTCGATGCCCCCCTGTGCCGTGGCGAATCGGTGCCGCGGCCGCAGCCGAATGCGGCGAAAGCTCAGCTTCATGCGTCGTCGCCCTCGTCATCCGTGATGTCGACGTCGACCACGTCGGCCAGGGCGGAGATGCTGACGATCGCGCTGCGCTCGACGAAGACTCGCCGCCGGTTGGCCCGCCGCATGCCGTCGCGTTCCAGCCCGTGGGCCTGGCTTACGTAGACCTCCTTCGAGCTGTGGCCGTCGGTGCGGTCGTGCACGTCCGCGTCGACGAGCCAGTAACCGCGCTCCGACCAGGAGACGAGCGTGCCGATGTAGATCATCGGGCCCTGCGTGTCGAGCACGACCCGTTGGTTCAAGTACGTGTCCAGCGTAAACTCGCTCATCGGCGCTCTCGCGCGGCGCCAAGGAGGCCATTCTGGAAGGGCCGCCGGGCGGCACCCTTCCGCGCCGCGCTGCGATTGTAACCCCGCGGCCGCCGGATGCCGAGCCGCGGACCGCAGCGCCAGGCAGGGTCCGGACGCGCATGGCGACACAGACCGATCACGCCGTCGTGCTCAGGCTGACCGACTACTCCGAAACCTCGCAGATCGCCACGTTCTTCACGCGCGACAACGGCCGGCTGCGCCTGATCGCCAAGGGCTCGCGCCGCGGGACGAAGAAGCGCTTCGCGGCCGGGCTTGATCTTCTCGAGCTCGGCGCCGTTCAGTTCATCCCGCCGCGCGGCGAATCCGATCTCGGCACGTTGACCGACTGGTCCCAGCTCGAGCTGTTCATCGGCCTGCGCCGGTCGGCCGTCGCGCTGCACGGCGGGCTCTATGCGGCCGAGGCGACGGCCGCGCTCTCGGCCGATCTCGACCCCCATCCGGACCTGTTCGAGGCGCTGAGCGGTCTGCTCAAGGGGTTGGCTTCGCCCAGTCCGACGCAGCGGCCGCTGCGGCAGATCGTCGGTTTTCAGCGCAGGTTGCTGACGGAGATCGGATACGGCCCACAGCTCGACCACTGCGTGGATTGCGGCCGACCGCCGGCGCCGCGCAGCTCGGCCTGGTTCAGCTCGACGGCCGGCGGGCTCATCTGCCGCGACTGCGAGATGCACCACGCCGAGAAGCGCTCGATGCCCGCGGTCCTGCGGCGCGAGCCGGACGCGGACGCCGCTCTGCTCGAGTGGTTTCGCCTGCTGGACTACCACGAACGATGCATCGTCGGCCAGCCGCTGCGGACGAGCGAGCCGCTCGAACGGCTGCTGGCGGCCGGCCGCTGATTTTCCGATCCGCGCCGGCGGGCGACGCGCCGGCACCGCGAAGCAGCGCCGCCGGTTCAGCGCCCATAATTGGACAGCAGAATCACCAGGTCGCCGAAGCCCGTCGACCTGTCGCCATCGATGTCGCCGGGGCAGTCCGCGGCCGGCGGACTGACACAACCATAGTCCGCGAGCAGCAGCACCAGGTCCGCGAAATCGACGTGTCCGTCGCCGTTCAGGTCACCGGGAATCCCCGCGAGCGAGCGCCACACCAGCGCCTCGGTCCGGCCGGTGGCCGTGTTGTATCCGTACCCGACGACCGTGATCGTCCCGTCGCCGGCAACGTCGAAATCCTCTGCCGCCGATGACGTGAAGCCCTCCGGCACATACGCCCCCAGGTCGAAAAAGCTCGCGTCCGATCCCGACCAGAGCGCCGCCCGGCCGTCGGCGCTGCCGCACTGAATCCCCTGGTGAGCAGCGACGGCCGCACTCGTCGCGGCCGTCGCGGGATGCAGCTCCGCGAAGCCGACGTCCGTCACCCAGAGGCCGGCGTGGGAATCCGCCGCGCCGACGGCCTGTCCTTCCCCCGCGCCGCTGATCAGCGAACTGGAGTATCCGGCCGGATGTACGTCGCGATGGCTGCCCGGCGTGTCCGTCCACATGACCGCCCGCGAGCCCGCAGCGCCCTCGTAATACAGTCCGAACTGGTGCGGACCGTCGATGGCCGCAGCCAGCGTGTCGCTGGCCGAGGCGAAGTGCAGCGACCACGTCCCGCCTGTCGCCGTCCAGAGGTGCGCCTTGAGGTCGTAGAAGCCCTCGCTGATTTCATACGCCAGTGTGCCCACCATCCGCTCGCCGTCAGTGGCCGCGATGTAGTCATACTCCGCGCCCGAGGAGTGCACCGCCTCGACGAAATCGAACGTCGGCGCCGTCCAGTAGCCGGCCGACTGCCACGCGCATGTCCAATACTGCCCGCCGCTCCAGCACTGCCAGGTGTGCCAGAACCACCCCACCAGCAAACTGCCCTCCACGTCATACACGCCGCCGCCGACCGAGCCCGGCGGGGTTACATCCTGCGCGGAGAACAGCTCCGTATCCCAGACGACGGGATGATCGAGCTGGAATGTCCGGCCGTCCGGCAGCACGGTCGGCGTATTGGCATAGCCGCCGATCAGCCCGCCGCCGATCCCGCGAGCGTGAGAGGAATGCTGCGCCCAGGCCGGGTGAACGCTGATCGCCTGCCATTGCTGCGGGATCGCCGGGGGCGTGCGCAGCGTCAGGGCCGCACCGTCGCTGAGCGTGCTGCCGCACTGATTCGTGATCTCAACGTCGTAGATCCCCGCGTCGTCCGAAACCGGCTCATAGATCGTCAGCGTCGCAGCCGCCGCACCGCTGATCACACTTCCCCAGGGCGTCGGCCCGTCGCTCAAAGCCTGTCCGTCGCGCCGCCACTGGTAGCCGAATGGTCCCGCGCCGCTCACTTCCACGCGGAAGCCCGCCAGCGAGCCCTGCCACGCGAGCAGCGCGGCCGGCTGCTGTATAATCGTCGGGCAGCGATGGGTGAAGAGCTTCTCCGCCAGGTTCGTTCCGCCCGCATCGTTCTCGCCGCCGATGGCGTAGATGAAGTCATCCGAGCCCAGAACGCACGCGAACCACTTCCGCGGCGTCGACATCGTCGCCGCGCTGTTCCACTGGTTGCCCGGCAGATTGAGCCGGTACACGACCGATTGGGTCACGCCCGCGCCGATCGGCCCAGTCTCGCCGCCGAGGACATAAACGCGGCCGTCCGCTCCGAGCGCTGCTCGCGCGCCGCTCAGCGCCACGGGGAGGTCCGGAACGAGCGTGTCCGACCAGGTATTCGACGCGATGTCATAGCGGGCAACGTTCGTCACGCGCGCGTCGCCGGCCGCGTTGATCCCGCCGATGACCAGCATTCCCCCCGCCCCGTCATAGGCCGCGCACGCATCCGCGACCGGCGTCGGCAGCGGCGCCAGCACCGTCCACGAATCGTCCGCCGCGTCGTATCGATCGCAGTATCCCGAGTTCGGACCACCCGGCCCCGGCCCGCCACCAAAGCCGTACAGCCGGCCCTCGCCGTCGACCGCCCAGGCGAAGTACCCTACCGCCTCGGCCGGCGCCGGCCGCGCAGCGATGCTCGTGCTCGGCCCCTCGACCGGGTCATAGACCTTGTCGCCCCCTGGACCATCGTCCCCATCGATGAACCCGCCGTACAGGATGATCCGCCCGAGCCCATCGACTCCCGCGGCCCCGCTGATCACCGGCCCCATCCCGCCGAGCGGGACCGCCGGCTCCCACACACCCGCGACGAGGCGATGCACGGCGCCGTCGCGGTCGCCACCGTTCTGCCACGGCGTTCCCCCGAGCGCATAAATGACTCCGCTCGCATTGAAACCGGCCGCGTATGCGCGAGCTGCGCCGTCCGTCGGCAGTGCGCCCGCCGGCTCCCAACTCTGCCCCGCCGCATCCGTCGCCGCGAGAATCAGCGCTGCGCACAGCAGCGTCCATGTCTCGTTCCTGATCATGGTCGAACCGTCTCGTGTGCCGGCAGCTCGGTACGCGCCGAACGGCGCGACGCCGCGGCATCCGCTCGGCGCGTGACGCAACGCGTCGACGCGGGCGACGAAACAGCGCGCGTCCACTGAACGGCGCGCTTTCCGAGTCTGTCAACGACTTACGGACCCCCGGATTTCGCGCTTGCCCCCCGTTCCGCCAATCTAATGCACGCGACCGGCCCCGCAATTCCCGATTCGTTCGGCCAGTCGTTTTGGAAACGAATGAAACCGCCGCGCCGCCCGGAGTAGGCGCGTTTCGGCTGCCCACGCCCCTTCGTCATGCCCTCAACGCGACATGGCCGCGCGCGCCCCCCCCACTTTCACAAAACCGCTCCCGGACCGGGTTTAGCACTCGACTTTGGCCCCTCACCCCCACCTAGAATGCGATGAGGGGAGATGGCACGCTGGCCGCCTCTGCGACGGTCGCGCTTCCTCTTTTGATTCACAAGTATCGCAACAGGAACAAGTTACGTGAATGACGAGCCAGTCTACGTGCCGGAGCTGATCCCCGTCTTCCCCCTTCCGGACGTTGTCCTCTTCCCGCACGCGCTGCTCCCGCTGCACATTTTTGAGCCGCGTTATCGGACTATGACCACCGACGCCCTGCTCGGCGAGCGCGTCATCGCCATCGCCTTGCTCAAACCCGGCTTCGAGCCCCTCTATCACACCAACCGAGCCCCGATTCACCCCATTCTCGGCGTCGGCCGCATCGTCGACTCCGCCCGGGCACCCGGCGGTACGTACAACATCACCCTCCAGGGCATCGCCCGGGCGCGAATCATCGAAGAACTCCCCGGCCGGCCCTATCGCCTGGCGCGGGTCGAAGTGATCGAGACCGTCTGCAACGCCACGCCGGCCGGCGTTCGCGAGCTTCGGAGCCGGCTGCTCGACGCCTCCCTGCGAACGCTCTCGGATTCCGAAGAGTCGGCCCGCCGCTGGAACCGGCTCTTCGCCAGCGAGATGGCGCTCGGACCGATCGCCGACCTGATCGCCAGCTCGCTGCCGACGAGCGGCGATGTCCGTCAATCGCTGCTGGCCGAGGCGGACGACGCCCGCCGCGCCAGCCGCGTGCTCGACCAGATCGACACCCTGGCCGCGATCGAGCGCCGCCGCCGCGCGCTCTCCCCCACCAACTTCCGCCAGAACTGATCCGCCGCCCGCGCTTGACTCCCCCTCCGCCGGACCGTCAGATGAGCGGCCATGGACGAATCCATCGACAGGCGGACCGGCTCGAGCGCTTCGGGCGATCCCGGCGCGCTCGGGTTGATCGCCGGCGAAGGAGAGCTGCCGCTGCTCGTCGCGCGCGGGGCGCGCCGGGCTGGCCGGCGGCTGGCGGTGGTCGCCCTGCGCGGGTGTGCCAGCCCGACGCTGGCCGACCTGGCCGACTCGTTTCGCTGGTCGGGAATCGTGCGGCTCGGCGGGTGGATTCGAGCGCTGCGCCGCGCCGGGTGCCGCGAAGTCGTCATGGTCGGCCGCGTCCGCAAGGCGGAGATGTTCGCCGGCCCGCGCTGGCTACAGTGGCTACAATACCTGCCGGACCTGACCAGCATCCGCGTCTGGTACTTCCATGCGCGCGACAAGCGCAACGACTCGCTACTGGGCGCCGTCGCCGACGAGTTACAGCGACGAGGATTGACGCTGATCGATTCGACCCGCTACATCCCGGAGGCGATGGCCGAAGAGGGGCTGCTCACGGCGGCCGGCGTGCGGCCGATCGGCGAAGCGCCGGCGCGCGTGCTGGATGACGCCGCGTTCGCGTGGCCGATCGTCAAGCAGGTGGCGGCGCTGGACATCGGTCAATCGATCGCGGTCAAGGATCGCGAGGTGATCGCGGTCGAAGCGATCGAGGGAACCGACAAGCTGATCGAACGGGCCGGCGAGCTTTGTCCCGCCGGCGGCTGGACGCTCGTCAAGGTCGCCAAGCCCAACCAGGACATGCGCTTCGACGTGCCCACGATCGGACCGACGACGATCGAGAATCTGCATCGCGCCCGTGCGGCCGGGCTGGTAGTCGAGGCCGGCAGGACGATCATTCTCGAGCGGCCGCGGACGCTGGAGCTGGCCGCGCGGCATCGCATCGTCATTCTCGGCCGGCCGGCTGAGACGCCGTGACGGCCGCGAACCGCATTCGCGTCATACGCGCCCCCGCCGAAAGCGCATAGAATCCGCCTCCACGGAAACGAGATCCTCGGTTGGACTGCGAAGGCGCGCGTGGCCAACGGAATCACCACAATTCGATTGCTGCTGCTTTACGTGCTGGTGGCGATGCTCTATCTGGTTCCGGCGGCGTGGGGGCTGCTGAACGTCGTGTTGCTGGTGATCATTTTCGTGCTCGATGGCGTCGACGGGTACGTCGCCCGGCGGCGGCACGAGGAAACGACCTTCGGCGCGCTGTACGACATCGCCGCCGACCGCGTGATCGAGCTCGTGCTCTGGATCGTCCTGACGAATCTGGGGCACACGCCGGTGTGGGTGCCGATCGTCTTCTGTTCGCGCGGCGTGCTGGTCGACGTGGTGCGTACGCACGCGGCCGCCCGCGGCGCGACGCCCTACGGCATGATGCACACGCGGCTCGGCCGGTGGATCGTCGCCGGCCGGTTCATGCGGATTCTCTACGCCGCGGCCAAGACGGCCGCTTTCGGCTGGATTCTGCTAATCGCGGGCTGGCCGGAGGCGCAGCCGGAGCTGTGGTCGGCGCACTCGACGTTGCTGCTGGCGGTGCAGCACGCGCTGGTCTGCCTGGCGGTGGCGTTGTGCGTGCTGCGCGGCGTGCCGGTTCTCTACGACGCGGCGCTCTCGGAGTTTCGCAAGGCGACGAGCGCGGGTCCCAGCTCCGAGCGGCGACCGTGAGCGATCCGAGCCGCGACCGTCTGCCTGCACCGAGCCGCGACCGTGAGGGAGCGGGCTGGGGATGGCGCGCCTCCCGCGCAAGCGCCTGCTGACATTCACCTATCACAAGCGCACGCTCATCTTTTCAGGCGCGTGCGGCTCGGCGCGTGGACGCGGGGGCGGTTGCACCCTTCGCCCGCTCCCTTACGCTCGGAACAGACGATTGCGCGCGGCTCACTCAGCAGCTCGTCCCATACTCCGCGAGCAGGATGATCAAGTCGTCGAAATTCGTCTGCCCGTCGCCGTTGAGATCGCCGCCGGCCCCGACACCGTACGCACCCAGCAGGATCACGAGGTCCTCGAATCCGACCTGGTCGTCGCCGTTCAGGTCGCCCGGACACGGCGTCTGCTCGCACGTCAGCCGCGAAATCTGGAACGCATCCACCGCCGCTTCCGTCACCGAGTCGTTCGGGTTGTCCGTCGCGCTGAACCGGACGCGCACCTGCGCCGTGGGCGTGACGAAGTCGCCTACGTCGAACCCGCTCGCCACCCAGCCGGTCGTGCCGCCGACGCTTTCGGCCAGTACCCAGCTCGACCCGCCGTCGCTCGACACATGCACATCGAGCCGGTCGATGTCGTTGTCGTCGTTGCTGAACCAGCGCGCGTAGCTGACGCGGTACTCGCCGGCCGCCGACAGATCGAATACCGGCGATATCAGCCGCGTCGGCCCGCCGTCGACGTCGCCGCTGGCGCCGTTGTCGGTCACGTAGCAGAAACCCGACCCGTCGAAATCGCCGGCCGGGTCGCCGCGCCCGCCGCCCTGCGACGGAATTGCCCGCTCCCACGGCCCGTCCGCCAGGCTGACATTCTCCACGGTCCAGCCCTGGTCGGTCTGGAAATCGTCGGCGAACGCGACGGTCAGCTCCCCTACCGTCGCCGAATAGACGCTCGCCGGCGCGTCGGCCGGGCTCGTCACGAACGCGCCACCGTCGCCGGCCGCGCTGACGTAGAACTCCGGCAGGTCGCCGCAGGCCGCGGCCGGCAGCGTGGCCTGATAGAGATCGCCTCCCTGCGAGACGAGCGGCGCGGTCTGGTAGCTTCCGCCGCTGAAGCGATAGTGCAGCAACTGGCTGCCCGGCACGACGTTCTGGGCCCCCGGCGTGATCTGCACCTCGAACATCGCCGCGACGCCCGGCGAAACGACCGTGGGCGCGCCGCCGGGCAATGCGATCACGAGCGGCGGCTGCTCGGACTCGAGCCGCGCGACCCACGTGCCCCAGATGTCCGTCGCCTCGACGTACTCCTGGATCGTCCAGAGCGTCAGTTCGTCGTCGGGGTCCAGCGTGCTGAGGCTGTAGTCGCCGAAGCGGTTGCGGCCGGCGCCGTCGAGGATGTTGTGCGACGCCTGCCCGGCCTTGAGCAGCGCCGGCGTGGCCATCAGCCCCGGCGGGTCGCCCGCCAGCCGGCCGGTGTAGTACGCGGCCGCGAACTGGCCGGCGTTCGAGCCCGAGAAACCCATGACCAGATCGCCGCGGCTGTTGACCGCGATTCCGGGGAAGAAGTAATAGAGCGTGGAGCTGCTGACCGTGCCGGACTGCACGAGCGCCAGCGGCGAGGTGCTCACCTGATACCAGCGGCATGCAGCCCGCCCTCCGAAGGCGATGCAGTGCGCCGTGTAAATGGAACCGTCGCGGTAGACGGCGTTCATCAGGCGCGAGCCGACCGTATCGAGCGGCGTCGAGCTGCCCTGGGCCGGGGCATCGGGCGGTTCATTGAAGCCCGTCACGCCGACGTTGCCGACGGTCGTCAACGTCGGCGAGGTCAGCGGCGGGTTCACGCGCCGCACGCGCAGCGACGACGACGAGCCGGTCGAGATGAAGTATTGCCCCGGCGGCGAGCCGTAGGTGTGCACGGGCTGAATGGCGCCCTCGAAGGGCAGCCCGCGGAACGCCGTCACCGTGCCGAGACTTGGGCTCGGCGCGATCAGCGGCGCCTTGTCGATCGCGAAGATCGTCATCGAGGCCGCCCCCCCGACCATGTATGCCGCCGTGTAGATGCCGTTGGCGTCGACACCCAGCGTCGGGTAATCCGGCCAGCGGCCCGCGTCGCTTCCCTGATCGGTCACGAAGTTCGTCTTGAACCATGTGCCGGTCGCGTCGCTGGTAGTCGAGACGGCCAGGTAGATGCGAGCTCCGGCGCTGAAGTCAGTCACGATGACGATCCAACGGCCGCTGTGCTGGTCATAAAGCACGCGCGGATCGCCGTTGGAGCCGGGCAGGAACGAGCCCAGCAGAATGTTGATCAGCTCTGCGCCGGTCGACTTGTCGTAGACGGCGAAGTTGCGGTTGACGGTAATGACGAAGTGATCCGGGCCGGCGGCGCCGCAGGTGTCCGGCGGAGCGCTGAACGAGCCGGCATCGCCGCGGATCACGCCGCGGAAGTTGGTCGACAGCGTGGGCGGTGTCGCCGTGCCGCGAGGTGTCTGCTCGCCTGTGTCCGCCTCGCCCGTCTGCGGACGGCGGTCACCGAGCTCCGACCCGCGCGGGGCGGGGACGATCAACTCCTGCGGGCGGTAGCCGAGCGAGCCTTCCTCCCAGACGAGGCCGGCGTAGCCGCTGCCGGTGAGCTTCTGCTTGAAGTTGGCGTCTTCGAAGTCGAGCGTGACGGTCTCCGCGACGGGCGCGCCGCTCTCGTCGACGGGCGTGAAGGTCAGATCATCGATGCCGTACCACGCAGCGCCGCCGAGGCGCGGGGCCGCCTCGATCACGATCCGGTCGACGGCGACGAGACCGAAGGCGTACCACGCCGGCTCGCTGCCGGCGACGGCGAACCACTCCGTCTCGTCGACGCGCTCGTCGCCGCGGTAGCCGACGACGCGGAGGCACTCGGCCCACAGCTCCGGCGAGCCTTGCCCCGCCAGGAACGCGCCGTCGACGCTCACGAGCGTGGGAAAGGTGACTGCCATTTCGGTCGCGCCGTAGGCATTGACGGCGTAGCGTGTGCCGGAGGCGGGGCGTTCGGCCGCGCGCGGGGCGGGGATTTCCCAGGCGCCGCGCTTGGGTGCGCCGGGGTCTTCGGGCGGGGCGGCCGCGCGGGCGAGGCGGTCGCGCTCCATGGCGACCTGCATGCTCTCGATGACACCGGGGCCGAAGTGGACCGGGTCGATCCGCTCGCCGCGGATGACTTCGACTTCGTCGGCGGCCGTCGGCGGCTGGCCGGCGAGTTGGGCCGCTAAGGGCGTCAGGCAGAGGGCGATCAGTCCGACAATCACGCGGTCAGGGCCTAATGACATGAGAATCTCCATAGCGGACGGCGGCCGCGAGGGCGGAATGGGGTCGATTGAGGGCTGAAGAGTGACGACTCCCGCAAGCGGTGCTCGCTCAGGAATCGACTATATCAGGCGGGCGGGGCGGGGTAAATCGAAATGTGGGGGGCAGCGGCCGGCGATTTTTTTCGTGTCGGTTGTGGCCTGCCCGGCGAGAAACACGTGCTCGAGGCGGGGTTCGGCGCGTTGCTCGAGAACTGAACGCGCGGATTGCGGTGTTTCGCGAGGTTCGGGTGTGTGAGCTGGACGATGCGGCGCGCGGGGAGCGGGTTGGCGGTCGGGGTGGAGGGGGGTCAGAGGCAAGGGGGTCAAGCGCGGGCATGATCTTGACCCCCTGGATTGTGGTTATCGGGGCTTGATTTTCTAGGCGGGCGGGCCCAGGTGCGGGAGTGGGGGATTGTTGAGGGATTGAGGGATTGGGGGATTGAGGGATTAAGGGGGTCGCCGACTGCGGCCGGGTGACATGGGCAAGCGCAGCTCGCCCGAGGGTCCGGCCGTGCACCGACGGCGCGATGGGCAGCGGGGCGGGGAGGGCGGCCGTGGCCGGGTTGGCGCTTCTGGCAGAGCCGTGGCATCGGGCAGCACCGGCTGTTCAGCACTGGCTATTAGCCGGTGCCACACTTTCCGAGGAAGCGCGCCACTTTGGATGCGGCCGGCGCGCCGTGCGTGGCGTGGGGTTCGCAGCTCGAGACCCCGTGCTTGGCGCACGGGGTTCTGATTGCGCCGCGTGCGAGGCCGGCGCTGAAGGCGGGCACGGAGGCCCGCCCCACTGAGAAGAGTGTACGGGCGAGACGCCCGTACCACCCAAAGCTGATTCGGGCGATGTACCGGCGAGACGCCCGTACCGCCCAAAGCGGAGACGGGCGGGAGGACGCCATCAGAACCCGCCGCGCCAAGCGGCGGGTCGCCTGGCGAGCAACTGACCCCGTGCTTGGCGCACGGGGTGCTGATTGCGCCGCGTATGAGGCTGGCGCTGAAGGCGGGCACGGAGGCCCGCCCCACTGAGAAGCATGTACGGGCGAGACGCCCGTACCACCCAGATGATTGCGGGCGGAACATCCGCGCTCCCCGAGAGGACTGGCGCTCCCCGAGGTGCGCGTGGCTGGAATCGCACCGCTCGCAGAGAGGTGGCGCGCCGGCGCCCGTGCGCGCGAGCGCCCTGCCGACGCGAAAGACCGTCGGCAGGGCACCCACGAATCAGGCGATTCGACTCGTGTCGAGCGGGACAGCCGGGACCGCCGGGCCGGCCGGAATCAATGTGGCCGGCGCGGCGAAAGCACACCGCCGGTCCAGCTCTGCCAGCCGTTGGCGCGGCGAGCCGTTAGCCATCGCCGCCGTTAGCCGTGCAGCCGTTAGCCCTGGCAGCCGTACTCGCCCAGCAGACCCACGAGATCCTGGAAATCGTAGGTCGTGCCGTACCCGGCCAGCAGCGCGACCAGGTCGTTGAAGTCCGTGTCGCAGTCGCCGTCGATATCCCAGACGCAGACGCAGCCCGACGGAACCTCGACCTGGAGCACGATCACGCCGCGGATGTCGTCCGTGTTCGGATCGGTGCCGGCGCTGTCACGGAACGGCACGGCCAGCACGACGCGGCCGTCGGCATCCGGCTCATCGGCCAGTCCGAGCGCGTTGAAGCAGTCCGCCGCGCCATCGCTGACGCCGGTGTTGCCGGTCGCGAAGCGGCCGACGCGGACCTGCGGGTCCGGAGCGGTGCCGACCAGCTCCTCCTCGAGCACGAGCTGATGCAGGGCGCCCTGCGAGGCGGCGTAGAGATAGACGGCCGAGGCGGGCGTGCCGCCGCCGGCGTCGTAGCGGGCGGTGAAGGCGATGTTGCCGGCGTTGTCGATGCCGACGCCCGAGATGGCCGGAGCGGTGAAGCCGGTGCCCAGCAGGTTATCGGCGACGACGCCGCCGGTATCGGCGATGACGGTCGGACCGGTGAAGCCGGTGATGCGGCCGGCGGTGAAGACCGGCTCATAGAGCAGGACGCTCTGCGTGCGGACGGTGGGGTCGACGTCGGTGGTCTCGGCGACGACGACGAGCTGGCCCGAGCTGTTCATGTCGAAGTGCTTGTTGTGCAGCGTGTCTGCGCCGCCGGCGGCGCTGCCGGTGGCCTGGAAGGCGACGAACATCTCGCCCGCGCGGGGCAGCAGCGCGACGGCATCGGTAAAGCCGTTGCCGTCCTCGTAGGCGTCGACGCAGAGGATCAGCGGCCGGCGGCCGCCGGTTCCGCCCGTGGCCCCGCCGGCGGGGAAGTCGGAGTCGCCGACGCCGAAGATGACGTAGCGGACGTTATCGACGAGTGCGAGCGACGGCTGGCTCTGGCGCGTGTCGCCGGTCTCGTCGATGACGGCGCCGGCGGCGGTGGCCCAGGCGAAGGCGTCGTTTTGGGTGTAGCTGTAGCTGGGGGTGTTGGCCGGCAGCGGGGCGCCGTTGTAGTCCCAGATGCTGACGCCGTTAACGATGTCGCCCGTGAAGCTGTCGAAGCCGGTCATGGCGACGAAGAAGCCGCCGCTGTCGTTCTCGATGGCGGCGGGCGTTCCGAGGAAGGCGCTGCCGGCGGCGCCGTCGATGCCGTTGCCGGTCAGGATCGGCGTGCCGGAGGCGGGCTCGGTGAAGGCCGGCGGCTGCTGGCTGAAGACGTCGCCATCGACCCACTCGAGGTTGTTCTGGCCGGCGCCGCTGTTGAACAGGGCGCGGTAGATGAGCCGGCCGTCGCCGAGCATCTGGCCGGCGATGTTGGAGATGGCGTTCGGGAATTCGTCGACGACGACATTGTTGCTGGACATGCCGCCGTTGGCGTCGAGCATGTCGACGGTGCCGAAGTAGGCGACCTGGTTGTCGTTGGTGTTGCTGAAGGTGGTCAGCGCGCCGAGGACCTCACCATCGACGACGCGGACGACGGCGTTGTCCTGGAGCGAGCTGAAATCGGGCAGGAGCCACGGCATGGTGCGGCGGACCGTGAGCGGTGTCGCGGCCGGCGGGGTGACTGGGATCGAGCTGACCGAGTCCTCGACCTGACCGGCGATGCCGGTGAGATCGCGCTCTCCGGCAATGACGACGGCCCCGCCCGCGAGCAGCATGGCTGCCCACCCGCGGCTCGAAAGAAACCTCTTAAGCATCATCTTTCCTCCAATGAAGTTGAGAAACAGCCGGCGCCCAGTGACCATTCAAACCGGACTGCCGCAGCAGACTCTGTCAGCGGCGACACCGCACGCCCTGCACGGCGGCAGCGCGGGCCGGCGCGCCGCCCCGCTTTCGCTCCGCAGAGCCTAGCCAAGCGGCTTGTCCGGATGATTCGCAAATCGTAAACAAACTGTTAAGAAGGCCGGCTGACGTGGCACCTTCCCCTCGCGCCGCTCGGTCGGCCGCACCGTACTCGCTCCCGAAGCCCTGCGAAGGCGCCCGGCCGGTCAGGCCAGGCCGAGCGCTTCCCTGGATCCGTGAAGCGCTAAGATACAGTTTTTGATGTGTTCGTCCAAGTCCAGGGCGAGGATTTCGGCCCCGGCGGCGATGTCGGCGCGGGAGACGGAAGCTGCAAATGACGGTGTTTTCAGCTTCTTACGAACGCTTTTGGGCTCCAGGCCGTCGAGGCGGGTGGGGCGGACGAGGGCGCAGGCGACGATGAAGCCGCTCAGCTCGTCGACGGCGAAGAGGGCTTTGCGGATGGGGCGGTCGCGGGGGTAGTCGTCCAGGTTCCAGTCGGCGTGGGCGAGGATGGCGCCGATGATCTCCTCGTCGACGCCGCGGGCACGGAGGATCTTGGCGCCTTCGCGGGTGTGCGCGGGCGGGTCGGGCCAGCGCTCATAGTCGAAATCGTGCAGCAGGCCGGCGAGCGCCCACTGCGGCTCGTTTTCGCCGAAGCGGCGGGCGTAGAAGCGCATCGCGGCTTCGACGGCCAGCGCGTGCTTGCGGAGCGAATCGCCGGCCGTGTACTCGCAGAGCAGGTTCCAGGCTTCGTCGCGGGTCATGTGCAAACCTCGCAGTGCGGCGGGCGCGGCGCGCGGTCAGGGCCAGATGACGGCGTCGGGGACGACCTGCCGCAGCGTGCCGAGTTGCCGCAGGGCCTTGTCGTATGTCTCGAGTTGGCCGACGAGGACGACGTGGGTCAGTTGTCCGGCGCGGGGCTCGCGGCGGACGAAGGCGGAGAAGCCCTTGCGGCGCAGGTCCTCGACCATGTTCTGCGCGTTCTGCTGCTGGGCGAAGACACCGCACTGGATGGAGAAGAAGTTCGCGGCGATCTCGAGCCGGCGGCGGGCCGAGGCGGCGAAGTTGCTGCTGGGGAAGCGTTTGAGGATGTCTTCGTAAGGCTGGCGGGCGGCTGCCCAGTTGCCGGTTCGCTCGAGGCAGGTGCCCAGGCGGAAGAGGACCGCGTCGAGCGGCGGGCGGGCGGGCATGCGGCTGGCGGCGGCGGCGAAGGCCTGGCGGGCATCTTCCCAACGTCCGTCTTCGTAGTAGATGGTTCCGAGGACGATGTAGGCGCGCCAGGTGGCTTCGGGATCGAGGTCGCGCTCGACGCAGGCGCGGAGGTCCATGACGGCCTGGGCGATGTCGCCGCGTCTGCCGTAGCTGCGGCCGCGGAGATAGAGGGCCTGGGCGGTTTCGGGCCGGGCGTCGACCTGATTGAGGAAGTAGGTGAGCTTCTCGATGGCGAAGCTGTACTGCTCGCGGGCGGCGGCGGCGCGACCTTCCTGGAGCCACTGGGACTGCTGCGCGGTGAGGCCGGTGCAGCCGGAGACACAGAGGGCGAGTGCGGTCAGGGCGAGGCGGGGGGCGATTCGGATCATTGCGACAGGCTACCACGTCCGCGGCGGGCGGCAACGGGCGGGCCGGCTCAATTTGACCCTGCTCGGCGCGCGTTCTAGCATCGTTTCGACGCGCCGCGGTGCGCAATTCGGCCGGCGCGGCCGGTGGGCGGGGGCGGGCGCGGCGCGGCTGAATGCGGGAGTGCGATGAGACGGCCCGAGACGTTGGGTGAGCTTCGGCGGACGGAGTACCGGTATCGGCCGGTCAAGCAGGAGCTGCGCGAGAACCTGATCGCGCGGCTGCGGCGTGAGGAGCCGTTGCTGCCGGGGCTGGTGGGGTATGAGAACTCGGTCATCCCGCAGCTCGTCAATGGGATTCTGGCGCGGCATGACATCCTGTTGCTGGGGCTGAGGGGGCAGGCCAAGACGCGGATTCTGCGCAGTCTGCCGGAGCTGCTGGACGAGTGGATTCCGGTGGTGGCGGAGTCGGAGGTGTGGGACGACCCGCTGATGCCGCAGCTTGCGCAGACGAAGCGCCTCCTGGAGATTCACGGGGACGAGACGCGGATACGCTGGGTGCATCGGCAGGAGCGTTATCACGAGAAGCTGGCGACGCCGGATGTGACGATCGCGGACCTGATCGGCGAGGTGGACCTGGTCAAGCACGCGGAAGGGCGCTACCTGGCGGACGAATCGACGATGCACTTCGGGCTGATTCCGCGGAGCAACCGGGGGATTTTCGCGATCAACGAGCTGCCGGACCTGGCGCCACGGATTCAGGTGGGGCTGTTCAACGTGCTCGAGGAGCGCGATGTGCAGATCCGCGGATATCCGATCCGGCTGAACCTGGACGTGCTGCTTGTGTTCAGCGCGAACCCGGAGGATTACACGAACCGCGGGCGGATCGTGACGCCGCTGAAGGACCGGATCGGAACGGTGATCCGGACGCATTATCCGTACAGTCTGGGCGAGGCGATGCGGATCACGGCGGAGAACGCGCGGCTGGAGCGGCCGGCGGGGCAGCCGCAGGTGCTGGTGCCGCGCTTCGTGCATGAGGTGATCGAGGAGACGGTGCGGCTGGCGCGGAGCAGCCCGCACATCAATCAGCAGAGCGGCGTGTCGGTGCGGGCGTCGATTGCGGCGCTGGAGGTGGTGACGGCCAGCGCGGAGCGGCGGGCGGTGCAGCGCGGGGAGCCGCTGATCGTGCCGCGGATCAGCGACATGGGGAACGTGGCGGCGGCGTGCCGGGGGAAGATCGAGCTGCTGCTGGCGGAGGATGAGAGCGCGGAGGACAAGCTGATCGCGGCGCTGGTGGGCGAGGCGATCAAGAACATCGCGGGGAATTACTTCGAGCTGGCGGAGCTGGAGCCGGTCGTCGCGCAGTTTCTGGGCAACAAGGCGAATGTGGAGGTGGGCGACGACCTGGCGGCGCGGGAGCTGGTGGAGGGGGCGGAGCGGATCAAGGGGCTGGTGGCGGCGGGCGAGTCGCTGCTTCGGCGGAGCGAAGGTGCGAGAGGGGATTCTCGCAGCGGCGAAGAGGGTGCGAGAAGGGATTCTCGCGCCAGCGGAGATCAGGCGGCGGAGGGTGAGGCGGCGGGGAGCGGGTCAGGCGAGCAGCGGCGCTTGCTGCTGCTGGCGAGCGCGATCGAGTTCGTGCTGGAGGCGCTGCACGTCAACAACAAGCTGAGCAAATTCAGCTTCCACGAGCGGACCTACTACAAGCGGTAGCTGGCACCGGCCGGTGCGGGTGTGATGACAACGCGGCCGCGACCGTGAAGAGCATGGAGCCGCGGCCGGCGGCGCCGCGGGCGGAAGATTCCGCCTTCGCGTGCGCTGACAGCCGCGGCTGCCTTGATGGACTGACGGCCGGGAGGTCCCGCGCGCCTGGAATGGCAGGCGAGGATGCCCGCCCCACGCGGAGCAGCGAGTGCGGAGTTAAGAGTAGCGAGTTGCTTCAATTCGCTACTCTTCACTCCGAACTCAGAGCTCTGAATCGGCCACGGGCCAGACGCCGGCGGCACCGATTACGCGCAGCCGTAATCACCCAGCAGGATGATCAGGTCGTCGAAGTCGGTGTCGTTGTCACCGTCGAGGTCGCCGCCGTTGTTCACGCCGTAGGAGGCGAGCATCGTGACGAGATCGTCGAAGTCGGTATCGCCGTCGCCGTCCACATCGCCATCGCAGCCGACGGTCGCGGGCGAGACCTGGCCGCTGATGGCCAGGGCGTAGCCCTGCCGGCCGACGCCGCCGGCGGTGACGTTGGTGGCCTTGACGCGGGCGGTCCAGGTACCGGTGGTCGGGTTGTTGAGGTGGACCTGCTCGACGTTGTTGTTGGCGTCGGGCAGGCCGCCGATGGTCGAGACGCCGCCGCTGAAGACGTTGCCGCGATAGAGGATGCCGATCGGGTCGTAGACCTCGAGATCGAGGTTGTTGACGGCGGCGGGGTTGGCGCCGGCGGAGGCGTAGAGATCGGTGAAGGCCAGCGTGATGCGAAGCTGCTCGGTGCTGCCGTCGACGTTGAAGGTGAAATCGACCGTCTCATTGGTCGTCAGACCGTCGGCGTTGCGAAGGAAGTCGACCAGCAGCTTGCGCGTGTCGCCGGAGAACTGGAGCGCGTGATCGAGCAGGACGCGGCCCCAGCCCTCGCGGTTGCTCGGGTATCCGCCGACGCCGGTCATGTCGACGGCGGAGTTGAGCAGGACGGCCTTGACGAGGGCGCCGGAGGGCTCGAAGCCGTCGGCGGGGTTGGCGCTGCCGCTGGGATAGTAGCCGTCGGTGAAGTACTGGCGGACGAGCATGCCGCAGCCGGCGACCAGCGGGCTGGCCATGGAGGTGCCGCTGGCGGAAGTGGTTCCGCAGGTGGTGCTGGAGCTGGCGGAGAGCGTGTTGCAGCCGGGGGCGTAGATTTCGGGCTTGCGGCGGCCGTCGTTGGTCGGGCCGGACCCGCCGGTGCACCAGTTGTGCTGGCTGGGCGTGTCGCTGGTGGCGCCGACGGCCATCAGGTTCTTCGCGTTCTCGGGGTTTTTGAGCGTGCTCGTGTTGGTGACGGCGAAGAAGACGAGGGAGTCTTCGTAGTCGTAGGAGAAGCGGTCGATGCCGCGGCAGAGGCCGTCGTAGGCGGTGGTGCCGTCGTTGCCCCAGCTATTGGTGTGCAGGCGGGCGCCCTGGGTGTGATGCTGCTGAAGGCGCGAGTACATGGCGCTGTCGGTGTAGCTGGGGATGGTGTTGTAGACCAGCTTGCCGAGGTAGGCGACGCCGCGGGTGTTGTCGAAGAGGCCGTTGTCGCCGACGGCGATGCCGGCGACGTGCGTGCCGTGGAAGTCGGAGCCGAGCGTCGTGTTGTAGGCCAGAATCTTGCGGTGCGTCGGCCCCGGCGGGACGGTGTCGTCGAAGGAGCAGTGCGACTCGCGGACCTTGCCGTCCATGATGCCGACGACCTGGCCCTGGCCCATGATGCCGTTGTTATGGATCGTGCGGACGTTGCTGACGTTGCTCTGGACGATCCAGGTCGTGGTCGCGTTGCGAAGAGTCGCCTCGGGCGCTTCTTCGATGAACTGGGCATCGGTGAGGCTGGTCAACTCCGCCAGGTTCTGCGCAGGGATCGTCAGCGTGACCTGGTAATCGTCGCCGAGCTGGTGAACGCCGACGACCTGCGCGGCGGGGATGAGCGTCAGCTCATTGAGCGTGCGGTCCGGCGCGGCGCCGTCGAAGAGGGTGACATCGACCGCGAGCCGGCCGGCGAGGGCCAGATCGATGCGCTCCGGCGTGGCGGGCTGGAGCTCGCCAATGACCGGCGAGAGCTTCCACTCGTCGCGGTACTCGCTGACGAGGGCGACGAAATCGAGCTGCGCCAGCGCGGCCGGGTCGACCGCGGCGAGCTGGACGATGTAGGCGTTGGGCGGGAGGTAGTCGCCCAGGACGACGCCGAGATCGAGCAAGGCGTCGATGCGATCGGGCGTCGTGGGGCCGGTGAGCTGAAGCACGTAGTGCCGATCGCCGTCGAAGGCGGCCGGAACGTCGACAAGATCATTCGGCAGCGCGGTTGTGTCGATGTCGCCGACGGCCAGTTGAAGCACGCCGCCCGCGGCGGCCGCGCGCGGCTCCGCAGCGGACGAACCGCCCAGCGGCTCCGACCCTGCGAACGCCGCAACCGCCAACAGAAGACCCAGACCCCCAGCGAAGACTGTCCGAAGCACCTGCCTACCTCCCATGTGTACCAGCCGGCCTTGGAAAGGACGCCGATTCCTCGATGTTCAATGACGCGCCCGGAGCGCGGCGGCCTGCCGGCCGTGACCGGAGACACAGCACCTGCATCTCATCATAGTCCGCTGAAACCGCCGTCCAAAAGTTCTAACCCACAGCCGGAGCGGATTAATCCACTGCGTGCGGCCGCTGAAATCGAATCTCGGACCCAGGCGAGGTGCGAAGGTCCCGGAATCATTCTGGAAGCGCCTCTGTGCCCGCGGCCGAACGGCTCTCCGGGCCCAGTGTAGCACGGCGGCGGCGGATTTGGAACCGCGTCCGAGGGGAGACGAGCCGGCCGGGCGATTCCGGCGGGGCGGGCTTCCGAAGTCGCGGCGGAGAGAATAGCATCGGGCGGCGATGGCGATCCTGACCCGCGAGCGTGGAGGCGAGCCGGATATTCAGTGCGTGCGCGAGGTGCGCCTGGGGGCGGCGCTGGAGCGGCGGGGCGAGTTGGAGCGATTCTACGTCGGGGTTATCGGTCTGCGGCCGTGGCCGAATGACGAGGTGCCGGGGGCGTGGGGGCTGGGCCGTCCTCGGCGGGGGCTGCTGTTTCAGTTCCGGCACGACCCGCTGGTGGACCCGTATCGGCGGCGGTTCACGCTGACGACGGGGAATCTGGACGAATTCGAGCGGCGGCTGGCGGAGAGCGGCGTGGCTTATCAGCGCGTGCGCGGCTTTTTCGCCAGCGACGATTGCCTGACGCTGGAGGACCCGCTCGGGCACCTGGTGGAGGTTCGCCAGGTTCGGCCGATGTGATCGTGGAGCGCGGACCGACCGTGGTGCGGTCCGGCTTCCACCCGCGCGCTGAGCGGGCTAGACTGCGCGCCGGGGCCCGCTGGAACGAGTTAATGCGCCTGAACATTCCGAATCAGATCACGCTGGGCCGCCTGGTGATGGCGGTCGTGTTTCTCGCGCTGCTGTCGTGGTTCAGCGCGGACCAGCTCGCGACGCAGCGCTGGGTGATCAGCGTCTGCTTCTGGCTCTACCTGACGGCGGGCGTGACGGACATCCTGGACGGCTACCTGGCGCGGACGTGGAACCAGGTGACGACGCTGGGGCGCGTGCTGGACCCGATCGTCGACAAGGTGATGGTCTGCGGGGCGTTCCTGCTGTTTGCGAGCGAGAGCTTCTTCGATTCCGGCGCGCGGGCGAGCATCAGCGGCGTGCAGCCGTGGATGGCGGTTCTGATCCTGACGCGCGAGCTGCTCGTTTCGGCGTTTCGGGCACAGAGCGAGGCGAGCGGGCAGGACTTCGGCGCGTCGTGGATCGGGAAGCTGAAGATGTTCATCCAGTCGGCGGCGGTGCTGCTCGTGCTGGCGCGGATCGCGTGGTTCGACGCCCTGGCTTCGCTGGCGGCGGCGAGCGTGTGGGCCGCGGTGATCATCACGGGTGCGTCGATCGTCTCGTACGTGCGGCGGGCGTGGCCGACGCTGGTGGCGGCCAGCGTCGAGACGTCGCGACCTGCATCGAATCCGCCGCCCCCGCCGCCGGCGTGCAAGCCGCAACCGATCCCCCCTGCTACGACCACGCATCATCCGGCTCAAGGGCTGCCGACGTGAGCAGTGCCCGCGGCGATGCGGTCCGCGAGGCGTTCATCACGCTTCTGGGCAGCGGCTACAGCCCGGTGGCGTCGGGCACGGTGGGCGCGGCCGCGTCGGCGGCGCTGTTCGTGCCGGTGTGGGCCGGGCTGGCGCTGGCCGGTGCGCCGCGGCTGACGGTCGAGGCGGTCGCGGCGGTCTGCGTGGTCATCGCCAGCGTGCTGTCGGTGCGCTGGGGCAAGTGGGCCGTGGAGCGCTTCAACAGCAGCGACCCGAAGCCGTTCGTGCTGGACGAGTTCGCCGGGCAGTGGATCTCGCTGATGTTCTTCCCCGTGGCGTTCAGCGCGCCGCTGGCGACGCAAGCCGCGTTCATCTTCGGTCAGTTCCTGCTGTTTCGCGTCTTCGACATCCTCAAGCCGCCGCCGGCGCGGCAGTTCGAGAAGCTGCCGGACGGCTGGGGTGTGCTGACGGATGATCTGTTCGCGGGGCTGTATGCGAACATCGCCGGGCAGTTGCTGTGGCGGCTCACGCCGCTGTCGCTGTGGCTGGCGGGCTTGGGCGCGGGCGCGGGCGGAGGCTGACGTGAACGATCATCTCCGCGCCGCGATTCTGGGATTGATCGAAGGGCTGACCGAGTTTCTGCCCGTCTCCAGCACGGGCCACATGCTGATCGCCAACCCGCTGCTGGGGGTCGACCCGCAGCAGCCGCAGTGGCGCGTGTTCCTCTTCGTCAGCCAGCTCGGGGCGATCCTGGCGGTGGTGTGCTATTTCTGGCGCGATCTGTGGCGGCGGATTCTGACCCGGCCGGCCGGCGGATGGACGGACCACCTCCTCACGAAGCTGGTAGCGGCGATGATTCCGACGGTGCTGCTGGGGCTGGCGCTGAATGACGTGATGGAGACGCAGTTCGAGAATGCGACCAGCGGGCCGATCTGGACGGCCGTGGGGCTGATCGCCGGGGCGGGGGCGATTCTCTACATCGATCGGCGGTATCGCCGCGGCGGGCCGATGAAGCTGGAGCAGGTGACGCTGCGGCAGGCAGTGCTGATCGGGCTGATTCAGTGCATCAGCATGTGGCCGGGGGTGTCGCGGGCGGGGGCGTCGATCATGGGGGGCATGGTGCTGGGGCTGACGCCGCGGGTGGCGACGGAGTTCTCGTTCTACCTGGCGATTCCGACGATGATCGCGGCGGGCGGGTATCGGCTGTTCAAGTATCGGGCGGACCTGACGCCGGACGTGGCGGGGATCGTGGCGACGGGCACGGTGGTGGCGTTCGTGGTGGCGCTGGCGGTGGTGGCGGGGTTCATGAGCTACGTCAAGCGGCGGACGTTCACGCCGTTCGTGATCTACCGGATCGCGCTGGGCGTGGTCGTGCTGGGGTGGTTTCTGTCGCGCGGCTGAAGCGCGGCGCGGGTCGCTGCGTCATTCAAGGCGCGTCAGGCGCGGCCCGCTTTCCGAGCGAGTTTCGGCAGGGCGCGCAGCACGTCGCAAACTTCGGACACCTGGACGGTCCGGGCGGCGTCATCGAGTGCGAACCAGCGTCGCTGACGCCAGGCGCGCTCGGGGTATTCGTCGAGTACTTCGTCTACCTCCATGAGATAGATCTCCGCGCGGCAGGTCCCGCCGAACTTCTCGTACTCGAACGCGCCGACGGGCTCGCGGCTGAGGCGGCCACGGACGCCGGCTTCCTCGTGGGCCTCGGCGGCGGCGGCTTCGAGCGGCGTGTCGCCGGGGTCGACCAGGCCCTTGGGGACGATCCAGCGGCCGGCGCGGCTGGTGACGAGGAGGACTTCGAGCCGGCCGTCGGAGGCGCGGCGAAACGGAACGACGGCGACCTGGGGGATGATCGGGCGCTCGGACATGCGCTGGAGTGTAGCGTCGCACGGCCGGTCGCGTGGGGCAGGGTCGAGAGCAACTGAGCGGGGTGGGAATCGCGCGAATCCGGGTGCTAGATAGGAATCTCGCGCTGGCGGCGTTGGGGTGAGAATGCGGGGCGAGATTGGCCCTTCTGTGGTGTGATCCGAGTCGGGGGCCCCGCGGACGACGTGAAGGGACTAGCGCGACAGGTCGGAGACCTGTCGCCCAATGACCGGTCAGAGACCGGTCCCCCAACGACCGGTCAGAGACCGGTGTCCCCCAATGACCGGTCGGAGACCGGTCCCCCGATGACCGGTCAGAGACGGGGCCCCCAACGACCGGTCAGAGACCGGTCCCCCAATGACCGGTCAGAGACCGGTCCCCCAATGACCGGTCAGAGACCGGTGTCCCCCGATGACCGGTCAGAGACCGGTCCCCCAATGACCGGTCAGAGACCGGTGTCCCCCGATGACCGGTCAGAGACCGGTCCCCCAATGACCGGTCGGAGACCGGTCCCGCATTTTCAGAGCCTCCGTGGCCGGCTGAGAGAATCTTTGCCGTACCAGGGGCCCGCTTTTAGTTCGCTGAGCAGCGAGTCACGGCGGTGGCTGGGCGCCCTGGCGCGGCTGGTTGAGGACTTCGTGCAGGCGGCGGTCAAGCAGCTCGCGCTGGTCGGCGGGGAGCTGCTCGAAGTCGACCAGCTCGATGAACTTCAACCCCGGGCCGACCTCCACTTCGATCCGCACCCAGCGGCGGGTGCGGTCGGCGGAGTCGGCCGTCGCGGACTCGCCGGCCGGCGGGCCGAGAACGCGCAGGCCACAGGGCTCGATCTCGTAGCGCAGGCCGGTGCTGCCGCAGATGCGCTCGAGCACCTGTCGGACGCTGGTATCGCGCATCAGGAGATCGACCGCGCGCTCGCGCGCGTCGACGCGGGCCAGCACGCCCGGCTCGAACATGACCGTCACGCCGACCTTGCGGCCGAGCTCGATGAGCACATCCTCGAGTGGGCGACGCTGATAGGCGAGGTCGACGGAGCGCTCGAGGCGCTCGCGGATGTCCTGCTCGAGCGTGCAGAGGACGATGCGGCTTTCGAGCGGGGCCCAGGTCCAGCCCAGGGCGGCCGTGGCGCCTTCGAGTTGCTCGAGGGCGCTGGGCGCGGCGACTTGGGCCATGGCCGTCTGAAAGGCCTGCTGCGGCTGCTTTTCCGGCGGGACGCGGAACTCGAGCGGCGGTGGAGCATTTCGCTCCAAGTCCTGCCAGGTGGCGGCGCCCAGCCGGCCGAGCAGCTCGGTTTCTGCGATGGTCAGCCGCCGGCCGACACGGAGCGCGACGTCGTGCGGCACGAGGCGGACGATATCTCCTTCGAGCGACATCCGCAGACCCAGCCCGGCGAGCACGCGGCGAAGCGCCTCGCGGACGGAGGTTTCGCGGATGGAGATCGTCACGCGCGTGCGGCCGCCATAGGGCAGCACTTCGAGCGCGGCTTGCGATAGCTCGAAACGCAGGCCGGTCTGCTCTTCGAGCGCGACCACGGCGTCGGCGATGGGGGTCGACTCGATCTCGATCTTCTCGACGCGCTGGTCGAGCGCCTCGGCCACCAGCCCGGAGGGCACCTGCGCGGCGGCCGAGGCGGCAACCAGAAGCAGAATCGCTGCGATGCACACGCGGCGAGCGGGGCCGCGGGCCGGCGGGGAGTTCATGCGGGACGATGTCATGTGGCGCCTCAATCCAGAACGTGCCGACCGGCGTAGGCGAGGGCTGCGCCGCGCGGTTCGGCCGGTTCGATCAGGAGGAATAATTCGGGTTCCGCCCCCTTCGCGGCGAGGGTCACTTGCGGCTCTCCGGCCGGCGGCTCGACGCGCACACGGGCGAAACCGGCCTGGTCCGGTGGTTGAGCCGGCGGGACGACGGCCACCTGCACCGAGCCGGTGGGCGGCGCGGGCGCGGCCGGTCGCAGCGTGATCGAGAGCGCGATGACCGCCGCGGCCGCCAGGCCGGCGGATGCGACCCACGGCAGCCAGCGGCGCGTGGGCCGGCGGGCGGCGCGGGTCTCTCGCAGGGCGCGATCGGCGATGCGCTCTCGAACCGCCGGCCAGTCGACGGCGTGGTCGACGGTGGGCAGGTCGCCGAGGAGGGCATCGAGCCGCAGGTCGGCGGCGCCGGCGGCGGCGAGGATGCGCTGCTTGACGCGGCTCCAATCGACGCGGTCGAGCGCGGGCGCATCGGCCCGGACCACCTGGTCGATTCTCAGCCACTGGTCGCGCATCGGCGTCCACTCCGGATTCTCGCGCAGGGCGGCGTCGACCTGCACGCGCAAGTCGGCCCGCTGGGGCTCATCGAGCCAGGCCGCGAGAATCTGTTCGAACTGCTCAGTGGTCATTCACGCTGCCGCAAGTCAGAGGTACTCCGCGAGGCGCTGCTTGAGCTTGCGCCGCGCCTGAAAGACGTGCCACTTTACCGCCTCGACGCTGCAATCCATGATCGACGCAACCTCTTTCTGCGGCAATTGCTCGATGCTGAAGAGCACCAGGGCCAGCCGCTGCTGCTGGGGTAAGTCCGCGATGGCCGCCTGCACCTTCTCGGCCAGCTCCTGGGCGGCCAGCTCGGCCCCCGGCCGCTCGTCGGTCCGGTGCGTTTCCTCGAAGCCTTCGTGCCGCTCGCCATCGGGCGCGAGCAGGCAGTCGTCAAAGCTGACCCGCCGGCCGCCGACGGCGCGGTCGCGGCGGTAATTCAGGGCCAGGTTGGTGACGATCCGCAGCAGCCAGGGGCCGAAGCGGGCGGGCTCTTCGAGGCGCTCCAGGCCGCGATACGCCCGCACGAAGGCTTCCTGGCAGACTTCCAGGGAGTCGTGCAGATCGCCGAGCAGCCGGTACGCGACCGACGTGGCCCGCCGCTGGTAGCGCTCCACGAGCGTCTCGAACGCGGCGGCCGAACCTTTCAGCACGCGCGCGACCAACTCTTCATCGGCCGGCGTCGTGGCCGCGTCTGGCTGCCTCACCTGACCACCTGACTTCCTGGACACCATCGACCTCTGAACGTTTGCAGGAGCGAGCCTTCGGGTCGCCCGCGGCCGGGAATCCGCTTTCGCGGAACGCCCGAGCCGGACTATGGGACCCGATCCGGCAGCACGAGTCGACGGGCGCAAAAGCGGCTGGACTACTCGCGTCGAGCGCCGCCGGTCAAGGGATGGACGCGGGAGCGGGGCCGGTTATTCAACGGGCACGGGGGTGGATTCGGGCGCGTGGGCCGAGGCGGAGGCGATGTGCTCGGTGGCGGTGTCCTGGCGCAGGAGGCGCAGGCCGTTGAGCACGACGAGCACGGTGCTGCCCTCGTGGCAGATGACGGCGATGGGCAGGAGGAGCCAGCCGACCAGCGTCAGGAAGACGAGCGCGGCGATCATGGCCATGGCCAGCCCGAGGCTCTGGCGGATGATCTCGCGGCAATGGCGGGCGAGATGGACGGCCTCGGCCAGGCCGCGCAGGTCGTCGCGCAGCAGGACGACGTCGGCGGTTTCGAGGGCGACGTCGCTGCCGGCGGCGCCCATGGCGATGCCGACCGAGGCGGCGGCCAGGGCGGGGGCGTCGTTCACGCCGTCGCCGACCATGGCCACGCCGCCGTTGGACTTGGCGAGCTTCATGATCTCTGTGAGCTTCTCGTCTGGCTTCAGGCCGCCGCGGAACTGCTCGATGCCGACTTCGCCGGCGACGCGCTGCGCGACGGCGGGATGGTCGCCGGTCAGCATGACGAAGGAGCGCAGGCCGAGCTGGCGCAGCAGCGAGAGAACGCCGGCCGCCTCGGGCCGGACGCGGTCGCGCAGCCGCAGCACGCCGCCGGCGCCATCTTCGCTCCAGAGCAGCATGGCGGACTCGCCTTCGCTGGAAGCCGCGCGCGAGCGAAGCTCCGGCGGCACGGCGACGCCGACGGCCTCGAACAGCTCGATCCGGCCGGCGCCGACCCAGCGGCCGTCGATGCGGCCGACCACGCCGAGACCGGGGCGGTTCATGAAGCCGTCGACGGGAGGCAGCGCGAGGCCGCCCTGGACGGCGGCGGCGACGATGGCCTTGGCGAGCGGGTGCTCGCTGTGAGATTCGAGCGCGGCGGCGAGCGTCAGCACGGTGTTCTCGTCGGCGCTGTCGAAGGGCTCGACGGAGACGAGCTCCGGCCGGCCGACGGTGATGGTGCCGGTCTTGTCGAAGGCGATGGCGTCGACGCCGGCGAGCCGTTCGATGTGCGAGCCGCCCTTGAAGAGCACGCCGTGCCGGGCGCCGCGCGTCACGGCCGCGAGCACGGCGACGGGCGAGGCGAGGACGACGGCGCAGGGCGAGGCCGCGACGAGCAGGACCATGCCGGAATAGATGGCGGCCTGAAGATCGAGCGTGACGGCGAAGCGGCCGACGATGGTCAGCACGCAGACGGCCAGCACGGCCAGGACATAGGGCGTCTGCCAGCGCTCGATGAGGCGCTGGGCGCGGGGTTTGTTCTCCTGGGCTTCGTCGACCATGTGGACGATGCGGGCGATCGTGGATTTCGCGGCCGGCTGGACGGCTTCGACGAGCAGCGAGCCGTTGCTGTTGATGGTGCCGGCGAAGACGTCGTCTCCGGGGGCTTTCTCGACCGGGAGCGGCTCGCCGGTCACGATGGATTCGTCCGCGCTGCTGCGGCCCTCGACGACGCGGCCGTCGAGCGGGAAGCGTTCGCCGGGGCGGACTCGGAGCAGGTCGCCGGGCTGGACCTGCTCGACGGGGACGGTCAGCTCGCGGCCGTCGCGGACGAGGCAGGCGGTGTCGGGGCGGAGCTGGACGAGGCTGTCGATGCTGCGGCGGGTGCGCTCGATGGCGAAGCGCTCGAGCGCGTCGCTTAGCGAGAAGAGGAAGAGGAGGATGGCGCCTTCGTCCCAATGGCCGAGGAAGGCGGAGACGACGGCGGCGAGAATCATGAGGACGTTGATGTCGGGCTTGCCTTCGCGCAGGGCGAGGGCGGCCTCGCGCAGGGTTCGCAGGCCGCCGGCGACGTAGGCGGCGACGACGAGCGGCCAGATCCAGAGCGGGGCGTCGAGCCACTGGCAGACGCCGGCGGCGATGGCCAGGCCGCCGCACAGGCCGGTGGCGACGAAGCGTGTGGCGGGGGAAGCGTCCGGTGCGAAGAGGGCCGCCAGGGCGCGCAAGGGCGAGCGGGAGCGTGTGGGCCGGCCGGGGGCCGCGGTTTCAGCGCTCATGGGTTGCGTCCGGCGTCAGCGGGCCTGCTGGCGCGGGGGCGCGCGCGGCGGCGGAGGCGGCGTCGGCCGGACTTCGCCGTTCGGGCGGCTCGGCCCGCGTGGTCGGCAGACGGACGGCAAATACCGTGCCACCTTCGTCGGAAGCGCAGACGGAGATCGTCCCCTGATGGGCGTCGACGATCCGGGCGGCGATGGCGAGGCCCAGGCCGGTGCCCTTGCCGCCCGGCTTGGTGGTGTAGAAGGGCTCGAAGATGTGCGGCAGGACATCGGCGGGGATCCCGCTGCCGGTGTCGGCGACTTCGACGACCAGGGTGCGCGGTTCGAGGGCGGCGGTCCCCTCGCCGCCGGGCTCGTCGCGGATGGTGATGGTGATCGTGCCGCCGGCGGGCATGCTGTCGACGGCGTTGATGAGCAGGTTGACGAAGACCTGCGTGAGCAGTGCGGCGTCGACGCGGGCGTGATCATTGCTCGACTGGTGCAGCACCTCGACGAGGACGTTTCGGGCGGTCAGCTTGTCCTGGACGGTCTCGACGGCGGCGTCGATCACATCGCGAATCGAGGCGACCTCCGGGCGGATGACGTTCTCGCGGGCGAGCGTCAGCAGGCGGCGGACGATCAGCTCGATGCGCTTGAGTCCGCTGTCGATCAGGTCGAGCATCTGGCGGGCGCGGGGCTGGTCGTCGAGATTGCGGCGAAGGATGCGGGCGCAGTTCTGCACGCCGTCGAGCGGGTTATTGACCTCGTGGGCGACGGTCGCGGCGAGCTGGCCGAGGAAGGCGAGCCGTTCGCGGCGGCGCAGCTCTTCCTGGAGCCGCAATTCCTCGTGGCTGGCCTCGTCGAGCCGCGTGGCGACGGCGTTGATAGCGCTGACGAGCTTGTAGAAATCGTCGCCGGGCTGGACGTCGATGACGGCGCTGGCGCTGCGGCCGCGGCCGAGCTCATCGGCGGTGCGGCGGAGCGTGCCGAGCGTTTTGCGCAGGTAGTGACTGGCGATTCGTTCGCAGACGAGCGAGGCGGCGAAGGAACCGGCGACGCAGATGGCGATGGGTTGCCAGGAATCGGGGCGGACGGCCAGCGCGACCAGTCCGCTGGCCAGGACGCCGAGCTGGAGCAGCAGAAACAGCGTGTGGCGGAAGCCGCGCAGCATGGCCGCTTATTATCTTCGCTTCGCAGGCTGATACCATATGTCGGGCCGAAATGCGGAGCGGCAAGGGCGCCCCGCGGCCGCGCAGAGTGGTCAAGCAACGGATAGAGGCATGCATCAGACGCAGAGGCCGGTGCCTCGATCAGCGGCGAACCGGCTGGGATTGGACTATCGGCAGGTCCCGCCGCGGCGGCTGAATGTGCCGATCGTCGACATCCACACGCACGTATACGACCTGGAATCAGCGGCGGTGTTCATGGAGGTCGCCGAGCTCTATGGCGTTCGCAAGGTCGTCTCGATGTCACCGGTCGACGCGGTGGAGCCGCTGCGGGAGCGGTACGGCGAGCGTCTCGACTTCATCGCGATTCCGCGCTGGCAGGATATGAAGGCGGACGAGGCATTCCGGGCGAGGTGGATGGAGGACCTGACGCGTTTCCGCGAGCTGGGGGCGCGCCTCTGCAAGTTTTGGATGGCGCCGCCGATGCGCGAGCGGCACGGCTGGACCTTGCAGCACGAGTTCGTGCGGCCGGTGATCGACCACGCCCTGGCGGCGGGCTATCAGTTCATGGTGCACATCGCCGACCCGAGCGTGTGGTGGAAGGAAGGCGGCAAGTACGCGGACACGGCCCGGTTCGGGACCAAGCGCGAGCAGTACGACGCGTATGAGTGGTTCCTGGAGCACGTCTCGCCGCGGCTGGTGGTCGGGGCGCACATGGGCGGGTCGATCGAGGAGTGCGACTGGCTTCAGACACTGCTCGACCGGCACGAGAATCTCGTGTTCGACAGCAGCGCCACGAAGTGGATCGTGCGCGAGGTGGCGTGGCAGCCGCAGCGGGTGCGCGAGCTGATCACGCGCAATCCGGGGCGGTTCCTGTTCGGGTCGGACGTGGTGGCCAGCTCCAAGTACAACGATTTCGATCACTACGCCAGCCGGTACTGGGCGCATCTGCACATGTGGGAAACGTCGTACGAGGGGGAGAGCCCGATCGAGGATCCGGATGCGCCGGACCCGCCGCGGCTGGCGGGGGTGAATCTGCCGGACGAGGTGTTGCGGCGGTTCTACGTGGAGAATGCAGTCGCGTGGGGGTTTGTGGAGAGGCCGCCCGTCGCGAGTGCGATGAGATAGCGGGCTTTCCGGCGGACAGCAGCCTGCCCACACCTGCGGCGAGGGCATGCCACCGAGCCGGGCGGGGCGCGTGCAGGCGCGCGCGAGAGCGGTTAGAAATCCCGCCATGAATCTGCGATTCCTGATCCTCAGGGCGGCACGCGGCGCGGCCGCGACGGCTGCGGCCTGCATTGTGTCGCTGGCCTGTGGCTGCGCGACATTCGGCCCGCCGGGTGTATTCGAGCGGGTCATCCGCGAAGAACTCGTCTACGCCGAGCGGGCCGGCGGCCCGCTGCTGATGACCGTCTATCGGCCGCCGACGCCGGGCGAGATCGCCCAAGCCGACCAGGCCACGCCCGGATTCGCGCCGGTTCCGCGGCCGATGGTTCTCCTTTTCCACGGCGGGGCGTTCTACAGCGGCAGCCGCGAGGAGCTGGCCGGGCTGGGCGAGGCACTGGCGCGGCAGGGATTCGTCGCGGCGAGCGTCTCCTACCGTCTCGCGCCCGAGCACCCGTTCCCGGCCGCGGTTCAGGACGCCTTCGCGGCGGTTCGATACCTGCGAAGCCGGGCGGGCTCGCTGGGTGGCGATCCGTACCGGATGGCGGCGATGGGCCTGTCGGCCGGCGGATACCTGGCCCAGTTCGTCGGCTACTGCGACAACCCGGACGAGCTTTTCGCCGGGCCGCGAGGGGCCTACGAGCCGAGCCCCTGCTGCGGAGACCCACGGATCGAGCCGCGGGTGCAGGCGGTCATCACGGTCTATGGTCCGTGCGAGCTGGGATACAACCTGGAGCGGGCGTGGCCGTGGGCCCGCCGGGCGGCCGAGCAGTTCGTCGGCTGCAAGCGCGATGAGGACCCGGAGCTGTGGGCACTGGCCTCGCCGATCACGCATATCGACAGCTCGGCGGCGGTCACGCTCAGCATTCACGGGCGGCGTGACACGGTGGTGGGCTTCGAGCAGACGCAGCGGCTGGCGCAGCGGCTGGAGCGGTTCGGCGTGCCGCACGCGGTCGTAAGTGTTCCGGCCGGCCATGGTTGGGGGTATTCCTTCGGCTCGAAGGACTCGTATGCGATGCTGCCGGCGGTGACGAGCTTCCTGGTGCGGACGCTCGAGTGCGAGCATTCCGAGGCGGTGCGTTAGCGGACGTGCTCGCGTCAATCATTGAAAAACGTCCCGAAAAATATCCCTCTCGCGGGTGCATCGAGCGACGGCCCCCGCTATACTTCGCCTTGTCCGGCAGAGCGTCTCCACCTGCTGATTCGCCCTTATCGCAGTCCGTTCCGGGGTACGGCCGGTCGTCCGACAGACTTTAGTGAGTTACGCTCTGCCTGCGAGCCACAGCTTCTGATTTATTCAGGAATAGAGGAGGATGCGGATGCGCAAGCTGCTCGGGAGCTTGAGTGGTGCCGTCGTCGCGCTGCTGCTGTCGGCGGCGGCGATGGCCGGGGAACCGAACGTGCTGCCATTGGCGGCCGAACAACTGCTGGTCGACTATCCCGGCGCGCGGGTACAGCTCTACGCCGACCAGCCGATCATCTTCTACGGCGCGCCGATGGTTGGGGGCCAGACGCCCGAGGAAGCGGCGGAACTGTGGCTGACGAACTACGGGGCGGCGTTCGGCGTCGAGCCGCTGGAGCTGGAGCTGATTTTCAGCGGTGAGATCGGCCAGGGCCGCTTCACCGTGTTCGGCTATCAGCAGTACCTGGGCGGCCTGCCGGTCGAATACGGCATCGGCCGCATCCTGGTGAACAACGACATCGGCAACCAGGTGGTCTACGCGGCCGGCCGGTTCGCGCCGCTGCCGGCGGGGGGGCTGGCGGCGGTTTCGGTTCACGCGGACGCGGCGGTCAAGTCCGTCTCGTCGCTGCCGGAGTACGCGCATCTGCCGGTCTGGTCCGATGCGGAGCTGGCGGTGTTCGCGGGCGAGGATGAACGCTCGTCGGCTGCGGTGGTGTGGAAGTTCGTGGGCGAAGAGCCGGACCTGAACCAGCGCGAGAAGTACACGTTCTTCGTGGACGCGGCCAGCGGCGCGCTGCGGCACGTGCGCAACGACGTCGTGCACACGGACGTCAACGGCAACGTCCGCGGCTACGCGACGCCGGGCACGCTACCGGACATTCCGAGCAATCCGCCGGTGCTGCTGCCGATGCCGGAGATTCGCGTGAGCATCACCGGCGGCAACAATGCCTACTCGAACCGAGACGGCACGTACACGATTCCGCACGGCGGCACGACGACCGTGACGGTGACGACGAGAGTCGGACCGTCGGTCGGCGACGGGCGCTGGGTGTGGGTCGACGACCAGGCGGCGGCGGAGATGTCGCTGAGCCAGAACGGCCTGCCGCCCGGCCCGATCGATCTGACGTTCAACGTCGCGCCGTCGCAGTTCACGACGGCGCAGGTAAACGCGTTCGTGAACACGAACCTGATTCACAACTACTTCAAGGACCGCGCGCCGGCGTTCACGGGGCTGGACACGTCGCTGCGGGCGAACGTGAACCTGTCGCAGACGTGCAACGCGTTCTATGACGGCGGCTCGATCAACTTCTTCGCGGCCGGCGGCGGCTGCAACAACACGTCGTACAGTTCCGTCGTGGCGCATGAGTACGGCCACCACATCGTCAACCGCCTGGGCCTGGCCCAGGGCGCGTTCGGCGAGGGCTACAGCGACACGTGCTCGATGTTGCTCTATGACGACGACATCATCGGCCGCAACTTCTTCACGAGCGGCGGTTTCGTCCGCGACCCGGACGGCGAGAACGTGCAGTACCCGTGCCCGCAGTCGGGCGTGCACTACTGCGGCCAGATTCTGGGCGGCGTGGTGTGGACGATGCGCGAGAACTTCGGCACGAAGTACGGCGCGGCGGGGCTGGACCTGATGCGGCAGCTCCACGTCGACTGGTCGCTGATCACGCTGGGCGGGCAGGGCAACAACTCGGCCCACCCGACGACGGCGATCGAATACCTGACCGTCAACGACGACGACGGCAACCTGGGCAACGGAACGCCGGACTACGATCAGATCTGCGACGCCTTCGGCGGGCACAGCATCGACTGCCCCGAGGTGAACCTGGTCGACTTCCAGTATCCGAACGGCCAGCCGGCCAGCGTCTCGCCGACGCAGTCGACGAATATCCGCGTGCTGATCGTGCCGGTCAGCGGCCAGCCGGTCGACAACTCGGCCCAGTTCTTCATCAGCGTCAACGGCGGCCCGTTCAACAGCGCGCAGATCATCCGCGTCGCGGCGAACGAGTACGACGCGGTGATTCCGCCGCTGACCTGCGGCAGCGCGATCAACTACTACCTCCAGGTCGACGTGGAGGGCGGCGGGCAGGAGACGGATCCGTCGAATGCGCCGGCCGCGTCCTTCTCGACGATCAGCGCCAACGGGCTGATCACCGTGCTCGACGACGCGTTCGAGAGCGACCTGGGCTGGTCGGGCGTCGCCGCGGGCGACGATGCGACTACCGGCCGCTGGACGCGGAACGTTCCGCAGGCCACGGCCGCCCAGCCCGGCTCGGATCATTCGCCCAGCGGGACGATGTGCTGGGTGACGGACTACCGCGCCGGCAGCTCGATCGGCGAGTTCGACGTCGACAACGGCAGCACGACGCTGACCAGCCCGGCCCTCGATCTGGCCGGCCTGAGCGGTGTGAAAATCAGCTACTGGCGCTGGTACTCGAACACGCAGGGCGCCTCGCCGAACGCGGACATCTTCGTGGTGGACGTGAGCAACGACGGCGGCGGCTCCTGGACGCGGGTCGAGACCGTCGGCCCGACCGGCCCGGAGACCAACGGCGGCTGGTTCCAGCACGAATTCCCGGTGGAAGACTTCGTCTCGCTCTCGTCCGACGTCCGCGTGCGCTTCATCGCTTCGGACCTCGGCTCGGGCTCGATCGTCGAGGCGGCGGTGGATGACTTCCTGGTCATCGCCCCGGATTGCAGCCAGACGGGCTGTGCCGGTGACGTCGACGGCGACGGCGACACGGACTTCGACGACCTGGTCACGCTGCTGGCGGCGTACGGCGTCGGCAACGGCGGCGACCTCGACGGTGACAACGACACCGATTTCGACGACCTCGTGACGCTGCTGGGCGACTACGGCTGCCAGTAGGCGTCGCGTCCGCCCGCCGTCGCGGGCAGGTGCCTGACACCTGAGACGTAATCCCGCGGGGCTGCCGGTGACCGCCGGCGGCCCCGCCACTTTTTCGGACGCTGCCGGGCCGGCCGGCCGATTCCGGCCGGTTCGGGGCGTGCATCGGCCGGGCGACCCGGCTATACTGAATCTGGCAGTCGTCGGATTTCCTGCCCCTTCCGCTGGTTTCCGCGCACCCTCCGGTGTCGCGTCGGCCGGCAAAAAGAATCGCGACTGATACACCTTAGGGCTTTGGCGAGCCAGCCGAGACGAGCGACACTCAAGGAGAGACGTTGATGCGACACTTACCGCGCGGGCTAATGGCGACCACACTGACCCTTGCACTCGGGCTCGGTGCTGCGGCCGCCTCCGATTCCGTGAACCCCCTGCCGCTGGCGGCCGAGCAACTGCTGGCGGACTTTCCGGGCGTTCAGGTTCAGCTTCTGGACGGCCGGCCGCTGGCGTTCTACGGGTCGCCGATGAACGCCGGGCAGACTGCGGACGAGGCGGCGGCGCTGTGGCTGACGAATTACGGCGCGGCGTTCGGCGTGGGCGAGCTCGAGCTGGCGCCGAGCTTCTCCGGCGAGGCGGGCCAGGGGCGCTTCACCGTGTTCGGCTACAACCAGTTCATCGAGGGCGTGCCGGTCGAGTACGGCATCGCCCGCGTGCTGGTGAACAACGACCTGGCCAACTCGGTCGTGTACGTGGCCGGGCGGCTGGCGATGCCGCCGGCTGAAGGCTTCGCCCCGATTCAGATTCACGCGGAGGACGCGATCCAGTCGGTCGCGGCGCTGCCTGAGTATCAGCATCTGCCGCTCTGGTCGGATGCCGAGCTGGCGGTCTTCGCGGGCGAATCGGAGCCGGCACCGGCGGCGCTGACGTGGAAGTTCGTCGGTGAGCAGCCGGACCTGGAGCACCGCGAGAAGTACACGTTTTTCGTGAATGCCGCCTCAGGCGGGCTGGTCCACGTTCGCAACGAGGTCGTGCACACAGACGTTCAGGGCACCGTGAAGGGCTACGGCTCGCCGGGCCTGCTGCCGGATATGGCCAGCAACCCGCCGGTGCTGATGTCGATCCCCGAAATCCGCGTGCGGATCACGGGTGGCAACCAGGCCTACGCGGACCGCGACGGCAACTTCACGATCACCAACGCGGGCACGACGGCCGTGACGGTGACGACCAAGCTCGGGCCGCAGAGCGGCGACGGGCGCTGGGTGTGGATCGACGACCAGGCGTCGACGGAGCTGTCGCTGAGCCTGAACGGCACGCCGCCGGGCCCGTTCGATTTCGTCTTCAACACGACGCCGTCGCAGTATCCGACGGCGCAGGTGAACGCGTTCATTCACGGGATGCACATCCACAACTACTTCAAGGACCGCGCGCCGGCGTTCACGGGCCTGGACACGTCGCTGCGGGCGAACGTGAACCTGAATCAGACCTGCAACGCGTTCTACGACGGAAGCTCGATCAACTTCTTCCGGGCGGGCGGCGGCTGCAACAACACGGCGTACACGACGGTCGTGGCGCACGAGTACGGCCACCACATCGTCAATCGCCTGTTCCTCTCGCAGGGTGCGTTCGGCGAGGGCTACAGCGACGTGTGCGCGATGCTGCTGTATGACGACCCGATCATCGCCCGCTTCTTCACGACCTCCGGCGGCTACATCCGCTACCCGGATGCGGCCAACGTGCAGTACCCCTGCCCGCAGTCGGGCTCGCACTATTGCGGCCAGATTCTGGGCGGCGTGTGGTGGACGCTGCGAGAGAACTACGACACCAAGTACGGTGCGGCCGGGCTGGCCCTGGCGCAGCAGCTCCACGTGGACTGGTCGCTGATCACGATCGGCGGAATCGGGGCGAACTCGGCCCATCCGCAGACGGCGATCGAGGTGCTGACGATCAATGACACGGACGGCAACCTGGCCAACGGGACGCCGGATTACGAGGAGATCTGCCACGCGTTCGGCGGGCACAGCATCGACTGCCCGGAGGTGACGCTGGTCACGTGGGAATACCCGAACGGCCTGCCGACGGTGCTCTCGCCGACGGATCCGACGGCGATCGACGTCAACATCGTCCCGGTCGGCGACGCGCCGGTGCCCAGCACGGCGGCCATCTGGTACAGCGTCAACGGCGGCGCGTTCGTTTCCAGCGCGATGAGCCACAGCGGCGGGAACGCCTACGTGGCGACCATCCCCGCGCAGACCTGCGGCGACACGGTCGAGTTCTACTTCGCGGTCGACACCATCAGCGGCCAGACGCCGACCGACCCGGAGACGGCGCCGGCGCTGGCCTACCAGGCCCGCTCGGCGATCGCGCTGGTGACCGTGCTGGATGATGATTTCGAGACGGACCTCGGCTGGTCCGATGCGGCGCCGGACGACGACGCGACCGGCGGACGCTGGATGCGCGGCGATCCGCAGCCGACGGCCGCTCAGCCGGGCGACGACCACACCGAGGGCGGCACCCTGTGCTGGGTGACCGACTGGCGTGCGGGTCTGGCGATCGGCGCCAACGACGTCGACAACGGCAAGACCACGCTGACCAGCCCGACGCTGGATGTCTCGACGGCGCCGGCCGCGGAGATCAGCTACTGGCGCTGGTACTCGAACGACGCCAGCTTCGGCCCGAACGAGGACGTCTTCGAGGTCGACGTGAGCAACGACGACGGCACGACGTGGACGAATGTGGAGACGGTCGGGCCGGCGGGCGAGGGCACGTCGGGCGGCTGGTTCTTCAGTCGCTTCCGCGTCTCGGATTTCGTGACGCCGACGGCGACCGTGAAGGTCCGCTTCGTCGCGTCGGATTACGGCGTCGAGTCGATCGTCGAGGCCGCGGTGGATGACGTTCAGGTCGTGGGCGTCGACTGCGGCGCGACCGGTTGCGACGGCGACGTCGACGGCGACGGCGACACGGACTTCAACGACCTGGTCGCGTTGCTGGCGTCGTACGGCATCAATGCCGGCGGCGACCTGGACAACGACGGCGACACCGACTTCAACGACCTGGTGACGCTGCTCGGCGACTACGGCTGCCAGCCGTAGCGAGATGACGACCCGGCCGCGGATCGCCCGAGGATCGGCGGCGATTCGGGGCCGGCGAAGTGTCGCAGAACAAGACGGGGCCGCCTCGGACTATCCGGGGCGGCCTCGTGCTTTTGTCGGCGGACGCCGTCGGCCGCAACGTCTATCCCTCACTGACGGCGCGCCGTCACCTGGGCGTTCCTACCCCCCTGCCGTCGCTTTCCCCGACGACTTCTTCGGCCCGTGCCGACGGTCGGCCGACGCGGGCTGAGCTCGCGTGTCGAAACGGAACGCCGGGCGTTTCGGGTGGCCCGGCGGGGGCGGCCCGGCGGCCTGGCGGCCTGGCGGAGCGCGAGGCGGATCGTAAGTGGTTTTATTTCTGGCGGTTAAATGAGAAAGGCCGGCTCGATGGCCGGCCTTTCCCCGGTAAATAGTCCGTGCTTCCTTCCTTTCGGCTCCCTAGAAAGGAATGGACTGCGGCACCACCGTCTTTCGGCTCCCCAGCAAAAACACGGAGGTATACGCCACTAGACTATAGGTCCGCGGCTTGGCCGATTTCCAGTCCGGCCGCGCAAATTTCGCAGATTTTCGCAACCGGTTTCGCATAAACCACTTGCGCCACGTTAACCGTCGCGCGGGCGGACGGGATTGCACGATCGCGCCCGGAGGGACTCGAACCCCCGACCGTCGGATTAGAAATCCGATGCTCTATCCTGCTGAGCTACGGGCGCCGGGTTATGCCGCGCGGCCGGCGCGGGGGCCGGTCGTCGGGCCGTACGTATCATCCTACCCCGGCTTCGCGTCCAGTGGCTATCCCCGGCTTCGCGTCCAGTGGCTATCCCCGGCTTCGCGTCCAGTGGCTACGTCCGGCTGTGTCGCCACACTATTGAGGCCTGCGCGGCCGGGGAAGCGCGCGACGAGGAGTCGTCAGGCCCCGGTGCTGAGCCGGTGAGGTTGTGAGGCTTTCCGGCGCAGATGCGGGCGCGGGTCAATCACCATTCGGCGCACGCGCCGGCGCGGCTCGCGGCAGGCGGATCAGCAATACGATCACCATGCCGACCAGCGTCAAAGGGGCGATCGCGGCGAATGCGGCCGGGTAGCCGAGCGAGCCGCTGAGCTTGCCGGCCAGGCGGGCGGACCCCATCTCGCAGACATTGGTCGCGGCCATGAAGGCGCTGAACTCGGTCGCACCGAGGCGCGGGTCGGTCAGGTCCATGAACAGGGCATAGCTCGAGGCTGTGAAGGCGCCGGCAAGCAGGTACATCAGCGACATGGCGACGATGACGGGCGCGAGCGGGCCGCCCTCCCCCGCGCCGAGCAGCGAAAGCAGGAACAGATTCGCGCCCATCGCGAGGGCCAGGGCAGCGACCGTGAGCTTGCGGCCGAAGCGATCGGCGAGAAACCCGCCGACGAGCGCTCCGGTGACCATCCCGCCGACCACGGGTATGGCGAAGAACCAGCCGACCGTCTCGGTGTCGGCGCCGTGATCGGTGAGCATCGGTCCGGCGACGGCGCCGGCCGACTCGAAGGCGACTCCGCCGACGGCGCCGAACGCGAGGCCGAGCCACGTGCGCGGCTTTCTCAGCACGGTGGAAAGCGTGGCGGTGAAGGCGTGAGCCCGCCAGAGCAGGGCCCTACCCGGGGACACATCCGCACCGCCGCTCGACAGAGCCACCGGCAGGGCCAGCTCGCGGGCGAACAGCGCGACCAGCAGCGTCGAGCACCACACGCATAGTACGAGCATGACGACGACACCGGCCGGGCCGAGGTACCGCTCGGCCGCCAGCGACAGCCCGCCGAAGATCGCCCGCCCGCCCAGCATGCCGCACTGCATCCAGCCGTTCATGCGGCCGCGCTCTTGCCCGGGCACGCTCTGGACGCAGAGGGCGTCGACGGAGGCGTCCTGCGTGGCGGCGGCGAAGGCGTGCAGCATCAGAAAAACGAGCACCGCGTTGCGGTCGGCGGCGAGGTCGAGAAAGAGAATCGGCAGCAGCAGCAGGCCCATCGCGAGCTGCATCGAGATGATCCACGAGCGGAGCGTCCAGCGCGGCGTACGGACCGTGTCGACCAGCGGCGCCCAGAGGAACTTGAGCGCCCAGGGCAGCACGAGCAGGGACGTGATCGCCGTGACCTGCTCGACGGGAACATCCGCCGCGCGCAGGCGCGTGGGCAGCGCCCACCAGATATATCCGATGGGAGCGCCCTCGCTGAAGTAGAGCGCGGCGAACAGCGCCCTCCGGCCGGCGAAGCTCGCGAGCAGATTCGGGCGCCGGGTCGCGTCGAACATGTTTGCAGTCCGGCCCAAGGTCGGGGCGGGGTCAGATCTCGGTCGGCCCGTCGACACCGTCGCGGTAGACGATGGTGTAGAGGTCCTTGCGGCGGTCGAGCCAGGTGCGGACGGTTCCGCTCTGGCGGTGGCGGCGGAGCACCTCGACGTCGACGTCGTGAATCACGAGGGTCTCGATATTGGGCGTCGTTTCGGCGGCGATGGCGTCGCGGGCGAAGGGGAAGTCGGAGGGCGTATAGACGCCGGACTGGGCGTAGTGCACGTCGGCGTTCTCGACGAAGGGGAGGTTGCCGACGGTGCCGGCAGTGGCGACGTAAAGCTGGTTCTCGATCGCGCGGGCCTGGGCGCAGCGGCTGACGCGCAGGTATCCGTAGCGTTCGTCGGTGCTGAAGGGGACGAAGATGATGTTGGCGCCTTTGGCGGCGGCGATGCGGCCGAGCTCGGGGAACTCGATGTCGTAGCAGATCAGGATGGAGATCTTGCCGCGGTCGGTCTCGAAGACCTCGACGCGGTTTCCGGGCGTCACGCCCCACCACTTGCGCTCGTTGGGCGTGATGTGGATCTTGTACTGCTTGCCGATCACGCCGTTGCGGCGGAAGAGGTAGGAGACGTTGTAGAGCTTGTCGTCCTCGACGGAGAACTGCGAGCCGGCGACGATGTTGATGTTGTACTTGATGGCCAGGCCGCTGAAGAGATCGAGCAGGCGCGGGGTGTATTCGGCCAGCTTTCGGGCTGCGGCGCCGGGCCGCTTGACGCGGATCAGCGAAAGAAGCTGCGTGGTGAACAGCTCCGGAAAGACGACGAAGTCGGAGCGGTAGTCGGAGGCGACGTCGGTGAAGAACTCGCACTGGCGCGAGAAGTCCTCGAACTCGCGGATGCGGCGCATCATGTACTGCACGACGCAGATGCGCACCAGCGAGACGGCGTGCAGGCGGCGGGTCGGGTCTTCGAGGAATTCCAGGTTCGTCCACTCGAGGAAGGTCGCGTAGCCGCGCGAATCGGAGTCCGAAGGCAGGTAGTCCGGAATCAGCCGCCGCAGCACGAAGCCGTTGGCGAGCTGCGTGGTGAGCACGGGGTCGTAGAGCTTGCGGCTCATGACCTGCTCGACGTACTCGCGGGCGGACATCTTGTCGGCGTGCTGGCCGTAGCCGGGGATGCGGCCGCCGATCATGATGCGGCGCAGGTTCTTGCGGCGGGCGAGTTCCTTGCGGGCGTCGTAGAGCCGGCGGGCGAGCTTCAGGCCGCGAAAGTCGGGGTCAACCATGACCTCGATGCCGTAGAGCGTGTCGCCGGCCGGGTCGTGATTGCGGATGAAGCCGCTGTCGGAGATCTCGCGCCAGTTGTGCCACTCGCTGTAGTGCTCGAAGTCGACGATCAGGTTGCTGGAGGAGGCGACGATCTTGCCGTCGACTTCGATGCAGAGCTGGCCCTCGGGAAAGATTCGAATCTGGCTCTCGAACTGGTCGCGCGTCCAGCCCTTCATGCCGGGGAAGCAGCGGCGCTGAAGGTCGACCACCGTCTCGTAGTCGCGCAGGCGGAGCTGGCGAAGGTTGATCCGCTTTTCGAAGTCCTTGTAGTCGGAGATATCCATGGTGCGTCACTCTCGTCTGGGGCGTCCCTCTCCGCCGCGACAACCGCGGCAGGGAGGCTCGTTCGAGACATGCGGCGCGCCGCGCGGTCCGTGACGACTCCGCGGTACGCCGCCCGATTCGAGCGCTGGATCGTAGCTGCCCCCTCAGGCACCGGCCATCGGCAACGCACGTCCCAGGTGAACCAGGCGGCCGGTCTGCGTGGACCAGTTGTCCGGGAAGAACTCGCGGTCGGCGTCGCCGGCCGGCTCGAGCTGGTCGAACCACGACGCGCGCGGATTGAACTTGGCAAAGAACGGCCGCCGCACGAGCTGCGGCTGGCGGCACTGAAGGTATTCCAGCATGAAGACCTTCTGGCCGCCCACGTGGGTCGTGCCGAGCACGTGCACCTTGCCCGGGAAGGCGGACATCGAGGGACCACGGACGGTGCGGGCGATTCCGCTGACGCGCATGTAGGCGTCGTGGAAGATCTGCCAGCAGCGGGCCAGCGGCAGCTCGAAGTAGTTGCGGGCGCCCGTGTCGCGCTCGACGAACATGTAGTAGGGAATGCAGCCGAGCCGTGCGCCGGTCCGCCACATGTCGGCCCAGACCCGCGCGTCATCGTTGACGTGGCGGATCACCGGGCTCTGCATGCGGATGTTCGCGCCGGTCGCGCGGATACGGCGGATCGCGTCCTGTGCGATCTTCGGCCGCAGCTCCACCGGGTGGCTGTAGTGCCCCATCAGGGCCAGGTGCTTGCCCGCCGCGGCGACCCGCTCGAAGAGGGCCATCACGTCGTCGGCGTCGCGGTCGCTGACGAAGCGCTGCGGCCAGTAGGCGACCGCTTTGGTGCCGATGCGGATGGTCTGAACGTGCTCGAGCCCCGGGCCGAGCAGCGGCTCGATGTAGGTCCGCAGCGCTCGCGTCGACATGATCATCGGGTCGCCGCCGGTGAAGAGCACGTCGCTGACCTCGCGGTGCTCCTTGAGATAGCCGACGAGCTGCTCGACCTCGTTATTGGCGAACTTGAGGTCCTCCATGCCGACGAACTGCGCCCAGCGGAAGCAGAACGTGCAGTAGGCATGGCAGGTCTGGCCCTGGCTGGGAAAGAACAGGACCGTCTCGCGGTACTTGTGCTGTGCGCCCGGCAGCGGCTGGCCGCGCCAGACCGGCACGTTATGCGTCATCTGGCCGGCGGGGTGCGGATTCAGGCTGAGGCGAATCTCGTTCGCGGCCGCCGAGATCGCCTCCTTCGGCGCTCCATCGCGGATCAGCCGCGCCATGCGGGCATAATCCTGATCACTGAGCATGCCGCGCTGCGGGAAGGTGAGCTGATAGATGGGATCATGCGGAACCCGGTCCCAATCGATCAACTCGCGCATCACGTAGTGGTTCGTCCGGAACGGCAGCACGGCCGAGACGACCTCCACCGCCTCGCGCAGCGAAGCACTCAGCCGCTCCCACTGCGGCGTTTTGGAGACGTTCGAACGGGTGACGGCGTGGAACTTCTCGGCCGCCGGCGCGTCGTGCCCGGCGGGTGCGCGGGCGACATCCATGCCGGGCGCCGCGTGATTTGTGCTGCTGATCATGGCCTTGCACCTCCGCGCCTGGCGTGTAAAGGTCAATCGCGGCACCTGCGGACTGGCGCGAAGCCCGGTCCCTGACGGCCGCACTCGTCCTGCCCCACGGGCGCACCGATCACCCTGTGAGCCAATCTCTCTATATGAAGATATCTCACATGAAGTTTTATGTCAAGTAGCTTGACATGAACAATCTCAAATGTACACTTGTTTACGTGGAGCAAGATTTCGTGGACACGGCCATCGCGCAATGGGCCCAAGAGCGGCCTGATCTCGATGCGACACCGCTGGGCGTGGTCAGCCGTATTCTTAGTCTATATAAGCACTTGGAAAGCCGAGCGGACGCGGCGCTGGCCGACTTCGGCCTCTCGCTCTGGCAGTTCGACGTGCTCGCGGCGCTGCGACGTTCGGGGCCGCCTTTTCGCCTCTCCCCCACCGACCTGATGAAATCCGTCACGCTCTCCTCCGGCGCGATGACGAACCGCATTGATCGCCTGGAAGAAGCAGGTCTGGTAAAGCGTGAGCCGGATCCGTCCGATCGGCGCGGTGTGCTGATCCGACTGACGGATCGCGGCCGGGAACTCGTCGATCGGGCCGTCGCGGCGCGGCTGGACGAGGCGCGCGAGTTTCTGGCGGTCTTCGATCCCGGTGAGGTCGCGACGCTGAGCGACCTGCTGCGAAAGCTCTCGCTGGCCGTTTCGCGGCGGCGGCGGCGGCGACGCCCGGCGGGCGAACCGGCCGCGGCGGGGCGGACCGTGACGGCGGCGGCCGGCTCTGAGCGCGGGGCGTAGGCGGCGATCTTCCGTTCCCACTTGTCAGCCGCACGATCAGCGGACAAGCTGTGCGCCGGCCGCGAGCAAAGGTCCCGGAATGGACGATCAACAACCCGTCAGTCTCAATCTCAACGTACGAGGCATGGGCCAGTCGGCGACGCTGGCGATCAAGGACCAGTGCCGGGCGCTGCGGCAGCAGGGCCGGCAGGTCTACGACTTCGGCCTGGGCCAGTCTCCCTTCCCGGTGCCCGACTCGGTGGTCGAGGCGCTGCGCGAGGCGGCGCCGCAGAAGGACTACCTGCCGGTGCGCGGGCTGCCCGCGCTGCGCGAGGCGGTGGCGGCGTATCACCACAAGACCGACGGCGTCGAGTGCCGGCCGGAAGACGTGCTCGTCGGGCCGGGCTCGAAGGAGCTGATGTTCCTGGTTCAGCTTGTGTATTACGGCGAGATTCTGCTGACGCCGCCGTGCTGGGTGAGCTACTGGCCGCAGGCGCGCATCCTGGGGCGGCGCGTGAGCCGGATGCACTCGAGCTTCGAGACGCGCTGGAACGTCTCGGCCGAGCAGCTCGATGCGTCGCTGCACCGGACGAACGACCGGCTGCGGCCGCGGCTGCTGGTGCTGAATTATCCGAGCAACCCGACGGGGCTGACCTACAGCGAGAAGGAGCTGCGCGAGATCGCGGAGGTCGCACGGCGATATCAGTTGATCGTGCTGTCGGACGAGATCTACGGCCAGCTCCATTTCGAGGGCAAGCACGTTTCGATCGCGCGGTTCTATCCTGAGGGGACGATCGTCAGCTCGGGTCTCTCCAAGTGGTGCGGCGCGGGCGGCTGGCGGCTGGGGACCTTCACGTTTCCGCGGCAGCTCGGCTGGCTGGCCGATTCGCTGGCGACGGTCGCGAGCGAAACGTACACGTCGGTCAGCGCGCCGATTCAGCACGCGGCGATCCGGGCGTTTCTGCTGGAGGATGACGTGCAGGACTATCTGCGGCACGCGCGGCGGGTGCTGAGGGCGCTGGCCGCGCGAATCTGCCCGCCGCTGCTCGACGCGGGCATTCGGCTGCACGAGCCGGAGGGCGCGTTCTATCTGTTTCTGGATTTTTCGCCGCTGAAGGAGCGGCTGGCGGCGTGCGGCGTGACGGATGCGAATTCGCTGTGCGCCAAGCTGCTGGAAGAGACGGGTGTGGCCGTTCTGGCGGGAAGCGCGTTCGGCCGCTCGCGGGGGGACCTGAGCGCGCGGCTTGCGTTCGTGGATTTCGACGGTGCGGCGGCGATGCAGATCAGCCAGCAGTCGCCGCTCGACTCGCCACTGACGGCCGACGCGCTGAGCGAGTGCTGCGGCCATCTGATCGAAGGCGTGGAGCGCCTGGCGGCGTGGGCGCGCGGCTGAGACGTGGGCGAGGGAATCAAGGAACGGGCTGCGGCACTCCGCGCGGCGGTGCGGCCTGGGCCGGCTCCTGCGGCGCGGCGATGTACTGCTCCAGGCCGCGCATGATCTTCTCGACATCCGCCTGACGGAGAACGAACGCGCGCTGCTTCTCGACCCAGCCGGCGCGGAGCGGCAGCTCGCCGGGGCGGCGCTGGGCGAGCTTGAGCGTGACCTTTCGGTCCTCGGTGAGCGTAAGCGTCAGCGTCGCCGGCGCGTCGGCGAACGCCGCCAGGGCCTGCTCGTCCGGGCCGTAGGCGATGAACTGCTCCGCCCGCATCGCGGCCAGCTCGCCCGCGAACTCGTCGAGCTTCGCCTTGGCCAGCGCGACGGTCGGATCGAGGACGTATTCCCAGCCGTCATCCACCCGCGCGAATTCGACCGTGCCGCCCGTCGAGTCGACGCGGATGCGCTGAACATCCTCGGCGGCGAAGTCGAAGAGCTTGCGCTCGATCAGCTCCTGCGTCAGCACGCGATAGACGGTCTCGTCGAGCTCGAAGACGTAGGGCGCGTCGTCCGCGCGCGCGTAGGTGACGTTCTCGCGGCGCGAGACGAGCAGCGTGTGCTCGGTGGTCTGCGCCGGCTGGGCGTCGGCGGGCTGCGACTCCGGCGCCGGCTGCGGGCCGGGCAGCGGGACCTCGGCGGTGAAGCGGATGGTGATCGCCGGCTGGTCGAGCCCGTAGGCGGCGAAATCGTCCCTGGCGACGACCTTGCGGGCACGCAGCCGGGCCAGATCGTTGGAGAGCTCGCGGGCGCTGACCGCGTCGGCCGGCGCGTCCGGCGGCTCAGACAGCTCCCAGCCGGCCGAATCGCCGCGCTGCAGAACGTAGCGGCGGCCGTCGCGCTCGAGCGTGACCGACCGGATCGCCGACGGCTGACAGTCGAAGATTTCGCGTGATCGAAGAGCCAGCGGCGTGACCAGCAGGCGCTGGGCCTGCTGCTCGCGGACGACCAGCAGACCGGATTGGCCGGCGACCTGCACGTAGGCGTTCTGTCCGCTGGCGGTGGGCGCGCCGATGCGCAGCTCGACCGGCTCGACGGAGCCCGAGGCGGTGAGCTTGAGGGTCGCGCGCGGCTGGTCGACGCCGGCGTCAGGAACGGTCGCCGGGTCGTCGATGAACTCGACGGCGCGCAGGTCCTCCACGGCGCGGAGCACGTCGCGGACGGCCTCGATCTCCAGCTCCGCCAGCTCGCCGCTGCCGCGCCACTGGTCCGCGGATTTCTCCAGCACGGCCGTCTGTCCGCCGGTCTGAATCTCCAGCCGGGTGACATCCTCCTGGCGGACGCGGGCGACGCGCGGGTCGCGCAGCTCGGCGAGCTTGGGCACCAGCTTGTCGACCTCGCCGGCCGGCAGCGTGGCGATCCAGGGCGCGCTTTCGGGCTTGACAAAGCGATGCTGCGACTGCATGTCGGCGTGCGCGCCGAAGAGGAACGTGTGCGTCTGCGTCTCGACGACGGGCTGCGGCGTGGCCGGCTCCTGGCCGGGCTGCGTCTGGGGCGCGACGAGCTTCTCGGTCTGCGTCGTGAAGGTCAGCTTCAGGTAGGGCTGGTCGAGGCCGAAGCGATCGAGCGAGGCGGGCGCGTCCTCGACAAACTCCGCGACGCGCAGGCGCGTGATCTGATTGAGCAGGTCGCGGACCTTCTGATTCTCGGCGTGGGCCCGGACGGGCGATTCGATGATCCAGTCGCCGCTGTCGTTGCGCGCGAACTGATAGGTGCGGCCGTCGTGCACGAGCTCGAGCTTCCGCACCTCGCCGACGCGGACGCGCGAGAGCGACTTGGCGCGGTACTCGTCCGCCTCTTTGCTCGTCTCCTGCCGCAAATCGCGCCGCACGCTGTAGATCTTCCCGTCTCCGGCGAGCTGCACGTACGTATCGGCGCCCATGACGGCCTTGCGGCCGACGTTGAAGACGTACCTCTTCTCCTGCTCGTCTGACTTGCCGATCAGCGTCACCGTGGCCACGGGCTTGTTCAGGCCGGCGTCGGCGGGCTTGAGCTCGGTCGAATCGCGGACCGACTCAGCCCGGAGGTTCAGAAAGGTGCTGACGATCGAGTTGACCATGTAGCCTTCGGTGTCGGCCTCGACCGGCTCAAGCATGCGCCAGGTGGCGGGCGGCGGCGGTGCGTCGGGCGACGTCGGCTCGGCCGGCAAGCGCTCGAAGACCAGCCGCGGCGCGTCGGTCCGCTCGATCTCGATGCGCGTGATCTCGTTCGGGTCCGGCTGCGGATCGAGGATGTTGCGCGGCCTGGCGGCGGCCGTGTCGGGCTCCGACTCCGCGTCGCCGGAGCGGACGTTGGGAGGAGTCATCCACCAGAGCGCTGCTCCGATTGCGACCAGCACGAGCAGGACGATGGTCGTCTTGAAGTTCATTGCCGTTCAATCCTCCGAACCGAGCGCTGGTGATGTCCGTCGTAAGTACTGCATCACGGCTCAAAGAGCGCGGGGCACCGGTCGGACGCAGTTCGGGGCCAGTTGCGGGCGAGACGCCCGCGCTGCCCATGTTGCGGGACTACTCACCAATTGCATAACCAATCGCACTAGCGGCGCCGCGCGAGCGCGACGCCGACGCCCACGGCCAGCGCAATCGCCGGCCAGATGCCGACCAGGAACACGCGCCAGAAGACGGCCGCCGGTCCCTCCTTCAATCTCTCGAGCCGCGGCACGTCGGCCGCACGGGCGCCGACGGAAATGCGGTTCGATTCGCCGGTCAGCCAGTGCAGGGCGTTGATGAACAACTCACTGTTCCCGGGGTAAAGCGTGTAGAGGACGAGTCCTCCGCCGGACGACGTCAGGCCGCGCGCCTGGGCGAGCTCGTCGGACGCGAACTGCTCGCTGCCGAAGACGACGATCCGGTCGCCGTCGCCGCGCGTGGCCGCGACGGCAATCGGAAACGGCGGGGCGATGTCCTCATCGCGGCGCTTCGTTCCCTGCTCGACGCGCAGGTCCTGATTGATCACGCGGATGATGTCGGAGCTGGCCCAGACGTCCTCCGTTTCGGCCACGACCACGACCGGCTCGCGCTTCACGTCGGGCGGCGGCGAGCCGGCGGGCCGCGTCGCAGCGCCGTCGGCCGGCGCCGACGCCGTGGCCGAATCGGCCGCTGCCTCCGTCCCGGGGGCGACGATCTCCAGCGGCGCCACCATGTACATTCCGAGCGGCAGGGCCTGGATCGGCTTGCCGATCGGGTGATCGGTCAGGCGAACGACTTGGCCGGTGAGCAGCGGCACGTCGCGGCGGACCGGCCAGAAGAAGCCGGGCTTCTGGGGGTGCGGAGTGAAGTGAGCGACCATGTACTCGCTCTTCACAGCGATGCCCCACTGATCGCGGAGGTAGCTCGCGAAGGGATTGCCGCCGCTGACCATCGGCGGCGACCAGCCGGCCAGGAAGATCGCCATGCCCGCTTGGTCGACCGCATCGAGGATCGCTTCGCGCTGCGCCGGCTCCAGGCCGCTCGGCGG
>CAZXUI010000012.1:63678-66691 GCA_964643885.1 uncultured Planctomycetales bacterium
CTGGGTGAGCTTCAGGATGGCCGACGAGACCGCCTGCTCGCCGGTGAATTCGCGCGGGTCTCCGTCGGCCGGCGCGGGCGCGTTCTGGTCCATGCGATAGGGCCAGACATCATCGAGCGCAAGCACCTCGGCGCCGTCGGCCGTCTCGACCAGGATGGTCTGCCCCTGGCTCAGGCGATCGTAGAGATCCTCGAGCTTGACGCGTTCGAGCCCCTGCATTTTGGAGAGCAGCTCGCCGACTTCGGTGAGCAGGGGTGCGAATCGGTCCTTGGCGGTTTTGAAATGGCGTTGCGTATCGGGCGAGATGCCCGGCAGCGACGCACCGTTCTGATACATCCACTCCTGGAGACCCTGCAAGACGGTCTGGATCGCAGTCAGATGGGCCGTGGCCGCGCCGGTCGCCGCTCCGTAGCGCGGGATCTCCTCCTGCTGGTACTCCTGCACCTCCTTGGCGGTCCGCTGGGCCTGCTGGAGCGCGTCGTCGAGCGAGCGCCGCAGGGCGGTGAGCTGCGTCGCGCCGGCCAGGGCGGGGTCCAACTGCGCGAGGCGATCGAGCTCGGTCAGCTCGGCGTTGATGAGCTCGGCGATGCGGGCGTTGAGCGCCGGGAACGCCTCGAGCGCTTCGCGATGCGGCCTGGTCTCTTCCTGGTAGACGGGCTTGGAGGCGAGGGCCAGCAGCGTCTCGCGGACGCGGGCCTCGTCCCGGCTCGGATCGAGCATGCGGCCGATGATGCGGCCGCGCCCGGTGGTCTCGTAGAGCCGCAGCAGGTCGGCGACCTGGTCGAAGCGCTTCTCCTGGAGCGGGTCGATCTCCTTGAGGGCCGTCGTATACAGGCCGGTCAGCTTGACGTCGGTGTCGAGTTCCCGGATCAGGCCGATCGTCCGCGGCGAGAGGCTGTTGGCGCCGCGGCTGCTGACATCGACGCGGCCGCCGAAACGGCCCGCAGCCCAGACCACGAGTGCGGCTGCGAGAAGGGCCAGCACGCAGGTCAGGACGACGTTGAGCCCGTAGACCAGCCGCCGCTTGCCGACATTCATTGCGGGCGCTATCGCCATCGTCGCGACTCCAGAACCTTGATGCTCAGGAACAGGAAGACAACCGTGACCGCCAGGAAGAAGACGACTCCTTCGGTCGTGATCAGTCCCTGGTTGAACTGATCCAGGTGCTGGTTGACGCTGATGCACTGCAAGATCAGCCGCAGGGTGCCCTCGACGGTCTGCACGAAGTACGCCGCGAACCAGACGAAGAGCATCAGCGGCACTGTGCCGATCACCCACGCGACGACCTGGTCACGCGTCAGGCTGCTGGCGAATACGCCGAAGGACATGAAGGCCATCCCCAGCAGCAGCAGACCCAGGTAGCTCGAGAGCGACGCGCCGATATCCGGCCGGCCGAAGATCATCATCAGCACGAGGTAGATCAGCGTGCCGGCGAGCATGACGACGTAGAAGAACAGCGCCGCCAGGAACTTGCCGAGCACGAGCTGCACCTCCGTCACGGAGGCGGTCACGAGCGTCTCGATCGTGCCGCTGCGATACTCCTCGGCGATCGTGCGCATCGCGATCGCGGGGATAATGATGCTCAGCACGTAGGGCGTGAAGCGAAAGACCTCACGCAGCGTGGCGGGCTGGCCGGGGGCGAACGTGCCGGTAACCAGCACGATCACGCCCGTCAGCAGCAGGAAGCCCGCGACCACGATGTACGCGATCGGCGAGAAGAAGAGCGAGAGCAGCTCGCGCTGCATGATGGCGACCGTGTTTCTCATGCCAGGACCTTCTCCTGCGGGCGGGAAGCGGACTTCGCGCCGGCCGCGCCGCTGCGCGGCGAGCCCCCGCCGCCCTCCGCCCCACCCGCGCCTTCGATCAGACGGACGAATACTTCCTCGAGCGGGGCCACCTCGCGCCGCAGCTCGCGCATCGGCCAGCTTCGCTCCGCGGTGAGCCGGAAGACCGACTCGGAGGTGCGGCCGCCGGGCGAACCCGCTCCCCCCCGCGCCGCCAGGCTGACCCGCGTCCAGACGCCGTCGCCGGCCACCGGCTCCGTATGCGCGACGCGAACCCCATCGAGCCGCTCGAGCGCGCTGCGAAGCTCCCCTACCGGCGCCTGAATCTCCGCGATCACGCGGTCCTCCACCCGCGCCCGCGCCCGCAGCTCCTCCAGCGTGCCCGAAGCGATGATGCGGCCGCGGTGAATGATGATCATCCGCCGGCAGGTCGCCTCGACCTGCGGCAGGATGTGGCTGGAGAGCATGACCGTGTGCGCCTGGGCCAGCTCGCGGATCAGCGTGCCGGTCTCGCGAATCTGAACCGGGTCCAGACCGACCGTCGGCTCGTCGAGAATCAGCACCCTCGGGTTGTGCAGCAGGGCGTCGGCCAGTCCGACGCGCTGGCGATAGCCCTTGGAGAGCTGGCCGATCGGCCGGTTGATCACGTCCCGGATCCAGCAGCGCTCGGCCACGTTGGCGATACTCCGCTCGCGGGCGGCGCGGTCGAGGCCGCGGAGCTTGGCCCGGAAGCGCAGGTATTCGCGCACCCGCATTTCGGGGTAGAGCGGGACGGACTCGGGCAGGTAGCCGACCTGGCGGCGCACGGCGAGCGACTCGGAGAAAACGTCGTGACCGGCCACGCGCGCCGAACCGGAACTCGCGGGGTGATAACAGGTTAGGATGCGGAAGGTGGTGGTTTTGCCGGCCCCGTTGGGCCCCAGGAAGCCGACGATCTCGCCGTCGGCGATCGAGAAGGAGAGGTTCTCGACGCCCCGGATGCGGCCGTAGAACTTGGAGAGGTTATGCACTTCGATCATTGCTGGGAATCCTCCCTTGCCTCTCGTGACAGACGGCCGATCCGCAACAGCCCGCTCAGTGATCAGGGGAAACTGACGGAGCCGCCGGTCCGCCGCGGTGCGCGAGGGTATCGCGGAGCCCACGGGGCTGCGCCCGATCGCGGCTGAATTCTAGGACCCTCCGCGCGCGTGTCAAGCGCAGCCCCATTGGCCGTAAGGGGTTGCGGCTGG
>CAZXUI010000012.1:66791-68530 GCA_964643885.1 uncultured Planctomycetales bacterium
GGGGAGCGCGGCCGTCCCGCCCGCCCGGTAGCATCCCTCCGCGGCGGCTGTAAGATTGCGTGTTTGCGGCGCATCGCTGACCCCGATCGCCCACCAGGGAGGCTATCCATGAAGAAGATCCGCCTGTTCACGCCCGGGCCGTGTGCCGTTCCCGAGGAAGTCCTGCTGGAGATGGCCCGGCCATTCGAGCATCACCGCACCGACTGGTTCAAGGGGTACATGAAGCAGGCCACCGAGAAGCTGCGGCAGGTGCTGTGCACGAAGAACGACGTGCTGATCATCACCGGCTCCGGCACGGCCGCGGCCGAGGGCGCCATCGTCGGGATTCACGGGCCCGGGACGAAGCTGCTGACGATCGAGGGCGGCAAGTTCGGCCAGCGCTGGGGAGAGATCGCTGAGCAGTACGGCATCAGCGTCGAGCGGCATGCGATCGAGTGGGGCACGGCGATCGAGCCGCAGCAAGTGGCCGACCTGCTCAAGAAGGATCCGGCCATCACGTCGGTCATGGTCGTGCACAGCGAGACGTCGACCGCGACGAAGTGCGACCTGGAAGGCATCGGCAAGGTGACGAAGGCGGCCGGCAAGCTGCTGCTGGCGGACTGCATCACGTCGGCCGGGGCGCTGCCGCTGAAGCCCGATGACTGGGGCGTAGACGTGGTGATCACCGGGTCGCAGAAGTCGCTGATGCTGCCGCCGGGGCTGGGCTTCGCGGCGATCAGCGAGAAGGCGTGGCTGGCGATCGAGAAGAACAAGAGCCAGCACGCGTATTATCTGAATCTGCTCAAGGCGCGCAAGAGCGCGGCCGAGTTTGACACGCCCTTCACGCCGGCACATCTGCTGGTGCGCGGGCTGGTCAAGGCGCTGGACATCCTCCTGGAAGAGGGGCTTGAGAATGTCTGGAAGCGCGTTGCGGCGATGGCGGCGGCCACGCGTGCGGCCGGCCAGGCGATCGGGCTGCCCGTGTTCTCCAAGTCGCCGTCGGACTCGGTGACGGCGCTGTGTCCTCCGGCCGGGATCACGGTCAAGGACATCCGCAACGCGCTGGAACAGCGTTTCGGCATCCAGTCGGCCGGCGGGCAGGACCATCTCAAGGGCAAAATCTTCCGGCTGGGTCACATGGGCTACGTGGACGAGATGGACACGGTGCTGGCGATCGCAGCGCTCGAGCAGGTGCTGTACAAGCTGGGTCACAAGTTCGAGCTGGGGGCGGGCGTGTCGGCGGCGCAGAAGGTGCTGGCCGAGCGGCTGTGACGCGGGTCGATCGGAGTCGGCTCGGGAGAGAGGTCAACAGCGCACACCAGTTTGACCCCCTGGACTCGAGTTATCGGAGCTTGACGAGGCGAAGCGTGCGGGACCGGGCGGATGCCCGCGCAGCGGCCGTAGATTTGAGCGGGATGACCCCGCACGAATCAGTCGGCGGCGGATCCGGGTGGAACGTGACAGCGCCCGAGCGGAGTCGCTCGGGCGCGTGTTTGCGAAATCTCAGCGGGCGTTCCCGCGTTGCGGCGGCGCCGGTTCTTCCTATCGCTGCCGCGGATCGTACTCGGCCGTCAGGTCTTCCTCGCCGTCGTGCGGCAGGGGCGCGTTCGAGACGGGCTCGATGAATGCGTCGCCGGCGGGATCCGGCTCCTCCACGAAGCGCTCGAGCCGCGTGCTCTCAAAGCCGACGCGCTTGGCCATGACCCGGTAGTCGAACGTGGCGCTGCTCGTCCCACCGGCCAACTCGTGGACGATGAAGT
>CAZXUI010000012.1:68630-77330 GCA_964643885.1 uncultured Planctomycetales bacterium
CGAAGACGCGGAAGGTGCGGTTTCCGTCGCAGTCCCAGAGGGCGATCTCGCCGTGGCCGCCGTCTTCCGCGTCCAGCTCGACGGTCGTGCCGCCGTCGCTACAGCGCATCAACATGCGCGCGCCGGTGCCGAACTCGTCGAGCGCGTCCATGGCGATGGCGTTGAAGTTGTTAAGCCCGGTGCGGTTCAGAATTCCGATGAAGCCGGAGTTCTGGCCGCCCTCATCGCCGCGGAGCTGAATGGTGGTATTCGCGAAGTCGTTGCGGACGTAGATCTCGCCGCTGTTAGCGTCGCCTCCGCCCAAGAGCTCGAGCGTTTCCGCGCCGGCGAGATTCTGCATGCCGATCCGGCTTCCGCCGGGATCGCCGACGTCGGCCGCCAGGACGATGCTGGCACGCTCGTTCCGGTCGAAAAGCCAGGCCAGCGCGCCGCCGTTCCCGGCGTCGGACTGAAGGCTGATCGCGCGGTTTCCGCCGGCGTCCCATGTGTCGATGAAGCCGCCGCCGAAGGGTGTCGCCTCCATACGAATGTGAAGTCCGTCCTGCTCGCTGAAGAGCTCGAGCGTTCCTTCCTCGTCGCCGATCGTTCCCCAGAGCCGCGCCAGCGGCGCGCCGCTGCCGCTGTAGAGCGAAACCTCAGCGTCCTCGGCACCGACGCGGGTTCTTACGGTCTCATTGAAGTCGCGCAGGACGATCTCCCCGGTGGGATCGCCGATAAGCGAGACGGTCGGGCTTCCGTTGTTATTGAACAGGTCCAGCGTTGCGCCTGGATTTCCCGAAAGGATCATCCTCGTCGGGTTGGTCGTCCAGTCGGCATTGGGACCCCATTTGAAGCGCAGATCGTCCTGGCTGACGTTCTGGAAGATGGTCCACTTGTTGTCGAGCAAGCCGCCGCTGAACTGGCCGAAGTGCAGGGCCGAGCCGCGCAGGCCCCCGGCGTTGCTGTAAAGTCCCAGTCCGGCGTCGCTGTCCTCGATGACTACGTCATCCTGATGCAAGTCAGCCGGCGCGACGCCGATATCGCTTTGCTGCACGTGCAGCCGACTGGCCGGTTCGATTTCGCCCACGCCGACGCGCAGCGCGTCGTCCACGAACATCCCGCGCGTTTGAAGCGCATACGGTGCCGGGGCCACCCGCTGACGGGGCGAGAGCGTGGTCCACGCGCCGCTGCCGGCGGGAACGCTGACCGCGACCTGGAGATAGACGTCCTGGCCGTCGAAATGCTCGACCGTGCCGAAGTCGAGGTCGACCGTGAAGAGCCCGTCGACGACGGCGACGGGCGCCGACGCGATCGCGGAGAATTCGACGGTGGCGCCGAGTTGTGCGCCCCCGACCGGCGCCGTCCAGAGTGAGAAACGCATATCCACCGGCTCGTTGAGCGGCGTGTCTGCGCTTCTGACGGATCCTTGATACGTGAAGGCGATTCCGAATGGTACGGCCCACGCACTGGCGGCCGAGAGCACGACCATCGCCGCGAAAAATACCGCTCGTCGAGTCATCGCGTGTCTCCTTTTCGAATTCCTCCGGAACCTCGCATTCGCGCGGCGCTGAGGCGACGCAGGCCGCCAGCACGAGCGTGAGTCCGTGACTGAGGCGGGCCAGTACCGACTTCGGCACTTGACGTCGGCCCGAAAGGAAAGCGAGAATATCGATCGCCGCTCCTATCGGGCCCTGATGATTTCTCGGAGATCACCGCCATGGGCGACGAGCCGATTTCGGCCGAGAGACCCGCCGCCCGCAGCGCCCACGAGCCGCGTCACGGGGCGGCCACGTGGATCGCCACGCTCTACGACGAACTGCGGGAAGTCGCGGCCATCTACTGCAGCCGTGAGCGGCGCGACAACACGCTTCAGCCAACGGCGCTGCTTCACGAGGTCTACCTGAAGCTGGAAAAGCGCGTCGGTCTGACCTGGGATCACGCGACTCAGTTTCGAGCCGTCGCGGCGACTGCGATGCGTCAGATTCTTGTGGATAGCGCCCGCGCCCGGCTGACCGAGAAGCGCGGGGGCGGCTGCGTGCGAACGCTGCTGGAGCCCGACGACGCGATCGCCGAGACGCCGGAGGTCGACCTGCTCGATCTGGAATCAGCGCTTCAGGAGCTGGCGAGCCTGGACGAGCGGAAGTTCCGTGTGGTCGAGCTTCGCTTCTTCGGCGGACTCACCTCTAATCAGGCGGCCGAGGCGCTGTCGATCGCACCCAAGACCGCCGAGGCCGACTGGTACGTCGCACGGGCCTGGCTTCGAAAGCGGTTGCGAGACCGCAGCTCGCGAAGCGAGGAGCGGCCGGCCGGCGGCGAATGCGGCAGGAATTCTGAGAAATCGTGAGAGTGTGGCCGACCGTTCTCGCTTTCTCCTGGGAGAATCGCGCGAATGGACCCGATCCGGTTTCAGCAGATCGCGACGCTATTCGAGGCGGCGCGGGTGCGTCCGCCACCCGAGCGCGAGGCCCTGCTGACAGCCAGGTGCGGCAGCGACGCGGACCTGCGCGAACAAGTGCTCGACTTGCTGCGCGAACACGATCGGTTCGATGCTGCGTCGAGTACCTGCGGAGGGCTGGCCGCGCGCGTATTGCGGCTAGACAGCATTGGGGTGCGCGCGGAGCGTCCGAAGCACATCGGCCCGTTCAAGATCCTCGGGCAACTGGGCGAAGGCGGCATGGGCGCCGTCTATCTCGCGGAACAACAGGAGCCACTCCGGCGGCGCGTCGCGCTCAAGCTCATCCGATACGCGCACCAGGGCGAAGTGCTCGCCAGGTTCGAGCAGGAGCGCCAGGTTCTGGCACTGATGAGCCATCCGAATGTTGCCGCCGTCTACGACGCCGGCGCGACCCTCGAGGGCGAACCCTACTTCGTGATGGAGTACGTGCCCGGCCGGGACATCTCCCACCACTGCGACGAGCGCCGCTCGACGATCCGCGAGCGGATCGAGCTGCTCATCCAAGTCTGCGACGCCGTGCAGCACGCGCACCAGAAAGGGATCATCCACCGCGACCTCAAGCCATCCAACATCCTGGTCGGCTTGGTCGACGACCGGCCCCTGCCGAAGGTGATCGACTTCGGAGTCGCCAAGGCAACGGCTGCTCCGCTCGCCGGCCGCACGCTGCACACTGAGGTCGGACGGATGATCGGAACACCGGAGTACATGAGCCCGGAGCAGACCGGCAGCGGCGGCCTGGACGTAGACACGCGCAGCGACGTCTATTCACTGGGAGTGATTCTGTATCAACTGCTGACGGGACTGCTTCCGTTCGATTCCGCGACGCTGCGCAGCGCGGACTACGAAGGTCTGATGAGGATGATCCGCGAGGCGGAGCCGCCACGACCGAGTGTGCGGCTGTCCAGATTCCGCAACGAGCCGGTGGCCGAGCACGGCGGCGCTACGCCGGCGGAGATCGCGGCCCGGCGGAGGACCGACCTCGCGGCACTTGAACGTCAGGTCCGCGGTGAGCTGGACTGGATCGTGATGAAGTGCCTGGAGAAGGATCGCGAGCGGCGCTATGCGACGGCCAATGCGCTCGCTCTGGAGCTGCGCCGCTACCTCGACCGTGAGCCGGTGCTGGCCGGCCCCCCGAGCCGGGCGTATCGCCTGCGGAAGCTGATTCAGCGGCACCGCGGGTCGGTCGTGGCGGCGGTTATGGTGAGCGGTGCGCTGCTGATCGGCTTCGGCGTGGCGGTGTGGCAGGCGGTGCGGGCCCAGCGGGAAGCGAATCGAGCGGAGACGCAGTGGCAGCTTGCAGAGGAGCGGCGGGAGGAGTCGGCGCGGCTGGCCGAGTTTCAGGCGGCCCAGCTCTCGAGTATCGACGTGGAATCGATGGGCCTGCGGATGCGCGAGGACCTGCTGGAGCATTCTCGCCAGGCGGCACTGGCCGCCGGCCGGAGTGACGCGGCGGCCGACGCGCAGGCCGCGGAGCTCGAGCAGCGGCTGACGGGTCTGAACTTCACAGATTTCGCGCTCCACACTCTCGAGCGGAGCATACTCGAGCGCGCGACTCGGGCGATCGACGAGCAGTTCGCCCGGCAGCCGCTCATGCGGGCCGCCCTGCTTCACACATTGGCGGAGACGATGAGGAGTCTCGGGCTGCTCGAAAGGGCGTTGGCACCGCAGTCCGAGGCGCTCGCGATTCGCCGGCGCATTCTGGGCGACGAGCATCCGGACACGCTGGCTTCGGTCAGCAACATGGGGCTGCTGCTCGAAGAGCTGGACCGGATCGATGAAGCCGCGCCGTACTTCCAGGAGGCGCTCGATGGACGGCGGCGCGTGCTGGGCCCGGATCATGCGGAGACGGCCGCCGCTCTCAGCAACCTGGGCAGCCTGCTGCAACACGCGGGTCGATACGAGGAGGCGCTGGCGTGCTGCCGGGAGGCGGTGGAGGCCAACCGCCGCGCCCTGGGTGACGAGCACTCTCAGACGCTGACCGCGATCAACAACCTGGGCTACGTGCTGCAATCGATGGGGCGCTACGACGAGGCTCTGGTCTTTTTTCGGGAGGCGCTGGAAACGCGCCGCCGCGTTCTGGGGGACGACGATCCGCGCACGCTCAACTCGCTCAACAACATGGGCTTTCTGCACAAGTCGATGGGGCAGTTGGAAGCGGCCAGGGAGTTCTACGACGAGGCGCTCAGCGGCCGGCGGCGGGTGCTGGGTGATGGGCACCCGCGCACGCTCGAGTCCTTCAGCGGGATGGGCAACCTGCTCCAGTCGATGGGGCGGTACGATGAGGCGGCTCAGCACTTCACCGCAGCGCTGGACGTGCAGCGCCGAATTCTGGGCAACGAACACCGCGAGACGCTGATCACGATCAACAACCTGGGGCACCTGTTTCATTCGCTGGGGCGGCTGGAGGAGGCCCAACCGTATTACGAGGAGGCGCTCGGTACGTTTCGGCGCACGTTGGGCCCGGAACACTCGAGCACCGTCACGCTGATCGGCAACATGGGCAGCCTGCTGAGGATGATGGGGCGGTTGGAGGAGGCGGCGGCGTATCAGAAAGAGCATCTCGAGCTCGCCCGACGCGTGCACGGCGACGAGCATCCGAAGACGATCAGTGCGATTCTGAAGATGGGATTGCTGTGCAAGGAGCAAGGCCGATTCGACGACGCGATGTCGCTTCACACGCAAGCGCTGGAGATCAGCCGTCGCACGTTACCCGAGGAGCACGTCATTGCGATCGCGGCGGTCACTTACATGGGTGGTCTGCTGGACGAAATGGGACGGACCGAGGAGGCGCTGCTTCACTGCGACGAGGCCCTCAAGATTCGCCGCCGTGTTTACGGCGATGCGCACCATCACACACTCCTTTCGGTCAACCAGAAAGGGAAGCTGCTTCACCGGCTTGGGCGGCTTGCGGAGGCGGAGCGATACCTGCTCGAGGCGGCCGGCGGCGCTATCCATCTGCCTTCAACGCTGGGCGTGAACACAACGGTGGCGGAGAATCTGGTCGAACTGTACCGGACCTGGGACGAAGCGGAGCCGGGCCAGGGGCACGATGTCGCGGCCGCCGAGTGGCAGGCCAAGCTGCACAGCTGGCAAGCCGCGACACAGCCAAGCCCTTAGAGCGTGGCGCCGGTCGTCGGGCGGCGTCGGCGTGCCGCAGCGCGTCGGCGGCGGGACTAGCGCCGATGCGGCTCGATGTGGACGAGCACATCCTCCACCGCCGGAAGCTGCCCGCGGACGCCGTCCTTGACTGCGTGCGCGAGTGCGTGCGCGTCACGGACGGACATCTCCGGGTCGACCTGCACGTGCATGTCCACCCAGAAGCGGGCGCCGCTCTTGCGGGCGTGCACCTTTTCGATGGCGGCGACGCCGGGTACGCGCGCGGCGACGGCGCGGACCTGCGCGATGAGCTCGGTCGGCCGGCGGTCCATCAGCTCGTTGACGGGGGCGACCAAGATCCGACCCGCGTTGAAGAGAATGACCGTGGCCGCAAACAGCGCTGCCCAGTCGTCGGCCGGCGCGAAAGCCGGGCCGCCCGCCAGGGCCACGCTGATGCCGATCGCCGCCGCGAGTGACGTGAGCGCATCGCTGCGATGGTGCCAGGCGTCGGCCAGCACGGCGGCGCTCTGGAAGCGGCTCGCGACGTGCCGGGCGAGGCGGTAGAGCACCTCCTTGACGACGACGACCCCCAGCAACACCCACAGTGTGAAGGCGGCCGGCACACCGTGCGGCGTGAGGATCTCGCGCACGGCCTCGACCGCAATACCGACGGCCGCGCCGATCAGCATGAGCGCCACGATCAGGGCCGCGACGGCCTCCGCCTTGCCGTGGCCATACGGGTGGTCCTCGTCGGCGGGCATCGCTGCGACATGCGCCCCGCGCCAGACAATGGCCGAGGCGACCACGTCGGTGAGCGACTCGACTGCGTCGGCGACGAGCGCGTAGGAATGACCGACGAGCCCCGCGGCCAGCTTGACCAGCGCGAGGGCGGTGTTGACGGCGAGGGCGGCGATCGCCATGCGGCCGACGCCGGCCGCCCGCTCGGCTGTCGCGTGATTCACGAAGCGTTCTCCGGGTTGCGGCCGGCGGCCGAGCGCGGTGAGACTCAGCCGCGGCGGCGCGCGAGGAGCCTGGTGTAGGCCTGCTCGTTGAAGCCGACCAGCAGCGTCGTGCCGCGGCGGATCGCAGGAGCCCGCAGGTTGCCCGTCGGTCCGAGAATCGCCCTGGCGAGCGTTTCGTCGTCCGGCGGATCGCGCCGCATGTCGAACTCGAGCACGCTGCGGCCGCGGCTGACGACGAGCCTGGCGGCGCTGCGGGCCAGCTCGAGCGCGGCCCTGCGGGCCAGCCGCGTCTTGGCGGCATCGACCCGTTCCTTCACATCGATCTCGTTGTTCGCAAGGAACCCCTGCGACTTGGCGCAGGTGGCTCAGCCCTTGCGGTGGTAATACCAGTCGACCTGTCTGCTCACGGTTGCTCTCCCGAGTGCTTCGGCCGGCGCGGCTGCACGGGCGTCCGCCGCGCGGGGCCGGCCGGCCGCGGCGCCGGCTTGTCGCCCAGGCGAAATCGGCCTAAACTGGAGGGCTGTTGAACCTGCGGCCAGGCCGGCACTCCAGAGCCGCGCCGTCACTGAATTCGAAGGAGCTTAGCTTGGCAGCGGCGCTGAAGAAAGGGCATCACCTGTTCACGTCCGAGTCGGTCAGCATGGGCCACCCGGACAAGGTCGCCGACCAGATTTCGGACGCTGTGCTGGACGCGATGCTGGCGCAGGATCCCAGATCGCGCGTGGCGTGCGAGACGATGTGCTCGACGGGCATGGTGGTGGTGGCGGGCGAGATCACCACGTCGGCCTACGTCGAGATTCCGGACGTGGTCCGGGACGTGATTCAGGAGATCGGCTACACCTCCGGCGACATGGCGTTCGACTATGAGTCGTGCGCCGTGCTCACGTCGATCAAGAAGCAGTCGGCGGATATCGCGCTGGGCGTCGACAAGGACGGCGCCGGCGACCAAGGCATGATGTTCGGGTTCGCCTGCCGCGAGACGCCGGAGCTGATGCCGCTGCCGATTCGGCTCGCACACCGGCTCGTGGAGCGGCAGGCGGCCGTCCGCCGCGAAGGCACGATTCGCGGACTGCGGCCGGATGCCAAGAGCCAGGTTACGGTCGAGTATGAGGGGCAAAGACCGGTCCGCGTCGATACGCTCGTCCTCTCGACGCAGCACGACAGGAGCTGGAACGAGCGGCAGGACAAGCTTAAGGCCGAGGTGATCGAGCATGTCTTCAAGCCGGTGCTGGGCGAGCTGTGGCACGACCAGATCATCACGCACGTCAACCCCACGGGGCGGTTCGAGATCGGCGGCCCGCACGGCGACGTGGGCCTGACGGGGCGGAAGATCATCGTGGACACGTACGGCGGCCGGGGGCGGCACGGCGGCGGGGCCTTCAGCGGCAAGGACCCGACCAAGGTCGACCGCTCGGCGGCCTACATGGCCCGCTACATCGCCAAGAACGTCGTCGCGGCGGAACTGGCCGACATCTGCGAGATCCAGCTCAGCTACGCCATCGGCGTCGCCGAGCCGACGAGCGTCTGGGTCGATTGCGCAGGCACCGAGCGCGTGGACCCCGGCAGGATCTCCAAGGCGATCCGCGAGATCTTCAGCCTCACGCCCCGCGGGATCATCGAGACCCTCAAGCTCCGCGCGCCCATCTATAGCCGCACGGCCCGGCACGGCCACTTCGGGCGCAAGCCGCAGGAGGTGGAGTACGCCCGCATCAACGGCCAGGTCGCTCGCAACCCCGGCTTCACCTGGGAGCGGACCGACAAGGCCGAAGCGCTCCGCAGCGCCTGCTCCTGAATCGGCGCCATTCTCGTGCGCGCCCGCGGTGCGGGGTGACGGAGCGCCGTCAGAAGCGACCGACGCCCTCGTACCCGCACTCAGGGCACTTGCCCGACTCCGACCCCGCGTACCCGCAGCGCGGGCACCCCTGCTCGGGGGCGGTCGCGATCCACCGCGCCACCGGGCGCGACGCGAGGCCGAGCGCTGCGCCCACCACGAGCGCGGCGATCCCGCGGGAGGTCGAGTGGCTCTCGCCGATCTCGCGCCATGTCTGGAAAATCATCTCCAGGGGCGGCTGGCCGCAGAACGCCGAGAACACCACCCGCTTGACCACGAGATACGCGCCCCACGCCATCAAGGCCACGCTTGCGGCGCGCATCGTCCACACCACGAGCGTGCGCATGGCCATCACGTCGTGGGCGCCCAGTTGCCGC
>CAZXUI010000013.1:0-56429 GCA_964643885.1 uncultured Planctomycetales bacterium
GCCCGCAATCAGAACCCCGTGCGCCAAGCACGGGGTCAACTGATCACCAACGGACGCGCCGCGCCAAGCGGCGGGCTCTGACGCATGTGTGCCACTGCTCCGCAAGCAGTGCGACCCGGCCACGCGTTCCTTGGGAGCGCGCGTGTCTCGCCCGCAATCAGAACCCCGTGCGCCAAGCACGGGGTCAACTCATCACCAACGGACGCGCCGCGCCGAGCGGCCGGCCCCTGGGCCACCAATAGACCCCCTGCTTGGCGCAGGGAGTTCTGACGCCGTGCCGCGTGTGTGTCTGCTCTGAGCCGCGAGCGTGAGCCCCGGACGCGGTGCGTCCGGGGTGAGCGAGCGGGCTGGGGAGTGGAGCGCCGCCCGCGCAAGCGGCAGATGACGTTCACCTATCACAGGCGCACGCTCGCCGTTTCAGGTGTGCGTGTCTCGACGCGTCGGCGCGAGGCGGCTTGCTGTATTGGCCCGCTCCCTCACGGCCGCCGCTCGGGTGCGCGCGCCCGGTCGCGGTTCGCAGCAGCGGCCGCTCGCTATGGCCACTGCCCGACCGACACGGGCTGGCGCCGCGTGCCGCTGGGTCCCGGCGAGACGCGGCCCGACAGGCACAGATCGAAGTAGACGGCCGACTCGACCGCCGAACCCTGCGCACTTATCAGCGTCACGCGCGCCTCGGCCGCGGTTCCCGGCGGCATCGTGTAGTCGATTTCGATCGGCAGCCACACATCCGTCGGGGCGTCCGCGAAGATCGTGTTGTTTGGCGCGTCGCCGATATCCACCCACGGCGGCACGAGGCCCGACCGCCACTCGACCTTCACGCCCGCCTGGGCGCCGGGATCATTGAACGGATCGTCGCTGCGCGAGCGGCAGAAGGCCGAGATCGTCAGCGATTCGCCCGGCGTCACGCCGATCTCCTGGTAGATGCCCGCGACGCACGAGCCGCTGATCTTCAAGACGGACAGCCCGTCCAGCGCCGGCACTTCGAACGCGTTCTTACGCGCCTGGCAGCCGATGCCGCGGAACTCCGTCCAGTTCGTCAGCCCGTTGGGTCCGCTCGTGCCTGATTCGAAGCTGGCGTTCTGTAGCTGGTTCACGCCCGGCTGCGAGCTGCGCTCGACGAAGGCCGACTCCATGTACACCGGCCCGTTGTCGGCCGACGTGTCATTCGCCACAAGCACGATCCGCGCCAGCGTGATATCCGCGGGCACGGTCGTCGTGTAGCTCACGAGCACCCACTCGTCCAGCGGCGAGTTCTCGTCGAAGCCCAGGAATTCCTCGGGTGGCGGGTTCTCCGAACCGTCGGTCGGATAGAACTCGAGCTTCATCGCCGCCGCGGCAGACCCCTCCAGCCCGCCGACCGACGGATTCAGCACGTACGCCGTCAGGTGGATGCGGTCGCCGGCCTCGAAGACGCCGAAGTCCTGGTAGATGCCCGAGAAGGCCGACCCGAAATCGCCGCCCACGACGACCTTGGCCGAATAATCGCCGACGTACGCCTGCTCGTCGGACTTCTCCTGGAACCCGAAGCCGAGCCAGTTCGTGATACCCGTCGGATTCGGTCCCGTGCCGACGCCCGGCTCCTCGAAATCGCCGTTGAGCAGCGCGTTCGGCCCGCTGTCGATCGAAATGGCGCAGTCGTCCCAGTAGGCCGAGCCGAGCGACTGGGCCGAATAGGTCCAGACACACACCGCCCGGGCCGCGACGGTGCCGGCCGGGGCCACCACCGGCCCGACCGAGCCCGGCGTCCAGACGTCCGGCGTCGACGAGCTGTCGAGAATGGTCACCTCGACGCCGTCGCCGATCCGCTGCTCGGCCGCGTCGTAGAACTCGATTTTGAGCTTGGCGGCCGCATCACCACCGATGCGGTCGTTGCCGCGCGTGTAGAGCATCGCGTTCAGCGTCACGGACTGTCCCGGTGCGGCCGGCACGTCCTGATAGGCGCCGACCGTGGTGTCGCTGCCGAAGGCCTTGAAGGACCAGCCGCCGCCGGGCGTGAAGTTCGCCTCAGCGCTGCGTTCGACCGTCGGTCCGAAGAAGGTCCACTCGGCCGCGAGGCGGTCGTTGGGTCCGGCCGATCCCGGTCCGTTCTCCATGCTGGGGTTTTTGACCTGGTTCTCGCCCGCGCTCGCCGCCGGTCCGACGAGCAGCGACAGGCCCAGCGCGATCTTCCAGAGGGTTTTCATGGTTCAATTCCTTTCCGCCCCAGTGGTTCAAGCGCTACGGCAGTGCGTCGAAGCCCCAATCCGTGAGCCCCCACACGTAGAAGGGTCGGTTGCCGTATCCGTCGTAATCCTGTTTGCGGTATTCGCCGCCGCTCGGGCTCGGTTCGTCGTAGTATTTCTGACGGGGAAACTGCTCCGCGTGCGCGTCGAGGAATACCATTTGCAGCCCGTCGCCGTGCCGCGGCGTGTTCGTGTCCCAGACCGCATCGGACATGATCACAGTAAGGTTCGGGATGCGCAGCCGGTCGGCGATCGCGCCGTTGACGGCGGGTACGTCGCCGTGCCTCGGATCCGTGGCCGCCTCGCTCCAGTCGTTGGACCAGTACTCGGTGTAGAGGGGATCGACCGATTCGCCGGGATAATCCGTCGGGTCGACCGTTCGCCAATAGCCCTGGCTCCAGCTTTCGAGGAACCGTTCGTCAGATTTCAGCACCGTGTAGTAGCTGAAGCGGTCCTCGTCCTGATCGTAGTTCTTGACCGAGTTCTCTTCCTTCGCACTCGGGCAGAGATAGAGCTTGATGTCGTCGTTCAGGTAGGGGATGAAGTTGAAGAGCTGGTGGAACTGATAGAAGGGCGCATTCGCGTACAGGCCGTCGCCGTCCGGGTCGCTGCCCAGGATGTAGGGCAGTCGACCCTTGTTCTCGCCGATGTAGTACGTCGTCGCCAGCCCGAGCTGCCGCAGATTCGACAGGCAGACCGCGTTCTTCGACTGGTTCCTGGCGTTCTGAAGCGCCGGCAGCAGAATCGCGATCAGCAGCGCGATGATCGCCACGACCACCAGCAGTTCGATCAGGGTGAAGCCGGCGACCCGTCCCGTGAATCGCTCTCGGTTTTCCATGGTGCGCATCTCCCGTGCCCCTCCCTCCTCGGAGCCCACACGCTACCCCTCACCCGTGATCGCGCAGCGCCCACTGCACCACGCGCCGCCGCCGAGCGCCCCGGCCCGGCCGATCGTCGGTCTACCGCCGCCGACCCGCCATGACTCCCAGCCCGCCGATCACCAGCAGCAGGCCCGCGGCCGGCTCCGGAATCAGCGTGAAATTGCTGTACTCCAGCAGGGCAAAGTCGCCGGGATTGCTGTCATCCGGCTGAAACTGCCCAAACACGCCGAACTGCGTGTTCGGAATGAAACCGTTCTCCAGATTGCCGAAATTCAGCGGCCCGCTCGAAGTGCCGTTGAGAATGTACTCGATCGTCGAGGCGTCGCCGTCGCCCGGGTCCGGATCATCGTCGGGCGTATAGATCACGCGCATCTCCGCCACCGTGCCAGGCGTATAGGCGCTGCCGCCGAAGGTGTGGAACGGCAGCACGCCGCCGAACGCGGCCGACTCGCCGTCCGACGTGATGATGAACAGCCCGTCGAAGCCCATGAAATTGAAGCGGATACCCGCTTCTTTCCGCGGCGCGACCGAGCCCGCGTCCAGCATCGCCGAAACCGTCAGGTCGAATCCCTCCGAAGTCTGGAGCAGGTAGGGATTCGTCCCGTCGGCCGAGAAGAGCGCATCGTGCCGGTTGGCGAACCCGCCGGAGCCGAAGTTCTGCTCCGTGATGCTCAGCAGCGAGGGATAGTTGTTGACGATCGTCAGGTCTGAATCGGGATAGTCGTTGAAGAAGCGGGCGTTTACGACGAGGGAGTTGATGTCGCCGATGTCGGCCAGCGCCGGTGCGGGAAGCAGCGCCGCGCCCGCCAGCAGGCATAGCGCACTGCACGAACAGAATCGTTTCATCTTTCATCCTCCGAGTGGAAATGAGATGCGCAATACGGGACCATGAGGGAATCTTAATCGCCCCCGGGTCTCATTGCAAGCGCTTTCAGTCCCGGTTATGCTCCTGCCTGGGACCGGCCCGACGCGGACCGGCCGCCGCCGCCGTCGCTGGTGCGTAACCACCGGCGCCGCAGTGGGTTAGGTGACGTATGTCGCTTCAGAACCACCCCTGGCCGCCGGCGTTTCTGTGGGGCGCCGCCACCTCGGCCTTCCAGGTCGAGGGGGCTGCGGATGCAGACGGCCGCGGCCCGAGCATCTGGGACGCCTTCTGCGCCACGCCCTGCCGGCTGCCGGGCGGCCCGACCAGCGTCGCCGCCTGCGAGCACTATCACCGCTTCAACGAAGACATCGCCCTGATGCAGCGGCTCGGCCTCAACGCCTACCGCTTCAGCATCAGTTGGCCGCGCGTCATGCCCGATGGCGCCGGACAGGTGAACCCGGCCGGCCTGGATTTCTATGACCGCCTCGTCGACGCGCTGCGACGCGCCAACATCGAGCCGCTGGTCACGCTTTATCACTGGGACCTGCCGGCCGCTTTGCAGGAGCGCTTCGGCGGTTGGGCTCACGCGGACAGCCCGCACATTTTCGCCGACTACGCCGAGCTCGTGCTGCGCCGCCTGGGCGACCGCGTCCGCTGGTGGCTGACGCTCAACGAACCCTGGGTCGTCGTTGACGCCGGATACTTTCACGGTGTTCATCCGCCCGGCCTGAAAGACCGCCGGCTCGGCTACCGCGTCGGACACAATCTGCTGCGGGCGCACGCCCACGCCGTTGCCCGCTTCCGCGCGATGCGCCGGCCGGATGCGCAGATCAGCTTCGCGCTCAACACGGCGTACTTTTTCCCGGCCGGCGAGGGCCCGGATGATGCGGCCGCCGCGGAGCGCTCACTGCTCAACTTCGGCGGCTGGTTCATGGATCCCGTCCAGTTCGGCGATTATCCGCAGGAGCTGCGAGCCCGCCTGGGCGACCTGCTGCCTGAGTTCACGCCGGAAGATTCGCGTCTGCTGACGCGCTCGGCGGACTTTCTCGCCCTGAACTATTACACGAGCGACATCGTTCGCCACGCGCCGTCCTGCGGGCCGATGGAGGCGGAGATCCTCGCCGCCGCGGACGTTCCGCGCACCGCGATGAACTGGAAGATCATGCCGGATGGCCTGCGCCGGCTGCTGCACTGGCTCTGGGATCGTTATCGGTTGCCCATCTGCATCACGGAGAACGGGGCCGCCTTCGACGATGCGGCGGACGAAGGCGGCTTCGTCCGCGACACGGACCGGTTAGAATATATTCGCACGCACCTCGAGGCGGTCGCGGCGGCCATGCGCGACGGAGTCGATCTCCGCGGCTATTTCGTCTGGTCGCTGCTCGACAACCTGGAGTGGGCGGAGGGGTACTCGAAGCGGTTCGGCATCGTTCGCTGCGACTTCGCCACGCAGCAGCGCACGATCAAGGCCAGCGGGCAGTGGTATGCCGATTTTCTGGCTGCGATCGGCGCCCGGCCGCACGCGGAGGCGATCCGATGAGCTACTCGCGCTCGCGTTCGAGTATTCGCCCGGCCGGGCTCGCCGCGCTGCTGTTGGCGGCGGCACTGGCGACCAGCCGCGGCTCCGCCGAAGTTCTCTTTCAAGTCCAGTCCTTCTCGAACATCACCTACTACTCGGGTTTTTCGGGCACGGTCGGCTCGACCGGCGTGTGGCCCAGCGAGATGGGCTGGCAGGGAGAGCAGATCGATATCGCCTTCGACCTGCCGGCCGGCCCGCCGCCCGAAGCGCTGCACTACCGCTTCCGCGTGGTCATCGCTGACCAGTTCACGCAGGAGTTCGATCTGACCGTCCTTGCCGGTCCGACGCTGGCCGACCTCGAGCCCGTCGAAACGCAGTTTCTGGACAGCCCGCGCGTATTGATCGCGACGATCGACCCCGGCCGCTTCACGCCGGGGCAGACGAATTACCTGCGTCTCCGTGGGAACGGCGTGAACGTCGGCCCCGGCTTTCCGTCCGGCATCCGCTGGGTCCGCTGGATTCTCTCGCGCACGGACGCCGAAGACACGCCCGATGCCATCCGCATCAACCAGCTCGCCCGCACGACCTTCTTCCTGCTCGATGCGATCGAGCCCTCCGGCCTCGTTCGCGACGCTCTGCCGCTCTCGCCCGACGACGACCCCTTCCACCCCGCTTCGCCCGACGCGGCCGGCTTCGCCCTGATCGGCCTGTGCGTGGCCGACCGGCTCGGCCAGATCGACTTCGCCGAGCCGCTGGCCGAGAGCATCCTCGAGGCGTATGCCGGCTACGGCCCGGTCGTGCCGCTGCGGAATGCCCGCGGTCACTGGTGGCACTGGCTGGATTTGCAGACCGGGCAGCCGGCCGCCGGCTGGGGCGATGCCTACACGACCATCGGCTCGGCCCTGCTGGTCGGCGGGGCGCTCTTCGCCGGCAATCACTTCGCCGACAACGCGCACATCCGCGACCTGGCTGAAGAGCTGCGGCTGACGACCGATTTCGACGCGGCGATTCATCCCAGCCTCGACGGCCGCGTCTTTCTGGCCACCGATGCGGCGGGCAACGAGGAGTTCGGCTCGGTTCCGCCGTGGAACGAGTACATGATCATCGTCAGCCTCGCGTTGCGGCAGACGAGCAACGCGCGGGCGACGGCCGTCGCGCCGCTCTGGCTCGACCCCGGCAACGTGCCGACGATCGCCTTCCGCGGCATTCCCACGCTGACGGACAACCTCGGCTCCTACGCGCCGGCCTTCTGGGTCCAGCAGCAGCACTTCTTCAACCCGGATTTCGCCGGCAGCGGCGGCTTCGAGACGTTCTTCTACAACCAGCAGCAGGCCGACGCGCTCTACTGCGCGTTCAACCTCGGCCAGCACTATCGCCACGGGCTGACGGCCGGCGTCGACCCGACCGGCTACTTCGCCGACCGCATCTTCAACCATCACAACGTCTATTCGCCGTCGGCCGTCGCGGGTTGGGGCGATGTGAACACGCTGCTGGAGTTCCTCTGGGATCAGCCGCCGGGCAGCGACGCCCGCTATCGCTATGGAGCGGCCCGCGTCTCGAGCACGCAGCCGGATTGGATTCCGCACGATGCGGCCCTGGTGGATCATCTGTTTCTGATGTACGGCCTGATGGAGAGCATCGAGCCGAGCTTCTTCAAGGCGCGGCACCCGTTCCAGCCCGATGCGGACGGTGACGGCATCGCCGACGCATATGACAATTGCGTCCATGCGTGGAACCCCGGTCAGTCGGACAGCGACGGTGACGGTGTGGGCGACGCCTGCGAGCGCGTGCTCAAGCCCGGCGGCGGCGCGACGCAGCGAACGCCGCTGTCGATCCGCCCGCTGACACCGTGATTTCGGCAGGTGGCGTGCTCGAGCAAGTGGCATGCTCGTGCGGGTGGCATGCTCTCGCCGCAGGCGTGAGCATGCTTCCGCGGGTGCGAGATTCCGATCTCGCACCCGGCGGCGCACGAGCGCGGCAGAATGTCCAGAAGGAACCCCACATGAGCGGCCGGCCGCTCCTGCTCTCCATCCTCCTCGGCCTGCCCGCCGTGCTCCTGCTGGCCTTCGGACCGCGCGGCAAAGTCGACGTCCCCGAAGGCCGGATCATCATCCGCTACTGGGAAAAGTGGACCGGCGTCGAGGCCCGCGCGATGCAGCGCATCGTCGACCGCTTCAACGAGACCGTCGGCGCCCGCGAGAGCATCTGGGTCGAGTACTGCGCGATCAGCAATGTCGACCAGCGGCTGCTGATCGCCACGGCCGGTGGCGACCCGCCCGAGGTCGCTGGCCTGTTCGACCACGCCGTGGCCCAGTTCGCCGATCAGAACGCACTGCTCGAGCTCGACGACCTGGCGGCCGAGTTCGGCATCCGCCCCGCCGACTTCGCCCCGATCTGGTGGAACATCGGCCGCTACAACGACCGCCTCTACGCCCTGCCTTCCTCGCCCTTCACCGTCGGGCTCTACTACAACCGCCGACTCTTCCGCGAGGCGGCCGACTGCCTCCGCGCCGCCGGCCTCGACCCCGACCGTCCGCCGCAGACGATCGCCGAGCTTGACCAGTACGCCCGCTGCCTGACGCGCCGCGACGAGTCCGGCAAGCTCGTCCAGCTCGGCTTCACCGTCTCGCCCGCGATGCTCGGCTGGTGGCACTGGATCTGGCCCAACTTCTTCGACACCCGCCTGTGGGACGGAAAGCGCTTTCAGATCGACACGTCCGCCGGCCGGGCGGCCTACGAGTGGATCGCCGGGCAGCGCGTGCTGCTCGGCTCCGTCGGGCTCGACCATATCGCCGACCCGGCCGAGCGCCGCCGCCGCGCCATCCAGGACCTGCTCGCATTCGAGGCCGCGGCCGGCTCGATCGAAGGCCCGACCAATCCATTCCTCAGCGAGCGGCTGGCGATGGTCTTTCAGGGTCCGTGGATGTCCAACTGGATCCGCACCTACACACCCTCACTCGATTACGGCGTCGCCTTCTTCCCCTCCGTCAGTGGCGAGCGGCGCAACTGCTTCGCCAGTGCGGATGTCTTCGTCATCCCCCGCGGCTGCCGCGAGCCGCGGGCCGCGATGTGCTTCCTCGCGTTCGTCATGCAGCCGGAGGTGATGGAACAGCTCTGCCGCGAGCACTGCAAAAACTCGCCGCTTGCCGCCGTCAGCCGGGAGTTCTTCGACACCCACCCGAATCCGCACATCCGCGTCTTCGACGAGATGGCCCGCTCCGAGTTCGCCTTCAGCTATCCGCAGACGCCCGTCTGGGCCCAGCTCTGGACCGAGACGCTCTACATGCTCGAGAACATCATCCGCGGCGTCGCCGACCCGCGCGAACAGCTCACCCGGACGCAGCGAAAGGCCGACGCGATCGTGGCCGAGTACGAGCGCATGGCCGCCAGGCGCCGCCAATGAGCCCGAGGGGATCCGTGTGAGCCGCGCCCGCGCCAACCTGCTTGCCGGCCTGCTCTGGACCGCCCCGTGGTGGCTCGGCTTCCTTTTCTTCCTGGCCGGCCCGATGGCCATCTCGCTCTACCTGAGCTTCTGCGACTATTCGCTGCTCCAGCCGCCCGTCGTCACCGGCAGCGCCAATTACGTCGAACTCGCCCGCGATCCCGTCTTTCACAAGGCCGTCCGCAACACGCTCGTCTTCGCCGCGACCGCGATCCCGCTGGCCACCGTGCTCGCCATCCTGCTGGCGATCCTGCTGAATCAGCGCGTCCGCGGCCAGGCCTTCTTCCGCGCCTGCATCTTCGTGCCCAGCGTCGTGCCGCTCGTCGCCGCCGCCGTCGTCTGGATGTGGATGCTCAACCCCGAGTTGGGCCTGATCAATCAAATCCCGCGGGCGCTGGGCCTGGACGGCCCGCTCTGGCTCGAATCGCCGCGCTGGGCCATGGCCGCTCTGGTCCTCGTCTATCTCTGGCTCGTCGGCTCGCCCGTCGTCATCTACCTGGCCGGTCTTCAGGAAGTCCCCGAGGAGCTCTACGAGGCCGCCCGCATCGACGGCGCGGGCCCCGTCGGCCGCTTCCGCCACGTGACGCTGCCCTCGCTCAGCCCGGTGATTCTCTTCAACGTGGTGGTCGCCCTGATCGCCGCGTGGCAGATATTCGCGCTGCCCTACGTGATGTGGCGCACGCGCCCCGGACCCGACCGCGCCGTCTATTTCTACACGATGTATCTCTACGACAACGCGTTCCGCTATCTGAAGATGGGCTACGCCAGCGCGATGGCCTGGGTGCAGCTATTGATCATTCTCGCCCTGACCGGCCTGATCTTCCTGCTCAGCCGCCGCCTGGTCTATTACCGGGGAGCCTGACGCCGCATGACCGCCCGCCGCACCAGAACGCTGACCACCGCCGCGACCTACGCCGCGCTCGCGGCCGTCTGCCTGCTCTTCGTCCTGCCGCTGATCTGGATGTTGGCGCTGAGCTTCAAGCCCACGCACGAGGTGATGCGGACGCCGCCGACGTTCTTCCCCGAGCAGCCGACGCTCGAGCCCTACGCCGCCGTCACCCGCTCGGAGAGCTTCGATTTCCTGCTCTACGCCCGCAACACGCTCATCATCACCGTGCTCAGCCTGGCAGGCATGCTCATCTCCAGCTCGATCGCCGCCTACGGCTTCGCCCGCATCCGCTTCCCCGGCCGCGGCCTGATGTTCGGCATCTGCCTGGCCACGATGATGATCCCGTTTCCGGTGATCATGGTGCCGACCTACATCATCTTCAAACATCTCGGCTGGATCGGCACCTTCAAGCCGCTCTGGGTGCCGGCCTTCTTCGGCTCGGCCTTCAACGTCTTCCTGCTGCGGCAGTTCTTCCTGGGAATCCCCGTCGAGCTCGAGGAATCCGCCCGCCTCGACGGCTGCTCCACCTGGGGCTGCTTCTGGCACATCGCCCTCCCGCTGGCCAAGCCGGCCCTGGCCGTCGTGGCCCTCTTCCATTTTCTGACGACGTGGAACGACCTGGTCGGGCCGCTGATTTACCTCTCGCACCAGGAGCAATACACGCTCGCGCTCGGGCTTCAGGCGCTCCAGAGCCGCGCCGGCGACACGCCCTGGAACCAGCTCATGGCCGCCTCGACCTTGCTGATCCTGCCGGTGATCCTGCTGTTCCTGCTGGCGCAGGAGACCTTTGTCCGCGGCATCTCGACGACGGGGATCAAGGGGTAGGTAGAACGCGAGTGCACGCGCCCGCGCGCGTCAATCCTATGCCACAACGGACGCGTGCTCGGCACACCCTCTTTCGGGCGCCATCAGGAGAAGACCGCCGGCGGGACGCCCGCGCTGCCCGGCTTCGGCCGGCTCGCGTCGGCCGAGAGCGTCTCGTGCACGGCCGGCGCGCCCGGACCGACGAACCGCACGCTGGAGCGTGTGTCGCGCGCCAGCGGCCGGACGGCGGCCGATTCCTGCGTCGGGAAGGTGACCGTGAAGCTCGACCCCTTGCCCTTGCGCGAGCGGACGTAGATTCGCCCCCCGCTCTGCTCGACCACCTCGCGCACGATGGCCAGACCCAGCCCCGTCCCCGGAATCGCCGCCTCCAGCGCGTTATTGCCGCGCCGAAAGGCGTCGAAAACGGACCCGTTCTCCTCCGGCCGCACGATCTCGGCGATGCTCTGTGCGTCGAGCCCCATTCCCGTGTCGGTCACCGTCACGGCCACCTGGTCGCCCGGAAGCGGCGCCGCGTCGATGGCTTCCCGGGCATCGCCCTCGGCATATTCGCCGCTCTCCGGCCCGCCGACGCGCCGCCCGAGCTGATCGACCGCCGTCACCGGCCCGACCGTCACGGAGACGGTTCCCGGCCCCGGCGTGTACTTGATCGCGTTGTCCAGCAGGTTGCTCAGACAGTCCGTCAGGTCGGCCGGGTCGACCAGCGCGCTGGTCTCCGCATACTCGGGCAAATGCAGATCGAGCCGAACTCCCTTGCCCTCGGCCACGGCCGCGTAGCGGGTGCAGACTTCGCGGGCGACGCGGGCCACGTCGCAGACGGAGTGCCGGTGACGGCTCGGATCGGCCCGCTGGACGCGCGCCAGCGTGAGCAGCTCCGTCACCTGCTGCACGCCTTCGCGGCAGCGCTGACGGATTCGCTCGTAGGTGCGCGCGAGGGCCTCCGGCGGCACGACGCTGTCGGCCAGCAGCCCGGCCAGCGTCTCGATCGAGACCAGCGGCCCCTTGAGCTGGTGGGCGGCCACCTGGAGCAGCCGCGCCCGCCTCTGCTGGAGGTCCGCCATCGCCACGCCCGACTGCCGCAGCGCAGCGTGCGCCTCGTAGAGCTCGCGCTCGCGCCGCTCCAGCCGCCCTGTGATGTGCAGCGTGAAATAGAGCATCGCGAAGACGCCCGCGGCCATCACGACCAGCGCCGCGGCCACGTAATCGATTCGCGCGTACAGCCCCGGTGAGGCCACCTGCGGCAGAAACTCGTAGTGAGGCGAAATCCAGCCGGACAGCTCGCCCACGCCGACCGCCGCGAACAGCAGCACCGCCCAGGCGCCCTGCCCGACCGCGTGCCACGGCCGCAGCAGCAGCGCGCTGATGCTCATGTGAAGCAGGTAGAAGAGGGCCAGCGGATTCTCGACCCCGCCGGTGTAGCGCAGAATCAGCGTCAGCACGAGCAGGTCGACGCCCACCTGGGCGTTGGCGAACCGGAGCGCGCTGGGCGTGATGCGCGTCTCTTCGGCCGGCAGCCGCCGCAAGCGCTCGAGCAGCGAGCGCTCGACCGACATCCACACGAGGTTGACCAGCGCCAGCAGCAGGATGGGGACCACCACCAGCGGCGGGCGGACGGCGGCGGGGCTGATGAAGCGCTCCAGCGCCAGGGCGGCCAGCGCCACCGCCACGAACGCCCACCGCAGGCGGATGAACCAGTGCGACTCGAGCAGCGAGGTGAGCGCCCCGCTGCGCGCCTCTGCCCGCGGAGGCGGCGGGATCGGCGGCGAGATCGGCTCTCCGAGCGGGCCGAAGAGGGTCACGCACCTACCTCCCGCGAGCTCAGCGCGCGGCTGACCGCCTCGCGCAGCGTCGCGGCCTCGATCGGCTTCTCCAGGAAGCGCTCGACCGGCAGGAACTCCGTGCCCACGTCGTGGGCGAAATCGAACCCGAAGGACTGCCCCACCGCCGAGAGCACGATGATCGGAATCTCACGCAGCAGGGGGTCCTTGCGAATCTCGTAGACGAGGTGAAATCCCTCCGTCGGCGAGGCCATCATGATGTCCAGTAGCAGCACGTCCGGCGGGTCGGCCCGCATCGCGTCCAAGCCGGCCGGACCGGTCGATGCACACTCGACTCGGCAGCCCTCCGGCTCGAGGATCATCTTCACCGCGTCGTGCACCAGCGGGTCGTCGTCGATCGTCAGTACATGCGCCTTGCTTTCCTTCATCGCGGCGTCTCCATGCGCACGCCCAGGTCGGCCTACGCGCCCACCTGCGCCTTGATCCACTCTGTCGTCACGGACTTCGGACGCGTGATCGGCGCGCCGATTCCACGGCTCAGCACCAGTTGCGCCAGCAGCCCCAGCGCCCGCGAGACCGCGAACACAACCGTGTAGTAGCTCAGCTCCGTCAGGCCGAAGTGATACAGCAGCGCCCCGCTGCCCGCGTCGACGTTCGGCCACGGGTTTTTGGCCTTGCCCTGCTCGCGCAGGACGCCCGGCACGACCTTGAACGCCAGGTCCATGATCTGAAGCAGCGGGCTGCCGCGGCCGACGCGCTGCGCGAACGCGTGCAGCGCCTCGAAGCGCGGGTCCGTGCAGCGCAGCACGGCGTGCCCGTAGCCCGGCACGACGCGGCCGCTCTCGAGCAGCCTCCAGCAGTACTGCTTGAACTGCTCCTCGCTCGGCACCCCGCCGAACTCGCGCTGCACATCCAGCAGAAAGCCCACGCACTCCTGGCTCGCCAGGCCGTGCAGCGGGCCCGCCAGCCCGTCGAGACCGGCCGACACCGCGTAATACGGGTCCGCCAGCGACGACCCCACCACGTGGCACGTGAACGCACTCACGTTTCCGCCTTCGTGGTCGCAGTGCAGCGTCAGATACAGCCGCATCAGCTCCGCGAACCTGCCCGTCGGGTCCGGTATCCCCAGCAGATGCGCGTAGCCCGCCGCCCAGTCCAGTTTCGGGTTCGGCGGCAGGGGGTCTCCCTTGCCAAAGCGCAGCCGATAGACGGCCGCCGCGATTGCCGGCAGCTTGGCCAGCAGTTGCAGCGCATCCTCCAGCACCGGCACCCAGTACTCGTCCTTGCGCAGGCCGGCCGAGTAGCGCTCGCGGAAGCGCGAGTCCCGCTCGAGGGCCACGATGGCCGCGTCCAGCATCTCCATCGGATGCGCGTCGCCGGGCAGGTCGCGAAGCACGCGCCAGATGTAGTCCGGGACGTACGCCCGCTCGCGCAGATCGCCCTGAAGCGCCGCCAGCGCCTGGGCGTCCGGCAGCTCACCGGTGCACAGCAGGTAGAAGATTTCCTCCGGCAGGCGGTCGGTCAGCTCGCTGATCGGCCGGCCGCGGATCAGCAGACCGCGGTTCGGGTCCACATCCGACGTGTCGCAGACCAGGCCGCGTACGTCGCGCATGCCGCCGTACGCCTGGGCGACCGTAACCTGCGAGATGACTTTGTCGCCGTGGTTGGCGACCAGCTTGCGAATCTCTTCGCGCCAGGCGGGGATTTTCTCCGTGAGCTTGGACTGCAAGGTCGACATGTTCTGCGTCCCCTCGCCAGCAGCACCGCGCGGGCCCTGGTGCGCCCGCCCGGCTTCCGGCTATGCCGGACAGGCCCGGCGGAGCCCGGGCGGTACGGCCGGCGGAAAGTGGTTGAACAGGGCGCGCACCATGAAATCCACCTGGCAAGGCTTGTGCCGCGCGAAGCCAAAGCCGGACGGAGGGGGTTGAGAACGGTGCGATCCGCCGCTGGGACCCCGTAAACGGGGCGATTGGCCCCGCCGGCTGACCCGGACCGCTGCTGAAACCCCGCGTACGGGGCCGCGGGGCGGCCGGCCCGGCAGCATGGGTATCCGGAACTGTGTGAGGACCCGCACCCGGGGCCGGATGGTGCGCAGAAAAAGCGACGCGGCCCGCATTTCTGCGAGCCGCGCCGCCGCTGTCGGATCCCGATCCTCAGTTCTGCTTTCGAGCCGGCCGTCCGGCGGCGCCGGAGGAGTAACTTCAGCCGCCGGCCGGCTCGTCGTCGCCTGGTTCGCCCGGTGTTACCCGAGCAGCGCCAGCACGCTCTGCGGCTGGGCGTTGGCGATCCGCAGCACGTTCGTGGCCGACTGCACCAGGATCTGCGCCCGCGTCAGGCTGCTGGTCTCGGTCGCGAAGTCGGTGTCGCGGATGGCGCTTTCGGCCGCGGTCGTGTTCTCGAGCGTGATGTCGAGCGAGTTGGACATCGTGTCCAGAATGTTCTTCTGGAAGCCGCCCAGCCGCCCGCGCAGCTCGGCCACCTGCGTCTGCGCCGCCCGCAGGATGCGCTGTGCGGTGGCGTAGTTCGCGGTCGCCAGGGCGTTGGCTTCGCCGCTGCCGAGCGAAGACAGGTAGCCGATCGAACCGGTCCCGAGGCTGCTGCTCGAGACGTTCTGAAGGCCGATGCTCTCCTGCCCCGTGAGCGAGACGGTCGGCGTGATCATGAAGTCCGCGCCGCCGCCGGTGATGTTGAAGCTGCTCGAGCCCACGGTCGTGGCGAACGTGGCCGTCAGGTCCGCACGCAGGCTCAGCGACGCCGTCTGGAGCCGGATGTTCAGGCCGTCCGCGGTGGCTGCGATACCGTTGACCAGCGCGCTCACGTCGCGGCCGAAGTCCTTGTTGCTGCCCGCATCGCCGCCGGTCACGTTGAACGTGCCCGTCAGGGCCTTGACCGAGACGAACTGCTTGGAGCCGTACTCGGTGCTCGTGAAGCGCAGCGCGCTGCCGCTCACGTACGCCGACACGCCCGTCAGGTCGCGGCTCTGGTTGACGGCCGCGGCCACGTCCGCGATCGCCGCGCCCGACGTGAAGCTGAGCACTTCCGTGCCGAGTTTGCCCGAGACCTCGATCGTCGTCGTGCCGGCCCCGGTCGCCGAGGCGTTGTACGCCAGCGACGCGAGCTGCGCCGAAGCCGTGACCTCGACGACCACGTCGCGGTAGCCGCCGGTCGGAATCCGGGCGCCGTAGATATTCACCGAGGAGAAGTTCGAGCTGTTCACGCCCGAGGTGGTGTAGTCCAGCTCGCCGCTCAGCAGCTTGCGGCCGTTGAACTCGGTCGAGGCCGCGATCCGGTTGATCGAGGCCAGGATCGAGTCGATGTCGGCCTGGTTCGCGTCGCGCTCGGCCTCGGAGATGCCGGCTTCGTTGGCGCTGCGGTCGACCAGCGTCTCCAGGTCGGTCAGCAGCCGGTTGACTTCGTTCAGGCCGCTCTCGGCGACCGAGACGACGTTATTGGCCCGCACGATGTTGTACTGGGCCGCGTTGATCGCCGTGATCTGCGCCCGCAACCCCTCGGACGCGATCAGCCCGGCCGGGTCATCCGCGCCGGTGTTGATCCGCAGACCCGTGCTCAGACGGGTCAGCGAGAGATTCAGCATGTTGTTCTGCCGGCTGTACACGCGGGCTGCAACCATCGCCGGAATGTTGCTGTTGATGCGGCTCATTGGACGTGTGCCTCCGAAGGCTGTTCTCTCCGACTCGTCGTCGGATCACTCCGGCCGGGTGCTTGCCGCGCACCGGCCAAACTCTCTGCCCAACGCGACTCGTCGAAGTCACCGCCGGCTCCTCAGCCGGCCGTTGGACCGTTCGATTCGCAGTGGGCATCGACTTCGGGTGGCGGGCCCTTTAATAGACCGGGGCCTCTGTCAAGTCAGCGCGGGAGAAATCGCCGGCCGACCGGTTCCGAGTTATCGGAGGACCGGCCGGCCGGGACGGTGGCGGTGTGTATTCTCGGGCCGTGCCCGGCCCGCGGGTCTTTGCTGCGCCTAGCCCAGCAGCCGCAGGACGTTCTGCGGCGTCTGCTGCGCCAGGGCCAGGACCGAGGTGCCCGCGCTGACCAGGATCTGGTTGCGGGCGAGCTGCGACGTTTCATAGGCGAAGTCCGCGTCGCGGATGGTCGACTCCGACGCCGCCAGGTTCTCCATCGTGATCGTGAGCTGGTTGGCGTTCGTGTCGAGCGTGTTCTTCTCGAACGAGCCGAGCCGCCCGCGCAGCACGGCCACCTGGCGGATCGCTTCCTTGACGATCGACTGTGCCTCGGCCGACTTGCTCTTGATCAGCGAGTAGTCGCCGTCGGACTGGATCTGCGAGAGGAAGCCGACGGCGGTGTTTCCCAGGCGCGAGGCGGCCACCGACTGCACGCCGATGTTCACCTGGAGGTTGCTGTTGACCTCCGGTCCCACCTGGAACAGCGCTCCGCCGCTGGTGATCGCGAACGAGGTCGTGCCGACGCCGAAGTTGCGATTCAGCGTGAGCTGCATGTCGAGCACGGCCGTCTTGAGCGTAAGCGTGTTGCCGTCGCCCAGCGTCTGGGCGCCATTGATGAGGGCGGTGGCATCGCGGCCCTCGTCATCCTGGTCGATGATCGTGCCGGCCTGGTCGCGGTAGGTGGTGAACTGTCCGCCGCCTGGCAGGGCCTTGACCGAGATGAACTGGCGGCTGCCCAGGTCGCGGCTCATCAGCGAGAAGCCGGCCTGGGGCGAGGCTGCGCTGAGCAGGGCGGCGCTGACGCCGGTGGCATCGCGGACGAGATTGATGGCCTCGATCATGCGGGAGGCGGTGGTGCCGGAGGCGAAGTTGAGGGTGGTCACGCCGACCGGTCCGCGAATCTCGATCGAGACGCTGTTGTTGACGGCCGAGGTCGGATAGAAGAGCTGGGCCGGCTGGGCCGACTGGATCACCTCGACGTTGACGGGGATGTAGGGCTGCGTGCCGAACTGCACGCCGTGGATCGCCAGCGTGTCGACAATGCTGTCATTGACGCCGCTGGTGATGTAGTCGAGCGAGCCGTTGAGCAGGTGCCGCCCGGCGAAGGTCGTGGTGTTGGCGATGCGGGTGATGCTCTCGATCGCCGAGTCGACCTGGAGCTGGTTCGCGCGGATCTCGTCTTCGGACAGCGCGCCGGTGTTTGCCGCCTCGACGATCAGGTCCTGGATGTCGTTCAGCAGCCGGGCGATCTCGTCCAGCGACCCCTCGGTCGTGGCGATGATGTTGCTGGCCCGCTGCGTGTTGACGATCGCCTGGTTGACCGCCTGAATCTCGGAGCGCAGCCGCTCCGAGGCGATCAGGCCGGCGGGGTCGTCGGCACCCCGCGTGATCCGCAGCCCGCTGGACAGCCGTTGAATCGTGCTGTTGAGCTGCTTGTACGAGCCGCCCAGGTGCCGCTGCGCGACCATTGCTCCGATGTTCGTGTTAATACGAGCCATTAGCCATCCTCCTTGAACGGTTCGTGGCTGAGAAAGCTGGTTGGGTTGTTGAAAGCGGATTCCACCCGGCCGGGTGCCGTTCGCACGATCCGCAGGCCGAGACCCGCGCTGCACTGCACCGGCCGGTAACTCGAGGCGGGGTAGAGAGGGTCAGCGCCGCTTGTGCGGCGTTCGCGCCGAGCCCGCTGAGCCCAACGGGGAATTGCCGGCCGCCGGCACCCCGGAGCCGCCCAGCTCCGTCAGGTCGTCGGCCGATATGCCCGAGGCCTTGCGGTTCTCGCGCTGAATCGCGTCGTAGACTTCCTTGCGGTGAACGGGGATCTCGGAGGGCGCCATAATTCCCAGCCGTACCTTGTCCCCACGAATATCGACGATCGTGATCTGGACGTTGTCGCCGATCATGATGGATTCGTCGCGTTGCCTTGAGAGCACCAACATCCGCGGCTCCTTCCTGGGTTATGCCGATGCACTGTGGTTCGCAGCCTTGAGCTCCCGTCCGGTCCGGCCCGCACGCTCCCGCGGCGGTCCATGTCCGGAGGCTCGGGGGGGGCGGGAGATCCTCCGCCCCGCGTGCGGGTCCCGTGCCGGCCTGGCCCGCACACCCTGCGCCGCAAAGCGGCCGCCCGCGACGGCGAACCTCTGCGCGAGCCCGAGTTTCAATCCTGCAACCGTGCATTATAGTCGACCTTGCATCCTTGACACCAGACGATCTCGCAGCGGCCCCTAGGCCGTCCGGACGACCGCCTTCTCACGAGCCGGGAGTTCCATCAGACGGTGCCGCGTGGAATAGCGCTTGTCACTGAGCACGAACTGCCGCCCGCGCAGCGAATGAGCTCCGATCACCAGCGGACCGAGCAGGTTCGCCGTCAGGTGGCCGTCCACCTTGTTGACGATCACGAGCACCTGGCAGTCGTCCAATCCGCGCAGGCCCAGGGTCTGCATGTCGTCGATCCGCACCGGAACCTGGTAATCCGGCTCGAAGGCCAGCGGATCGCAGACCACGAACGCCAGCGCCGGGTCATCCAGCGACTGGAGCCAGAAAAACACCGCCTCTGGCGCCGTCTCGATCAGCGCGAACCGCTGCGCCGCCGGGAATCCCAGCAGCCCGTCGCGGAATAGAATGATCCGCTCTTCGTCGATCTCCACCGGACCGAACCGCGTCGTCTCGATGAGCATCCGATTGCTCCCTGGGCTCCGTTCCTTCTGGTTCGTCTGCCGGACGGCTCGACCTACTCCGGTCGGCGTGTCCCATCGTCCTGATCGCAGACCCGGCCCTCCGGGCACGGAACCCGCACGTTCGCTGGAGGCCTCGCGGGCATCCCGCCCGCTCTCGCCCACATCCTCCGCGACCCTGCGAGTCAACCTCCACGTCGCGCCGGGCCAAGCCCATCGCCCGTCGCAACACGGCCTTGCCGGGGCAGGCCTCCCGGCCCGCCCGCTCTGCTCGCCCTCTGTCCCGCTCCCCGTTTCGCCGCCCCTCCCGGCCGCCCGGCTCGCGCGCCGTTCGCAGCCACTCGCTGCTCTGAACTCTGCCCTCGCTACGCCGCGCTAGCGGAGATAGTCCATCAGCGTCAGCCGCGTGACCTGCGAGGCCGTCAGCAGATTCGCCTGGAGCGCCGTCTGCACCTGCTGGAACCGCACGATCGCCTCGCCCAGGTCCACGTCGCGCACGTCGCTGAGCAGCACCTGCGCCGCGCCCGACTCGCTCTCCAGCCGCGCCGCGCGGTCTTCCATCGCGGCCGCTTTCGAGGCCAGCTTCCCCTGCACTTCCTGCATGTGCTTAAGCACGCGGTTCAGCCGCTCGGCCGCGAAGCCCACGCCCTGCCCGTCGTCCGTGTCCAGCGCCGCCCGCAGCTCGAGCATCGCCGTGAACGGGCTGTCCACCCGCACCGGGTTCACATCCCGCCCGTTGATCAGGTTGCCGCTCGCGGCCACGTCCAGCCCGAGCCCGTCGATCGCCGGCGAGACGTTCAGCCGCTCGATCCGCAGCGCCCCGCCGCCGGCGGTGTTGTCCAGAATGCGGATGCCGTTGCCGCTGCTGGTCAGCGTCGCCGTCACCGCACCGGCCGCCTCCGTGTTGATCAGGTCGACCACATCCTGGATCGTGGCCGTGGTCAGGTTCAGATCATCCAGGTCGACGTCGATGTTCGTGCCGTCGGCCGTGACGATGCGGAAATCGTCCCCGTCGACCGTGTGCAGGCCGCGCCCGTCGTTCAGCTCGCTCAGCCGCGTGCCTTCGTACATCGAGCGGATGCCCAGGGCCGTCGCCGCCTGGCCCCCGTTCTCCTCGATGGCCAGGTCCGCCCCCGACAGCCGGTTGCGCACCATCAGCGTCTTGCCGTCGGGCGCGATCTGGGCCCAGACCTGCGCCGGCGAGTGATTGATGATGTTGAGCACGTCCTCCAGCGTGGCCGCAGTCGAGAAGTCCAGCGGCACTTCGCGCCCGCCGTTGCGGATGACGATGCCGTTGGTCAGGTCGACGCCCGCCCCCGCGCTCAGGTCCTTCAGGTTCGTCCGCAGCGTCAGCCGCGGGTCCACATCCTCGCCCGTCATGTCGCGCGTCGGGCTCGGCGAGTAGATGCCCAGCTCGCGGGCCGTCGTCCCGCCCGGGATATCCATCACTGTGAAATCCGCCGAGCCGCTGATGCGGATCGACCGCTCCGTCAGCGAGGCCGTCAGTCCGGCCGGCAGCTCCGCGTTGATCTTGTCCAGCACGTCGCCCACCGTGTCCGCGCCGGCCAGGTCGATCCGGACCTGCTCGGCACCGGAGGTGACCATGATCGACCCCGGTGTCACGCCGCGGCCGGTCGCCCCGTTCAGGTCCGACAGCCGCGTCTGCGGCGTCAGGGCCGGATCCAGATCGACGAAGCCCTGCACGCCGGCCGAGACCGCATTGAAGAACTCGCGCCCGGAGATCGTGAAGGAGTCCTCGGACAGGTCCGTGTCGACGATCGTGTGCAGCCGGCCGTCGTCGCCGCGGAACAGCACACCCTCCTCCGTCAGCTCGAAGGGGTCGTCGCTGCCGTAGTGTCCGCTGAACAGGTAGGTGTCCAGGTGTTTGCGATTGCCCAGCGCGACGGCCTTGTCGATCAGCGAATCGACCACCACGGCCAGGGCCTGGCGCTCGTCGGCCGAGAGCGTGTCGCTGGCCGCCTCGATCGCCAGCGTGTGCGCCTCGCGGATCAGCTCGACCGCCTCCTGCATCGCCGCTTCGCCGTCGCGCAGCGTACGGTTGGCCGCGTCGACGTTCGACGTCACCGACCGCACCAGGTCCAGCCGCCCGTCCACTCGCAGCGCGTTCGACGCCCGCACCGGGTCCTCGCTCGGCGCCTGGAACCGCAGCCCCGTCGAGAGCTGGTTCTGGAGCCGGAACAGGTCGACCTGGCTCGCCCGCAGCGTGTTCAACAGGTTGAACGACCGCAGGTTGTGGCTGACGCGCGCGATGTTGACCGGTGCGATGCCCATGTCCGTCCCTGTGTCTGTCCTTGCCGGTTCTGCCCTGGCTCTCTCGTCCGTTCCGCGCGTGCCCGTCGCTAGCGCACCAGCGCCAGCAGCTCCGCCGTCATCCCTTGCAGCACGCCCACGTAGCGGGCTGCGCCCTGATACGCCATCTCGTACTTGGTCAGGTTGATCGCTTCCTCGTCCAGGCTCACGCCGCTGGTCGCCTCGCGCTGCGCATAAAGCGCCGCGTTCACCGCGTCGGCCGCCTCGTACTCCGTCAGCGCCGCCGACGCCTTCACCGCCAGCGTCGAGATCGTCGAGGCGTGGAAATCGCCGATCGACTGGTTGCCCAGCAGGCTGCTGGTCATCGACGACGAATTGAGCCGCGCCACGCGTCCCGCCACCGTGCCGTCGTTCAGCTCGCCCGTCAGCGACGTCGCCACGCGACGCACGTCCGCGCGGATCTGCTCATCCACGTCGATCGTCGACGCATCCACCCCGTCGAAGAAGGACGCCACGCCCGTCGCCGCCAGCGCACCGGCGCTGTCGCTGCTGAACCAGAACTCCTGCCCGGGATCGGCCGTGATTTGCAGGCGATTGTCCGCCGTTACGCTCGCCGAGATGCCCGGCAGGGCGTCCAGGTCCGCCGCCAGCGTGTTGAGTGTCGTGTCGTCGTCGTTGAGCCCGTCCAGGTCCACCTCGACCAGCCGCGTGATCACCTGTCCCGTCTGCCGGTCGCGGACCTTCACCTCGATCGAGCCGTTCTGCACGGGAAACGGCAGATTCGCCGCCGTGCTGCTGAGCGCCGCGTCGGGATCATCCACCGCGTAGTTCGACGTGATCTGCTCGTAGCCCACCAGCCCGACGCCGGTCGAGTGGACGCGGTTCACTTCGTAGATCAGCCCGCGGGCGAGCTGGTCCAGCCGGTCGAGCTGCTCGCCGATGTGCCCGTCCCGCGCCTGGAGAATCCCCGCCAGCCGTCCGCCCCGCACGATCACGCTCCCGCGGTTGTCCGCGAAGCGCACCTGCGAGAGCTCCAGCCCGTCCTGGAGAACCGTCTCGATCACGATTCCCCGCGGCCGGTTGAACTCGATCAGCGGCTCGCTGCCCACGTACACGTTGATCGAGCCGTTCTCCTGCTCGCGCACCTGCACGTCCATGATGGTCGACAGCTCGCGCAGCAGCGCGTCGCGCCGGTCCCGCAGCGCCCCGGCGATCGTCACCCCGTCCGCTTCCGCCGCCACCACCATCTCGTTCAGCGACGCGATCTGCTCGCTCAGGTCAGTCGCCCGGCTGGCCGCCGCGATCGCCTCGTCGTTGAGGTCGCGCACCTGCTGGAGCAGGCCCGCCCGCTGCCGCCGGATCGACGAGATCAGCGCGTCGGCCGACGAGACCGTCAGGTTCCGCAGATTCGTCTCCTGCGGGGCGGTCTGAAGCTGTCCGAAGGCCCCGAACAGCTCGCCGAGCTGCGTCGAGACATCCTGGTCCGTCAGTTCGTTGTAGAGCGACTCGGTCTGGCTCAGGTACTGGAAGACCACGTCGCTGGACGCGAGCTGCCCGCCGGCCGACCGCAGCCGCGCCTCGAGCGCCTCATCCACGTGCCGCCGAAGCTGCGAAAGCTGCACGCCGCCGCCCGGCGCTACGCCGCCCAGCACCGGCCCGCCAACCAGCGCCGACAGCCGGCCCGTCTGGCGGGCGTAGTCGGGGTTGCCCACGTTGGCGATGTTCTGGCCGGCCACCGACAAGGCCGCCTGATATGCCGCCAGCGCGCTGCGCCCGATCTGGAAGGATGCTCCGAACAGTGCCACGGTCTTGCTCGCTTACCCTACGGCGTCTACCCAGTTCCGAGTCCGATGCGGCGTCGGCTTGCCGCGATTCCCGTACACCACCGTCTCCTGGTTGGCTGCATCCAGCTCCTGGAACACGGCGCGGATGTGGGTTTGCAGATTGCGTGCCACGGCGCTGGCCAGGTTGTTCTTCCGTTCCAGTTCCGCCGCCACATGCTGCAAAGGCAGGCTTTTTGCCGTCAGAATCGAGCCCAGCGGCTCGCCGACCGCCGCCGAAATCTCCGACACGCTCGCCTGCACCAGCTCCGGCGCCTGCATCTGCTGCGCGAGCCGCGCAAGAGCGACCTGCCGCTTTCGCGCGTTGAGCGCGAGTTGCTGAACCAGACCCGCCTCCTCGGCCGCCCCTGCATTCAGCGCCGCGGCGTCCGCCCGCCGCATCGCCGCCAGCTTCTGCCCCGCCAGATCCGACAGACGCTCCAGGATCGGCCGCATCTCGCCCAGCAGCTCCGCCAGCGTCCGCACGATCTCCGGCAGGCCGGCCGGCGCCGCCGCCCGCGCCCGCGGGCCGCCGTCGAGCACGCGTACCGGGGCCCGTCCGTTTTCCATTGCCGCGGCCGGAGCTGCACTCATCCGGCGATTCGTTTCGCTTTGCATCTCAGTGTGCCTCGTCTCAGGCCGCCGCGACCGGCGCCGGTCGACCTGCGTTCAATCCGGAGGCCTCGGCCGTTTCACCCGCCGGCCACTTCGCCTCGTCCGCCCGCGACGCGTCGAAAACCCGCTTCAGCGCCTCCAGAATCGGCCAGGCGGCCGAGCTCTCCGCCCGCCGCTCCTGGCCGCCCGATTCCGGTTCGCGATCCAGTTCCGCCCGCGGCCCGCCCGGCGTCAGCTCGCGCTCGATCTGCCGTGTCAGGCGGTTGCTGGCCGCGCCGGCCACGATGTCCGCCAGTCGCAGATCGAGCTGCTCGCCGAAGACTTCCTCGCCGCGCCCGCCGCTGGCGAAGTCCGCCTTGAGCGGGTTCTTGCGCATCTCCGCCAGCAGCGGCGCGAAGAAAAGCTGCGCCACGAGCTGTGTCGCCGCCTGCCGCGGCAGGCGCTCGTCCGCGCCGCGTGCCGGCCGGCCCATGTCGTAAAGGGCCGCCAGGTCGCGCCGCTCCAGCGTCGCGCTCTGCGCACCTTGCCGGGCCGCCTGCCTCAATGTCTCGCCGATCGCCAGTGACATTCCCTCTGCTCCCGCCGCCCGCGCCCTAATCGCGGTAGAGAAGCTGCCCGTGCAAGGCCCCGCTCTGGTGCAGATGCTCGACCGCCTTGACCACCTGCTCCGGCGGCACGTTCACCAGGCTCAGCGTGCGCAGGAACTCCGCGAACGGAACCGTCCGCGGCAGAGCCGCCTGTCCGCCGGGCGCGGCGACCGGGGCGCCCGCCGGGTCGGGGGGTGCGGGTGTGCCCACATCCGCGCTGCCCGCCTGGCCGATGGAAACGCTGCCCAGCCCCGGCACGTAGATCGTGGTGGGCGAGATCGTCACGTCGCCGGTGAAGGAAATCTGGTGGTCGCGGCGGTTGATCGTCACCCGCGCCGGCGGCTCCGGCATCTTGAAGACCTCCGCCTCCAGCACGCGGGTGATGAAGCTCGCCGGCCGCGACAGCTCGTAGGGCGGAATCTCCACCCGCACGAACTTCGGGCTGTAGGCCAGGGCGATATCCGACTGCACGACGATCCGCCCTTCGCTGTTGCGCGTCGGCCGGGCCAGCTCCTGGTTGATCGCCCGCGCGATCGCGTGGGCCATCGGGTAGCCCGCCTCGTTGTCGTTGATCACCAGCGTGACCGCCCCGCCCTCGATGAAGTTGTAGTAGAAGTCCGCCTCGAGCACGGCCCCGCCGCGCACCCGGCCGACCGTCGGCGTCTCCGCGTCCACCAGCTCGATCGCCCCGCTGGCCAGGGCGAAGATCTGCTGCGTCTCCGGCCGGGCAGGGTCGAACATCGCGTACTGAAGCGGCGTCGTCAGCAGCCGGCCGCCCTTGAGGCTCTTGGCTTCGCCGACGGTCGCGACGATCACGTCCATGGTCTGGCCGTCGCGGCCGCCGAACTCGGGAATCGTCGCCTCGACGCTCACCAGCGCGACGCTGCCGACGCTCTTGAGCCATTCCGGCGAGATCACTTCCTGCGCATAGCGCTTGTGCATCTGCATCAGGGCCCGGATCGTCGTCAGGCTCTTGCCGCCGTCGCCGGTCCCGTTCAGGCCGACGACCAGGCCGTAGCCCATGAGCTGGTTCGTGCGCTGGCCCTGAAGGCGGGCGACATCCTGCACGCGCACCTCGCCCTCCGCCGCCCGCGTGATCAGCAGCCCAGCCAGCAGCACCAGCCACGCCACCCCGCGCCCCGCCCGCATTCCGTCCACCTGCTCCAGTTCGCGCATCGTCGCTCGCATCCCTGCTCTCCATCTCCGCAGCGTCATCGCCCCCCCTACAACGGCCGGATGAAGTCGAACAACCGCATCAGCCAGCCGCGCCGCGCGGCATCCCGGGCCGCCCCCGTGTGCTGCACGTCGATATGCCCGTCCGCCAGTTGCGTGCTCAGCACCGTGTTCTGCGGCGTGACATCGTCCGTCCGGCACGTGCCCGTCAGCGTGATGATCGTGGTCTCTTCGTCGACGCGAACGGTGTTCTTGGCCTCCAGCACGATGTTGCCGTTCGGCTTCACGTCGATCACCGTGGCCGTGATGCGGAAGGTCAGCGAATCCGCCCGGTCGACCCGCCCCTTGCCCTCGTACTTGTTGTCGAAGTCGAAGTCCGCGCCCGGCGTCGGGTCGAACTCCTGCGCCACCAGGTGGTCCTCCGGGTTCAGCCGGAACCACTTGCGCAGCTCCGCCTCCATCTCCCACTTCTTCTCGCTCTTGAGCTTCGCGTCCGTCATCGCCCGCTTCTCTTCGCGCACGATGACCGTGATCTGGTCGTGCACCTTGATCAGCCGCGGCTCCGGCGGCGCGATCGCGATCGGCGAGGTCGCCAGCAGCACCGGGTTCCGCGGCGGCGGACCGTCCAGCGCCCCGGGCGACTGTGCCACGGGGATCGCGCCCGGCAGCGCCATTCCGCCCATCCCCCCGGCCGGCTGCGTCGCCGGCGCCGGCCCCGCGCCGCCGTGCGGCTGGCCCGCGCTGCCGCGCAGCAGCGAATTGTTCTGTCCGGCCGCCCGCGGCACGCTCAGCAGCGCCACCACGCCCGCACCGATCGCCAGCAGCAGCGCCGTCCGGTTCCCGGTTTGCCGATCCCGCCTCATTGCCACTCCTCCATCAGCCGCACCGTGCCGAACGACGTTACCAAGCCGCGCACCACGCGGCGGTCCGTCCGCGACTCGCCGATCCGCACCCGCACCGTCTCGCCGTAGGTCCCGTTCTCCAGCGCCACGCCCGCCAGCCGCAGATTCACGCCCCGCCCGTCGTTGACCACCGTCACCCGCTGCGAGCGCGTCACCATGTCCACCGGCTTGACGTCCGCCGCACGCACCATCTGGCCGGCCGCGACGAAGCTGCGCACCTGGTGCCCCAGCAGCGCATCCATCGTGTCCACGCCCAGCTCGTCGCCCGCCTCGAAAACCCGCTGCTCGAAGGCCACGTCCTCCGGCTTGATGTACGCGCCCAGGTTCAGCGGCCGCACGGCCACCACCACCGGCCGCACCAGCCGCACGCGGGCCGCGATCCGCACCGTGCGTGAGTGCTTGCTGTCGCGGCGGATCACGACCGTGAACTCGCGCGTGCCGAGCTTCTCGCGGTCCGCGCTGCGGATGACGAACTCCCACGGCGGGCTGGTCAGGTTGAGCACGTCCATGCTGCCCACGTCGAACTGCACCTCCGGCTGTCCTCCCAGGTTCGACAGCTCCTCGGCGATCTGCGCCCGCAGCGCCGCCGCCAGGGTCGACTCGCCGCCCGGCTCGGCCGCCTCGTGCATCAAGCCGCTCGGCTCGCTCGCGGTCGCGTCCGTCCCGGCCGCCGGCGCCTCGACCCGCACGTCGCACTCCATCGCCCCCACGATCAGCACGCGGGCCATGTTCACGTTCAGCTCGCTCAGGCGCTGGCGGATCTGCTCGTGCGTGACCTTCAGCCGTGCGGGCGCCGGCAGATCGCTTACCAGCGGCTCGCGCGCGATCCGCTCGGCCAGCCGCGGGTCCGCCTCCGCCAGCGAGAGTACGTCACCGAGCGTCACGGTCGCGCCGCCGGCGGGCAAGTCCTGGACGCCGCCGCTCGCTTCCGGCCGCGCGGGCCCGCTCGCTTCAGCCGCGCTGCGCTGCACGACCGCTTCGTGCCTGAGCCGCAGGCGGCTGGTGCTCAGCTCCACCACGTCGCCGGCCAGCGCGGCTCCAACCGCGACCAGCGCCACGATCAATCGCGTTGCGATGTGTCTCACGCTCGAATCTCCCTGCGTCTCGCACCGGCCTCCAGCCGCGCCTGCCCCTTAATCCCTCAATCCCTTAGTCCCTCAATCTTTCAATCCCTTCATCCCTGCCCCTTACCGCCTCAGGTTCGCGACCGTCTGAAGCGCCTGGTCGGCTGACTCGATCGTCTGCGAGTTCATCTGGAAGACGCGCTGCGTCTTGATCAGCTCGACCAGCTCCGTCACGGCCTCCGTCGTGCTCAGCTCCAGCGTCGCCGCCTGAATCACACCCAGACCGTCCTGCCCGGCGACACCCTCGATCGGGTCGCCCGACGCCTGGCTCTCCAGGTAGACGTTCGCGCCCGCCTGGATCAGTCCCGACGGATTCACGAACCGCGCGAGCTGGAGCTGGCCGAACTCCTGCTGCGTTCCATCCGGCAGCCGGCCGACGACCCGCCCGTCGCTCGTGATGCTGATGCTGTCCTCCGGAACGTCCTCAGGAATCACCGGCGTGTCCGCCAGCCGATAGCCGACGCTGTTTCCCAACACCAATTCGCCGTCCGGGTTGCGCACGAAGTTGCCCGCCCGCGTGTACCCGACCCCGCCGTCCGGAAGCTCGACCTGGAAGAACCCGTCACCCGTGATCATGGCGTCGAGCGAGCGCCCGGTGAGCATCGGCGAGCCCTGCCGGAAGAGAATCTGCGTGTTGCTCAGCGTCACACCCAGTCCGAGCTGCTGGCCCAGCGGCGAGTTCGTCGTCTCGCTCGTCTGAATGCCCGGCTGCGCCCGCAACTGGTAATACAGGTCCTGGAAGTTCGCCCGCGACGACTTGAAGCCCACCGTGTCCGCGTTCGCGATGTTGTTCGCGATCACGTCGATCTTTGTCGACAGGGCCTGCATCCCCGTCGCGGCCGTGTGTAGCGCTGTGATTGCCATATCCGCTTTGTCCTTCTTTCTTCAATCCATCCCGACCGCTGGGGCGGGCCGCTGCGCCCGCCGTCGCGTCGCGTTCTCTCTCCGGGTGGTACGGGCGTCCCGCTCGTCGGTACGGGCGTCTCGCCCGTACCTCCCCGCACCGGGTGCCACTGCTCTTGAGCAGTGCACTCCGGCCACGCATCCCTTCGGGCAACCCGGGCGTCCCGCCCGCACTATCTGCTCGCCACCGTGCTGATCAGCCGCCCGATCGTCTGGTCCTGCAACGTCACGAGCTGCGCGTTGAACTGGTACGCCCGCGACGCCTCCAGCATCGCCACCAGCTCCTTCACCGGCTCCACGCCCGACTGCTCGGTGTATCCGCTCATGATGCGAACGGCCGCCGGCTGCGTCGGCTGCCGGCCGAAGTCGAACCGCCCGCCGCCGGCCTTCTTCAGCGCACCGTAGTCTGCGAAATCCACAACCCCGAGCTGCCCGACGATCGCACGGTTCTGCATCACCCGTCCGGCCTCGTCGATCGACACCGCCCCCGCCCGCGGGTTCACCCGGATCGGCGCCCCGCCGACCCCCAGAACCGCCGCTCCGTCCGCCGCCGAAACGAGGTTCCCGAACTCGTCGATCAGCATCCGCCCGTCGCGCGTCGCCAGCCGCTTGCCGCCCGACTCGACCAGGAAGAACCCCTCGCCGTCGAGCGCCACATCCGTCGGGTTCTCGGATCGCAACAGCCCGGCCGGCCGAAAGTCCGTCTCCGTCTTGCCGAGCCACGTTCCGCCCGTCAGGCTTCTCAGCAACTCGCTGCTGCTCCCGCGCCGCACACCGGCCAGCGCCGCGGGGTCACGCTCCACGAAGACCGCCATGTCGCGCTTGAAGCCCGTCGTCTCCGCGTTCGCCAGGTTGTTCGAGATCACCCCCTGGCGATACTCGTTCACCATCATCCCGGCCGCGGATTGATAGAGTCCGTAGATCACGAGCGAGCCTCCTCGCCGTGCGCCCGCACCGGGCGGCTGGTGGGTTCCGCCGCGCCGTTCGCTGCCGCCATGCGCCGATACACCTCGCGCAAGACCAGCCGCCCCAGCGCCGCACAATCAAGCTCCGCGGGCGCATGCAGTTCGGCCGGCCGCTCCGTCGGCCCGGCCTCGCACGCCCCCCGTCGCGCACACGGAATCTGCTTCGATCTTCGCGACATCCGTGCAGTCCTCCCTGACTGTCCACCGCGGCCGCCCGCCGCGCGTCGCCGCGCCGCCAGCGTCCGCACCGCCGCTATGAGCAGAGCCCGTGCCAGCTCACCGCGACGATGGGCCGCAAAACCGGGGCGATTCCGTAGAACCCGCTTTTGAAGGGACTTACGTCACTGAAATGACTTCGCTCTTACGCCGGCGGGCCACCCGCCGTCCCCCGCCCGCCCCGCACCGCCTGCGCGACGACCGCAACTTCTGCCGGCCCGATTTGCGCAAAGGAAAAGCGAGCCGCTCGACGATGCGAGAGCTCGCCCTCCTCTCTCTCCTCCGGAAATCTGCCCAGCTCGCAGCGAAAGCCCCCTCGCGCCCCGCTGCTTTCAGCCGGAGGTCAATCCACTTTCACACCCGCCGCCGGCGCAGCGCCGCCAGACCCGCCGACGCCAGCAGCACCAACGACGCCGGCTCCGGGATCGTCAGCGCCACCGTGAACGGCTCCGATTCCGGGTAGTCCTCGTTCGCATCGAACACGGTGAACACGCCGTGCCACTCCGTCTGGTTCGGGTCATACGCCGGGTCACTGCTGTCGATGTGCCAGAACGGGTGCGTGTGAAAATCGCCGAACGGCGGCGAGTTCGGGCTCAGCCGCCAGGTGTCGCCCGGCAGCATCTGGTTCAGCAGCCCGTCGTAGATCTTCAGTGCCGGCTCCAGCGAGACGATCCGCAGCACAACCTCGGCGTCTTCCGGCAGCATGTAGAGATCATTGGCCGGATCGTCCTCATGATTGCTCACGAAGGCCGGGTGCTCCGCGAACCAGCCGGGATACGCTCCGCCCGACGGATCCAGCTCGAACGCGTGCCCGCCCGGATAACCCTTCAGCGCGCCCTTCCCGTCAAGCCCGATCAACACGTCCTCGTGCGCATGCGCCATCGTCGCGACCGCCAACGAGAGCACCGCCACGACCAATCCCAGTCGGCCCATTCTGTACCTCCGCTAATTCAATCCACTGATCTATTCGAACCGGGGCGCGAATGCACCGCCGGAAGAAAGCGCAACCTCGGACGCAGACGCAACCAGCGCGCTCCAGATACGGCTCACCTGATCGTAGGACCCGCCGCAGCGGCCTTTCCACCTCCACGCGGCGGATTTCGCCCGCCCGCGGGCCGCGGCCGCAGCGGCCGGAATGCCCGGCACCGCTCCCGGTCCCCGAATCACTGCCCGCAGCCGTAGCTGCCGAGCAGCAGGACGAGGTCCGCAAAGTTAACGCACTGCTCGCCGCTGTCGGGGTCCGGCATCGGATCGATATTCGCGTACCAGGCCCAGTCCGGGTCGCTCTCGCACGTCCCGTAACCCGCCAGCAGCACGACCAGATCCGAGAAACCGGTCTCCCGGTCCGCGTCGATATCGCCCGGGCAAGGCGGTTCGTACGAGAAATGCAGCGTGAACGGCTCGCTGGTCGCGTGCAGCCCGTTGTCATCCTCCAGCACGAACGTGCCGTAATAGACCCGCTGCGCGACGTAATCGGGATCGTCTTGGTCGACCATCCAGATCGGGTGCGTGTGCAGGTCGCTCCCGCCCAACGGCAGGCGGTCGCCGTCATCGTCGACGAAGACGAAGCCCTGCCCGGCCACGAAGCGCACCACCGCCACGGCCGGATCGAGCGCCACCGCCCGCAGGTAAATGCTCGCGCCAGGCGTCATCGGCAGGAAGTCCGGCAGGGGGTCCGAGCGAAACGCATCGAAGCCCGGATCGGAGGCGAACCAGCCCGGGCCGAGCTGCCCGTCCTGAAACGTCAGTTCGATCACTGTGTAGTCGACGGCGAATCCGCCGATCACGAGATGTCCGGCCGCGTTCTGCCCCACGATGATGTCGCCGTCGTGCTGGCCCGGCCCGGCGACGGCGGTGCACGCCGCAGCCATCGCCAGCATCAGCACCGGTCCCGCCCGTCTTGCACACTCTCTCGTCGTCATCTCTCTGCTCCTCTCAATCCCCGTTCTATGTCCTCTTGAAACCTGGGGGACCGGCCTCTGGCCGGTCTGGACGACAGGTCTCCAACCTGTCGTCCGTCAACCCGTCAAGGCATCGCGGCTGCGGGAACATCGCTGGTGCGAGAATCCTTTTTGGCACCCGAATCTCACACCAGCGACAGCGCACCCGCGCAGGAGAGCATGCTCATGCCCGCGGCGAGCACATTCCACACGCTTGCGCCGAAGTTCGACCGGTCAGAGACCGGTCCCCCATCGACCGGTCAGAGACCGGTCCCCATCGACCGGTCAGAGACCGGTCCACCATCGACCGGTCAGAGACCGGTCCCCATCGACCGGTCGGAGACCGGTCCACCATCGACCGGTCAGAGACCGGTCCCCCATCGACCGGTCAGAGACCGGTCCCCAATGGATCCGTCGGAGACCGGTCCCCATTCACCCGCAGCGCTGCCATCCCCTCCGGAGGCGCGTCAGCGCCGCCGCACAGCCGGCAGCGCGCCCAGCGCCAGCAACGCCAGCGATCCCGGCTCCGGCACGAACGTCACCGAGAACGACTCGCTCGCAGCGTATGCGCCGTTTACGTCTCGCACCTGCATCACCACCTCCCAGCCGGTCGCAAGCTGATCCGGATCGAACGCCGGGTCACTGCTGTCGATGTGCCAGAACGGGTGCGTGTCGAACACGCCGAACGGCGGCGAGTTCGGACTCAGGCGCCACGCCTGGCCCTCCAGAATCGGCGTGAACGCACCGTCGTTGTCGTACACGTTGAACGCGGCCGGGATCGTCACGAACAGCAGCTCGATCTCCGCATCGAGCGGCAGCGCGAAGAACCCCTCGCCCGGCTCATCCTCCTTGTTGTTGGTGAAGCCGGGTTCCTCGCCGAACCAGCCGAAGAACGGGTCGGCCCCGGGGTCGAGCGCCACCGGTCCGCCGCCGACCTCCACCGCCAGACCGCCGGCCGAATTCAGGCCGACCACGACGTCGCCCTTGTGGCCCGGACCCGCGAGCGCCCCGGCCGCTCCGAACGTGGTGATCAACGCCGTCGCAATCAGAAACCGTCGCATGCTTCTCGCCTTTCAGACCATCCGCGCAGATCCGCACGGATCGGGTCGTTGTGTGTAATGTTCCCTGTCCTGAGTAAGGTGCTGCTCCGCTGGTGCGAGAATCCGTTCTCACAACAGAACCTTCCGACCGCGGCCAGCCGCCGCGAGTACGAGGGACGGCAAAGATTCTCTTCGCCGCGCCGCCGCCTGGCCGTCGCGAACAGCCGTCGGCAGGGCACGCTGCATGCGCACGCCTTCGGCGAGAGCATGCCACCCTCTATCGACCGGTCAGAGACCGGTCTCCCATCCTCGCGCGGCCTTACCGCGCCACCGTCGGGTCGTACTTGTTGGCGAACCAGGAGATCCGGTTCTCCATCACGTTGGTATTGGCGAAGTCACAGGAGAATGTCCTTCCGAACGGCAGCCGCTCCGCGTGCCCGTCGAGCATCGCGTAGTTGGCCTGCCCGTCGTGCTGGTCGATCTGCACCTCGCGCGCCGCCAGGCGCTCGAGATGCTCGTTGTCGGCCGCGAAGACGATGTCCGCCATCCACGCATCCGGGTGAACGTGGTCCGCCACGGGAAAGCCCGCGTTGTCCACGTTCTCCTCCACCAGCTCGACCCAGAAGATCGTGCCGGCCGGCTGCGTGATGCGCGACGTGCGGTTCAGGTCGAACTCGTCATGCACCAGCAGGTAGTTGCTGGCGTAGCTGGTTTGCCGCACGACCTGCCCGATCGGCTCGCGCCAGTGCGGGCTGTCGTCGGCCGGGCAGCGCAGCAGATAGTTCCGCGGCGGCTCGGGCTCGTTCGGGTCATAGTACGTCCCGTACTCGGGCCCGAGCGTGTTGATCCACGAGCGCAGCGGATTGCCCGACCCGCCGTGAGCAAGCCCCCACGGCGGGAAGAAGCCCTTGTTCTCGTCCGCATAGATCGTGATCGCCACCGCGAGCTGCCGCATGTTGCTGGCGCACTTGATCTGCTTGCCCTGCGACCGCGCCCGCTGCAACGAAGGCAGCAGAATCGCCATCAGCAGCGCAATGATCGCAACGACCACCAGCAGTTCGATCAGCGTGAAGGCACGCCGGAACATGGCCTGGTCCCTCGAAAAAGGTCCCCGCTGCCCGGAAAATCACCCGCCGCGCGCGGCCGCGAAGCGCGGGCGCGCAGCTTCTCTCGAATGTGATTTCGCCTAAGGGATATCGAGTTGTCAGGCCGAAAGGGGAGGGCCGCGGGCCGAGCGGCTCGTCGGCCGCTCGGTGCTCCTCGGCACCGGGTGGGTCACGATCGCCTCGCCGACGTCGACGAACGGCGTGACCAGGATCACCGGCGGCTCGGTGCTGACGCGCGCCGCCGCCGCCGCGATCTGGTGACAGATCGGGCATGTGTCGGAGGAAATCGGGATCGTTTCGTGGTCGCCGCAGTCGTGGTGTGCCTGCTCGGCATGCAGGGCCAGCGCCACGGGGGCAAACCCGATCGGCAGGCAGCTCAGACCCAGCAGAATGGTGAGAACGCGGCGAATCATGCTCTTTCGCGGATTTCGCGGCCCGACGCAGCCCGCGGGCTCGACCTGGCGGGGCTGACCCGCGCATCGCGGCCCACAATCACCACATACTATAGATCGTGCCGCCCGCCGCGTCAATCGCATTCGCGCCAACAGTCAGCGATTCTCCGCCGCGCGGCTCGCAGGACGCAGGAGTGCCCTGCCCACGGCTTTTCGCCGCGACAGGACACAACTCGAAAATCAGCTCAGCGACACTCGCGAGCCGCGGCCGACCGACCCGCCCCGGTCACGCTCTCGCTAGCGCCGCCGCAGCCCCATCACGCCGGCCGCACAGAGCAACAAAACCACGGTCCCCGGCTCGGGAATGAAGTACGTCACGTCATCGACCGCGAACGCCTGCCCGCCGATCGAGAACATGTTGATCGTCCCGAGCAGCGTCAGCTCGCCGTCGCTGTCGCCCGGGTTGCCGTTGGCCGTGACCGTGATGTCCACGCCGTCCACGGTCATCCCATTCATGTCGAACAGGTTCGACTCGTTCAGCAGCGTGCCGTTGACGACCATGTTCACATTACCGCCGTACTCGCCGTACTTGAGCGACAGTTCCACGATCGGAGACCCGAAGTCGAACTCCAGGTTCAGATTGTCCGTCCACAGCTCATTGCCGCTGCCGCCGGCGCTGAACTGGTTCTGCACCTGGGCGAGGTTGTCGACCGGATTCCCGGCCCCGGTGAAAAACGTCCGCCCCGTGATCGTGACACCGCCGGAAACCCACGACTGGTCCAGGTTGATCGTCGACCCGAGCACCAGGTCCTCGAAGTCGAGCGTCTCCGCACTCGCGGCCGGCACGGCCGCCACGGCCAGCGAACCTCCCACTCCGAGGAGCACCGTTCAAAATGCGCGCATGATTCCCCGCCCCGCGTAAAAGAGACGATACCAGATCACAGAAAGCTTGATCCGAGACGGTGCGCGGGCGGGCGCAACACTTGCGCCGCCGGAGCCCGTGCCGCCATTGATTTGTAGGCCTTCCCACCGCCCGATTTCAAATCTCGGGCCGAGAATCCCGCCGGCCGCCTTCGCCGGCCCACGATTTTCCCGGCCCCCGCCGCCCCGCACGCGCCTCGCCCCCGTCCGGATGTCCGATTACTGGCGTCCTGTCCGCTAAACGCCGATACGTCTGGGTGGTGATAGCCACGACGCCGCCGCTCCGTGGGCGGCCTAGGCGTGGAGGACGAGAGTGCTTGCAGTCTCACTGCCTCCGGACGTGCTCGCCAAGCCGGCCGGCTCCGTCGTGCTCGACAGCCGCGGAACCGGCATCAGCCTCTTCGTGCGCGAGGATTCCTTCAATCTCAAGCAGTACCCGCGCCCGTGCAGCGTCGAGCTCGTCATGCCCATCTGGGACAAACCCCCGGTGATCGCCGCCGCTCTGCTGGTCCGTCTGGCACGCCGCGACGCCATGACACACCAGATCTGGATCAACGCCGGCAACCCGCGCGGCATCCACACGCTCAAGAACCTCTCCACCACGGAGAACATCGAGGTTCACGTCGTTACCGACCGCGTCGAGCGCAGCCTGCGGACGCCCAACACGGTCAAGCGCCACGCGATGCGCCTGCTGCGCCGCCTCGCCGGCCAGGTTCACGCCTGGGACGACGAGGAATTCGACCGCGCCCGCGCCAGCATCGACACGCTCTATCCCACGCCCGCACGCCTCTGGATCGCCTGCCGCAACAAGTCCTGGGGTCTGTAATCCGCCTGCCGTGTTGAGCCGCCACTCGGCTCGTGATACCGTCTTCTCCTGAGGCGGTCTGATTCGCCCGTTCACCCAGAATGGCAGCCGGAGCGGAGCTCGATGAGCCGCGATGATCTCTCAGCCGCTCGAACACCGGCCGCGTGGTCGCGCGGCTCGCGGACACTGCTGCCCGCCGCGCTGCTCCTCTGTCTCGCGGGCTGCTTCTCCGAAACCTCCGTCCGCATGCAACCCGGCGATTTCGTCCCCATCTCCACCGCCGCCTTCGCGCGCCACTTCCCCGCCGCCGAGCAGACCCGCGGCTGGCTGCGCTTCGCACACGCCAGCCTCCAGCATCTGCTCCCCGGCGAAGGTCACGGCGCCCTGCTCTCCGAGCAGCTCCGCGACGCCTCCGGCCGGCCCGTTAACGTCTTCGCCGCCTTCGACGAGGACCCCCGCCGCCTTCACATGATCCTGGGCAACTTCCGCGGCCTGCTCCACTCCGCACAGGGCGCCGGCACGCGCACGCACACCGGCCAGCTCGCCCCGCCCTGGGACGACTGCGAAGATGTCTGGATCCCGGTCGACGACGAGCTGGAGCTGAGCGCCCGCCTCGGCCTGGCCCGTGACGGCGGCGTCGTCCGCCACGCCGACTGCATCGTCCTGCTGCCCGGCGTCAACGGCGACAACAACGTCATCCGCACGCGCGACCTGGCCGAAGCGCTCCGCCAGGCCGGCTTTCACACTCTCGCCGTCGAGCTCCGCTCCGCCGGCCGCACTCGCCACCGATTCCCGAACCAGGGCGAGACCTTCGGCGTGCTCGAGACCGGCGACCTGCTCGCGGTCAGCGAATGGCTCGAAGCGCTCCCCTTCGTCAATCGCACCGGCCTGATCGGCTACTGCTGGGGCGCCAACATCGCCCTGCTCACGGCCTGGGAAGACTGCCGCGCCGACGGCGACCCGAGCATCCCTCCGCGGCTGCGCAGCTACCTGCGCCCGCGCAGCGGCCGGCTGCACTTTGCCGCCGGAATTCTCGCCTTCTCGCCCGTGCTGCGCTTCGAGGAGCTGATCGATACGCTGGACTCGCGCCGCTTCAGCATCTGGGACAACCCCGCCCTCGCGACGCTCCAGCAGCAGCTCGACGTTCGCGCCCGCGACAGCGGCTACCCGCCCGTCGACGGCAGCCTACGGAAGCTCATCGAGCTCGAGATCGGCAAGTCTCCCCTCGATTACCCACAGGCCGTCGCCGACGGCCTGGCGTACCTTCGTCTCGTCGACTACCGCGGTCTGCGCGCCCCCGCCAAGCTCCGGTGCGCCCGCGTGCCCGTCCTCGTCGTGCACGCCGTGAATGATCCGGTCGGCAACGCCCAGGCCGTCGCCGATCTTCTCGCCCGCGTCGACAACCCGCGCGTCGCCGGGCTGATCCTCCCCGGCGGCGGGCACGTCGGCTTCGCGCCCTACGCCCGCTCCTACATGTACAGCCTCATGCTCAACTTCTTCGATCCCACGCACGGCGCCGCGGCCTGGCCGGCGGATCGTAGGGGCGTCCTCGCCCGTTCTCTTCTCCACCTCACCCCGCGCCGGTTCGCGTACCCGACTCCCTCCCTGACCAGGTAGCGACCCGCTCCGATGCACGTCCTGCCCGGCTACTCGCGCATCGCCCTGCTCACCGAAGGCCGGCTTGGAATCTTCTCCGCCAAGACCGCCGCCTCACTTCTGCGCTACCGCGCACAGCAGGTCGTCGCCGTGGTTGATTCCGCCTTCGCCGGCCGCGACATCCGCGAGCTTGTTCCCTGGTCGCCGCCGGTTCCCATCGTCTCCGCCGTCACCGACCTGCTCCCGCTCGCGCCGCAGGCGCTCTTCATCGGCGTCGCGCCGGTCGGCGGTGCGCTGCCGCCCGCCATGCGCCGCCACGTCGCCGACGCGCTCCGCGCCGGGCTCGACCTCGTCAACGGCCTGCACACGCGCCTGGCCGACGACGGCGAGCTGCGCGCCCTCGCAGACGCCGCCGGCGCGCGCGTCTTCGATCTGCGCCGCCCGCCCGCCGGGCAGCTCGTCGCCTCCGCCCGCGCACGCGAGACGCGCTGCCGCCGAATCCTCACCGTCGGAACAGACTGCAACGTCGGCAAGATGGTCGCCGCACTCGAGCTCGCCGCCGCCGCCCGCCGCCGCGGCCTCGACGCGCGCTTCGTCGCCACCGGCCAGACCGGAATCATGATCGCCGGCCGGGGAATCACCATCGACGCCGTCGTCTCCGACTTCGTCGCCGGCGCGGTCGAGTCGCTCGTGCTCGACGCAGGTGATTCGGATGTGTGCTTCGTCGAAGGGCAGGGCAGCCTCGGGCACCCCGGCTATTCGGGCGTGATGCTCTCGCTGCTGCACGGCGCCTGCCCGCATGCGCTCGTGCTCGTGCATCACGTCGGCCGCACGCACTACAGCGCCGAGCCGCACCGCGCGCTCCCGCCGCTTTCGCGCCTGGTGGCGGCGTACGCGGCGGCCGCCGAGCTGCTCTACCCCGCCCGCGTCGTGGCTGTCGCGCTCAACTCGGCCGGCGCGACGGCTGAGCAGCTCGCCGCGGAGCGCGCCCGCATCGAGCGCGAGCTGAAGCTGCCCGCGGCCGATCTTCTCGTCGACGGCGCCGACGGCATTCTCGACGCCGTGCTCGAATAGGCGGAACCGGCCCGGTGGCATGGGCAAGCTGCGCTTGCCCATGCCACCGGGCCGGTTGCCATTCTCAGAGCAGCGGGCAGACGGCCGGTTGCGCACCTACCGACTCTGCCCGATGCCTCCCGAGCCGATCTTGAAGGCGCTGCCCAGAGCGAGCGCGATGAAGAGCAGGTCCAGCGGGTGAAACATGGTCATCACGAACGCGGTCATGAAGTCGCCAAAGGTCGGCTCTTCCTGCTCTTCGAATTCGTCGAACTCGTCAAACTGGGTGCCGGCAAGAGCGGCGGAGTCGCCCGCCGAGCCGTCTTCGGCCGAGTCCACCGCCGAGTCGTCTTCGGCCGGGTCGGCGGCCTCCTGGGCCGCCAGCTCGGCCTGAGCCTCGTAGAATTCGCGCAGCTCGGCGGCCTCCGCGCGGACCTCGCTGTCCGACATTTCCTTGGCGTCGGCCAGATGGCCCTGGTAGATCGCATCCCACTCCGCTTCGCGCTGCTTTTTCGTGACGATGCCGCGGTCGGCCAGCTCCTCCTCGGAGCGGGTGTAGGCGATGAAGTGACGCTGAAGCTCGACGCTTTCCGTATCGCCGGTGACGATTGTGTAGAGCAGGAAGACGAAGATGGCGAACTTGGCCGCCAGAATGCCGCCCGTGGCGATGCCGGCGGCGACCAGCCCGGGAATCTGTCCGCCGGCGCGGAAACCCAAATGCATTCCGAGCCCCGCCAGGGCGCCCAAACCCCAGGCGATCCAGCCGATCTGAAGCTCGAGGGCGAGTGCGACACCGAACCAGATGCCGGCGCCGATCAGCGCGCCGACTCCCGAGAACACGCACCCCAGGGCGAAGGTACCCGCCAGGATGGCGGCGCTGCGGCCGCCGCCGGAGCCGCTGGTGGCAGCCGCGACCTTGCGACGCTTGCCCGACTTCAGGTCGTAGCCGCAGCTCGTACACAGGGCGGCGCCCGCGGCCAGCCCCGCACCACAGCCGGGGCACATCATCAGGATTCCGCCGCCGCCATAGGCGCCAGCTCCGCCGGCGGGTGCCGGTGGCGCAGCAGCCGAGGGGGCCGAGCGCTCGAGGTTGGCCAGATCGTCCAGCAGCGAATCGGATTCGTCCGCGGCCACGCCCGCCGGCTCGAGTGCGGGCTCGGGCGTGGGCACGGTAAAGACGCTGCCGCACTTGGGGCACTTTCCGCGGCGGCCGGCGGCGGTGGCCGGCACACGCAGCTTGGCGCCACACGAACAACGTACCTCGATCTGGTCGGCCTGCGGTTGCGCCATGGGTCGATCCCCTGTGTCGCTATGGTAACGAAATGAACCGGTCGCTCACGGCGAGAGCACGTGATCGGCGGCCGGCGTCGAGTTCCCCTACAAATGCGGACAAGCGAAGTGGTGGATCTGCAAAATCCAACCCGGCAGCCCATAGGCTAACGGGCCGCTACCCGGACTGCAAGAGCACTCCCGGCGGCGCGGCCGGGTGGGGCCGGCCGGAGCCGCATGAGCGCAGCGGTCCGGCGGTTCCAAGAATTGCCGGGGCGCATAACCGGCGCGGCTGAAGCGAGGGGGTAAGATTCCCGATGGTGCTGTATGCGCGCCAGCCGGGTGGCTGGCGTGGCGCGCGCGGGCCGGGCGCACCTGTGTGGTGCGCGTTCCGGGTGGCCGGCGTGGCGTGCGCGGGCCGGGCGCACCTGTGTGGTGCACGTTTCGGGTGGCCGGCGTGGCGATAAACAGTGCCGGGAGGTCGCGATGAGCTGGTGGGACCGTCTCAAGGGCGAATTGATCGACATCATCGAATGGCTGGACTCCAGCCAGGATGCGATGGTGTACCGCTTCGAGCGCTACGGCAACGAGATCAAGAACGGGGCGCGGCTCGTTGTTCGCGAGGGGCAGGTGGCCGCGTTCGTCAACGAGGGCCGGCTGGCGGACGTGTTTGAGCCGGGCACGCACACGCTGGAGACGCGGAATCTGCCGGTGCTGTCGACGCTCCAGGGCTGGCCGCACGGCTTCGCCAGCCCGTTCAAGGCGGAAGTCTACTTCGTCAGCACGCGGCGGTTCACGGACCTGAAGTGGGGTACGAAGAATCCGGTGATGCTGCGCGACGCGGAGTTCGGGCCGGTGCGGCTGCGGGCCTTCGGCACGTACACCATCCGCGTCAGCGATGCCGGGCGGCTGCTGACGGACCTGGTCGGGACGAACCCGCACTTTTCGGTCGAGCAGATCAGCGACCAGCTCCGCAACCTGCTGGTGTCGAGCTTTACGGATGTGCTGGGCGAGAGCCGCATTCCGGTGCTCGACCTGGCGGCGAACTACGACGAGCTGAGTGCGTTTCTGAGCGCCCGCGTGCAGCCGGACTTCGACAAGTACGGGCTGGAGGTGCTCGATCTGCGGGTGGAGAACATCTCGCTGCCGCCGGAGGTGGAGCAGGCGCTCGATAAGCGCACCAGCATGGGCATCGTCGGCAACCTGGCCGCCTACACGCAGTATCAGGCGGCGACGGCCATGCAGGATGCCGCCCGCAACCCGGGCGGGACGGCCGCGGCGGGCGTGGGGATGGGCGTGGGCTTTGCGATGGCCAACCAGATGGCGCAGTCGGCCGGCGCGCAGGCCGGGCAGACTCCGCCGCCGCTTCAGCAGACGCCGCCGCCGCTGCCGCAGGGCGTGAGCTATTTCGTGGCGGTGGGGAGCCAGCAGACGGGGCCGTTCGACGAGGCGGCGCTGCGGCAGAAGGTGGCCGGCGGCGAGCTGACGGCGGCGACGCTGGTGTGGAAGGTCGGCCTGCCGCAATGGCTGCCAGCCGGACAGGTGCCGGAGCTGGCGAACATCCTCAAGTCGGCCGCCTCGGCGAAGTAAGGAGGTCGGGGGCGGCGTGGCCGCGCAGTGGAGGTGACGATGCCGCAGCCGCGGGTGGACGTCGCGGAGGCGCGGGCTGCCAAGCGATTCCCGTGCCGGCAGTGCGGTGCGAAGGTCGTCTTCGTTCCCGGGACGGCGGTGCTCCGCTGCGAGTATTGCGGCCACGAGAACGCGATTCCGCAATCCGACGAGCAGATTGAGGAGCTGGATTTCCGGGGGCATCTCGGCCGGCTGGCGGAGCAGGCGGAGACGGTCGAGCGGCGGGGGCTCAAGTGCACGGCGTGTGCGGCGGAGATCGTTCCGGACGCCGCGGAGCAGGCGCTGGACTGTCCTTTCTGCGGGTCGAACCTGGTGGCCGTCAGCGGTTCGCGGCGGTTGATCAAGCCGCGCAGCCTGCTTGCGTTCAAGGTGACGAGCGGCGCTGCGCGTGCGGCGTTCTGGCGCTGGATTCGCGGGCTGTGGTTTGCGCCGAGTGCGCTGAAGCGTTTCGCGCGGCTGGAGGCGGCGCTGCGAGGGCTGTACGTGCCGGCGTGGACGTATGACAGCCGCACGACGAGCCGCTATTCCGGGATGCGCGGGGATGACTACTGGGTATCCGAGACGTATACGGTAACCCGCAACGGGCGGACGGAGACGCAGACGCGCATGGTGCGGCGGACGCGCTGGACGCCGGTCTCCGGCGTGGTGTTCAACGAGTTCGACGACGTGCTGGTGCTGGCGAGCCGCTCGCTGCCGGAGGAGAAGGCGGCGGCGCTCGAGCCGTGGGACCTGGCGAATCTCGTACCCTATGACGATGCCTATCTGAGCGGATTCTCCGCGGAGAGCTATCAGGTCGACCTGCCGGAGGGGTTCGAGCGGGCCAAGGTGATCATGCGCGGCCGGATCGAGGCGACGATTCGCGTGGACATCGGCGGCGATCACCAGCGGATTCACTCGGTCCGCACGCAGTATGACAACGTGACCTTCAAGCACATTCTGCTGCCGATGTGGATCAGTGCCTATCGCTTTCGCGACAGGGTCTACCGCGTACTGGTCAATGCCCGCACGGGCGAGGTGCAGGGCGAGCGGCCGTGGAGCTGGATCAAGATCACGGCGGTGGTTCTGGCGGCCGCGGCCGCGGCGGGTGCGGCGGCGTGGTGGCTGGCGCGGAATCGCGAGCTGGTGGAAAGCGTGATCGGCTCGTGATGTCCGTCGTGCGTACTGCATCACGGCTCGGAGAGCGCGGGGCGCCCGTACACCGGGGTTCGGGCGAGTTGGGGGCGAGACGCCCGCGCTCGCCATGTTGCGGGACGATGGACCCACTGCACCCGCGTCGCGGGGAAAGGGCAGCGGCCCGCGGCGGGGGCGGGTGCGGGGCGGGGCCCGTCCGGGCGGTTTTCTCTGGCCGCGCGCGGCCGGTGCTGGCAGAATGAAGGCTCGCGGGTGCGAAGGCCGACGCGGTCGCGTCCGATTCCCTCGTGATTTCACACCCGGCCAGCCGCCGCACGATTCCGTTCATGGCGGGCGGGGAACGATGAACACGACCGGATGGAAAGGGACATGACCACGTCGACGGCATTCGATTGGCGTAGTCCGCGAGGTGCGCTGTGCGTGCGGGGAATCGGGGTGCTGGTGGCATTGCTGCTGGCGGTCGGCGCGGCGCCGGCGGCCGACGAATGCCCGACCGGCTGGTCCCCGTGGTTCGACGTCGCGGGCATCGACGGTCAGGTGTACGCGATCGCGGAGTATGACGACGGGACGCGGCCGGCGGTCTATGTGGCCGGAGAATTCGAGTTCGCGGGTCCGGTTCGCGCCGGCGGAATTGCCAAATGGGACGGGCAGCGTCCGCGATGCCGCCGTGTTCGACGACGGCCGCGGCCCCTCGATCTACCTGGCCGGGACGTTCTCCACGATCGGCGGTGTTCAGTCGCCCAGCATCGTCCGCTGGGACGGAGTTCGCCTGACGCCCGTGGGCGGCGGGATCGACGGCGGCATCTCGCGACTCGTCGTTTTCGATGATGGCAGCGGGTCGAAGCTGTTTGCGGGCGGATCGATCACTGGGCTTCGCGCGTTCGGCGAAGGGCGCTCCATCGCCACGTGGGACGGCCGCGACTGGCGCGGCCTGGGTGCAGACCCGGCGGATTGGGATGGCAGCATCCACGCGATGGTCATCCACGACGACGGCGCCGGGCCGAGACTTTATGTCGGCGGAACCTTCACGACGGCCGGCGGCTTCGCGGCGTCCAGGATTGCGCGCTGGAACGGTCTGTTCTGGCAGCCGCTGGGGCACGGACTCAACGATTGGGTCAATGAATTGGCCAGCTACGACGACGGTAACGGCCCGGCGCTCTACGCCGCCGGCCGCTTCTCGGCCAGCGGCTCGCAGCCGCTTGGGAAGCTGGCCCGCTGGACGCCGGCCGGTTGGGAGTCCGTGAATGTCGACTTCGACGCGACCCTGCCCGATCTGCATCTGGCCGTGCATGACGACGGTCGCGGACCGCGCCACTTCGTCGGCGGCCGGTACCGATATTCCAATGACGTTCCGGCACGTGGCATGACCTCGTACGGCCCGCTGGGGCCGGAGATCATCGAGCATCCGGCCGCGGTGGAGGTAGCGGCCGGCGAGCAGGCGGTGCTGACGGTCGCGGCGGCCGGCACGGGCTTGAGCTACACCTGGCGGCGCGACGGGCTGCCGCTGAGCGAGGGGGGGAACATCAGCGGCGCGGCGACGGATGTGCTCGTGATCGATCCGGTGACGCTCGGCAGCGCCGGCACGTACGACGTGCTCGTGCAGGATGGCTGCGGCGGCAGCTACAGCCTGCCGGCGGTGCTCACGGTGACGGGCGGAGCGTGCGTCGGAGACGTGAACGCCGACGGGCGGACGAGCTTCGCGGATATCCCGCTGCTGCTGGCGTCGTTCGGGTCCGGGCCGGGCGGCGACCTGGATGGCGACGCGGACACGGACCTGGACGACCTGCTGGTGCTGCTGAGCGACTTCTGCTGCGGCGGGTGATGCGAGCGGCGGCTCGCCGGTAGCTGGGGCGTGAAGAGACGCGCTTCGTGGGTCGGGCCGTCGGCGACGATAACCGGCGGCGCGAGCCGTGGTTGCGCCGCGACGTGTTGAATCAGTGGGGCGGGCCTCTGTGCCCGCCTCCTGTCTTTCATGCCGTGCGGGCTCCCGGCTTCCCGGGCTTCCGGTCTTTTGAGCTTCCGGGCTCCCGGCCGGCGGATTGCGTCCGGCCGGCCGCGTCCCAGAACTTCCTTGACTGCGGCCGAACGGCGGGGAATACTTCTGCGTATCAATCTGGGCGCCGGGTGATTCGGGGGCCGAATCCCTCCTCGAACGATCGACCGGCGTGTATCGAGCGGCCGGCTCGAATTCATTCGCATCGATTCCGACATCATTCTCCGGCCGCGGGCCAATGGTCTCATGTTACTTTTTACCTTCTCTGAAAGGGGATTCACCATGTCAGCAGGGTGCAAGGGCCGCGCGGCGGTCCGGGCCGGCGTGTGGCCGGCGAGGGTGATGGGCTGCGCGCTGGTCGCGGCCGGGTTCTGGATCGGGGGTGTGGCGTCGGTGGCGGGCCAGTGTGAGGTTGGTTTCGCGCCGGGGTTCGGCTATGCCGGTGTGAACGGCACGGTGAACGCGATCGCGGAGTACGACGACGGGACGGGTCCGGCGATCTACGTAGCGGGCGAGTTCACGATCGCCGGTGAGGTTCCCGTGTCGAGCATCGCCCGCTGGGACGGTGGGCAGTGGTCGGACGTGGGCGGGGGGATGACGGCGGGGGTCGGCTTCCAAATCTACGTTCTGTGCGTTTTCGACGACGGAAGCGGTCCGGCGCTTTATGCGGGCGGCTGGTTCGACGCGATGGGGGGCGTGCCGGCGCGGGGCATTGCCCGCTGGGATGGCAAGCGGTGGACCGACGTTGGCGGCAGCCTGGTGGAGGGGACGGTCCACGCGATGGTGGTGCATGACTTCGGCAGCGGGCCGGAACTGGTCATCGGTGGCTGGTTCGAGCAAGTGGGCCAGAGCGAGTGCCATCATGTCGCCCGATGGAACGGCCAGACGTGGGCGCCGCTGGCGTCCGGAGCGACGCTCGATCGTTTCGTCGAAGCGATGGCTGTCTTCGACTCGGGGAACGGTCCTGAGTTGTACGCGGCCGGTCTAATCGACAGTGCTGACGGCGCGCCCGCGGGTCACATCATTCGATGGGATGGCACCGCCTGGCGTGACGTCGGCGGCGGAGTCGAGCCGAACTGGCACTACGTGCCCATTTACGACATGACCGTCTTCGACGACGGCACCGGCCCGGCTCTGTACGTCAGCGGAGCGTTCGATAGCGCGGGTGGTGTGCCGGCCGAGAATGTGGCTCGCTGGGATGGGCAGCTCTGGTCGCCCGTGGGTGCCGGCATTCCCTTTCACTCGTCAATGACGTACGACCTGGCGGTGTACGACCTCCAGGTGGGCCGGCGCGACGGCCGGCCGGTGCTGTACGCGGCCGGAATGTTTCGCACCTATGCACGCAAGGGCGAGGAAGAGTCGCTCGCCTGGTGGGACGGGCAGCAGTGGAGCTTCTTCCGCCATCACTCCGGCGACTCGATCGACCGGAAAATTCACGCGGTTCACGTGCAATGCACACCGTACGGAGACCGCCTCCTGGTGGGCGGCGAAATCAGGCAATCGGGCACGGACCCGCTCGATGGCCTGGCGGTGATCGCTCAGGACCGCTGCATGCCGGCCATTCCGACGCGCGGGCTTCACGAACCCCTTGAGCGCATCGCTGCGGTTGAAATGCATACGGGGGCGTCTCTGCTCGGGGTTCGCGGCCATCAGGTTCTGGCGTGGAACGGTCGGTTCTGGAACGTGTTCGCGGAAGCGGGCTCGCGCTCCGACTCCGTCACACGATTGCGGACCGTGGAGCTGGGCAGTACGACGCACCTGTTCGCGCTGGGAAGATTCGGCCTTTTTGCCGGGCTCGAGGCCCGTGGCGTGGCCATTTGGGACGGGTCTCTCTGGCGGCCGCTCGGAGACAACGCGATGTTCTCCGGTACGGTGCGCGACGTGGTCGTTCACGACGACGGCCGCGGGCCGGCGCTCTTCTTCGCCGGGAGCTGGAACGTCAATCCGGAGACAATGTCTCCGGGCGTAGTCCGGTGGGACGGAAGCGGCTGGTCGCGGCTTGAAGAGGGTCTGCCGAACACGGTGCGGGCACTCGCCGTGTACGACGACGGCTCAGGGCCGCTGCTGTATGCGGCGGGGAGCTTCGAGTCGCTTCACAACGGCATGCCTGCCCGCTTCATCGCCGTCTGGAATGGTCACTGGTGGAGCGGAGTGGGCGGTGAGCCGGCACATTGGTCGGGTACGGGCATTCACGACCTCTGCGTCTTCGACGACGGCAGCGGGCTGAAGCTGTACGTGACCGGCGGATTCCTGGACTCACCGGGTGCCGGTCCGGGAGCCATCGTTCGCTGGGATGGCACAGCGTGGGAAGCCGTCGGCGACGGATTGGCCGGCGAGGGGCGCGATCTCGAGGTGTACGACGACGGCTCAGGTCCGGCACTGTTCGTCGCCGGATCGTTCCCTGGTTCCACGTCAGCGGATCGTCATCGGCTTGCGCGCTGGGACGGCAAGTCGTGGCAGCTTCTGATGCGCGGTCCCAGCGACTACGACAATCAGCTCGCCGAATCGCTGGCGGTTCATGATGACGGCGGCGGCGAACGATTGATCGTGTCCGGCCGGTTTCAGGAGGCGGAAGGCGCGCCTCGCCTGAACCTTGCATCCTTCGGGCCCGTCGGCCCGTCGATCGAGCAGCATCCGGCGGATGTTCTGACCGCTCCGGGCGAGCGGGCCGCGTTCGCGACCAGCGTGCGCGGCTCGCCGCAGCCTTCGTACCAATGGTATTTCAACGGCGCACCGCTCAGCGACGGGGGTAACGTCAGCGGCGCGACGAGCGCGAGGCTCGTGATCGATCCGGTCGCGAGCGCGAGCGACGGGCTCTATGATGTGCTCGTGACGAACGACTGCGGCGGCACCATCAGCCGATCTGCGCGCCTGATCGTTGTCGGCGGCGGGTGCCTGGGCGATCTCAACGCCGACGGGCGGACGAGCTTCGCGGATATCACGCTGCTGCTGGCGTCGTTCGGGTCCGGGCCGGGCGGCGACCTGGATGGCGACGCGGACACGGACCTGGACGACCTGCTGGTGCTGCTGAGCGACTTCGGCTGCGGCGGGTGATCGCCGGCCGCGGCTTCGAGCGACTCGGGCCGGGGCGGCGGCCTGTTCACCGCACGCCGGCCGGGGCGCCGCCCTTGCCCGGGTCGCTCGCGCCGACCAGTGTTCCGTCCGGCAGAATCTGAATCGCCTGCACGATTCCGCCGTCACGATCGTCGCTGAGCTCGTGCCCGCGGGCGCGCAAATCGGCCACGAGCTTCTCCTCCGGCCGCCGGTCGAACACGATCCGGTCCGGTTTCCACTGATGGTGATAGCGGACCGCCGTCATCGCCTCCTCCAGCGGCCGGCCCTCGACCACGTTGAGCATCACGTGCAGCACCGACGTGATGATCCGCGGCCCGCCGGAGGCTCCGAGCGCGAGCACCGGCCGGCGGTCGCGCAGCACGATCGTCGGCGACATGCTCGAAAGCGGCCGCTTGCCCGGGGAGACCAGGTTCACCGCGCCCTGCTCCAGGCCGAACATGTTCTTCGCGCCGGGCCGGATGAGGAAGTCGTCCATCTGGTTGTTGAGCAGGATGCCATATGGCCCGACCATCAGCAGCGAGCCGAAGTAGCCGTTCACCGTTTCCGTGAGAGAGACGACGTTTCCGGCCGCGTCGACCACGCAGAAGTGCGACGTGCCGCCGTCTTCGACGGGTTCGGCCGCACCGGCCTCTGCGGTTGCATCCGACAGGCCGTACTGCTCGAGCGGGCGGGTCTGGCGCGCGGCGATGCGGCGCGCCATCTCCTGTGCGTGGCCGGCGGAGAGCAGCCGGTCGAGCGGAATCGCGGCGAAGTCCGGATCGCCCAGCCAGCGGGCGCGGTCCGCGAAGGCGTGCTTGCTCGCCTCGACCAGAACGTGCGGGCGGCACTGCGGCCAGTCCAGGTCGCTGCGCTCGCCCGCGGCGCTGACGATCTGGAGCATCTCGGCCAGGCACACTCCGCCCGACGACGGCGGGGGCATGCTGACGATCTCGAACTCGCCGTAGCTGAAGCGCAGCGGCGACCGCTCGCGAACGCGGTAGCCCCGCAGGTCAGCGAGCGTCATCGTGCCGCCGTCGGCGGCGACGGCCGCGACAATCGCCTCGGCGATCTCGCCCTCGTAGAACGCCTTCGGTCCGAGTTCGGCGAGCAATCGCAGCGTGCGGGCCAGGTCCGGCCGCGGCCACCGGCCGCCCGCCGCGCCGAGCTCGTCCGGCCGAAGCTGCTCGAGCAGGGCCCGGCAGCGCTGTTTGAGCGCCGGCCAGCGCTCGTAGTCGGACAATGCGTCTGTGCGGGCGGCGATGAAGTGCGGATCGACAACGGGCCCGCGCTTCGCCAGCTCGATCGCGGGCTTGACCAGCGATTTCCACGGCCGCGAGCCGAAGCGCGAATGAATTTCGTCCAATCCGGCCACGAGCCCCGGCACGCCGGCGGCACTGGCGCCGTAGACGCTCGGCGGCGGGCCGTCGGGGTCGGCCGCGGTGCGCTGTGCGAAGTGCTCGGGTGTCGCGCCGCTGGGAGCGGTCTCGCGGAAGTCGAGCGCGATGAACCGCTGCTCGGCCGCGACGTAGGCCACCAGAAATCCGCCGCCGCCGATTCCGGTCGACTGTGGCCGCGTGACCGTGAGCGCCAGCGAGGTGGCGACGGCGGCGTCAAAGGCGTTGCCGCCGGCGGTGAGAACATCCGCGCCGATGCGCGACGCGTCGGCGGAGTCGCTGGCGACCATGCCGCGCGTGCTGCGTGCGAGCCATGCGGGCTCATCCGCTGCCGCGAATGCAGCGATTGCAACGAGTGCAGCGGCGACCCGCGAGAGTCGCACAGCGCTGCGGCCGGCGTGCGGCCGGGATGAGCGTTCGGTTCGGAGGGTCATTCGTCGGCCCCTTGCGTGAATTCGAGCCCGGTGCTGTACTTCCCGCATGCGATCATACACTCGATGGTGCGCGGGCCGGGCAGGTCGTGTGCCGGACAGCCGCAGAATGCTTCGTACGCTGGCCGCCCTGCTGCTCGCCGCCTGCCTGCCGCTGTTCGGCTGCGAATCGCGGACGGCCGAGCCCGCCGCCCGGGAGCAGAGCGTCAAGCCCGGCATCAACGAGCCCTATCGCGAGCCCGATGTCGAGCAGTGGGTCGAGCGATTCGAGGGCGAGAGCCGCGAGATTTTCCGCGAGCGCGAGCGGATCGTGGCGGACCTGGGCCTGCGGCCGGGTGACGACGTGGCCGACGTCGGGGCCGGCACAGGCCTGTTCACGGTTCTCTTCGCCGAGGCCGTCGGGCCAACGGGGAGGGTCTACGCCGTCGATATCTCCGAGGAGTTCATCGAGCATATTCGCCGGCGTGCGGCGCAGGCCGGGCTGGCGAACATCCGCGGCGTGGTTTGCGCGGAGGACTCCGTCGATCTGCCGGCCGAGAGCGTCGACCTTGTGTTCGTGTGCGATACGTACCACCACTTCGAGTACCCGCGCGGCACGCTGGCGTCCATTCATCGTGCTTTGCGTCCGGGCGGGCGGCTCGTGGTGATCGACTTTATCCGCGAGGAGGGGGTCAGCCGCGAGTGGGTGCTCGAGCACGTCCGGGCCGGGCAGGCCGTCTTCGCGGCGGAGATCGAGGCGGCCGGCTTCGAGCGCGTGGCGGATCACCCGCAGAGGGCGAGGCTCGAAGAGAACTACGTGATGTGGTTTCGCAAGCCGGGCCGGCGATAGCCGGATCGCCGCTGCCTGAAGCGCGAGCGGGCAGCCGGTGGCCGTCCGCCGAGCAGCCGTCGGGCCCGTCCCTACCGCGCCGCCGGACCCGCGGATAAACTCGTATCCATGTTCGAAGCCCTGCAAAGACGATTCTCGGACGTATTCCGCTCCATTCGCGGCCGGGGGCGGATCTCGGAAGCCAACGTCCGCGAGGCGATCGACCAGGTCCGCCTGGCGCTGCTCGAGGCCGACGTCAACATCGAGGTCGCCCGGGCCTTCTGCGATGAGTGCCTTCAGAAGGCGATCGGTCAGAAAGTGATCGAGACGCTCCGGCCGGAGCAGTTGCTCGTCAAGGTCGTTCATGACGAGCTGGTCGCGCTGATGGGGCCGATCGAGACGCGGATTCCGTTCGTCGCCACGCCGCCGACGGTCATCCTGATGGCCGGCCTGCAAGGTTCCGGCAAGACGACCACCTGTGCCAAGCTTGCCCGCTACTGCATGCTGCGCGGCAAGAAGCCGTTGCTCGTGGCGGCCGACCTGAAGCGGCCGGCCGCGATCGACCAGCTCGAGGTGCTCGGCCGGCAGCTCGAGATTCCCGTCTACGCGGAGCGCGACCATCAGCAGCCGGTCCGGGTCTGCACCAATGCGGTGCGCGAGTCGCGCAAGCTCGACCGCGACGTGGTGATTCTCGATACGGCCGGGCGGCTGGCGATCGACGACGAGCTGATGACGGAGATATCGCAGGTGGCGCGGGCGACGCAGCCGCACCAGATCTATCTGGTGCTCGATGCGATGACCGGGCAGGACGCGGTGCATACGGCCCGCGCGTTCGACCAGCGGCTGGAGCTGGACGGCGTCATCCTGACGAAGTTCGATTCCGACACGCGCGGCGGGGCGGCGCTGTCGGTCAAGAAGGTCACGGGCAAGCCGATCAAGTTCATCGGCGTCGGCGAGAAGCTCGACGCGATCGAGGAGTTTCATCCGGAGCGGATCGCCGGCCGCATCCTCGGGATGGGCGACGTGGTCTCGCTGGTGGAGAAGGCGCAGGAGACGTTCGACGCGGAGCAGGCGGCCAAGGCGCAGGAGAAGATGGCCCGCGGCCAGCTCGGGCTGGATGACTTCCTGACGCAGCTCGAGAGCATCCGCCGCATGGGGCCGCTCAAGCAGATTCTCAAGATGATTCCCGGGCTGGGCGGGGCGCTGGATAACGTGCAGATGTCCGACGAGGACCTGAACCGTTTCCGCGGCATCATTCACTCGATGACGCCCAGGGAGCGCAACGACCCGGAGCTGATCGAGGCCTCGCGCCGCCGCCGCATCGCCCGCGGCGCGGGCGTCGAGCCGCAGGAAGTCAGCGTGCTGGTCAAGCAGTTCATTCAGATGCGCGGCATGATGAAGATGATGGCGGGCATGGGGCTGGGCCAGCGCGTCCGCATGACACAGCAGCTAGGCCAGATGGGGGCGCTCCAGGGGGCGATGCCGAAGGTGAAGGGCTCGACCCGCTACGAGCCGCGGCGGCAGGAAAAGAAGCGCCGCCGTCGCCGCCGCTGAGGCACGGCAGGCCGGCAGACCGGAAGCATCCGCGGCGCTGCCTCAGCGGTGCTTACGCTTCGCGCTGGGCTGAGGAAGCACTTCGAGCACGACCATGGTGATGTCGTCTTCCGGGTGCAGCGAGCCCTCGCGCGTATCCAGGTGCATCGAGACCTTGTCGATCAGCGCCTGGGCGTCGCGCTGGGCGCACTGGTGCAGCAGGGCCGTGTAGGTCGGGCGGCTGGTGAGCGTATCGCGGTCCTCGATCAGCACGTCCTCGACCCCGTCGGTGTAGAAGACCACCTTCTCCCCGTGCCGCAGCGCGACGGTCTGCTCCTCGAACTCCGGCTCGAGGTCGGGGATGCCGATCAGCCCGCCGCAGGGCTGAAGCTCTTCGAGCGTGCCGTCGGTCTTGATGCGGATCGCGTAGGGGTGGCCCCCGCGGGCGAGCGTCAGTTGCAGCGTGGCCGTATCGACCAGTGCGTAGGTCGCGGTCACGAACTGGTGCGTCGGCAGCCGCTGCTCGGCGATGCGGTTGTGCAGCTCGAGCAGCGCGGCCCGCGGGGCGATGATCTGTTTCGACCCGTTCTGCGCCCGCAGCGTGCAGAGCGACTGCCGCAGCATCATCGTCATCAGCGCCGCGGCCGTGCCGTGGCCCATCGCGTCGGCGACGAAGATGCCGACGTGCGCCGGGTCGATCGCGAAGACGTCATACAGATCGCCGCTGACCCACGTCGCCGGCCGATAGAGCGCCGCGAAGCGCAGCGGCGGGTGCTCGGGCAGCTCGCGCGGCAGGAAGTCGCGCTGCAGCCGGCCGGCCAGCCGCATTTCGTGGTCGATCTCGTTGATATAGCGGTTGAACTGGTTGCCCAGCCGCTGAAGATGATCCAGCTCGACGTCGAGCCGCCGGACCATGGGGGCGAAATGCGTCAGCGTCGCCAGCCGGCCCAGAATCTCCGCGATCGGCGCCGTCGGCGGTGCGTGCTCGACCAGCGGCTTGTCCGCGCTGTCCGACGTATCGAGTCCCCACACGAGCGACGCGACGCGCTTCGACGAGAGCGTGTCCAGAATCTCGTCCACGTTGCGCTCGTAGTGAGCGACCTGCTCGCGATCGAGCACGAACAGCGCCACGTCCGAGTTCTCGACCGCCGGCAGCGGCGCCGGTTGGGTCAGGTCGACGCAGACCGTGGGCAGGCCCTGCTCGCGGAGCTGGCTCGCAATGCTGCGGGCCCGCGTCGGCGCGCCGTCGAAGAGCAGGATGGGCGTGTGGTTCGTGTGCATGGGAAGCGTCGGCTCCTCCGCGAGCAGAGGCCGACCTCAGACCGGGCCGCGACCGCCGCTTATCGGTCGGTCGACGGACCTGGCTTCCTCGCGCCGGCCGTGCTCTATGGAGAAGCGTTGAATACGTCAGGAGGGATGGCAATGCGGTCGCCGGCCTTGACCCCCAGCCGCTCGAAGCTACCGGCCTTCATCTCAAGCGCAAACATGGCCGGCTCGACGCTCGGGTAGTTCTGAAGCGTCAGCGGCGGCATGGTCCAGGTCCGAACAATCGTGCCGTCGGAGCGGGCGTAGGCGATATCCAGGGAGATGACCGTGTTCTTCATCCAGAAGAAGCGCTGTGCCTCGGCGGGAAAGACGAAGAGCATGCCCTGGTCGTCGGCGATCTCGCCGGCCGTCACGTGCATGAGCCCTTCCTGCTGCGTATCCGGCGTGGCGGCCAGCCAGACGCGGATTTCCCGGTCTTTGAGCGTGATGACGGATGTCGGCAGCTCGCTGAGTGGAAAGTCGCGCAGGGCGTCGCTCGGGTTGCTTCGCCCGGTCCCGTTCGAGGGCTGCGAGCTGGAGCCGTTTTCGGCCGCGCCGTCGTCACGCGGACCGCCGACCGACGTTCCGAAGCAGCCGCTGCCCGCGCACAGCGACATCAGCAAAGCCAGGCCCGCCAGCAGAACCGCACGTGTCGCCATGATCGGCCTCTCGGTATCCGCGCTGCGATGCGTTCGGGGCGTGCGCCAGGGGCAGACCCTGGACCGCAGGCGTCAATCAGTCTACCCGTGAGACGATCCGTGTGCCACCGTCGTGGCGGATCGCAGGATCGTCGGAACGAACGCGGTTTCGCACGTTCGTGCACAAGGGTGATGGCCCGGCCGGCCCGGCCTGGCCGCTTCCTGCCGCGCGCTTTCAGCGTCCTGCGTGGGATGGGCGCCTGCCCAGGGCGGCGCTCGCTTCGCTCGCTTGCCCTGGGCTGTCCTGCCGAGCACCTTCGGTGCGGCCGGAGCGGACCCGCTGCGTACGTTCGGTGCGGCTCGCACGGTTCGGCCGGGCACCTTCGGTGCGATCCGCGCAGTTCGGCAGCGCACTTTCAGTGCGAGTCGAACGGCATGGCAGCCTGGCGGGCGCCCTGCACGCAGCTTGCAAGCCCCGCCGCGCGGCCTATCCTCAACCCGATGGATGGCCTGATCAATCTCCTCAAGCCGAGCGGGATCAGCAGCGCCCGCGCGCTCGACGCCGTCCGCCGCATCACGGGGCAGCGCAAGAGCGGTCACGCCGGCACGCTCGATCCCGCCGCCGACGGCGTCCTGCTCATCTGCCTGGGCAGGGCCACCAAGCTGGTCGAGCAGCTCATGGATCAGCCCAAGCTCTATCGCGCCGACGCTCGCCTCGACGTCACCAGCGAGAGCTTCGACGCCGCCCGGCCGCTCGTGCCGGTCGAAATCAAACGGGTGCCGGCTTTTGAGGATGTGAGCGCCGCCGCCCGCGGGCTCGAGGGAGAGATTCAGCAGATTCCGCCGGCCGTCAGCGCCGTAAAGGTCGGCGGCCGCCGGGCCTACAAGCTCGAGCGCGCCGGCCAGGCGCCCGCGCTCTCGCCGCGCCCAGTACGGGTCTACTGGATGCAGATTCTGAGCTACGAGTGGCCGGTGGTGCGCTTCGCGACGGCCTGCGGGCGGGGTACGTATGTCCGCGCCCTGATCCGCGATCTGGGCGCTGCGCTCGGCTGCGGCGGCTGCCTGACATCGCTGCGGCGGCTGGCGGTGGGCCCGTTTCGCAGCATCGATGCCTGGAGCCTCGATCAAATGCGACACGCCCGAGCCGGCGACGAGTTCCTCGTGCCGCTCGAGCGTGTTCGCAGTTTGCTGGCGGTGCGCCCGATCCCGATTCCTCCACCGGCGTGGAGTTCAGAGGACGGCGGGCAGCGCGATCCCGCTAGCAGCCCATAGCCGCCGTGGGGCGGTTCCGGCGCCGCGGCCGCTCGGCCGCAGAGCCCCGCCTGTGCCTCGCGGCGGGCAAAAATAAAGAACGATCGGTCGTGTCCCCGTCTGCGTGCCGCTCCGGCTGAGAAACTCAGCCGGTTTGGGGAGCCCGGCATACGTCTGCGAGACAGAGCAAACCGATCGTTCGTTTTTCTATGCGTCTCGGGCGCGGCGGACGTATCAGACCGATCGACGCCAGATCGCGGCTGCGGCGCCGATCAGCAGCAAACACAGGCTGCCGGGCTCAGGTACGCCGACGACCCGAAACGCGAAATCCACCGGCTGATCGTCAAAGTCGGGATGGCCGGCGGAGTCATGCCACTCGAAGTCTCCATAGATTCCTGGGTTGTAGATGTAGCCACCGTCCGCGATTCCGTCCGGGTTCACCGCGCCGCTGCGCGACGCCATGAAGTTCCGCCCGGTCTGGAAGTTCGCCTCGTTGCCGACCAGCCGCACGCCGAACCAGTACTCGCCCGGGTCCAGCGCCAGCCCCTCCGCCAGGTCCACCCGCCCCTCGTACGTCGTGTAGCCCTCGTGCGTGCCCAGCCCGTCGCGAAGCAGCGACCAATCCGAATCGTGAACGCTCAGAATCGGATTGAACGTGAACTCGCCGCTGTTCGGGTCGACCACGCGCTCGAAGATGGCGTAGTCGGCCGAGTCATACCCAAAGCCCGGCGGGCTCGTGCGGATCTGACGGTTTCCGACCCACTCGATCGCCTCGACCACCACGGACTCGTCGAAGTGGGCGTCATCGATCACCCACGTGGCCGTCTCGAGTGTCGGACCGACCTGCGTCCGCCGCTCCGCGCTCAGGTGGCGCGTCGCGTCGTACGAATCGGCCGGATAGTTGTCCCAGAGAATGTCTGCATGGGCGACCATCGAGCCGACCCCAAGCAAGAGTGAGGCCACGGCGAAACGTGCTCTCATAACGACCCTCCCAGTCCCGCGCTTGGGGGGGTGTGCTTCTATCCCCTCTCGGACAGCGCGCACCGCCTCCTGGTGGCCAGTCGAGAGCTTTCGGCCGGCCGGCGCAGAGTTCTAAAGTGCCACAGAACGTAGCTGCGGCGTCCCCTCGCTCGCGTCCTCACGCGAAACGTAGCTGCGCTGTGAAACCGCGAGGGATGGACCGTCGAGACAGAGGTGCCATCCGACCAATGCTAGGCACGGCCGGAGGCCGGATTCAAATCAGCGGGGCAGAATTGAGGCGGCGCCAGGGCCGATTCGGTGAGCGCTGGGTGAGTTTCGGGCGGCCGGCGGGGGCGTCAAGCGCTCGCCCGCCGCGTTCAGCGATATTTTCTCAGCCGCCCGGCCCCTACGACGGCGGGCCGACCGGCGATAAAATTTGCCGAACGACGGTCGCCGATTCGTTCGGGGCTGCTGGGGGACCGGTCTCTGACCGGTCTTGAATGTTGGGGGACCGGTCTCTGACCGGTCTTGAATGTGGGGGACCGGTCTCTGACCGGTCTTGAATGTGGGGGACCGGTCTCTGACCGGTCT
>CAZXUI010000013.1:56529-73748 GCA_964643885.1 uncultured Planctomycetales bacterium
GGGGGACCGGTCTCTGACCGGTCTTGAATGTGGGGGACCGGTCTCTGACCGGTCTCGAATGTTGGGGGACCGGTCTCTGACCGGTCTTGAATGTTGGGGGACCGGTCTCCGACCGGTCCGTTGCTGAAATGCCAGTCGGCACCGAATGCAGCGCGGCTGCCAGGAACCGCGGGCGGTTAGCTCAGTTGGCCAGAGCATCTCGTTTACACCGAGAGGGTCACAGGTTCGAGTCCTGTACCGCCCATCCTGCACTCTGAAGAACCCTGCCGCACCGCCCGCGGTGACGAAGTCGGCTATACCCCCCGCACGCGCGCGAGCTGCTGACCCGGCAGGCGCCGCACGAGCCCCTTCAGCTCCAGCGAAGTGACCGCCGCCAGGACTTCGCCCACCGGCGCGGAAACCCGAGCGAGGAGCACGTCGGAGAGGATCGGATCGGCCGAGAGCGTCGAGAGGACCTTCTGCTCCAGCTCCGTGAGGGCCGCGAAGAGCGGCGCGGCATCGGCAACGTCGACGGCGGCTGATTTTGATGAGGCTCGCGAGCGCGGCCGGCGCGTCGCATCGCCGCCGGCGAGCTGCGTTCCGCCGGCCCGGCCGTCGTCGCCCGACGCCGCTTTCGGCCGCAGCGCCCGCCCGACATCGCCCAGCTCGGCCAGCACGTCTTCGAGGCACGTGACGAGCTTCGCCCCGCCGTCGCGGATCAGCGAATTCGTACCGAACGAGGTCGCGTCCTGGACGCGCCCAGGTACGGCGAAGACCTCGCGGTTGTACTCGCTGGCCAGCCGGGCGGTGATCAGCGCTCCGCTGCGCGCCGCCGCCTCCACGACGATCACCCCGAGCGACATGCCGGCGATGATTCGATTCCGCCCCGGGAAGTTCGTCGCCCGCACAGGCGAAGCCATCGGCAGCTCGCTCACCCACGCCCCGTGCTCGAGCAGACGCTCGGCGAGCGAGCGGTTCTCCGGCGGATAGATATCGACCAGTCCGTTGCCCAGCACCGCGATCGACCGGCCGCCCGCGTCGAGCGCCCCGTGCTGCGCGAACGCGTCGATGCCGCGGGCCAGCCCGCTGATCACCGTGAAGCCGGCGCCGGCCAGCAGCTCGCCGAAGCGCCGCGCCTGCTCGCTGCCGTAGATCGAGCATCGCCGGCTCCCGACGACGGCGATGGCGACCGCGTCCGTGCGCCGCAGCTCGCCCTTCACGAACAGAACGATCGGCGCATCGGGAATCTGCCGCAGGCCGACCGGATAGTCCTCGTCGGCCAGGCAGATGATCCGCACGCCGTGCTCGGCCGCAGCGTCGAGCTCGCGATCGATCACGACCGAATCGCGGGCGCGGGCGATCCGGTCCGACCCGTCGCGGCCGATGCCATGCACGCTCTCGAGCTGCCCGGCCGTCGCCGTGAGGGCCGCCTGTGCGCTGCCGAACCGCTGGACGAGCCGCCCGAAGAGGATCGGCCCGACACCGTCCGTCAGGGCCCAGTGCAGATGAGCCCGCCCGGCCTCGGTGATCGTTTGCGGCGCTTGCTCTGCGGCCATCGTCAGTCGCCCTCGCTCCGCTCGCTCGACTCCAGGAGCATCTGCACGGTCAGCGCGTCGTGCTCGCGCGCGTTACGGATCGCGTCGGCCGCGCGCTCCCGGCCGGAATGCGTTTCCAGCTCGCGCTGCACCGCGGCCGCGTCCGCGAGCGGCCTGAGCAGGTGCAGATACTCGTCGCATGCCGCCGCCCAGCGAGCGGCGACGCTGCTCGATCGGCTCTCGCAGACGGCCGGCGAGCGCAGCCAGCCGACCAGCGCTGCGCGGGCATTGCACAGGACGCGGGCGAAGGCGGCGTGCGTGAGCGCGGCGGCCCGCGTCGGCACGCCGGCGGGCGGGTGTTCGAGCGCCGCCACCCACAGGTCGTACGCCGCCCGTCCACAGGCGATCCCGGCCGACTGCGCATCGCGCCACTCCGCCACGGCCGCCGCGAGCGCCTGCTGCGTGACGCGATCGTCGAGCGGGTCGACGGCCGGCCCGAGCTCCTCGATGACGTACGCCAGGTGTGCGGCGCCGATCAGCGGCATCGGCTCGCCTTTGTGCAGGCAGGTAAAGCCGACGACCATGTCGTCGCGGACCTCCGTGATCACGCCCCAGAAGTCCTCGCGCGGCGGCGGCCAGCCGCGCCACGCGAGCACGAGCTGCTCGTGCTCGATCGCCCGGCGGATCAGCGGCAGGTAGCTGTCGCGAAAGTGAGCCGGGAATTCCGCCGAGCGCCGCAGCCCGCGGGCCGCGAGCGGCGGGTGAAGCTCGCGCAGCCGCACGCCCAGCAGCTCGGCCGCGGCGGGAAGATGGCGCTCGCGTCCGAGCCAGGGCCAGGCCGCCGGCGACTCCTCTGCCGCGGCCGTCACGAGCGTTCCCAGCCCCAGCGCGGCGACGAGCCGCTCGTATTCATGCTGCCGGCCGGCTGCGGCCAGCACGGCGCGCAGGGCGACCGCGAGGGTCTCGGTGTGATCGGGCTGCTCGGTCCAGGGCAGTGTTCGCATCGCTTCGAATCACCGGTGGTGGGAGGCGTCTCCCGCGGTCCGACAGGGTAGCGTCGCGGCGGCCGGTGGGCACGCAGCCGCGGCATGCAAAGTGCCGATAGACTGGCGGCCGGAGCGCGGCAGTGGGCCGCCGGCGATCGGCAAAGGATTGTGCGAGCGGAGTTTACGATGAAGGCTGAGCAGCGGGGTGCGTCGGGGTCGGCACAACTGAAGCGCAATCGCCGCGCGGGCGGCGCGGGTCTTGCGGCCGCTTTGCTGGCGGGCGGTCTGGTGAGCGGCTGCAACGACGACGAGGCTCTGCGGGCGTTCCGTGACGCGGCCGCGAACGGGCTCCAGAGCGGTGCATCGGCGATCGCCGACGGTCTGATCGACGGCGCGTTCGCGGTCTTCACGCTCGGCGCGGACGAGCAGTCCGACGGCGGCAGCGAGGAGACGACGGACGGGGGCTGATGGGCGACCGCTCGGTCGGGCCGGCCTGGCGGCGCTTTGACCGTCCAACGGACTCGTGAAACAATCTCCCGCGGCGTGGGCGACACCGCCGTCACGAGCGCGAGGAGATGCGCATGAGAATCCGCCTGGGGCACAGTCCGGACCCGGACGACGCCTTCATGTTCTACGGACTGGCCAGCGGGGCGGTGGACGGTGCGCCGCTGGAGTTCGAGCACATCCTGGAAGACATCCAGACGCTCAATGAGCGGGCGATGCGGGGGGAGTATGAAGTGACGGCCATCAGCATCCACGCCTATCCGTATGTCGCCGGCCGCTACGCGCTGTGCTCCTGCGGCTCGAGCATGGGCGACGGGTACGGTCCGATGGTTGTGGCGCGCGAGAAGCTGTCTGTGGACGAGCTGCGCGGCATGAGGATCGCCGTGCCGGGTCTGATGACGACGGCCTACCTGGCGCTGCAACTGCTGCTGGGCAAGTCGTCGTTCGAGCCGCGGGTGATGATGTTCGACCAGATTCCGGACGCGGTGGCGCAGGGCGAGGTGGACGCGGGGCTCATCATTCACGAAGGGCAGCTCACCTACGCGCGGCAGGGGTTGGCGAAGATCGTCGACCTGGGCGAGTGGTGGATGGAGCGGACGAACCTGCCGCTGCCGCTGGGCGGCAACGTGATCCGGCGCGACCTGGGGCCTGAGCTGAGCAGCCGGATTCAACGGCTGATGCGCGAGAGCATCCGCTACAGCCTGGAGAACCGCGGGCGGGCGGTGGAGTACGCGCTGAAGTTCGGGCGGGGGCTGGACCGCGAGCTGGCGGACCGGTTCGTGGGGATGTACGTGAACGACTGGACGCTCGACTATGGGCCGCGGGGGCGCGAGGCGATCCGGCGGCTGCTTCATGCGGGGGTGGCCGCGGAGCTGGTTCCGGATCCGGGTTCGATCGACTTCGTCGAGTAGTGCGGCGCGGCGCGCGGCGGGCGGCGGGTCTGCCTGGCGCTGTGCGTGGTGGCGTGCCGGGGGGTTTTGGTGCTGGGCGGCTGGTTGCGCGGCGGAACGCCGGGCGCGGCCGCACGCGAAGTCGGCCGCGTGTGCGTACAATGCGCTCACGCGCCACCGCCGGCGCGCTGCAAGCAAGGAGCGCCGCCATGCCACTTCGCGATCTTCGCCCGCAGGCCACTCGCCGCAATTCGCAGGAGCTGCTGGCCCACCTGAAGAGCTTCGAGCTGGAGCTGAAGTTCTCGGCCGGCATCTGGTTCTTCTCGCCGCCGTTCAGCCGCTTTCACGCCAAGTATCAGCCGGATTTGAGCATCGAGCAGCGGCTGGAGATCGCCGCGCGGCTCAAGCCGTACGGCCTGGCCGGCCTCGAGGCGCACTATCCCAACGAAATCAACGAGGAGAACCTCGGCCTGTGGCAGAAGTTTCAGCGCGACACGGGCATCAAGCTGATCACGGTCATCCCGCTGCTGTTCTGGGACACGCAGTTCGAGTTCGGCTCGCTCTCGAGCCCGCTCGAGGCGCCGCGGCGGGCCGCGATCGAGCGGACCCGGCAGGCCTTCGCGCTCAATAAGCAGCTCGACACGGAGTTCGCGGTCGTCTGGCCGGGCATCGACGGATACGAGAATCCCTTCGGGCTGGATTTCGTGGCCGCGCGGGAGCGCTTCGCCGACGGCCTGGCGGAGGCGATGGACGCGGTGCCGGGCGTGCGGGTGGCGTTCGAGCCGAAGCCCTATGAGCCGCGCGGGCGGATTCTCTTCGGCACCACGCCGGAGGGCGTGCTGCTGGGGCACATGGTGGAGCGGCGGTTGGCGCACCGGGAGAATCAGAAGCTGCTGGGCGAGGGGCACGGGCTGGTCTGCATGAACCCGGAGGTGGGGCACGTGCTGATGGGCTTCGAGGACCTGGCGTACGCGTTCAGTTGGCCGCTGAGCGAGGGGCGGCTGGCGCACAGCCATTGGAACAGCCAGCCGCTGGGCAACTATGACCAGGACCTGAACGTGGGCGTGGTCTCGCCGGAGCAGCTCGAGGCGCTGCTGTATACGCTGAAGATGTACGGCTACACGGGCTGGTTCGGGATCGACATCAACCCGGAGCGCATGCCCGTCGAGACGGCGCTGAAGATCAGCATGGACGCGATCCGGGCGGCCAACGACCGCGTCAGCTCGATCGATCACGAGGCGGTGCTCTATTGCCACGAGCACCCGGACAAGTCGCGCGGCTGGCTGGAGGCGTACCTGGTGCGGGCGCGGGCGCTGCGGCCTGAGAAGCTGGCGGAGCTGCCGCGGGTGAAATAGTGACATCCGGTGGTTACACGTGCGGCCGGCCGAGCAGATGGTCCTCCATCGGCTGCCAACCCGTTCCGGCCAGTTCGCGCGAGCGCTGGACCGCGGCCGGGCAGATATTCGCGCGGCCGAAGCAGAGCTTCTCCAGAACGTATGCCGGCCGGCCTTGCCAGCTCGCCCACGAGAGAGGTGAGTCCCCGTACGCGTCACGGGCGTCGATGGCGGCCCCGGCCGCGAGGAGCAGATCGATGGCGGTTTCGCTGCCGAAGGCGGCTGCGCGGTGGAGCGGCGTCTCTCCGCGCGTGCGGCAGTCGCGCATGAAACAGCCCGTCTCGATACCGGGGCGTGTCGTCGCGTTCGGGTCGGCTCCGGCGGCGAGCAGGATACGGACGATGTGGTCGTATCCCGGGCGATCTGGCTTGCAAAGCGCAGCGTGCAGCGGCGTTTCACCCGTGTCGGGCAGCCGGTGGCGAGCGTCGGCCCCACTTTCGATCAGGAACTGACACAGCCTCCAGTGGCCGTGGAACGCGGCGCCGTTCAGGTCGCGATTCTCCCCGAGCGACTCGAGCGACTCGCCGTTGGCGAGCAGGAAGCGAATGGCGCTGACGTCGCCGTAGTAGGCGCACCAGCGGATGAGCGGCGTGCCACGCGTGTCGCGGGTCGTCGCGGCGTGGCCCTGCGCGAGGAACTCGAAAACGAGGTCGGTTCGGCCGTCGGCGATTCGGTTGAGCATTCCTAGTCTCCGTCAGCGGCATGTCCTGTGCGTGCGGCGCCATTGTAAACGTGCGTTTTGTGCAAAATCTCCGAATGGGGGTTGACGGAGCGGTTCGGGTGATGTACGGTATAGTTCGGGTGTTTGGAAGTCGTCTTACGTGGCCGCGGGCCTGGTGTGCCGTGGGCGTTCCGGGGTGGTTCCGCGCAGCCGGGCCGCATCAGAGAAGGGAATGGAGATGGGTAGCAAGATTTCACCGATTCCGCCCGGGTATCACAGCATTACGCCGTCGCTGATCGTCAAGGACCCCGACGGGGCGATGGCGCTGTACAAGAAGGCGTTCGGGGCTGAGGAGGTCATGGCGCTGCGCTCGCCGGAGGGGCATTTCATGCACGGGGAGATGAAGATCGGGGATTCGGTCTTCATGCTCGGCGGCGAGTGGCCGCAACACGGCATGAAGGCGCCACAGCCGGGGCATATTTTCTCCGGGTTGCACATTTACGTGACGGATGCGGACAAGGCGTTCCAGCGCGCGGTCGACGCCGGCTGCACCGTGGTTATGCCGCCGACGAACATGTTCTGGGGCGATCGGTATGCCAAGGTGCTCGATCCGTACGGCCACCAGTGGGGCATCGCCACGCGGATCGAGGAGGTTTCGCCGGAGGAGTGCGCCCGGCGGGCGGCGGCCTGGAAACCGAGCTGAGGCGGCGGATTGGAAGTCGAGCAGGGGTGGTGGGCCTGAAGTCGAGCCGGGCCGGGCCAGGCCAAGCCAAGTCGAGCCGAGCTGGGGTGGCAGGGGGCCGCGCGGTCGAATCAGCCTGAACGCGTGAGCGGGGGGGGCACGCGTTCACAGAGGTTCGATGCGCGGCGCGCCGGCGCTGTGATCGGCGGGTGGCATGGGGAAGCGCGGCTTGGCCGTGCTTCGCTGGTGCGAGATATCCAACTCGCACGCGGCGTGACAGGTGGCAGGTGACAGGTGACAGGTGGCAGGTGACCGGTGAAACGCACGCTCCGGTCCGCTATTCCGAGCGGAGGTGACCGGCCTACTCAGAGAATGGGGGACTGGTCTCGTACGTGTTTCGCGTCCGACGCGGATTGGGGCGAGGCGCAGGCGTGGGGCGACGAGGTCGACGAAGCTATCGAGCCGCTGCTGGCAGGTAGCGGCCAGGCTGGCGAGGATTTCCCAGGTCCGCACGCCGCGCGGCGTCTTGTTGCCGCAGGAGAGCTTGCGGGCGATGACGGCCGGCCGCAGGGCTCGCTCGGCCCGGTTGTTGGTCGCCTCCACCTCGGGGTGGTAGAGGAACGTCAGCAGGTGCCGGCGTCGCTTGCGCAGCAGCGCGCTGCTCGACGAGCGCGTGGGCGGCGAGTGGCGGCCGGCGCCGTCGACCCCGATCGCCTGGAGCGGGGTGCACTTTCTGTTCACGGATCACATCGGCCTGACGCGCGACCCGGCCTTCGCCGATAACGTGCTGCACCTGCTGCTCGAGTCGCCGTGACTCGGTACGCGAGCTACGGCGCCACGACGGGCGTGCTCGCGCGCGGGTGCCATTCGCCCCTCAGGCAGCGCGGGCGTCTCGCCCGCATGCTCCGGGTGGTACGGGCGTCTCGCCCGTACGTTCGCTGCGACCCGTCCCCTGTGACCCGCTCCCTGTCACCTGTCACCTGCCACGTGTCACCTGTCACCCGCCACCCGCCCTCTACGAGCACATCATCTCGTACTGCCCCAGCAGCAGTACCAGGTCGCCGAAACCGATGGTCCCGCTGGCATCCAGATCCGCTGCCGCGTCATACTGCGGCTCGCCGAGCGACGAGCCATACGCCGCCAGCAGCGCCACCAGATCGTCGAAGTCCACGTCCCAGTCGCCGTCGACGTCGCCGATGCACTCGCACTCGTCGGGGATGCCGTTGCCGTTCACATCGGCCGACGTGCCGCCCGCGATATCGCCCTCGTCGGGCGCGTCGTTGCCGTTGCAGTCATACGGCCCGATCCGCACGCAATAGACGTCCTGCTCGCCGTTGAAGGTCGCGGCATACGCGACGAACGCGCCCACATTGTCCGACTCGATGTCGTAGTAGTCCCCCAGCTTGTTCTGGTTCGGCCAGCCCAGGTAGCTGTCGAACGCCGGGCTGACCGACACCGGCTCCGTCCAGCTCGCCCCTCCGTCGTACGAGGCGCTGTAGCGCAGCTCGCTGATGCGGACGTCGCCGCTGGCCAACGTGTCGTTCCAGAGCAGATCGAGCCGGCCGTTCGGGGCGATGCCCAGCGTCCCGAACCACTGCCACTCCAGCACGCCGTCCGGCTCGTCCGTCACCTGCACCGCCGCGCTCCACGTCTCGCCGCCGTCGCTGCTGACGACCAAGTTCACGTCCAGCGGGTCCGGTCCGGGCGGATCGACCGAGCAGAGCATGTAGAGCCAGCCGTCGCGCGGGCCGCCGGAATGATCCGAAACAATCCACACCTGCCCCAGCAGGCCGAACGGGTTCGGGCTCCCGCTGCGGGCGATGATCTGGCTGCCACCCAGGTCGACGATCCGCACCAGGTCCCATGTGGGCGTCATGAACGCGTCCTGCGCGTCGCTGGAGCGTACCACCGAAAACTCGTACCGCGCCCGTGCGTGATTGCCCGCCACGAACACGCGCCCCTGCGGATCGATCGTGATCGTCCCCCAGTCCGGCCGGTCCGGCACGAAAACCGGCGTGATGAAGCTCGCGCCAGCGTCGACGCTGCGGGTGAACACGTCGCTTTCGCCGCAGCAGCCGGCGTAATCCCAGGCGGCGTAAAGATGCCCATGCCCCGGCCCGCCCGTGCGATCGACCGCGATCCACGGCTTGTCACCGCCGAAGGCCGGCATCGGCCCGGCCCAGCTCGCCCCGCCGTCGTCGCTGACGAATAGCTCGCAACTGTAGACGCCGTCGCTGAGCTGAAGGCTGTAGTAATAGATGCGGCCGGCCGCATTCGCCCGCAGCACCGGATCGCTGCGGAAGACGCCCGCATCGAGCGGGCCGACGGAAGTCCACGAGCGGCCGCCGTCTCGGCTATATGCCACACCGGCCTGGCGGAAGTTGGAGTCGATGGTATCGAACTGCCGCCAGCCGATGGCGATGCGGTTGCGATTCCGCGGATCGACAGCGATCGACGGCTCGTTGGCCGCGTCGCCCAGGATGTTCATCCCGTTCGCGTCCAGATTGACCTGCACGCTCACGAAGCTGCTGCGCTCGAAACGCCCCGCCGGCCCGCGCGGCAGAGACTCGCCGGAGAGCGGCGGGTCGCCCGGCCGCTCGTGAGGCGAGTGCCGCTCCGTCGCCGGCCGGTCCTGCAACACCGCCGCGCGCGCCGCCGCACCCGCCCCTTGACCCGGCCACGCTGCGAGCAGCCCCAATCCGACTCGAAGGATCGCGCGCACCGTGTGCCGCGTCGACCGCCGACCGTCCGCTCCGTGCACCGCTCGAGCCATCGGACCCTCCCCAATCACCCGCCTGACCCGGGGCTCGCTCGGCGATCCCGCCGACAGGCAAGCTCCGCCCGGCTCACCGTGTTCATCCTACCAGAGCGGTCAATTGCAGAGAGCGGCTTTCGCGGCGGATCGGCCGCAAAAGAAAATCGGCCCGGGCCCGAAGGCCCAGGCCGACTTTCTGGAGAGGAGAGGGTTACTCGTCAGCGAGAGTGCGTTCCGCCCGCCCCGGCCGGCCGAAGATCGGCCGGTCCGGCGTTCAGGCCGCGAAGACGCGGTCCTCCAGCACCGAGCGCAGCTTCGTCAGCGCCTTGTTCTGGATCTGCCGCACGCGCTCCTTCGTCACGCCGAACAGCGCCGCCACCTGCCGCAGCGTCTTGGGCGGCTGCGAGGTCTTGCTCGCGCCGCTGCCCACGCCGAAGCGGGCCGAGAGCACGCGCTTCTCCGCGTCCGTCAGCTCGGCCAGGTTGGCCGCCAGGATGCGGTTGAGCTGCTCGACGAAATCGTCCTCGACGCTCTCACGCCGCCGCTCGAGCTCGTCGCTCTTCTGAAGGTCCGGATCGTACTCCGTCGGGAAGTGCGTCCGGTGCCGCACCGTCAGCGCGACCGAACGCGAAATACTCGACAGAATCGCGCGGCACGCATAGGTGCTGAACTTGAACCCGCGCGTGCAGTCGAACTTGCTCACGCTCCGCAGCAGCGCAAGCTGCCCCTCGCTGATCAGCTCGCTGAAATCCAGCCCCGTGATCCGCGAGCGCTCGATCATCGTCGGCACCAGGCCCAGATTCGCCTGAACGATCACGTCCCGGGCCGCACACGCCCGGGCATCCCACTCGAGCAGCTCGCGCGCCGCCCGAAGCGAAAGCCGCCGGCCGCCGGCCGACCGCAGAATCTTCATCATCCGGAAGCGCGCGTAGTTGAACGTGCGGAAGTACCGCACCTCCTGCTCACGCGTCAGCCCCCGTGGCAGTGAACGCTTGCGCCGCGCCGTCCGCTCGTCCGAACCGTGCAGATACCCCGCCGCCGCGGCCGGATTCGCCAGCGGCTCCACGTGCGTCAGCTCCCGCTCGGCCGAGGCGGTCCGGAACGATGGCTCGAAGACGCACTCCAGCGGCTCCACCAGCAGGTTCTCAAGCCGCGTGACCTCATTCTCGGTCAAACGCCGCAGGGAGCTGGCGACCGGCACCTTCGCCTTCGGAAGCAGCTTCTTGAGCGTCGCCTGCTGCTGTGCGTCCTTGTTCTTGTTCACCTGAGCCTTCATGGCTACCACCCTTCTCGGCCCCGATTCTCGTCCTGCCTTCGAACCACGTCCTGTGCCGCACAGGCGAACTCACCACCCCTCGGCGATCGGATTCGAAAAGTCCCACGGGAACGCGTCGTACAGGCCGCCGAATCGAAATGGGGACCAATCTGGTTCCAATTTGGCTCGGCAACGAGTCCCCGAGGGGCAACCTCGGGCCTGCTCCTCCAGTGCTTACGTCCTGAACCCCCGAGGGTTCGTGGTGGCCGCTTTCCTCGGCGGCCACATGCGGTGGGACCGCGCCGATCCCTTCGCTGGACACCGGGCACGAAGGTCCGTTGCCCGGCCGCTAGGATCACGGGAGCGGACACACCGCTCCTTCATGTTAGATACCCGAACCAGTCCGAAAGATTCAGACCGACTCGGTAGAAAATGCCGCCAGGGGGTGGGGGACCTCGCGCGATTCCATGTGGCCCGATAAAAAACAGCTCCGGAAGTGATTCACAGACCGGAATCGATTACGAGCAGTACGAAACCGTAACCGATCCCGAACCCCGCTAGGCGCCCCCGCTCGGCATCTGTCGGCATGCTGATCGGGATCAATCCCGACGCTCACCCGCCGACGACCCGAAGCGAGACGCCGCCAGCGACCGCTCCATTCGCTCCAGTCGCCGCTCCAGCTCCGCCGTTCGCTCCGACAGATTCCTCACCTCGTTTCGCAGCTCCGCGTTCTCCGCCGCCAGGCACGCGATCATCCGCGACTGAGCCTCGATCTGGCCCTGCTGCTCCTGAATCGCCGCGATCGCGACCGTGCTCAGCCTTGAATAATCCAGCGTGAGCAAGCCGTCTCCCTCGCTCACCAGCGACGGAAACAGCGGCCGCACCTGCTGGGCGATCAAACCGAGCTGCCGCTCGCCAGCCGCACGTCCATCCGCGCCCTTGTAGCGATACGTCACCGGCCGCAGCGCCAGCGCGCGATCCAGCACGGGGCCGAGCTCGGCGATCTCCGTCTTGCGGCGTTCATCGCTGACCGACGTCCAGTTGCCGGTCGTGCTGAGGCGGGCGAAGTTGGCCGGGCCGTCGATCTTGTTCGTCACCTCGAAGAAGCCGTCGTCCGTGACGCGCATGCCCGTCTCGAAGACGGTTTGAATGTCATTTGTGATGCGGATCGGCCACGTGAAGTGGCTGATCGGCGGGTGCCGCACGTCGATCGGATGCTGAGGATCGACGCGGATTCCGAGCCGGGCGTGGCCGGGATCGATGCGCAGGCCCGCTCCGCCGACGGCCTTGATCACCGACTCCAGGCCGGTGCTGCCGCGGAGCGAGATCGCGGCCGGGCCGGACGTGGACGTGTTTCGCTGGATCCGCAGCGCTGTCTCCACGTCCGAGACGATTCGCACTGCCCCGCTGCCGAATACGCTGAAGCGATCGCCCGTGACCTCGTTTCCGCGCACGCACTTGATGAAGCTCGCCACGCCGTCGTGGTCCTCCGGCACCGTGATCATCAGCAGATCGGCGAGATTCGGGCCCGGATGATGCACGCGCAGCACCATTTGGTCACTGCCGAGCGCACCGACGCGGACCCGCACGCCCGATTCTGCCACCAGGTCGCCGAAAGAGACGTGATCGCCCGCATCGACGCGCATGCCGCGCGTCGAGAGCGAGTACGGCGCGCCCGTGATCTGCTGCCGCGGCGACAGCGTCACGAATCCGCCGCCCGTCTGAAGCGTGCGAACCGCAACCTCGACCCAGCGGCCGTCCTCGATCGCCAGCGGGTTGAAAGCGTTCCCGCCGAAATCCAGCGGAACCGCAAACAACCCGTCCCGAATGTCGACCCCGAACAGATCCACGCTCTGGCCGACCTGAAGGCCGCCGGCTGGCGCGTCGAACAGCGTGAATCGCAGATCCGCCAGGCCGTCCACCGGCTGGCCGGCCTGCACCAGACGGCCCTGATAGGTAAACGAGGTCAGGTTCTCCTGGCCGGCCGCGGGTCCCGAAAGCAGCAGACCGCCCGCCAGCGCCGCCAGAGTGAACAGCGAGTGTGTGAATCGCATCGTCTTGTGCCTCCCGTCAGGAAACCGGGGTTTCGGGGCCCGTGCCGCAGCGCCCCCGGTCAAGGCGACAACCGCCCGCGGCGTTCACGCGGCCGGCCGCCCGACCGCACTGATCCCGGGAATCGTGCGCGTCGCGCGGCAGCCCCGCTCTGAGCCGTGCCGCGCGGATCGCCCGGAGCGCGAAAATGCGCATCCATCCGCCCCGTCGCTTGACGACGCTCGCTTCATGGGTAATAATGGCTTTGCGTCGGAGATTATGTATGCGCCGCGAAATCTATCCATCTCTGCTGGTCGCGACGGCCACGCCGGCCGGATGCACCCATGCGCGCGAAAGCAGGGCCTTCGGGCCCCTGCGCCTCGGGCTGCTTTCCGCTCGGCCGCAGTACGGCTGCGACGATCGCCTCGCGGGCGCGACGCTACGGAGCTCGCCGGCGCGCGACTTCCGCGCCGACTGATCGCCGCTCCCGGCGCGTCTTCCAGCCAGACTGCGGGTCGAACTCTTCATCACGGCGGGTGTGCCTGCGCGCTTTGTGTTCGCGCACGCATGCCGCGCTACCGGGTTTGTGTTCCCGTGCGGGCCGCGCCCGCACCGGAGCGGGTCGGCTGCGCAGCGCGGGTCGAGCTTTCGGCCGCCGCGCAGCCAGTGCGATGAGTATGGGTGTCGAGTCTACATGAGCCGGAGCAACGTCAATCTGAACGAGCAGATCGATCTCTCCCGCGCCCTGGCGCCCGAGGAGATCGAACCGGGCAGCTACGTGTCCATTCTGAAGGTGGTGATCGAGCACCTGCCATGCTGCGAGAACCTCGACTGGCGCGAGCTGGAGCTCAAACGCCTGGCGTGGCTGCCCTGGGGCAACTGGGAGCCGATGTACGTCGTCGAGGTCTGCCTGCCCTATGTGCTGGTCAAGTGCAGCGACGGCACGCACACGACCATCGACACGCGCCGTTTCCGCCTGGCGCGCGTCACGCGCCGCTTCGGCCGCGAGGTCTTCCGCCGCGCCAGGCGCGACGCGAAGGCCGCCCGCCGCAAGTCGGACGGCGGCGCGGAAGTGTGAATGTCCGGCGGGTGAATCGAACCGGCGGCGGCGCTGCGCGGGCGAACGCCGCACAGCGCCGCCCGCCCGGTTCCGTTTCAGGAGCGCGTCCGGAGGGACTCGAACCCCCAGCCTTCAGGTCCGAAGCCTGACGCTCTGTCCAATTGAGCTACGGACGCCTCAGGGCGATTATCCCGCCCGCGGCGCCGCTGTCCAGCGGGACGTCGGCGCGCGCTCACACGCCTGTGGCCGGCGCACGATGCGGTTATACTCGCCGCTACGGATATCCCCGGAGACGCCCGCTTGGACGGCGAACTGCTCACGCTCATGGTCACCCCCGCCGTGCTGATCTCCGCATCCGCGCTGATGGTCCTCTCCACCACCAACCGCTACGCCCGCGTCATCGACCGCATCCGCGAAATCTCGCACACGCTCGAGCAGCTCCTGCGCGGCCAGCCGTCCGCCGACGATCCGCACCGCAAGCAGCTCCTGCGCGGCCAGCCGTCCGCCGACGATCCGCACCGCGAGCAGCGCATCGAGCACGCCCGCTGGCAGATCGACACCCTGCGCCGCCGCGGCCACCTGCTCAACCGCGCCATGCAGGCCTTCGTCGCCGCGGTCGCCGCCTTCATCGTCGCCAGCCTTTCCACCGTGATCTCGTTCACCCTCATGCGACACTCGATCGTCCTGCCGCTCTCGCTCGTGATGGCCGGCATGCTAAGCCTGCTGCTCGGCGCACAGTGCCTGATGCGCGAGCTGCGCATCTCCTTCGCCGTCACCGAGGATGAGGTCGAGTTCGTACTGACGCGCAAGCGCGGCAGCGCCAGTGAGCACCGCCGCAAGGAGCCATCATGAAGCCTCTGCACATCTTCGCCCCCGCCGCCCTCGCCGCAAGCTGCCTGGCCGGCATTCTCGGCAGCGCTCTGGCCTGGTGGCCTGCCTCGGCCGCGCTCGCCGGCGGCAGCCGGCCCGATGAGCCGCCGCGCTGGTACAAGGGCAACACCCACGCGCACTCGCTCTGGAGCGACGGCGACGACTTCCCCGAGATGATCGTCGACTGGTACCGCAAGCGCGACTATGACTTCCTGGCGCTCTCCGATCACAACATCCTGGCCGACCACGAGCGCTGGCTGACGATCAGCGACGTCGTCCGCCGCGCCCAGGGCGACGACGTGATGACCAAGTACGAAGCCCGCTTCGGCGACGGCTGGGTCGAAAAGCGCGAGCACGACGGCCGCCGGCAGGTGCGGCTCAAGCAGCTCGCCGAGTTCCGCGGCCTGTTCGAGAAGCCGGGCGAGTTCCTGCTCATCCCGGCCGAGGAGATCACTGACGGCTTCGCCAAGCGCCCGATTCACGTCAACGCCGTCAACATCGCCGAGCGAATCGACCCGCCGCACGGCGACTCCGCCCGCGCGACCATGCGAAACATCCTCCGCACCGTCCGGGAGCAGGCCGAGCGCACCGGCCGCCCGATCCTCGCCCACCTGAATCACCCGAATTTCGGCTGGGGCGTGACGGCCGAGGACCTGGCCCACGTGATCGAAGAGGACTTCTTCGAGGTCTACAACGGCCATCCCGGAATCAACCACCTCGGCGACGAGACGCACGCGAGCGACGAGCGCATCTGGGACATCGCCAACACGATCCGCATCGCCGAGCTCAAGGCCCCGCCGCTCTACGGCGTCGCCACCGACGATTCGCACACGTACCACGGCCGCAGCAACGTCACGCCCGGCCGCGGGTGGGTGATGGTGCGGGCGCGCGAGCTGAGCCCCGCCGCGCTGATCGAGGCGATGCGCCGCGGCGACTTCTACGCCTCCAGCGGCGTGACGCTGCGCGAGGTGCGCTATTCGCCGGAGACGAAGAAGATCGAGATCGAGATCGCACCCGACGGCGACGCGACCTTCACCACCGAGTTCATCGGCACGCGCTCGGGCTTCGACGCCCGCAGCGAGCCCGCCCGCGGCGAAAACGGCGAGCCGCGCGACGATATCACGCGCCGCTATTCCAGCGACGTCGGCGCGGTGCTGGCCCGTGTCGAGGGGCTGCGGGCCGGCTATACGCTCACCGGCGACGAGCTCTACGTCCGCGCGACGATCACTTCGTCCGCCCCGGCCGGGAATCCATCCTTCGACGGCCAGCGCAAACAGGCCTGGACCCAGCCGGTCGGCTGGGAGGAGCGCATCCGCAAAAGCCGGGCCGCGGACAATCAACGAAGTCAGCGCCCCGAACCGCGGCCGCCGGCCGATTCCGATTGAACGGCGAAGGCCGGCGAGCTATGCTGAGGGTGTCAGTTCGAGTCGGCCGACGTCGTTGTCTATAGTGACCGATCCGCGACGGCCGGGGCTGTGCCCCGCCGGCCGCGCCGGTCTGCCCTTCAACAGGATCGCTTCATGCGGCCCGCAGTCCTGAGCGGCACTTCTCGCGCGGCACCAACACGCGGCGCGCCGCTCCGATTCGCGCGCCCGTCCAGCCGTCTCGCCTTCACGCTGATCGAGCTGCTCGTCGTCGTCGCGATCATCGCCCTGCTGCTGGCCATCCTCTTTCCCGCGCTGCGCAATGCCCGCGAGCAGGGCAAGCAGACCGTCTGCCTGGCCAACCAGAAGACGCTCGCGGCCGCCTTCTATCAATACGCCTCCGAGAACCGCGACGCGGTCGTCTCCTCCTGGAACGACCGCCAGAGCTGGGTCGATTGGCCGCTGCGGCCGAACGGCACCCGCATGTCCGAGAACGAGCTGCGCAACCAGCGCGACACCGAGGGCGAGAAACGCGGCATCCGCGCCGGCCTGCTCTTCCCCTACACGCTGCACGTCGAGGTCTATCACTGCCCGTCCGACCGCCGCGACCAGGGACCGCGGCCGGAGGTCGGCTTCCTGGCCTACCGCACGTACTCGATGCCCAACTGCATGAACGGCGACGCCGGCTGGGAGACCTACGTCGGCGGCACGAAGGTCTCGACCCGCATCACCCAGATTCCGCAGCCCGCCCGCGCGTACGCCTTCCTCGAAGAGGCCGATCCGCGCGGCGTGAACATGAACTCGTGGGTGATGTGGCTCAGCGCCGAGCAGTGGATCGACCCGCTCACCGTCTGGCACCTCGACAAGAGCACGATCGGCTACGCCGACGGCCACGCGGAGGTCCACGCCTGGCAGGACTCACGCACGATCTACATGAGCCGCGAGCAGATCTTCAACACCGACGCGACCGACAACCGCGACTGGGAGTTCCTCCAGGCCCGCTGGGCGGTGCGTTGATTACGCGGCGCCACCTCGCCCGAACGATCGGTTCCGAGCCGCGACCGTCAGGGAGCGGGAGAACTCGATAGCGCTCCCCGCGCGCACGCGCCGCGACACATACACCTGGGACAGCATCATCGCCCCGGCTCCGAAAATGGGGGACCGGTCTCCGACCGGTCTGATTGGGGGACCGGTCTCTGACCGGTCTGATTGGGGGACCGGTCTCCGACCGGTCTGATTGGGGGACCGGTCTC
>CAZXUI010000014.1:0-64273 GCA_964643885.1 uncultured Planctomycetales bacterium
GCGGCCGGACGGCGGCCGGCCAGAGGCCAGTCGCCCAGTCTCAAGGCGGCGGCAATGGGAATCTTTGCCGTACCTCGACTTTGCGGCAGCAGCGGCGTCAAAGCGGATCTTTGCCGTACCTCGACCCCGCAGCAGCGGAACAGTGCACCGGCTATTAGCCGGTGCCACACTTCCCAAGGGACCGGGCACTCTCTGATGAGCGTGGCGCGCTCCGAAGGACTTGCACTTCTCGAAATGCTTATCGGGTGCGAGACAGGAATCTCGCGCCAGCGAGGGAAGGGAAACTCGCACCAGCGATGACCGATCCTCCACGCTGGGAGCAGTGGGCTCACGGGCACGCTGCGCTTGCACATGCCACGCGCCCGGGCTGGGACGCGTCCGGCGCATTCGCCATCTCCGGGCACGAGGGCATGCTCTACGTGACTGGCTCGTCCGCCCGCAACGGCCAGTGCGGACGCGCCACGCTCTGAATCGGCCGCAACCCCGACACCGCCCGCCCCCCGCGCCGCCCGCCGAAGAGCACTCCCGGCCAGCAGACCAATCCCACCACCGCCGGCCCTTTGATCCCTTGATCCCTCAATCCCTTGATCCCTCAATCCCTCAATCCCTTAGTCCCTCACTCCCTCCATCCCGCGCTCCCGTCCTCCCCCTTCCCGGCCCCTCCTCCCCGTCCAGCACCCGCCACGCCGGCGAGTCCAGATCATCGAACTGCCCACGCCGCGCGGCCCAGATGAAGGCCCACACGGCCGCGGCGGCCAGAACGATCGCCAAGGGAACCACCAGGAAGATCACCGACATGCCCGGTCCCCGAAAGTGCGCCCCGCCACCGCGATCGACAGCACCGACAGCGAGCTGATCGGCATCAGGATCGCCGCCGCCAGCGGATGCAGCAGCCCGGCCACGGCCATCGCCGCGGCCGCCACGTTGTATCCCAGAGACGCGATCAGCCCGCGCAGGATCGTCCCCACCGTCCGCCGCCCCCCGTGAATCAGCTCCACCACCGCCGCCAGCCCCTCGCGCCGCAGGTACACATGCGCCGAAGAGAGGCTCGCTTCCGCACCGCCCTGGACGGCGATGCCGATCGTCGCGGCCGCCAGCGCCGCCGAGTCGTTCACGCCGTCGCCGACCATGACCACCGGCCCGCGCTCGCGCAGCTCACGCACCGCCGCCAGCTTCTGCTCCGGCGTCACGTGGCCGCGGCCGTCCTCCGCCGCCAGCCCCAGCCGCCGCGCCACCGACCGCACCGCGTCGGGATGATCGCCCGACACGATCCGCACGCGCCAGCCAAGCCGCCGCAACCGTGCCACGCAATCGGCCGCATCCGCGCGCAGGGCATCGCCCAGCGCAGCGACGGCCGCGAGTTCGCCGTCCACCGCGACGGCCACCGGCGTCTGCCCGTCGCGGAGGATCTGCGCGACGCGCGCCGCCAACTCGCCGTATTCGGTCTCTGCGCGGTCGGCCGCGCCGTCGCCGGCTGCACCCGACTGCGCGACGAATCGCATCGAACCGACCTGCACACGCCGCCCGCCCACGACGGCTTCAACACCGCCGCCGAGCGTCTCGCGCACATCCTCAGCGACAAGCTCACGTTCCGCGGCGAGTCCGGCTCGCAGCGCCTCGGCGATCGGGTGCGCCGAATGCCGCTCGGCCGCCTTCACGAGCGGCCGCACGGCCGCATCGCCATACCACGCCAGGAGCCGCGGGCGTCCGACGGTCAACGTGCCGGTCTTGTCGAACAGAATCGTGCCGGTCCGGGCCAGGCCCTCGAGCGCCTCGCCGCCCTTGATCAGAATCCCGCGCCGCGCCGCCCGCCCGATCGCCACGGAGATCGCCAGCGGCGTCGCCAGCCCCAGCGCGCAGGGACACGTGACGATCAGCAATGCCACCGCGTGGTCGATCGCCCGCGGCCAGTCCACGCGCCACCAGAGCACGGCCGTCAACAGCGCCAGGCCGATCACCGCGGCCGTGAAGTATCCGGCAATCCGGTCGGCGACGCGGACGACCGGCGCCGGCTCGCTCGCTGCCCGCTGCACAAGCTGCATCAGCCGGCCGACGCGCGTCTGCTCGCCCGTCGCCTCCGCCCGCACGCGCAGCGGCGCCACCAGGTTCAGCGTCCCGGCTGAGACCGCATCTCCCGGCCCGATGCAGACCGGCCGCGACTCGCCCGTCAGCACCGACTGGTCCACCTCGGAGTGTCCACTCTCGACGCGGCCGTCGGCCGGCATCGTCTCGCCCGGTCGCACCTCGAGCAGATCGCCGGCCGCGACGGCCTCGATCGGTACGTCGCGCGGACCGTCCGCCTCGACGCGCCGTGCCGTCGTGGGTGTCAGCGTATAGAGCAGCTCGACGGATTCAGCCGCGGCCCGCTGCTGGCGCCGCTGGACGTAGCGCCCGACGAGCAGCAGGAAAACCAGGACCGTCAGCGAATCAAAGTAGATCTCGCCGCGGCCGAGCACGGTGTTGGTGATTCCCGCGACGCCGCCCGTCGCCAGCGCCAGGGCGATCGGCAGGTCGAGATGAGCGGATCGCGTTCGTAGTGCCGCCCAAGCACCGCGGAAGAAGACCCGCCCCGGCCAGGCCAATGCCACCAGGCCGAGGGCCATGCTCCACCAGCGGAAGTATTGCTCGATCTCCGGGTGGGCCGCTGCGCTGCCCGCCGCGCCGCCGCCCGCCGCTCCGCCGTAGAGTGCGATCGCCAGCAGCATCGCGTTTCCGGCCGCGGCGGCCGCGACCGCGATGCGAACCAGAAGGCGGCGTTCCTCCAACCGTCGCAGGTCGCGGGCGGTCGTGCCACGGGCCGGGTGGGCCGCGTAGCCGAGGCTGTCGAGCGCCCGGGCCGCCTGCGACAAGCGCCCGCGGGCCGGGTCCCAGCGGAGCTGCACGGTCGCGCGGCGGAAATCCAGGCGCGACTCGACCACGAACGGCGCCACGACCGGCAGTTTCTCGACCAGCCACACGCAGGCGCCGCAGTGAACGCCTTCCAGCAGTAGCTCGACGGCTCGTGTGCCGTCCGCGAGCTCGCGCACGTAGAGCCGCTCGAACGCCGCGTCGTCGAATTCGTCGTAGGGCCGCCCGGTCGTCCGCGCGGCCTGTGCGGCTCCGGCGGCGGCCGCCTCGCGCAGGCCGTAATAGCGATCGAGGCCGCAAGCGTGAATGACGCGCCAGACCGTGGCGCAGCCGTGACAGCAGAATTGATGCTCAGCGGACTTATCGACGAGCCCGGCCGGAACCGGCAGGCCGCAGTGCGCGCAGACAACGTCTGCCGGCGCACCCGCGGAGGCGGGCTGCATCGAGTCCGCCGCCAGTTCGCTCGACAGGTTCGCGGCCGTCACGGGACCCTGTCCTCCTGGCTGCAACAAGGCATCGCGCTCGCGTCGAGCTGCTCCACGCGCTCGACCGCCTGCTCGATGGTCGCCGATTCCACCGGCCTGCCGGCCGTCATCGCCGCGGCTGGCAGGGCCGCACGGTGAACGATGGACAGCACGCCGACGACGACGATCGCCAGCGACGTCGCCAGTGGCACGGCCCGCCCCAGCGAGCCCGTCAGCCGGCGCGCGCCCGCGCCGATCGCTGACAGCACCGGCACCGTCCCCAGCCAGAAGGCCGCCATCACCACGCCGCCGGCGAGCGGGTCGGCCGTGCCCGCCGCCGTGATCGCGAACGCGTAGAGCCATCCGCACGGCAGCAGCGTCGTCAGCAAGCCGATGATCGCGGCCCGCGGCATCGGCCGCAGCCCGACCGCGAGCCGGTGGCCGGCCAGGATCAGGCGCTGCCAGCGCTGCGGCGTCTGCATGGAGGCGATTCGAACGCCCGCGAAGCGCAGGGCCGCGACCAGGCCGAAGGTGATCATCATCGCGCCGGCCAGCACGGCGGCGACGCGCTGCACGCCGGCCAGCGAGCCGCCGAGGTCGATCAGGCGTCCGAGCGAGCCGCAGAGGGCGCCGAGCAGGACGTAGGTGACGAATCGCCCGCCGTGATAGGCACACTGCAACCCCAGCCCCGAACGCAACAGCGAGCGCGAGCGCCGCTCACACGTGCGGCCGGGCTCGACGCCGCCGCCCACCGCGAACGCCACAAACGCGCCGCACATGCCGGCGCAGTGCAGGCTGCCTGCCAGACTCGCGATCAGGACTGTGGCCGCCAGGGTGATCATCGATCGGCTCTGATCCGCTGCGCCCCAGCGCGGCGTAACCGTGTGCTTGCTCCGAGCCGCGAGCGTGAGGGAGCGGGCGCAGTGAGCAATCGCCCCCGCGCCCACGCGCTGTCACACACACACCTGCGCGAGTCGCCGCGTACTCGGATTCGGTGGACGTCTTCTGTCGCTGGCGCGGGTTGCCCAACTCCCCCAGCCCGCTCGCTCACGCTCGCGGCTCGGATCAGATTCGCGGCTCGGATCTGACTCGCGGGCGCGACGTCGACGTTCCGCACGTTTCCTGCAGTAGTCGCACGATCAGTCTCGCTCGCGTGGTGGCTAGACGACTTGGATCTGCGATCCGTCCCGGACACCCACACCACGTCACGCTGTGTGAATGATTGCTCACCGCGCTGCGCGGTAAGGCGAATCTCCCACCGGCCCGGCCGTTCCAGCCGCGCGGTGGCCTCATACAGACCCGCGCCCTTCCCGACGAGCTCGATCTGCCGCCGATCGGAAGCCCGCGCGTAGTGAAACGCAAGGATTCGCATGCTCGCCCCATCCACGGGGCGGCCGTCGCGATCGCGCAGCGTCGCCCGTATCAGGCGCACGCCCGTGCCGCCGGGCGAATCGACCGAACGCGCTGACTGCGTGCCGGCCTGCTCCGCCTCGACGGTCAACTCGAGCCGCCAGCCGAGCGCTTCCGACGCCCGCCGCGCCGCCGACTCGTCATCCCAGTGCAGCGCCCGCCGGTAGTAATCCGGCTCCACCGCCACGGACGGGTCCGAGTGCGCCAGCACGATCACCGTCGTGCTCATCGCCACCTGCCACAGCAGCAGCACGACGACCACGCCCGGCCAGAACCACGCCCGCCGCTGCGACGGTCGACCAGGCTGCGGCGACGATCCGGACGGCAGATACTCATTCAACAAGCGCCGATCCTCCGCGGGCCGCCGGCCCGCAACTCACTCCGACTCGCCGCGCTCCGCCCCGCCGTCCGGCGAGATGTGCCCCGGTCCGAACAGTTTGTAACGCGTCTGCTTCACGAAGCCCCGCCCGTCGTCGACGCGCAGCGTGACGCGGCAGACGCCGGCCTCGAACGCGGCCGGCGGCAAAACAACGACGACGCCGAGCGATCGCGTCGCGCCCGCCTCCACGCACGCGGGATTCTCGGGCGTGATCAATTCCAGGTCGCTGCGGTCCGGCACGCTGATCGTGTAGCACGCCTTCTGGCGGCCGTGATTGGCGATCTTGATCCGCAGCGGGTTCGCGATGCGCCCGTCCGGCATGCGCACGTAGGGCAGCCCGCGCTCGCGCGCGATCGTCACCTGCGTATCGGCCCGCGACGCGACCAGCAGGCCGAAGATGCCCGCCAGCGCGGCCACGAGCAGCCCATACAGCACGACGCGTGTGCGGATGACGCGGCTCCGTTCGCCGGCCAGCCGCGTCTCCGACGTGTAGCGGATCAGCCCCCGCGGCCGGCCGATGCGGTCCATCACTTCGTCGCACGCGTCGATGCACTGGGCGCAGGCGACGCACTCCATCTGCAATCCGTCGCGGATGTCGACCCCGGTCGGGCAGGTGATCACGCACAGGCCGCAGTCGACGCAGTCGCCGCGCGTGTCGGCCGCCCCGCGCCCCGCCACGGGCAGCGAGCGCCGCCCTCTGCCGCGCGGCTCGCCGCGCTCGGGGTCATAGCTGATGATCAGCGAATCGCGATCCAGCAGGACCGACTGAAGCCGCCCGTAGGGGCAGGCCACCAGGCACGTCTGCTCGCGGAAGTAGGTGAAGTTGAACATCATCAGCGCGGTCGTCACGAGCATCACCGCGAACGAGCCCGGATGCTCGAGCGGCGAGCGAAGGACCCACGCGCGCAGCGCGTCGACACCCACGAAGTAGGCCAGGAACGTGTGCGCCAGAAACAGCGACGCGGCCAGGTAAAGCACGATCATCGCCAGCCGCCGCGCCGGCGATACGTCGCCCCGGGCCCGCCCGCCGCGCCCCGCCGTGCCTTCGATCAGCCGCTCGATCGGCCGGTAGAGAAACTCCAGGTAGACCGTCTGCGGACAGGCCCACCCGCACCAGACCCGCCCGAGCAGCGCCGTGAAGAGCAGAACGCTGAAGACGATGCTGAGCACGAAAATGGCGAACATGACCGCGTCCGTCGGCAGGAAAACGAGCCCGAAGAAGACGAAGCGGCGGCTGGCCACGTCCAGCAGCATCAGCGGCTCACCCGCCATGCGCAGATGCGGCACCAGCGCGAACAGCGCGATCAGCGCGCATGCAACGATCCGCCGCGCCCGCAGAAATCGCCCCGGCGACAGCCGCGGCTTGAGCCAGCGGCGCGAGCCGTCCCGGTTCAGCGTCGAGAGCACCTGCTGCGGCGGCGCGAGAAGCGAGCCGTCGTCCGCCACGGTGCTCTGCGGCTGCTCATCTGCGATCAGCGGCACGCCTTCTCACCTCGGCCACGGCGGAATCTGCTCACCCTCCGCACCGCGCGGGCCGGGCAGATTCTGGCCGCGCAGCGAGGCGATGTAGGCCGCCGTCAGCACGATCTCGTTCGGGTGAAGCTGGGTCTTCCACGCCGGCATGGCCCCGTTGGCCGCCCCATCGGCGATCACCCCGGCGATGTCGGTCAGCTTCTTGACGTTCTTGTAGTGCTCATCCGTCAGGTTCGGCCCGACCAGTCCGCTCGCATCGGCCCCGTGACAGTTGACGCACCGCGCCGCGAAGGTCGACTTGCCGACGGCCAGCCATTCGGGCTTGCCCATGTACTCCAGAATCGTCGCCTCGTCCGGCTTCAGTTCGCCGATCTCGCCGAAACGCACGCGCATCAGCCGCGCCTGGGCCGAGTCGTGCTCCTCCGCCAGCGTCCACGCCGCCGGCGAGAACTGGAAGAACAGGAAATAGACGATGCTGAAGACCACCGTCACGTTGAACAGCAACCACCACCAGCCCGGCGTCGGGTTGTCATACTCCTGGATGCCGTCGTACGTGTGGTCCGTCAGTGCATCCCGCGTCGGCTCACTCATGACGCTCTCCCGGCGGCGCTGCGGCGCGCCGTTCCACCCGCGGTTCTTCGTCCAGCGGCATCCGCGCCGCCCGGTCGACCTCCGCCCGCGGCCGCAGGATCGCGTTGATCACCACGCCCACGAACGCCGCGAACGCGATCAGCAGCGCGATCTGGGCCCAGACCGCCTGACCGGCCGCACTCATCACGTCCGTCAGGCTCATGGCTGGCTCCGCGCCACCGCGCCGCCGTCGGGGGCCGGCGGGGCGGGCGTCGCGAACAGGTCCGTCCCCAGCCGCTGCAAGTAGGCGATCAGCGCGATCACTTGCTTGTCCTCGTAGCCCGCTTCGCCGCCCTGCTCGACGATCTGCTTGCCGAGCTGCGCGGCCTGCGCGCGGGCCAACTCGGCCGCACGCCCCACCTCCTGCCCGTACGGAACGCCCAGCCGCACCATCGCCCGCACTTTGGCCTCGATCCCCTCGAAATCCAGCCGCCGCTCGAGCAGATGCGCGTAGGACGGCATGATCGTCTTGGGCTCCGTCTGCCGCGGGTCCTGGAAGTGCAGCACGTGCCAGTAGCTCGACTGCTTGCCGCCCTCGCGGGCCAGGTCCGGTCCGATCCGCCGGCTGCCCCACTGGAAGGGATGGTCGTAGATGAACTCGCCCGGCTTGCTGTACTCGCCGTAGCGCTGCGTCTCGGCGATCAGCGGCCGGATCATCTGCGAGTGGCAGTTGTAGCATCCCTCGGCGATGTAGATGTCGCGCCCGGCCAGCTCCAGCGGCGTATACGGCCTGACCGCCGCGATCGTCGGCACGTTCGAGCGGATCAGAAACGTCGGCACGATCTCGAACAGCGAGGCGACCACGACTGCGATCGTCGTCCAGACCGTGAAGGTCAACGGCAGCCGCTCCCAGCGCCGGTGCCAGCCGAGCTGGCTGAAAATATCCAGCCGGTGCGCCAGCTTCACCACGTGGCCGCCGATGCGCGAGCGCCGCCGCGGCTCGTCGACATATTCGGCCGCCAGCGCCGGCGCCTCGTGCACGGGCTCGTCGTAGATCGCCGGCCGGGTCCGCCAGGTCATGAACATGTTCACGGCCAGCAGCACGACGCCGGCCAGATACATCGCCCCGCCCAGGGCCCGAATCCAGTACATCGGCATCAGGGCGACGACGGACTCGATGAAGGTCCAGGTGAGGTTGCCGCTGGAATCGAACGCCCGCCACATCAGGCCTTCGGTCAGGCCGGCCACGTAAATCGCGATGATGTAGAGCAGGATGCCGATCGTACCCAGCCAGAAGTGGATGTTCGCGGCCTTCGGGCTCCAGAGCTTCGTCTGAAACAGTCGCGGCAGCAGCCAGTAGATCATGCCAAACGTCATGAAGCCGTTCCAGCCCAGGGCGCCGGCGTGCACGTGCGAGATGGTCCAGTTCGTGTAGTGGCTGAGCGCGTTGACGCTCTTGATGCTCAGCATCGGTCCCTCGAAGGTCGACATGCCGTAGAAGGTGATGCCGACGACGAAGAACTTGAGCACCGGATCGGTCGCCACGCGCTGCCACGCCCCGCGCAGCGTCAGCAGGCCGTTGATCATGCCCCCCCAGCTCGGCATCCACAGCATGAGGCTGAAGAGCATCCCCAGCGAGCTGGCCCATTCCGGCAGCGCCGTGTAGTGAAGGTGGTGCGGACCGGCCCAGATGTAGATGAACACCAGCGACCAGAAGTGTACGATGCTCAGCCGGTAGCTGAACACCGGCCGCTCGGCCGCCTTCGGCAGGAAATAGTACATCAGCCCCAGGAAGGGCGTCGTCAGAAAGAACGCGACCGCGTTGTGGCCGTACCACCACTGCATGAACGCGTCCTGCACGCCCGCGTAGACCGGGTAGCTCTTGAGCCAGCCGGCCGGCACCGACAGGCTGTTGAAGATGTGCAGGACGGCCACCGTCACGATCGTCGCGATGTAGAACCAGATCGCGACGTACAGGTGCCGCTCGCGCCGCACGGCCAGTGTGCCGAAGAAGTTCACCGCGAAGATCACCCACACCAGCGCGATCGCGACATCGATCGGCCACTCCAGCTCGGCGTATTCCTTGGCCTGCGTAAAGCCCAGCGGCAGCGTCACGGCGGCCGCGACGATGATCGCCTGCCAGCCCCAGAAGTGCGCCCAGCTCATCCAGTCGCTGAAGATGCGCGTCTTGCACAACCGCTGCGTCGAGTAGTAGATCGCGGTGAAGAACGCATTGCCCGCGAAGGCGAAGATGGCCGCGTTCGTGTGCAGCGGCCGCAGCCGGCCGAAGCCCAGCTCGGCGATCCCCAGCCCGAGCTGCGGGATCACCAGCTCCAGTGCGACGAACAGCCCGGCCAGCATCGCCACCAGTCCCCAAACGAGCGTCGCCAGCATGAACGCACGGCTGATGGCCTCGTTATAGACGTACTGTTGGAGTCGCTCGGCCGTCGGGCGAGCCTCCGCCCGGGGCGGGGATTCAGCCGTCGGTTGCGATTCGACGCGCGTTGCGATGGACATCAAAGGAGCCCTTCCACTGCCTTTCCGGCCGTGCCGTGTTTCGGCCGGGAAGACCCTTGCTGACGTTCGTCCGGCCCGTCGGACGTCACCAGATAAGCTGACCCGCTACTCATGAAGTCATTTCGACATTATGTAGATTCGGAATGAGCGCGTCAAGCCGAACTGGCGGGCCAAGGCGGTGGGACGGTATCTTTCGGGACGTCGCTTGGCCTGGAGCCGGCCGCTTCGCCCTGTTCTTAATATCCATAACATCTTTTTAGTAAAGATTTTACGGAGATTCCAACCGCCCGATTCGGCCCGCTGGCAGTCATACCGAGACCCCGTTCGCTCACCCGAACCGCTCGGAATTGATGTTGACTAGCTGACCTTGTGGTAATAAATTAGCGCTGGGTTATCAGGATAGGACCATGCTCAGCCAGGCCGTGGGATATGCCGCTACCGCACTCGGACGCATCGCCGCGGCCGGCGGGGCGCCGGTCCTGATCAAGGACGTGGCCGAGGATTGCGAGATTCCCCAGGCCTACCTCGCGAAGATCATTCACACGCTGGCCCGCAAGGGTATCGTGCTGACGCAGCGCGGCGTGGGCGGCGGCGTCACGCTCGCCCTGGCTCCCGCCGAGCTGACGCTCTACGACCTTTGCGTGGCCCTTGACGACCCGATCGTGCAGAAGCGCTGCATGCTCGGCATCGCGCCTTGTTCCGACGAGCGCGCCTGCCCCGCCCACCGCTTCTGGACCGCCCACCGGCAGAAGCAGATCGAGTTCCTCGAGTCCACGACGGTGGCCGACGTGGCCGCCTTCGAGACCCGCCGCCGCTGGCGACATCTCAGCGACGACGCCCACGCACCCGAAGCCGCCGCAGACTGACCGCGGCCCCGCCGGCTACTCCAGCTCGAACCGCCTCACGATCAGCCAAAACGCCTGGTCCGCCACGGCCCGCAGGCGCACGGCAGACACCGGCCGGCCGGCCAGAGCCACACTCACCGCTCCGTGCTCGAACCGCCCGACGGCCTCGAACCGCTCACCGTCCTCCGAGATTTCCAGCACGCCGCGGTGCAGGATGTGATACGGCTGCCTCGCGGTGCCCGTTTCCACCCGAACATGCCGCAGCCTGACCGGCCGCTCGAATCGCAGCCCGAGCTCGTCGCCGGTCCGCAGCTCGCGCCGGCTCCAGAAATACTCGTCCGGACTCGGGTCGAACGCCCGCTTGGCGTAGTGGTCCTTGTTGACGGGCAGCGAGGTCACGATGCCGGCCGCCCAGGGCAGCACGACATAGCGAGCCTCTGCGAGCGGCCCGGGGGGAGCGTCCTCGAACAACGCCCGGGCGCGAATCGTCGTCGTCTGCTCGATCCGCAGCGGGCGGTCGAGCCGCGGAGAATGCGCCCCCGGCTCGCTTCCATCGGAGGTATAGCGCACGACCGCGCCGCGCCGCAGTGGCTGGGCGCGAACCTCGCCGCCGGCGGGCAGCAGCTCCACGTCCGACGGCTCCAGCAGCACGCCGCCGGCCAGACGAACCAGCGAATCGGTCAGCCCGTCGAACCGCCGCAGCACGCGCTCAAGCGACGACTCGCGGCTCTCTCGCCGCCACAGCCGCTCGTACTCCGCCCGCAGCGCACGCGCCTCGTCGACAAGCGCAGTAACAGACCGTTGTACGGCCACTTCCTCCAGCTTTCCCCGCGCGGCCCACCGCAAGGCCCGGATCGCCCGCACGCGCCCGGCCAGCAGTCGCAACCGCCGCGCGGCGAAGGTGGCCGCGTCGAGCACGTCCGCATTCGCAGCCGCCGTCTCGCGCGCCGCGCGCAGCTCCTCGATCGCCTCCGAGCACAATTCGTCGAGCTCGCGCGCAGCCCGGTCCGCCCCCTCCCGCGCCGCCACGTCATACGCATCCCGCCAGATCCACTGCGTCTGCAACCCCGCCGCAAGCTCGTTCTCACCGGCCGTGCTCAGGCGCAACATCGCGCCGGCCACGCCCTTCCCCTCACTACCGAAGAACTGCCGCTCGAAACCCGCCAGCCACTGGCCGACCGCGGCCGACTGCAAGCCCGTCTCCAGCCGCGCGGCCGCATCCTGCGGATTCCACGCGGCCGCCGCACCCCACGCCAGCGGCAGCCAGTTGTATGCAAACAGGTTCTCGCCGTCGTCATCCCAGGTCGTGTTCAGCATGCCGATCGCCCCGTGCCGCTCGCCGTCGCGCACGAAGCGGGCGATGTTCACCAGCGCCGCCGGCAGGTCCGGCCACAACCGCTTCCAGCACTGCACCCCCGGGCAGACGATCACGGGCAGGCCCAGCTCCGCAAACGGCCGCACCCGCTGCTCGAAACTGTCGGCCGGCTCGTAGCCCCACGAGAGCACGATCAGGCCGCGCGGCAGCTTCGGCACGATCTCGCGATGATGCAGCGCGATATCGCCCCACATCAGCGGCGTCTTGCCGTGCGCCCGCAGCAGCTCCGCGACGCGGGCGATGTGCCGCGCGTAGACCTCGCCGATCCCCTCCCGCTCGACCAGCTCGCGGCTCGCGCCGCCGCCGAGGCCCTCGGTCTCGTCGCAGTTGATCACGAAGAGCGGGCTGGCGTACGCCGGCGCGATCTCGGCGAAGGCGTCCGCCAGAAACGCATAGCTCTCTTCGACGGCCGGGCTGAGCACGCGGCCGGCCTCGCCGAGGTGCTCATAGCCGGGCGTCGACAGGATGTGCTGGAAATGCCCGAACGACTGGAAATTCCCCGCGATCTCGACCTGGTAGTCGCGGGCGTAGGCGACCAGCTCGCGCACCTCACCGGCCGTCAGGCCGTCCGCCGGGGCGAGCCGCGGATGCCGATCCAGGCGAAAGACGTGCTCCGTATAGAGCGTCAGCAGGTTGAGCTTGAACGCCGCCAGCGCCCGCACCTGCCGCTTGAGATGATCGAGCGTCGGAATCGGCCCGCGGCTGATGTCGTCCTGCCAGCCGCGATATCGCAGCGCCGGCCAATCGACGATCCGCCGGCACGCGACCGGCCCGCCCGCCGCCGCGCGCACGAGCTGCACGAGCGTCTGCACACCGTAGAATAGCCCCGCGTTCGTCGCCGCCGCGATCGCAACGCCGCGCGGCGAAACGACGAGGGAATACCCTTCCTCCCACCCCGCGGCCGGCAATTCTTCCAGGGCCGCGACCGCCTCGCGCTCCATCGGAGCGCGCGGGCGTCCCGCCCGCTCTTCTCCGACCGCGGAATCGCCGCCCGCGCGAACGAGGACGATGTCCGCCTCGCCGCCCGCCTCGGCGACGCGCCCCGCGCGGCCCCCCGCCTCGCGCAACTGCTCGCACAGGTGTCGGATCAGGAATGCGTCGTATTCATCCGGGCCGGCGACCGCGATACGCAGGTCCGCCGGCAGCGCCCACGCCCCCGCCCGCTCCTCGAGCAACCTCGGCGCCGGAATCAGCATCCATGCCTCCGCAACCGCTCGCCCCGCCCGCTAGCCCGCCAGGCACTTCTCGCACACCTTCCCCGCCGCGGCCGCCTCGACGCAGCAGGGATGATCGCACGTCCGCCCGGCCGCCTGCGCCTCCGCACAACACTTGGGCTTGGCCGGCGCGTCCGCCGCAACCGCGGGCGCCTCGGCCGGCAGCGGCGATCCCAGGTTGATCTCGATCTCCGGCCGCGCGGCCGCCACGCGCTGCGCACCGGCCGGCGTGACAGCCGTTTGCCACAGGAAGACCTTGCGCAGCTTCGGCAGGCCGGCCAGCACGCCGACCCCCGCGTCGCTGACCCGCGTCGCATACAGATTGAGCGACTCCAGCTCGGCCAGACCCGTCAGGTGCCGCAGGCCCGCATCGCTCACCGCCGTCCGCGCCAGGCCCAGCCGCGCGACGCGTGGAAAACGCGTCAACCCGCGCAGACCCTCATCCGTCACGCTCGTTCCGCCCAGCTCGAGCCACGCCAGCACCGGCTCCAGCCCGACTAGCAGTTCTAGCTCAGAATCGCCCGCATACGTACCCAGAACGGCCAGGTTCACAGCCACCTGCTCGCTGTCGGCCGCGATCCGCGCGGCGTGCCCGCCCCGTGCCCGGATCGCCGCCATCGCTGCATCCCGCACCGCCCGCTGCTCGTCACTCAGCACGATCACGGCCGCCGCCGGCCGCTCGATGCGCCCCTGCTCGCCCGCCCTGTCGGCCGCCTCAGCGCCCGCGCCGCCCTCCGATCGTTGCTCCGCGCGGCCGCCACCGCCTGCCCGCCCGCCCTCGGGCTGCGCCGAGTCCGCCCCGCGCTCCGCCTCCGCGCCGCCGAGTTGCAGAATCCACCGCCGCAGCAGCTCGATCTGCTCGGGCGAGAGCGGCTCGCCTTCCTGCGGCATAATGTCGATGTCATCCGGCGGCAGCGATACGCGGATGATCAGCTCGCTCGCCTCCGGATCGCCCGGGATGATCACCTCGTCCTTGGCCAGCGCATTCTCGAGCGAATCCAGCCGCAGCCGCGCCGACTGCTCCTCCGCTCCGTGGCATTCGACGCACCGCGCCAGGAAGATCGGCAGAATCTCCTGCTCGAAATCGATCGCCCCCGACGCCGCGGAGCCTTCGGCGGACTCCGGCGCAGTCGCCGCCCCGCCGATTTCGGCCGGGCTCGACTGCGGCCGCGTCGCCGGCCCCGGCAACGTCGTCACCGGCCGCGGCCGGCGCGACTCGAAGACCGCCGTGTAATAGCCCGACCCGTAGACGAGCGTGCCGCCCAGGTGGCCGACGAACCCCACCAGCCCGGCCACGACCAGAAGGCCCGCCCGGTATGTCATCCGCGGCCAGCGCCAGCCCAAGCGCGAGACCTGTCCCGCGCCGGCCGCGACGCACGCCAGTGCCGTGACGGTGATGCCCAGCCAGCGGTGCCAGAAGATGGTCGGCGCGTCGCTGCTCGCGTGTGATTCCAGCTCGGCGTTGAGCCACCCGAACCACGACGCGACGACGGCCGCGGCCGCGCCCAGCGTCAGACACGCCAGCGCCGCAGGCGAGATCGCCGCTCGGGCCGCCGCCGAGTCGCGCCCGGCCGAGTCGCTCCCGGCCGCGCCGCGCGTCGCGTACGTGCCGGTCTCCGCGCTACGCGTTTCACCGTCGCCCGACCCGTGCGACACCGCGCGCTCAGCGGCGGCAGGCGCCGGCGCGCCGCGCCGCCCGCGCACCATGGCCGCCAGCTCGAACAGCGCCGCCGTCATCAGCAGCGCGATCGGAAAGTGAATCACGACGGGATGCAGCCGTCCCAGCAGCCGCCACCAGGGCGAGACCTCCTCGCCCGCAGCGCCCAGGACCATCGCCCCGAGCAGCACCCAGCCCGCCGCCGCCAGACCCGCCGCCAACCGTTCCACTCGCATCGAATCCGCCTGAACCGATCCGCCACCTCGCCGCGTGCTGCGGGCGTCTCGCCCGCCACTTCCGGGTGGTACGGGCATCTCGCCCGTCTTCTCTGGGTGGTACGGGCGTCTCGCCCGTCACTTCCGGGTGGTACGGGCGTCTCGCCCGTACCGTTCCCATTGAGCCGCGACCAAGTATGATCCGAGCCCCGACCGCTCGTCCCGGACACCATGTGCCCGAGGTATCGGAGCGGCCTGGGGCCATAATCCCCTCCCGCGCCCACGCGCGAAATCACGACCACCTATTTCCAGCCCACACGCTCTCTCCGGCTGCCTGCCCCCGATGATATCCCCCAATACGAACCCAAACCCACTCCGCCCGCTCGCTCTCACGCTCGCGGCTCTGATCCTCGGCGAGACGCGGAAGCCATCGGCGCATGCTCTCACGCCAGCAGCGCCGGCACGATCCGCCCATGCACATCCGTCAATCGAAAATCCCGCCCCTGAAACCGGAACGTGAGCCGTTCGTGATCGATCCCCAGCGTGTGCAGCACCGTCGCATTCAGATCATGGATGTGCACCGGGTCCGCGACCACGTTATATCCGAACTCATCCGTCTCGCCGTACACGACGCCCGGCCGAATCCCCCCGCCCGCCATCCACATCGAGAAGCACCGCCCGTGATGATCGCGCCCGTGGCCCGGGTCCTCCGGCGTGCCTTGGCAGTAGACCGTCCGGCCGAACTCCCCGCCCCAGATGACCAGCGTCTCATCCAGCAGCCCGCGCTGCTTAAGGTCCAGCACCAGCCCCGCCGACGCCTGGTCGACGTCCTTGCACTGCTTGGGAAGCGCGGTTCCCAGCGCAAAATGCTGATCCCACCCGCGGTGAAAGAGCTGCACGAATCGCACGCCGCGCTCGATCAGCCGCCGCGCCATCACGCAGTTCCACGCGAAGCTCCCCGGCCGCCGCGCATCCTCACCATAGAGCCGGAACGTGCTCTCCGGCTCACTCGACAGGTCCGCCAGCTCCGGCACCGACATCTGCATGCGGTAGGCCATCTCGTACTGGCTGATTCGCGTGTTGATCTCCGGATCCCCGAAGCTCTCATACGCGATCCTGTTCAGCTTCGCGGCCGCATCGAGCATCCGCCGACGCGTCGCCCGGTCGATCCCCGGCGGATCCGAAAGATAGAGCACCGGATCACCCGACCCGCGGAACTTGACCCCCTGGTGATTCGTCGGCAGAAACCCACTGCCCCACAGCCGATCGAACAGCGGCTGGGCGTCCGGCCGGCCCGTCCCCTGCGAGATGAAGACCACGAACGCCGGCAGATCGCTGTTCTCACTGCCCAGCCCGTAGCTCAGCCACGCCCCCAGGCTCGGCCGCCCGCTCTGCTGATGGCCGGTCTGAATGTACGTCACGGCCGGGTCGTGGTTGATCGCCTCCGTATGCACGCTCCGCACCAGCGCGATCTCGTCCACGATGCCCGCGATGTGCGGCAGCAGCTCGCTCACCCACACGCCGCTGCGGCCGTGCTGGGTGAACTTGAACTGCGAGCCGAGGAGCTGAAGCCGCGCCTGGCCCGACGTCATCCCCGTGATCCGCTGCCCCATCCGCACGGAATCCGGCAGGTCCTGACCGTGCATCTCGCGCATCCGCGGCTTGTAATCGAACAGATCGAGCTGCGACGGCCCCCCGGACATGAACAGGTAGACCGCCCGCTTGGCCTTGGGCGCAAAATGCGGTACGCGCAGCCGCCCGGCCGCCGCGGCCGACGCCGCCGCCGGCCCGTCGGCGAACAGCCGTGGATTCAGCAGCCCCGCCAGAGCGGCCGCGCCGATCCCCGCGGCCGCCCGCCCGAAAAGCTGCCGCCGCGTCATCAACAGATCGAATTCGCGTCGTACGATGTCCATCGGCCGTTCAACTCCGCGTTATGGTCTCGTCCAGGTTCAGGATGACGCTGGCCACCGTTGCCCACGCCGCCAGCTCGACTTCATCCAGCGATTCGTCGCGCGCGGATTCGCCCACACCCAGCAGCGCCTGCGCCGCGTCCTTGTTCTCCGCGTACCACGCGAGCTGCTCGTCCAGCACGGCCCGCAGCGCCGCAGATTCCGTCTCCTCCGGCGGCCGGGCCAGGGCCAGCTCAAACGCCAGCGCGAGCCGATCGTGCGCACTGTCGCCTGCCTCGCGCATCAACCGCTCCGCCAGCTTTCGCGCCGCCTCCACGTAGGTCGGGTCGTTCATCAAGACCAGCGCCTGAAGCGGCGTATTCGTCCGCGGCCGGCGCACGACGCAGAATTCGCGGCTGGGCGCGTCGAAGATCGCCATCGCCGGCGGCGGCACCGACCGCTTGCGGAACGTGTACAGGCTGCGGCGATAGAGCGCCTCGCCGTGGTCCTGCTTGTACACCTGCGCCGTCCACGTCGCACCCGTTGGATCGATCGCCACCTCTTCCCACAGGCCCGGCGGCTGATAGGGCCTCACGCTCGGCCCGCCGATCCGGTCCACCAGCAGCCCGCTGACCGCCAGCGCGTTGTCGCGCACCATCTCGGCCGACAGCCGCAGCCGCGGCGCCCGCGCCAGGAGCCGATTCTCCGGGTCGCGCTGTCGCAGCTCAGGCGTGACGCGCGACACCTGCCGGTACGTCGCGGAATGCACCATCAGCCGCAGAATGTGCCGCGTATCCCAGCCGCTGGACACGTACTCCGCCGCAAGCCAATCGAGCAGCTCAGGGTGGCTCGGCCACTCGCCCTGCGCCCCGAAATCCTCCGAAGTCCGCACCAGCCCCGCCCCGAAGACCATCTGCCACAGCCGGTTCACCGCCACCCGTGCGGTCAGCGGATGCCCCGGGTCCACCAGCCAGCGCGCCAGCGCCAGCCGATTCGCCTCGCCCTCCGGCAGCGGCGGCAGCACCGCCGGCACGCCCGGCCGCACCTCGGGCCCGAGCTGGTCGTATTGCCCCTTCTTCAGAAAATACGTCTTGCGCGGCTCGGGCATCTCCGCCATCACCATCACCGACGGGATCGCCTTGCGCAGCTCCGCCAGCTCACCGCTCACGCGCCGCCGCCGCTCGGCCAGCTCCGCCCACTGAGGCATGTGCCGCTCGCGGAAATAGCCGCGCACGAGCCGCTGCTGCGCCTCGCTTCGCTCCTGGGCCGGCCGCTCGAGCACGCGCTGCATCGCCAGCGGCGGATCGATCGAATGATCGTCGCGCGGGTCGAAATAGAACGCGTACTCGCCGCCGTGGTTGACCACCTTCAGCAAAAGCGTGTTCACGCCCGCCTTCAGATTCAGCCGCACGAAATCCTGGTCGGGCGCGACCGGCCGCGCAGCGCGGTTCTCGTGCACCAGCTCGCCGTTCAGCCACACCTTCACGCTGTCGTCGCTGCCCAGCGACACCCGCATCGGCCGCGCCGTCGGGGCCGTGATCGTGCGACAGAGGTACGTGGCCGTCACGCCGGCCGTCGGCAGCGCGTGCGGCTTGCCGTCCACGAACTCCGGCTGCTCGACCCACTTCAGCGACTCTTCCCCGTAGCTCGCCGACAGGTCGACCCCCGACGCCAGCGCCTGCTCCGGCCCGAAGGGCGTGTCGTGCGCTTCGGCCGCAGTCACCGCCTTGAACGGCCCGACCATGTGCCACGTGCTCTTCTTTGACGCCGCCAGGTGCGGCCGCTGCGACTCGCTCGTACACAGCGAGACCCGCACGCGCCCGATCGAATGCTGTTTGTAGACCGACTCGTGCCGCAGCCGGATCTTCAGCGCCGTGCCGCCCTCGAAGCCCACCGGCCGCTGCGGCACGAACACCGCGACGCGGTCCTCGCCGGTCATCCCCTCGCGCAGCACCGCCCAGCCCGTCTTCGCGTCGCCGTCGACTGCCGCGGTCACGTGAAACGTCGGCTGCGAGTGGTCCGCGTGCGCGGTGGCGAACTTCACCGGCTCTGCCGCGGCCGCATCCGCCAGCGGCGCCGCCTCCACCTCGAACTCCGTCAGCACGAAGTTGCCGTTCTCCGACCGCCCCGGCCCGCCGCCGCGCTCGTCGCCGGCCAGCGGCAGGCTCGCATCCGTCAGCGCTTCGACCCGAAAGCCCACAAACCCCCTCGCCTGCGTCAGCACGACGAACTCGTACACGTCCGTATCCGCCAGCCGCCCGCCCGCCAGATAGGACCCGTCCGCCTGCCGCGTCAGCGTCGCTCCGCTCGTCGCGGCCGCCGAAAAGGGCTCGATCACGCGCCAGCGCTGCGACAATTCGCCGAACAGCTCGGCCTCCCACGCCGCCTGCTTCTCGTCCAGCTCCGGCGCCGGCCCGTACATCTCCTGCTCGACCTGCTCCAGGCTCTTCGCCAGCTCCGCCAGCTTGCCCTCCTGCTCAGGCAGCGGCGCCTCGATCAGCGGTACGGCGTTGCCGGTCTTGCCGTCGAGCCCCTCCTCCGGCACCGTGTTGAAGAAAGCATAGAGCTGGTAGAACTCCTCCTGCGAGATCGGATCGTACTTGTGGTCGTGACACCGCGCACAGCCCACCGTCAGCCCCAGCCACACCGTCCCCGTCGTCGTGACGCGGTCCAGCACGTACTCGACCTGGTATTCCTCCGGAATCGCCCCGCCCTCGAAGTTGATCATGTGATTGCGATGAAAGCCCGTCGCGATCCGCTGCGAGAGCGTCGGCTCCGGCAGCAGGTCCCCCGCGAGCTGCTCGATCGTGAACTGGTCGAACGGCATGTTGCGGTTGAAGGCCTCGATCACCCAGTCGCGCCACCGCCACATGTACCGCTCGTTGTCGATGTGATAGCCGTTCGTGTCGCCATACCGCGCCGCGTCGAGCCACTCCATCGCCATCCGCTCGCCGTGATGCGGGTCGGCCAGCAGACGATCCACCAGCCGCGCGTACGCATCCGGCCGCTCGTCCGACACGAATTCCGCCACCTGCTGCGGCGCCGGCGGCAGGCCCGTCAGATCGAAGCTCAGCCGCCGGATCAGCGTCCGCCGGTCCGCCTCCTCCGACGGCCGCAGGCCCTCCTGCTCGAGCCGCGCCAGAATGAACCGATCCACCTCGTTGCGGACCCAGCCGGAATCCCGCACGGCCGGCGGCTCCGGCCGCTGAACCGGCCGGAACGCCCAGTGCGTCTGGTACTCCGCCCCGCCGGCGATCCACCGCTCAAGCAGCTCGATCTGCTCGGCCGAGAGGCGCTTCTCCGTTTCGGCCGGCGGCATGCGCCGGTCCGCATCCTCCTCCCGCACCCGCCGCAGCAGCAGGCTCGCGGCCGGATCGCCCGGCACAACGGCCGCCCGCCCGTCGCGGTCCGCCACCGCCCCCTCGCGCAGGTCCAGCCGCAGCTCCGCCTTCCGCGCGGCCGCGTCCGGGCCGTGGCAGGCGAAACAGTTCTCCGACAGAATCGGCCGGATGTCGCGGTCGTAGTCCACCCGCGGCTCGGCGGCGCTTTCCGCCGCGCCGGCCGGGGGCTTCGCGATCACCGGTTCGGCCGCAACCGCAGCCGCGGCCAGAGCCTCTGATTCGGCCCGGGCATCATCCGGCCGGCTCGAATCACCGGGTGAAAAGGCGACCGCGAGCGAGAGCGGCACGACGACGAGCGCGCTGACGAGAGCTGTCTGGATGTTTATTCGCATGTCGGAAAGGCCCTTACGGGAACCCTTCCAGAATACCCGCGCACGGCCCGCCGTCCAATCCCAACCGGCGGCATCCGGTGGGGCGGCCAATTTGCCCGACTCCTTGGTTGGAGCAGGCATCCTGCCCGGCTCCTTGGGTGGGGCAGTCCGCCGTGCCCGCGTGCGGGCCGGGCCGGTGTGCCCGCCGCTTGGGGTGGTACGGGCGTCTCGCCCGTACGTGGATCTCGAACTGCGCCCGGAAACACTGGATTTTGAGCCGAAGAATCACGCCGCTACGTCGTTATGATGGGAAGCTCAGGCAGGTTTCTAGGAGGGAGCAGGTCCGTTGGCAGTTATCGCGCTCGTCAGTGATCTCGTCTTCGGCTCGAAGATTTCCGCCACGGCCGCCGTGACGGGCACGCAGGTTCGCGTCTTCCGCTCGGCCAATGACATCCGCAACAACCTGGCCGACGCGGCCGGCCTGATTCTCGATTTGTCGCTCGACGAGCAGAGCGTGCTCGAGCTGGTTCGCGACGCGAAGGCGGCCCGCCCGGGACTTCACATCGTCGGCTTTCTGCCGCACGTCGCCGTTGAGCTGGCCCGCGCCGCCCGCGAGGCGGGCGTCGACGAAGTCCTGCCCCGAAGCAAGTTCAGCGCCCACCTGGCCGACGTGCTTACGCGACTCGCACGCCCCCAACCCGACGGTGCGTAGCGGGCAATCCCTCTCTGCCTGAGTGACGCTGCATCGGCGCCACTGCTCTTGAGCCGTGGCCCTACAATTCAACCTTCCCCCACTACACTCCGCTGCGAGGCTCGACCCGCCGTGCCCGGTCGGCGTTCTACGGACACCCCACGCCGTAATTGCCCAGCAGGATCACCAAATCGCCGAACCCGGTCGACCCGTCCCCGTCGACGTCGCCCACGCACGATCCGCCCGTGCAGCCGTAATCACCCAGCAGGATCACGAGGTCCGCGAACCCGACGCAGCCGTCGCCGTCCAGATCGCCCGGCACATCCTCCATCGTCGCCGCCGTCGCCACCACGCCGCCGTTGAGTGCGATCACGAACGTCACACCCGAGATCTCGAACTCCTGCTCGATCATCACCGGGATGCTCAGCGTCACCGTCGTGCCGTCATCGACCACCGTGCCGGCGAAATCCGCGTCGAAAGGCGGCAGCGAAACGAGCTCGACACTGCCCGAGCCGATCGAACCGCCCAGAATCCCCGTCCCCACGTAATTCAGCGTCCCCAGCGCCTGCACCAGGTTGTCCACCTGAACGAACGACCCATCGGCCGCCACCGTCGTCTCCGGACCGGCCAGACCGTTATTATCGTCGATCCGCAGCGCGATGTTGTCACCCGTCGCCACGACACCGCCCAGGAACGGCTGCGTCAGGTCGATGTTGATCTGCTCGAGCACGTCCAGCGCCAGCCCCGTGATGTGAATCGTGTCGAACGGCCCCGAGCTGGGCGTGAGCGTCGCATGTATCGTTCCGCCCACCTGCGACGAATCCGAATCGCTCGTTCCCAGTCCATCAACACGAAGCGTCACTGTCGATCGGTTCGGGTCGACAGTCAGCACGTAGTCGGCCGCTCGCGCCATGCCCGCCGCCGACAAAAACCCCAGCACCGCCACACCGATCCGGCACACCGCCGCCGAGCCCAGACACCCGCAGGAATTCATCGCTCTCTCCTCCTCAGGACAGGTCGCAAACACCGAAATGCGTCAGCCACAGCATCGAGCCTAGCCGCTCGCGCCGGCCGATTCAATCCTCAAGTCTCTACCCAGTGGGGCGGGCCTCTGTGCCCGCCTCGCGTCAGTGCTTCTCGCCAGCCGCCTCCGCCACCCGCCCCAGCAACACGTGCACCCGGTCCATCAACCGCGCAAACGTGTCGAACTTCAGCGCCTGGGGCCCGTCGCTCAGCGCCTTCTCCGGCTCCGGGTGAATCTCCACCATCACCCCGTGCGCCCCGCACGCCAGGGCCGCTTCCGTCAGCGGCGAGACCCACCGCCACGTCCCCGCCGCGTGCGACGGATCCACGATGATCGGCAGATGCGTCCGCTCCCGCACCACCGGGATCGCGCTCAGGTCCAGCGTGTTCCGCGTCGCCGTCTCGAACGTGCGAATCCCCCGCTCGCACAGTATCACCTGCTGGTTCCCGTGCGCCAGAATGTACTCGGCCGCCCCGAGCCACTCGTCCACGCTGGCCATCATCCCGCGCTTGAAAAGGATCGGCCGATCGACGTTTCCCAGCTCCTTGAGCAAGGCGAAGTTCTGCATGTTCCGCGCGCCGATCTGGATGATGTCCGCCTTCCGGGCCACCTTCTCGATGTCGGCCGGATGCAGCACCTCCGTCACGATCGGCAGCCCGTACGCCCGCCCCGCCTCCTCCAGCCACTCCAGCGCGTCGTAGCCGTGCCCCTGGAACGCATACGGACTCGTCCGCGGCTTGAAGCATCCGCCCCGCAGCAGCTCGCCGCCGCACTCCTTGACGACCCGCGCACAGGTCATGATCTGCTCGCGCGACTCGACGCTGCACGGCCCGGCGATCACCACCGGCCGCGGCCCGCCGATCACCACCGGCCCGACCCGAATCTGCGTGTCCTCCATCCGCCGCGCCCGCGACACCAGCTTGTACGGCGCCTTCTCCAGCATCTGCATGATCGACGCCGGCACCGGCTTGCACCCCTCCGGCTCGACCACCGCGGCCGCCGCCGCCTCCGCAACCGCCCGCCGCCGCGGCTCGGCCGGCTGCGCCTCGCGGGCCGTCCGCGACGGATAGCTGCCCAGCACCTTCAGAAAGCTCGTCCGGCTGGCCAGCTCGCGCAATGCCGCATCGACGTCCGCAGCACCGATGTTGCCCTCGAAATCCACGTAGAACAGGTATTCCCAGGGCGCGTTCGGCCGCGGCCGCGACTCGAGCTTGGTCAGGTTCAGTTCATGCGCGTGGAAGATGTTCAGGCAGTTCAGCAGTGCGCCTTCTTCGTGCCGCGTCGCGAAGATCAGCGACGTCTTGCAGGGCACGCGCCCGTCATAGGCCACCGGCGCGGCCGCCACCACCACGAAGCGGGTGAAGTTCTCCTTCTGGTTGGCGATGTCGCGCTTGATCACGTGCAGGCCGTACAGCCGGGCCGCCTCCTCGCTCGCGATCGCCGCCTCGGAGAGGTTCTGCTCCTCGCGAATCCGCTGTGCCGCCATCGCCGTGTCCTTGAAGGACTCGACGTGGCAGTGCGTCAGCGTGCTCAGGAACTCGCTGCACTGCGTCAGCGCCTGCGGATGCGAATACACCCGCCGGATCGCCGACACCGGGACCGGCTCCAGCGCCAGCAGGCAGTGCTCGACCCGCTGAATCTCCTCGCCCACCAGCGCCAGGTTCATCCGCGCCAGCAGGTCATACGCCTCGTTGATCGAGCCGGCCGTCGTATTCTCGATCGGCAGCATCGCGTAATCGAGCGCCCCGTCGCGCACCGCCTCCAGCATCTCGCGGAACGTGTCATAGCCGCGATACTCGACCCGCGCCCCGCGGGCCCCGAAATGCCGGCTCGCCGCCAGGTGGCTGTACGCCCCCTCCGTCCCCTGGAACCCGACCGTGATCACCCGCTCGGCCGAGCGCTGCGGATTCTTGGCCTGCGCCAGCAGCTCCTGCTGCATGCGCAGCGACTGGTCCAGGATCTCGCGGAAGACGCGCGTCACGAAATAGCCGTCCAGGCCGGCCGCCCGGCCGCGCTCGGCCAGCGCCGCCAGCAGTTCCTCCTCGCGCCCGAGGTCGCGCAGCCCGCCCGTCTCTGACAGCTTGGACTGCCCGATCTGCGAGACGATCGCCAGGCGCTTGACCAGCGCATCGACGATGCACGCATCGACCTCGTCCAGCACCCGCCGCAACTCACCGATCTGTTCGCTCACAAACCTGCCCTCAACACCCTGTCGGGTGGCATGCTCTCGCCTGTTGGGTGGCATGCTCTCGCCGAAGGCGTGAGCATGCTTTGCCGCTCCGCGAATCGGAGACCGGCCCCTGGCCGGTCACTGGGCGACAGGTCTCCGACCGGTCGCGAAAATGGGGGACCGGTCTCTGACCGGTCGCTGGGGGACCGGTCTCTGACCGGTCACTGGGCGACGGGTCTCCGACCTGTCGCGAAAATGGGGGACCGGTCTCTGACCGGTCACTGGGCGACAGGTCTCCGACCTGTCGCGAAAATGGGGGACCGGTCTCTGACCGGTCGCTGGGCGACAGGTCTCCGACCTGTCGCGAAAATGGGGGACCGGTCTCTGACCGGTCGCTGGGCGACAGGTCTCCGACCTGTCGCTCTCCTGCCCGCCAGGGCTAACGACCATAGCCGGTGGCTTCAGCCACCGGAACCCTCATCCCCCTACGTCGTCCGTGGGGCCTTCGTCTCGGATCACGGCACAAAAAGGGCCCAACCCGCACGGCATTCTTATCCACGATGGCAAACGGTCCGATCGCGTCGTCCTGGTGCGAGATTCCCATCAACCCAAATGCGGGCCCGCCGCAGGTCCACCCATCCGCACTGCTCGCAGGAACGTGCGTTCACGCCTCGCCGGCCGGCGCGAACAAGTCCCGCCGACGGCCTGACCGGCCCAGCCCAACCATCCCCCGCTCTCCTCGGCCATTATACGCCCCCGAGTGAGCCCATTGCGAACACGCGGCAAACAGCCCGAAAGCCCGTCCGAGTAACGCTCGACCGCGCTCCCGCCCGTAAGTTACACCACCTGTTTATTGGACTCGTGACGTACTCACTACGGGTGCCCCCCCCGCGCCGGCCCACCTTCCTGAACTCTCAGATTGCAGGTCTGGAATCTCATATCTCTGTTCTCGAATCCTGGCGTCCCCGCCGCGCCGAGCCGACGCCCCCGTTCCCCCCTCCCCATCCCCCAGCTACCATCCTCCCCATGCCCGAGCTCCCGGAAGTCGAATCCATCCGCCGCACCTTCGAGCCCCACCTCGTCGGCCGAACCATCACCGCCTTCGCTTCCTCCTGGCCGCGGCAGGTCGAACCCAGCGTACCCGCCCTCCGCACCGCCATCGTCGGCCGCACGATCTCCGCCCTTTCGCGCCGCGGAAAGCTGCTCGTCTTCTCGCTCGACACCGGCCGCCACTTCCTGCTCCACCTGCGAATGAGCGGCCGGCTCGAATGGGCCAAATCCGCCGCCGGCGACCCGCACATCCGCGCCGCCTGGCAGCTCGACAACCACCGCCGCCTGCTCTTGTGCGACGCGCGCAAGTTCGGCCGCATCACCCTCGCCGACGACCTCGCCGACCTCGACCGCCGCGTCGGCCTCGAGCCGCTCGAGCGCAGCTTCACCCCCGCCGCCCTCGCGGCCGTGCTCCGCTCGCGCCGCCGCCTGCTCAAGCCGCTCCTGCTCGATCAGTCGCTGATCGCCGGCCTGGGCAACATCTACACCGACGAGGCCCTGCACCGCGCCGGCCTGCACCCGCTGACCCACAGCGACCGCCTCAGCGACCAGCAGATCGCCGCCCTGCACGAGGCCATCCGCTACGCCCTGCGCGCCGGCCTGCGCCACAACGGCACCTCCATCGACTGGGTCTATCCCGGTGGGCGGATGCAGAACCACTTGGCCGCCTACGGCCGCGACGGCCGGCCCTGCCGCCGCTGCGGCGCGACGATCGAGCTGCTCCGCGTCGGCCAGCGCAGCACGCACATCTGCCCCGTCTGCCAGCCGGCCCCGCGCCGCCGCCGCAGGACCGCCCGCAGCGGCGAAAGCACTGCCCGAAACGGCCGCTCGCGAACAACCCCGCGCCCGCGGCCGTACACACCCCAGCGGGCCGCCCGCCGCGCCGCGCCGTCCCGCGGCCCGACCCGCCACCGAGCCACGCGCGCCCGAGCATGTGCGGAATCGCCGGCATCCTGAGCCTCTCGCCCGACCGCGCCCCTGTGCCGGACGAGCTGCGCGCCATGGCCGCCCAGCTCATCCACCGCGGACCCGACGATGAGGGCTATCACCTCGACCCCGCCGGCCGCTGCGGCTTGGCCTTCCGCCGCCTCTCGATCATCGACCTGGCCGGCGGCCACCAGCCGCTTTGCAACGAGTCGCAGACCGTCTGGCTCGTCTTCAACGGCGAGATCTACAACTTTCGCGAGCTGCGCGGCGAGCTTGAATCGCGCGGGCACCGCTTCCGCTCCGCGACCGACGGCGAGGTGATCGTCCATCTGTATGAAGAATGCGGCACGCGCTGCTTTGAGCGGCTGGAAGGCATGTTCGCCGTCGCCATCTGGGACCAGCAGCGCGGCGAGCTGCACCTGGCGCGCGACCGCCTGGGAAAAAAGCCGCTCGTCTATGCGCAGCACGACGGCCGGCTGCTGTTTGCCAGCGAGCAGAAGGCGATTCTCGCGCTGCCCGGCATTCCGCGCGAGCTCGATGCGCAGTCGATCCACCGCTATCTCGTCTTTCAGTACGTCCCCGCGCCGTTCGCCATCTTTCGCGGTTTCCGCAAGCTCCCACCCGGCACGTTCGCGACGATTCGGGCCGGCCGGCCGGCCGCGATCGAGGCGTTAACTTACTGGGCCCCACCGCCGCCGAATCCCGGCGAATCCCGCGGAAAAGCACTAACTTACGAACAGGCCCTCGAGCGGCTCGGCCGCCTGCTCACGCGGGCCGTCGAGAAACGGTTGATCGCGGACGTCCCGCTCGGCGCGTTCCTCTCCGGCGGCATCGACTCGTCGATTGTCGTCGGCCTGATGCGCCGGCTCGGCGTCAGCCCGCTGCGCACGTTCTCGATCGGCTTTGCCGACACGCGCTACGACGAAACGCGCTACGCCCGCCTGGTCGCCGGGCACTTCGAGACTGAGCACACCGAATTCATCGTCACCCCCTCGGCCGGCGACGTGCTCGACACGCTCGCTTTTCATTACGACGAGCCCTTCGCTGATTCCTCAGCCATCCCGACCAGCTACGTCGCCCGCTGCACGCGGCAGAGCGTCACCGTCGCGCTCACCGGCGACGGCGGCGACGAGTGCTTCGGCGGATACGACCGCTACCGCGCCCTCGCCCTCGCCGGCCGGCTCGACTTTCTGCCGCGCCCGCTGCGCTCGCTGGCCGCGCGACTGGCCGCCGCACTCCCTCGCGGCCGGGCCAGGTCCCTCGGCAATCGTGCGCACCGCTTTTTCGCCGCGCTGCCGCACGAGCCCGCCCGCCGCTACCTCTCTTGGGTCGGCGTCTTCGGCCTGGACCAGCTCGCGGCCGGGTACACCGCGGACTTCCGCGCCGCGATCGACTTCGACGAGCCGCTCCGCTGGTTTCGCGGGCTCTTTGCGTGCGGCCAGGGCGATAACCCGAGCCGGGCCAACTACACCGATGTGCTCAGCTATCTGCCCGGCGACCTGCTGACCAAGGTCGACATCGCCTCGATGGCGTGCGGCCTGGAGTGCCGCGCCCCATTGCTCGATCACGAGCTGGTCGAGTTCGCCCTGCGCCTGCCCCCCGCGTGGCGCTTCGGCCGCGGCGGCAAACGCATCCTCAGGCACTGGGCCCGCGATCTGCTGCCGGCCGAGATTCTCACTCGCCCGAAGATGGGCTTCGGCGTGCCCGTCGGCGAGTGGCTCCGCAACGAGCTCCGCCAGGAGCTGCACGACCTGCTCTTCGCGCCCGATTCGCTCTGCGCCACGGTCTTCGAGCAACGCTGGCTGCAAAGCTTCGTCGACGCGCACCAGTCCGCTCGCGCCAATCACGAACATCCGCTCTGGTCGCTCTACATGCTCGAGCGCTGGCACCGCCGCTGGCACGCGTGATCTCGCGCCCTGCGGAGCGCGAACGGACCTCCCGCGCTTCAACGCAACCCGCGACGGAGCGTTTGCACCGAGCTGCGACCGTGAGGGAGCGTGCTGGGGGTGGCGCGCCGCCCGCGCAAGCGCCTGGAGACATTCACCTATCTCAGGCGCCGTTTCGCTGTTTTCAGGTGTGCGCGTCTTGGCGCGTCTACGCGGGGGAGGTTGCGCACCCGGCCCGCTCCCTCACGGTCGCGGCTCTGTTCTGGCCGTCGCGGGCCTCCCTATACTCAACTCCGCCCGCCCTCGCGCCGATAACCCTTGCGGGAACGTCGCCCCACCCCGGCGACCTGCCGATAGGAACTCTGGATGGTCGTGGACGCCGCTGAAATCCAGGCCCTGCGCGAGCAGCCCGAAACCGCCGACGCGAACCCCGCGCAGAACCCGCGCCCCGACACCGGCGACTTGCTCGACCCCCTCCCGCCCGAGCTCAGGCGAATCCTCCGCATCAAGGTCCCCGTCATCGTCAAGCTCGCCGGCCGGCGAATGCCCCTCGGCGCCATCCGCCGACTGGCCCTCGGAAACATCCTCGAATTCGAGCAGATGGTCGACCAGCCCCTCGAACTGCTCGTCAACAACCGCCCCATCGGGACCGGAACGGCCGTCAAAGTCGGCGACCGCTTCGGACTCCAGATCACCACCATCCGCACGCGCGCCCAGCGCGTCCGCACCTTGGCCGCCGAGCCGACATAGCCTCTACACTCCCTAGACAGTCCCGCCGCCGGTCCTATGAACCGTCAAGCGGGCCATACCCACGCACAACCCTGACCCCACTGATTTGACCCCGCTGGCTCGACCCCCTGCTCCCGCACCAGCCAGCTCACCGCGTCTCGCGCCGCGCGCCCAGCCGCAGCAGCCAGCCCACTTCTTCCAGCCGCAGCAGCCACGCCACCAACAGGAACACCCCGCTGCCGACCGCCAGCCACCCGATCGCATCCACCACCCGCGCCAGGACCGTCCAACCCGCCAGACTCTCCAGCGCCGGCCCCCCCAGCGGCCGCACGAAGTACACGCATGCCCCGGCCGCAACCGCCGCGATGACCATTCCCCCGATCGAGCGCCACGCGCCGGCGTCCATCACCGCGATCCGCACGCGCCGCTGAAGCAGCCACACGCCGATCAGCACGCCCAACCCGGACGAAACCAGCGAGCTGATCGCAAAGGCCGACTCGCGGACCGCCTCGAACCAGACCAGCACCAGCGTCAGCGCCAGGTTCAGCGGCAGAATTACCAGCGAAATCCGCACCGGCGTGCGCACATCGCCCACGCTGTAGAACCCGCGCAAGACGATGTGCTGAGCGCAGAACGCCCACAGCGCCAGCCCATACCACCGCAGCACCGCCGCCGAACGAACCGTGTCCTCCGCCGTGAAGCGCCCGTACTCGAAAAGCAGCCGCACGATCGGCTCGGCCAGCACGATCATCAGCACGCCCGCCAGCACGCCCTCGAACAGCGCCAGCCGCAGCATCTGCCGCACCGACCGCCCCCACTCGCCCCAGTCGCTTCGCGCCGCCGCCCGGCTGAACGCCGGCAGCGCCACCGTCGCGATCGAGATCACCAGCACGCCCAGCGGAAACTGATACAGCCGCTGCGCTACCGTGATCGCCGAGAGCGCTCCCTCCGCAAGCGGATACGTGAACCGCACCAGCCCCCAATCCGCCACAAGCGGCGTATCCGGCTTGTGCGTCAGCAACGTGCACACCAGCGAATCCAGAAACGTACTCACCAGGAGCGCCCCCTGCCCCAGCATCGCCGGTCCCACGCTCGCCAGCATCGACCGAAGCTGCGGATCACGCGGCTCGAACCGCCACCCCAGCGGCACGCCGTGCGCCCGCAGCGCCGGCCAGAGAAAGAGCAGTTGCAGCACGCCCGCCGCGATCACGCTGATCGCCACGCCGTAGATCTGCTGCTGCGGATCGTCACCGCCCACCAGCGGCCCGAGCCACAGGATTCCCCCGATCATCACGACGTTGACCACCACCGACGCCAGCGCCGGCGGCACGAAGCTCCCCACGCAGTTGAGAATGCTCGACAGCAGCGCCAGCAGGCAGATGCTGATCATGAACGGCAGCATGATCGCCGTCAGCGATATTTGCAGGAATCCCACCCCCTCGCGCAGCGAGCTGTCCGCCGGCAGCGACAGCCAGATCGCCAGCAGCCCAAGCTCGGCCGCAATCGTCACGACGATCAGAATCGTGGAGAGCAGCGCCAGCGTTCGCGCCAGCAGCCGCCACGCCGCCTCGCGCCCCTCGTTCTGAAGCACCCGCGAGAAGCCCGGCACGAACGCCGCCGCCAGCGCCCCCTCACCGAACAGTCGTCGAAACAGGTTCGGCACCTGGAATGCGAACTCGAACGCGTCCTTGACCCACACCAGGCCGTAATTGTGGGCCAGCAGCATGTCCCGCAGCATGCCCGTGACACGGGACAGCAGGGTGCACAGGGCGACCAGCTTCGCGGAGCTGAGGATCGAGCTGTAACCTGCCATGGGGGCGGATGATAGCGTCGTGCTCACCCCCGGCCGGGCACATTTTTTTCGGCCCGAGTGGAAACCGGCGGCCAGCCGGGCCTAGTATTCGGTGAAGTCAGCAATCTTACGGAACTCCTCCTCCTGTTAAGGGGGCTCGCGTGATGGCGGGCCCCCTTATTTTTTTCCAAGTCGCCTCTGATGCGGAAGTTACGAGCGAATCTCGGACTGTTCGTGCGCGGTTCCGGAAAAAATTTTCGCCGGCGGAGTGGAAATTCAGCCGAAAGGGGGGCCTAGGATCTGGTGACTAACGACGAAAGTCTGTTAGAACTCCTCCTCCCGAATCAGGCCGCGAGAGATGGGCTCGCGGCCTGATTCCTTTTTCAGACCGCAGCACCCACCTGCATGCCTCGAATTGGGACGGACGCGCGCCCCCGCCCGTGACCGCGTCAGACGCGCAAAAGCTCCGGACTGATGGACTTATGTTCCCGCACCGCGGTCACGAAACGCTCGAACAGGTAGCTCGCGTCGTGCGGGCCGGGGCTGGCCTCCGGGTGAAACTGAACCGCCATGATTTGCTTGTCCGGATGAACGAAGCCCTCCAGACTGTGGTCGTTCAGATTGATGTGGCTGACCTGTCCGCCCACCCGCTCCAGCGACCCCACCTCGACCGCGAAGCCGTGATTTTGGCTCGTGATCTCCACCCGGTTGGCCGGCACGTTCATGACCGGCACGTTCGCACCGTGGTGGCCGAAACGCAGCTTGTACGTCTCGGCCCCCAGCGCCAGCGCGAGCACCTGGTGCCCCAGGCAGATGCCGAAGATCGGCACCGTCCCCGCCAGCTCGCGCAGCGTCTCGATCGTGTCCGTCACGACCGCCGGGTCGCCCGGCCCGTTGCCCACCAGCAGCCCGTCGGGCTCCAGCTCGCGCACCTGCCCGGCCGAGGCGTTGGCCGGCGCGATGGTTACGCGGCAACCCAGGTCGGCCAGGTGCCGCAGGATGTTCCGCTTGATGCCGCAGTCGATCGCGACCACGTGCACGTCGGCCGTCTTCGGGGCAGGTGAGTGCGTCGGCGACCAGAGCGGCTCGGACCACTCGCCGAACGACGGCGGCATGACGGCCTGCACCAGATTCGACCCGACCATCGGCGCCGCGCTGGCCGCGAGCTGCACCAGCTCGATCTCGCTGGCGATCTCCGTGGAGATCGCACCCCGCAGTGCTCCGTGAACGCGGATGCGGCGCGTCAGCGCCCGCGTGTCGACGCCGGCCAGGCCGATGATGCCCTGCTGGGCCAGAAAGTCGCACAGCGATTGCGTCGAGCGGAAGTTGCTCGGCCGCTGGGCGACCTCCTTGACCACGAACCCGGAAAGATGCGGCCGGGCGGACTCGAAATCCTCCGGATTCACCCCGTAATTGCCGATCAGCGGAAACGTCATCACCACGATCTGCCCGCAGTAGGACGGATCGGTGAAAATCTCCTGATAGCCGGTATGGGCCGTGTTAAAGACGACTTCGCCAGTCTTCGTGCCGCCGGCGCCGAAGGCGCGACCCGAAAAGACGGTTCCATCCTCCAGAGCGAGCTTGCAGGGCTTGGTCACTCGTTCCTCCGCCATCCGCGCCGGCCGATCCGGCCACGTTGTCGGGGAATTCTAAGCAGACTCGTGCGCGTTGTCGCGGGACGGGCGACACGGCTTGTCGACGCGACTCCGCGGGCGGGTTGCATGCCCTCGCCGGGGCCGCGGGCACGCGGTTCAGTCGAACACTCGCGTCAGTGAAAGTCCCGCGATGCGTGCTTGAGCCCCTGCGGCACAGCCCGCGCCGCCAGCACCGCCCCCAGATCATGCACACGCCGCACCATCACGTGCACCACCTCCCCTTGCCGCTCAACAACCCCCTCCGCTACGACCGCGATCCGCCCCCGCGCCACCTCCCGATCCCGCTCCCACACCTCCGGCCGGATGATCAGGTTCGCCATCCCCGTCTCATCCTCCAGCGTCATGAACACGATGCCCTTGGCCGTTCCCGGCCGCTGCCGACACGTCACCAGCCCCGCCACCGCCACCCGCCGGCCATGCCGCGTCGTGCGCAATTCCCCGCAGCGCAGAACCCCGGCGGGCAGCTTCTCAGCCCCCGCCGCCTGCCTCCTCCCGCCCTTCGACGCATACCGGCTCGCCGCCCGCGGCGCCACCTTCACCCGCAGCTCGCCGACCCCGCGATCCGCCGATTTCCCGGGCGCGTTCTCCGATGGCCCGGCTCCCGCGCTCGGTCCACTCGCGCCCGCATCCCGCCGCCGCGCGCTGCCCTCCCCGCCGCGACCCACCTCGTCCAGCTCCGCCCGCACCAGCGAGATCGGATGCGCGTTGAGCGAGAACCCCACCGCGTCGTAATCCTCGAATACCGTCTCCTCCAGCGGCATCGCCGGAAGCTCCACCGCCGGCTCATCCGGCTCCAGCTCCGCAAACAGCCACCCCGTCGCCCGTCCCGCCCTGCCGGCCGGCCCCGCGCCCGCCCGGCCGCCCCACCGCAGCTCATCGCGCTCCAGCGCCAGAATCTCCCACAGCGCCCGCCGCCGGCCGAGCCCCAGCGAGCCGAACGCATCCGCCGCCGCCAGCCGCAGCAGCGTCTCGCGCGAGACATCGCTCTGCCGCGCGAGCTGCCGCAGCGAGCGGATGCCGCCGCTCTCACACCGTGCGGCCACCACCCCGCGCACCTTCTCCTCGCTCAGCCCGCGAATCACCCGAAAGCCCAGCCGCAGCGCCGGACCCGCAGAGCCGCCCGCCTCGAGCGTGCAGTCCCAATCGCTGCGGTTCACATCCACCGGCCGCACCTCCACGCCGTGCTCGCGCGCGTCGCGGACGAGCTGTCCCGGCGTGTAGAAGCCCAGCGGCTGGCTGTTGAGCATCGCCCCGCAGAACGCGGCCGGGTGATAGCACTTCAGCCACGCCGACGCGTAGACCAGCAGGGCGAAGCTGGCGGCGTGGCTCTCGGGGAAGCCGTATTCGCCGAAGCCGCGAATCTGCCGGTAAATCTGCTCGGCGAACTGCTTGCTGTAGCCGCGCTCGAGCATTCCCCGCACCAGCTTGAGCTTGAACTTCTCGATCTGCCCGCTGCGGCGCCAGGCGGCCATCGCCCGCCGGAGCTGATCCGCCTCGCCCGGCGTGAAGCCGGCCGCCACGACCGCCAGCCGCATCACCTGCTCCTGGAAGATCGGCACGCCGAGCGTCTTGGCCAGCACGCGCTCCACGTCCGGGCTGGGATACTCGACCGGGTCGAGCCCGTGCCGCCGCCGCAGGTAGGGATGGACCATGCCGCCCTGGATCGGCCCGGGACGAACGATCGCCACCTCGATCACCAGGTCGTAGAAATTCCGCGGCCGCAGCCGCGGCAGCATCGACATCTGCGCGCGGCTTTCGATCTGAAACACGCCGACCGTATCGGCGGCGCAGATGGTGTCGTAGACGCGCGGGTCTTCGGGGGGGATGTCGAGGAGGGAGTAGGGGACTAAGGGATTAAGGGATTGAGGGGGCTCGCGGAGCACGCCTTCACATAGTCGCTCCTGCTTCGAGTCCGCTACTGCTCTCTCTTGATCTGCCTCTCCCGCAGCTTCGTGATCAGCGCCTGAAGCATTCTCGAAATCTCCTCCATCTGCACGAACAGCTCCCGCCCGGGCGCAAGAAACGCCAGCTCCTGTGCGATGACGATCTGTGTTTCCACCTCCGCCAGCGAGCCGCGCGCGATCGTCAGATAGCGAATATAGTCGTTGCGGCGATGCCGCGCGTTCCCCTCGGCGATGTTGCTGGCGATCGAGACCGCCGCCCGCCGCATCTGCGGAATCAGCCCGAACCGCTCTGTCTCCGGCATCTCGGCCGTCATCGCGTAGTTTCGCTTGGTCAGAGCGATGCTCTTGCGCCACACGATCAGGTCGCGAAACGTCATCTTCTCGCCCATGCCCATCTCCAGTAAGCGCCGGCAAACGCCGAGACCGCGGATCACGCTCCTGATCATAAGGAAGTCCCGGCCGGCCCCTTAATCCCTCAATCCCTGAATCCCTTAATCCCTTCAGAAGCGCAAAGCACTTCTGCAACGCCGTCAGCATCCCCAGCGCCAGACAGTCCACCTTCAGCAACCCCACCGCATCGATGTCGTCCTTGTCCCACTCGATGAACGTCCGCCGGGGCATCGCGCCGTTCTCGATCGGCACGATCTCGCACAGCGGCGTCTCGGTGATCACGAACCCCCCGACGTGCTGCGACAGATGCCGCGGAAAGCCGAGAATCTGCCGCACCAGCTTCACCAGCATCCGCACCGTGCGATCCGACGGATCCAGCCCCGCCCCGCGCAGCGCCCGCATCGCCGAAGGCTCGGCCGGCAGCTTCCGCAGCGCCGTCGCCCGCGAGCCCGACCCCACCCGCCACGACGGATCCTCCCGCTCCTGCCGCGCACACGACGCATCCTCACCCGCGCCGACTCTCGCCGTGGATTCCTCCGCCGCGGAGACCTCCGCCGCACCGCCGCCCGCCGCCGTCTGCCCCGCGCAGCTCTCCCCGCCCTGCCCCGCCCACACGTCGAACCAGTCGACACCCTTCGCCAGCGCATCCAGGCTGTCCAGCGACAGCCCCAGCGCCTTGCCCACGTCCCGAATCGCCGAACGCGGCCGATAGCTGATCACCTCGGCCGTGATCCCCGCCCGCTCGCGGCCGTACTTCTCGTAGATGTACTGGAAGACCTCCTCGCGCCGCTCGTGCTCGAAGTCCACGTCGATATCCGGCGGCTCGTTGCGCTCGCGGCTGATAAACCGCTCGAACAGCAGATCGTGCCGGGCCGGATCGACCGCCGTGATGCCCAGGCAGTAGCAGACGGCCGAGTTCGCCGCCGACCCGCGCCCCTGGCACAGAATCCCCCGCGAGCGGGCGAAGCGGCACAGGTCCCAGACGGTCAGAAAGTAATGCTCATAGCGCAGCTCGCGGATCAGCGCCAGCTCGGCAGCCAGCAGCTCGCGCACGACGCCCGGAAGCGAGACCGCAGAACCATCGCCGGCCGGCGGCGGCTTCGAACCGGCTCGCGCCTCGCTCTGCACTGCCCCATATCGCTCTGCCGCCCCGCGCCACGTCAGCTCTTCCAGGTAATCCATCGCCGTGCGGCCGGCGGGCACCAGCTCATGCGGATACTCGTACCGCAGCTCATCCAGCGAGAACGTGCAGCGGGCCGCGATCTGCACCGTCCGTTGCAGCGCCTCGCGGCCGACCCGCCGCAGCCGCCCGTCGCCGCTGCACGCATAGCGCCGCTCGATCTCCTCCAGGCACCGCAGATGCCGCTCCGCATTCGGCTCCAGCCGGCTGCCCGCCCGCGCCAGCGTGCACTTCTCGCGAATGCACGTGAGCACATCCTGGAGATAGCGCCGCTCCGGCACGTGGTAGAGCACCGCCCCCGTCGCCACCAGCGGAACAGCCAGCCGCCGCGAAAGCCCGGCCAGCTCCGCCAGCCGCAGCTCGTCCGGCACGTCATAGCGCAGCGTCGCCGCCAGATAGAGATCGTCGCCGAAAATGGCACGGTAGCGCTGAACCGCGCCCGATGCCGCCGATCCGAAGCGCGGATCACCGGATGAATCCTCTTCCGCCCCGCGCTGCGCATCCGCATCCGCATCCACGATCGCGATCATCCCCCCGGCGAACTCCGCCAGATCATCCACGCGGATCTCGCACTCACCCTTGCGGCAGCGCAGCCGCCCGCGCGTGATCAGCCGGCACAGACGCCCATACGCCGCCCGGTCCGGCACCAGCAGCACCACCGCCGGCCCGTCCACCGGCGTGATCTCCGCCCCGAGGATCAGCCGGATCGGCCGCTCCGGCCGGCTCTCGTTCCACTCGCGCGCGGCCACATGCGCCCGCACGACGCCGGCCAGCGAATTGCGGTCGGTGATCGCCAGCGCCGCGTAGCCCAGCTCCGCAGCCTGCTCGACCAGCTCTTCCGGATGCGACGCTCCGCGCAGAAATGAGAAATTGGAGAGGCAGTGCAGCTCTGCATACGCCGGCGCACACTCCCCGCCGGATGGTACGGGCGTCTCGCCGGGTGGTACGGGCGTCTCGCCCGTATCCTCCCCCCGCCCCCGCGCAGGATGACCATGCAACTTGGCAGGGGGTGGATCGGGCATCGCGAGAATCCAGTCGCCGGCGCCGCGACTCCCACCAGGGCCGCGGCCGCCCCGCACCATGAGTATACCTGACAAAATCCAAACACACAACGCCCGCCGAAAAAATCCGCGCCGCCCCGCGCCCCACTCGACAAATCGCAACCCGCGCTGCACGCTCGGCTAACATCCGCGCGCACCATCCACCGCCGCAGCCTGCTTTGCCCCCGGCCCGAACCTGTGCTATCTTTTCTATAGCGCACATTCACCGCCGCACGACTTGCAGCGCGGCACTACCTCTCCATGTGCACTTTCCGCCGCAGGCCCGCTGAAACTGCAATCGCACCTGCGCGGAAGAACCGACGCATGCAGCCAGCGGCCGCCCGTCGACGGCCGGGCATGCCGGCAGCGCGCCGGGCGCGCTGCCCCCGGGGATGTTCTGTTTGTCGCTCGCTGGAGCGAAGGAGGTGCCGCGCTCGCAGAAGACCGATGACGCCCTCGCGAACCGGGCAGACACCCCAAGGAGCCCCGTGTCGCAGGTCAGCCAGGGCCCGCAGATGGATGCGTTGTGCGCAGAGGCAGCATCACCCCACGCCGCACGGCCCTTGACAGGGCACGCCAGCGCAGGAGAAGGAGTTCACAAGACATGATTCTCAGATGGTGCGCGATTCCGCTGTGCATCCTGCTCGTGGTCGCCGCGGTCCCGGCCGCAGCCGACTGGGACCCGGGCGACCCGTTCAAGATGCACTTCCCCCAGCTTCCTGACCCACACGGCTGGGACGTCAACATGACCGACCCGAAGGTGCTGGCCGACGACTGGCTCTGCACCGAGACCGGACCGGTCAGCGACATCCACTTCTGGTTCTCGATCGAGCGCGACGATCCGCAGACGCTCGCCGCGCTGCTGGCCGGTGGAGTCGTTCACGCCAGCATTCACACGGATATTCCCGAGGGCCCCGGCGGCTACAGCCAGCCGGGTGAGCTCCTGTGGGAGCGCGACTTTTTCATCGGGCCTGACGTGACCATCCGCGACTGGGGCACCGGTGAGCAGGGCTGGTATGAGCCCAACACCGGCGAAGCCCGCCGGCCCGATCACTTCTTTACGTATCAGGCGAACATCGAGCACATCGTCGACCCGTTCATTCAGGAGCTGGGAACGGTCTACTGGCTCGATCTGTCGATCCGCGGATTGCCTCCGAACATCCTGAACCGCGTCGGCTGGAAGACGTCGCTCGACCACTTCCGCGACGACGCGGTCTGGGGCGATTTCGGCATCCCCGATTGGCACGAGCTGCGCGATCCGATCACCCAGCAGTCGCTGGATCTGGCCTTCGTAATCACACCGGAGCCCGGCAGCCTCGTCCTGCTCGCGGCCGGTGTGTTCGTCCTGCTGCGACGCCGCTGACGCAGGTCGCGGCCGACCATGGAGGGGAGGGCAGGAGGGGATTGAAAAAGGGCCGCGACGAATGCAGCGGTTGCCGCAGCGATGGCGGCCGGGAAGGGCCGGCACGTTGCCGCCTCTCCCGGCCGCCGGGTTTTCTTCGCCGAATCGACCGGCTCGCAGGGCGACGCTCAGTGCCCTTCGCGGGCCAGGTTGCGGTTCCACGACGGCACCACCACCACCACGTCCTTCGTGCCGTCGGGCACGCACTGGCACGACAACCGCGACTTGGCCGTCAGCCCGTACGCCTCGTCGAGCTGGTCCTCCTCCTCCTCCGTCGCGTCGTTGCAGGTCTCCAGCCCTTCCTTGACGACCACGTGACACGTGCTGCACGCACACACGCCGCCGCAGGCATGATCGATCTCGACCCCGCAGCCCATCGCCGTGCTCAGGATGCTCCCCGGCAGGCCGTGGTCGTCGTAGGGAATCCTGGCCGGATCGACCTCGATCACGTGCTCCTTGCCCTGCTCGTCGATGATCGTCAGCTTGTATTTGCGCGTCGGCAGCTTGATGTCCTGCTGCTCGATGTACGGGTTCTGACCGCCCATTCTTCGCTCCGAATCAGGTCTGCGACCTGTAGTATCGACTCATCCTCTCGAAGACTCCCTGCGGCGCCGGTTGCGCAGCGTGGCACCGGCCTTCAACCGCTGACCTGCCCCCTGAGCGCCTCGCGAACTCCGATTTCCGCCAGCCGCACCGTGCTCCTGCCGAATGCATCGAGCGCCCCGTGAAGCTCGTCCAGGTCGCGCGCCTCGGCGGCGAGCCTGCGCAGGCCGGCGATCCCCTCCTCGATCCGCCGCCGCTCCGGCTCCTCCAGCAGGTGGCCCACCTTCGCCAGCATCTGCTCCGCCTTGGTCGTGTCGAACTGCACCTGGTTGAGCAGGTCGATCCGCCGGTGCGCCTCGATGTCCGCCTGGCCGAACTCGACGCTCTGCCGCGTGATCCGCTCCACCTCCTCGCGCGTCAGCCCGTGATTCGGAATGACCTGCACCGAGGCGTTCCGGCCACTGCGCAGCTCGCGTGCGGCTACGTTCAGAATCCCGTTCGCGTCCACCAGAAACTCCACCTCGATCTTCGGAATCCCGGCCGGCATCGGCGGAATGCCGCGCAGCTCGAACTCGGCCAGCTTGCGGCAATCGGCCGCCAGCTCGCGCTCGCCCTGCAACACGCTGATCTTGATCGCCGTCTGGCCGTCGACGAACGTGGTGAACATCTCCGTCGCGCGGCATGGAATCGTCCGGTTGCGGAGGATCAGCTTGCCCATCGCCCCGCCCATCGTCTCGATCCCCAGCGAGAGCGGAATCACGTCCAGCAGCAGCATGTCCAGCTTCGCGCCCGACAGCATCGCCGCCTGAATCGCCGCCCCCACCGCCACGACCTCATCCGGATTCAGCGCCGTATAGGGCGGCCGGCCCGAAGCCTCTTCCACCCGCCGCCGCACCAGCGGCACGCGCGTCGAGCCGCCCACCAGCACCACGCGCCCCACCTGCTCGGGCGTCAGCTTCGCGTCGCGAAGCGCACGCCGCCACAGATCGATCGTCCGGTCCACCAGCGGCAGAATCATCCGCTCGAACTCGTCCCGTGTGAGCACGCGGCGGTAGATCCGCTCCCGGCCCAGCTCCAGCTCGATGCTCGCCTGCTCCTGCTCGCTCAGGCGGACCTTCACGGCCTCCGCCAGGCCGCGCAGCGCCTGCCGCGTCGTCGGAGAGTCGATCGAAAGATCGAACTGCTCGCGTATCTCGCGCGTCACGAGCTCGATGATAGTCCGATCGAAGTCATCGCCGCCGAGATGCGTATCGCCCGCCGTGCTGAGCACCTGGTAGACGCCGCCCTCGATCCGCAGAATCGAGACGTCGAACGTGCCGCCGCCCAGGTCGTAGACCGCGACGATCTCCGAGCCGCCAGCCGCCCCCGCCGAACCTTGCTGCGGCTCATGACACTGCGGCAGCGGCAGTGAAATCTGCCCCGGTCGCGTCGCAGCGCCGCCTTCCGACCCGCCACTACGCCCGCCGGCCGCCTCGGCCACATCGCCGCGCGTCTCGCGCACACCGATGCCGTACGCCAGCGCCGCGGCCGTCGGCTCGTTGATGATCCGCACGACCTCGAGCCCCGCCGCCCGGCCGGCGTCGCGCGTCGCCTGCCGCTGCGAATCGTCGAAGTACGCCGGGACGGTGATCACCGCCTTGCGCACCGGCCGGCCCAGCGCCCGCTCCGCCTGCTCGCGCAGCGTCCGCAGGATGACCGACGAAATCTCCTCGGGCGAGTAGAGCCGCCCGTCGATCTCGACCTGCACCGTGTCGCGCGGCCCCGGCCGCACGGCGTACGCAAGAAACGGCAGCTCGCGCTCGATCTCGCCGGGCCCCTTGCCGATCAGCCGCTTGATCGAATAGACGGTCGTGCGCGCGTTCTCCACGGCGTGATTCCGCGCCTCCCAGCCGACGACGACGCGGTTCCGCCCGTCCTCGCCGTCCGGAACGACGGCGATCACCGACGGCAGCCGCCCCTCGCCACGCTCGTCGCGAAGCACCTGCGGACCGCGCTCGTCGACGTACGCCAACAGCGAGAACGTCGTCCCCAGGTCGATCCCGACGATCAGCTCATCCGCGCTGCTCATGTTGCCCCGGCCGCCTCGATCTGCTCCAGCATTTTCTGATAGTAGCGAATGCCGTTCAGCCGCAGGCGCAGCTCGCGCCGCAGCGCCTCGTCCCCCGGCAGCCGCCGCGCCAGGGCCGCGATCCGCTCCAGCATCTCGTCATGCTCGCCGCGCACGCGCTGACCGATCTCGGCCAGCCTCGCTGCGTCGCGCTGTGCCGCGGCCTCCTCGATCTGCTCGCGCAGCTCCATCGTCTCGAGCAGGACCTCCTGCGGCACGCTCTTGTCCTCGGCCGCCGACGGACCGCCGAACAGCTCCAGCAGGTAGCCCGCACGCTCCACCGGGTCGCTCAGCACCTCCACGGCCCGGTTGAGCTGCGCACTGATCCGCATCGCCAGCCCGGCCGCCGGGTCGTCTGACGTACCGGCCCGATCCGGATGGGCGAACCGCGCCAGTTGCAGATACCGCTGCCGGAGCTGCCCCGCATCCAGATCGTACGCCGGCTCCAGCCCGAAGACCTCAAAGTGACTCAGCGTCTCCACCGAGTGCAGTGCGTGGCAGTGCTCGCAGACGACAACCGAGCGCAGCGGCCGGTTGCACGACCGGCACCGTTGCGGAATCGTCGCCTCGCTCTTTGTTGCCGCCACGCTCGTCACCGCTCTGAAGTCCCGCTCGTGCTCAGAACAACGCGGCCCGCGCGACCAGCCCGCATCGAATGCGGAGGAGTCGGCACGGGCCGAGCCTGGGTCCGACGGTTTCTGCATCAGGCCGAATAGCTGCTCCCGCACCCGCAACTGTGCTTCGCGTTCGGATTGTGGAACGTGAAGCCCGACCCCATCATGCTGCTCTGAAAGTCGATCGTCGTCCCGCTCAGGTTGCCCACCATGTAGCTCTTCAGATCGCACACCACGACCAGGTCCTGCGACAAAAAGACCTCGTCCGTCTCCGCGATCGGCGCCTGCGCTTCGTCGCGCAGATCGAGCACGTACTGCAAGCCGCTGCACCCGCCGCCCTTCACGCCCACGAACAGGTACATGCTGTCCGGATAATTGTCCTTGCGGAGAATCTCCTTGACCTCGTTGGCCGCCTTCTCCGTCAGGTGAATCCCCTGACCCTCGGGCGACGGCCTGGCCCGCTTGCGGCCGACCAGCTCGCGCGACTCCCGCTCCTGCGTGGTCCGCACCTCGGTGCTCTCCGGCGTCGTGCTCATCTCGCTCCCTTTCTGCGTTGCCTCTCGTACGATCCTCTCGCGCCGGCCGCGGCCGTCCGCCCGGCTCGACGCTTACTTCGAGCCGGCCGGCTCCGCCGCACCCTTGCGGGTGGCCAGCTTGCCCTTCAAGTCCTTGACGGCCGCCCGGATCGCGTCTTCGGCCAGCACGCTACAGTGTATCTTCACCGGCGGCAGCGCCAGCTCCTTGACGATGTCCGTGTTCTTGATGTCCAGGGCCTCGTCGAGCCTCCGGCCCTTGAGCCACTCGGTCGCCAGCGAGCTCGACGCGATCGCCGACCCGCAGCCGAACGTCTTGAACTTCGCGTCGACGATGTTCTCCTGCTCGTCGACCTGAATCTGGAGCTTCATCACGTCGCCGCACTCAGGTGCGCCGACGATGCCCGTCCCTACGTTCGGGCTGTTGCGGTCCAGCGAACCGACGTTCCGCGGCCGCTCGTAGTGGTCGATGATCTTGCTGCTGTATGCCATGTCACGTCACTCCGATCGAATGCTCTATCCCAGTACGGGAACGAGAACCAGGTCAACTCCGTTCACGTCGCGGATCCGCTCCTCGACTTCGGTCAGCAGGCTGGCATAGTCGTCCGCGCGGATGCCCGCCCTGTCCGGCCGCACACCCACGCGCCACCAGCCCTCCTCGAACGAATCGACCCACGTCACCTCCAGCGAGATTCCGTTGGCCGCGTGCGCTCCGAAACTCCGCGCGAACCAGCCGCTCCGCGTCGGCCGCGCTGATCGACGAACCGTGCGTCGTACGCATCTGCTCACCCTCAGCACCTCCAACACCGCCGTCGCGTATCCCACGCACCGACGGGCTGTCGCCGAATCGATCGTTCGCAGCGGATCGTAATCCGCGATCAGCCGCGGCTTGTACCCATGCCGCAATCGCGTACTGACCTGCCGCAGAAGCTCCACCGAATGCTCGCCCGCCAATGCGGCTCGAACGGCCTCCGGCAGCGTCCCGTGCGACCAGGTACCGTATCCGGGCCGGGGCGACTGTCGGGCCCGAAGCATCGCGTCGGTGGCCGCGCAGAACATCGCGAAGTACGAACGGCTCACGCTGCTGCGGAACCAGCCGCTTCTCAGGCATGCTCCCGCCGCAGAAAGATTCTCCGTCGCCAACCGCGACCACGACAATCCGGCTCCCTAGTGATGCGCCCACTCCACCGTACTCAGGTCGATCCCCTCCTTGGCCATCTCGTACAGCGGGCTCATCTCTCGCAGCTTGCGGACCGCCGCGACGACCTTCTCGGCCGTGTAATCCATCTCCTCCTCGGTGTTGAACCGGCCCACCGAGAAGCGAATGCTGCTGTGCGCCAGGTCGTCTCCGACGCCCAGGCTCTTGAGCACGTAGCTCGGCTCCAGCGACGCGCTCGTGCAGGCCGACCCGCTCGAGACCGCGATGTCGTTGAAGCCCATCATCATGCTCTCTCCCTCGACGTACGCGAAGGAGAGGTTCAGGTTCGTCGGCGTCCGCAGCGTCGGGTGCCCGTTCAGGTACACCTCGTCAAGCTGCGAGCTGATGCCCTGATAGAGCCGGTCACGCAGCGCCGCCAGCCGCTTCGGCTCCGCCTCACGATGCAGGTGGCACAGCTCGGCCGCCTTGCCCAGCCCGACGATGCCCGGAACGTTCAGCGTCCCGCTCCGCATGCCGCGCTCGTGCCCGCCGCCGTGAAGCACCGCCTCGCAGCGCACACGCGGCTTCTTGCGCCGCACGTAAAGCGCCCCGACGCCCTTGGGCCCGTGAATCTTGTGCCCGCTACAGCTCAGCAGGTCGATCCCCATCTCATTCACATCGATCGGAACCTTGCCGAACGTCTGGCAACAGTCGGTGTGGAACAGAACGCCCCGCTCCTTGCACAGCGCCCCGATCTGCGCAACCGGCTGGAGCGTCCCGATCTCGTTGTTCCCGTGCATGATCGAGACCAGGATCGTCTCGTCCGTGATCGAGTCCTTGAGCTGATCCAGGTCGATCATCCCGTACCGGTCCACGGGCAGCATCGTCACCCGAAACCCGTGCTGCTCCAGATATTTGCACGGATCAATCACCGCCTTGTGCTCGGTCACCTGCGTGATGACGTGCCGGCCCTTCTCGCCGTACATCGCCGCCACGCCCTTGATCGCGATGTTGTTGCTCTCGGTCGCCCCGCTCGTGAAGATGATCTCCTTCGAGTCGGCTCCGATCACCGCCGCGACCTGCTGCCGCGCCAGCTCCACACCCTCCTCGGCCTCCCAGCCGAATTCATGGTTGCGCGAGGCCGCGTTGCCGAACTTCTCCGTAAAGTACGGCAGCATCGCCTCCACCACCTGCGGGTCCACCGGCGTGGTCGCGTTGTTGTCCAGGTAGATCCTTCGATTCATCGTGCCAGCACCCTCAACGGCTCGACCGCCTCGGACTCCGACCCGTTTCCGCCCGGCGAGCCCGACATCCCGTAGGTCTCGTCGAAAGCCAGGTCCGAAACCGTCACCGTTCGCAGAAACCTCTCCAAGTACTCGTGCACCCGCATCAACGGTTGACGCACCGGGCACGAGGATAATAGCTCGCAGTTGCGCGCCTCGCCCGCTCCGCCCCGCGGAGCACACTGCATCAGCCGGACCGGCCCCTCAACCACCTCGACGAGCTGGGCGAGCGTCAATTCGCCCGGCGGAACCGCCAGGCGGTAGCCGCCACGCGCCCCCCGCGCCGAACAGAGCAACCCGCGCCGGTTCAACAGCTTCAGCACATTCATCAGCAGCGGCAGCTTCACCCGATGCTGGACCGCGATCTCGCGAGCACTCACGACCCCCGCCCCCGCCCGGGCCAAGTGGCACATCGCGATCAACGCGTACTCGGTCTTCTTCGTCAACGAGAGCATGCGCACCCCGCTGTCTGCAATAATCTAGTACCAAACCAGTCCGATTTCAAGAACGGGCCGCGATTCCCTGCCGGCCGGGGCTCGTGTAATCACCCCGCCAATCGACCGGAACCGATCACGGGCCCGATAACCAGTTCATGCACGTCGCTCAGATTTGAACAGCAAGCCGTGTGCCAAGAACCGGTCTCCGCCCCCCAGCCGGCCGCAATATCTAACACCTAGTTAACACACCGATCTCGAAACCTTCACGCGGCACCGCTATACCTCGCTGCCACTCGGCGCCACTCGCACGAGACCGGCCGGGAGGTGCGGAGCACGCGGTGAGGATACGATGAGCCACGCGGCGAGAACTTCACGGACGGCGTTGATTGCGGAAAACGCGCGAATGTCGCAGCGGAAATCGATCCTGATTGTCGAGGACGAGGCCGACCTGGCTGAGGTGCTTTGCTACCACCTGGAACGCGAAGGATACGCCTGCCGGCGGGCTCCCGACGGCGCCTTGGCTCTCGCCGAAGTCCGCCGCCAGGTTCCCGACCTGATCGTCCTCGATCGCATGCTTCCAAAGGCCTCCGGGGACGAGGTCGTCGTCCGGCTGAAGCGCGACCCGCAGACCGCGTCCATCCCCGTCATCATGCTGACCGCCAAGGCCGAAGAGACCGACGAACTGGTCGGCTTCGCCCTCGGAGCAGACGACTACGTCACCAAGCCCTTTTCGCCCAAGCTCCTGCTCGCTCGCATCGCGGCCGTCCTCCGCCGCCGCGAAGCCGCGACCGGCGAGGCCGAAGTCCTCAGCGCCGGCCCCATCACCCTCGACCGCAGCCGGCACGAAGTGACCGTCAGCGGCTCACCCGTCGCCCTCACCGCCACGGAATTCCGCGTTCTGGCCGCGCTGATGGCCGCCCGCGGACGCGTACTGGACAGAACCCAACTCATCGATACAGTGCTCGGCAGCGGCGTCGCGGTAACCAACCGCACGATCGACGTCCACATCGCGGCCCTGCGCAAGAAGCTCGGCTCGGCAGCCGGGTGGATCCAGACGGTTCGCGGCGTGGGATACACGTTCCGCGAGCCGATGAGTGAAGCGAACACGCACTAAACCCGGCAGTCTCACCGGCGGTCTTTCCTGGAAGCTCCTGCTCGGCTGCTCCGCCCTCGTCGCCATCGCGGTCCTCGGCAGCGCCTGGCTCATCCTCACCGAGGCCGCCCGCGTCCGGAACGAAGAGCTCGAGGGAATCCTCCTCACAGAAGCACGCCTCCTGGCCCACGCCCTCCTGGAGCCGACGCAAGCCGCGGACGCCGAACGAATCGAATTGCTCATCGACCGGCTCCGCTCGGAGGAGAGCGAAGTTGTCGCCATCGCCCGCGACGGCCGCGTCCTCGCCGACCGCGCCGCGTCCCTCAACCTGCCGCGGAACATCCTCGAGTTGCGCGAGCTCAGCCGCGTCCTGCACGGCGGGCAGTCCACGACCAGCATCCTGGTCTCCCCGACCGGCCACCGCATGCGGACCGTCGTCGTTCGCATCGGGGACATGGAGCGCCCGATCGGCGCCGTGGTCGTCGCCCGCCCGCTGTGGACCTTCGCCGCTCACGGCATCGCGCTCCGCACGCTCATCATCGAGCTCGTCCTCGTGCTGTTGCTTACGCTCGCACTCCTCGCCTTCGGCGTGGCCCGGCTCTGGAGCCGGCCGCTCTACGAAGTCATTCGCACCGCCCGCAGCCTCTCGCGCGGCGACCTCTCCGCCCGCGCCGACACGGCCGCAACCGACGAACTCGGCCTGCTGGCCCGCGCCCTCAACCGCATGCGCGACCGGCTCTTCCGGAACTACCAGACGATCGACCGCCAGCGCGCCGTCCTGGAATCGCTGCTGAGCCAACTGCGCGAGGGCGTCGTCGTCGCCGATGCCGACGGCCGCATCGCACTGATCAACCCCGCCGCCCTGCGGCTGCTGAACATCCCCGCGCAGGAGGACGGCACCTTCGTCGTGGGAGAGGCCGTCGAGCGCTGCATCCCCGAGCACGACCTTCAGCAGCTCCTGCTGCCGGATCAACCGCTCCCGCGGCGCCGCTCCGAAACAGAGTCCGACGAAGCCCACCTGCACGAGGCCCGCCTCCAGATCGACCGGCCCGAGGGTACCGTGCACCTGCTCGTGCACGCCTCGAATCTCATGCTCCCGGAGGCCGAGCCCGCCTCCGCCGAACCGCGCATCGGCCGGCTCGTCGTCCTCACCGACATCACCACGCTCGCGCAGACGATTCAGATGAAGACCGACTTCGTCGCCAACGCCTCGCACGAGCTGCGGACCCCGCTCTCCACCATCCGGGCCGCCATCGAAACGCTCCAGAACATGAACCTCGCCGAGGACCCCGCCGCAGCCCAGCGCTTCCTTCAGGCCATCGACCGCCAGAGCGGCCGCCTCGAAGCCCTCGTTTCCGACCTGCTCGACCTCGCCCGTCTCGAAGCCCCGGGCGCCCGCTTCGAGCCCAGCACCGTCGTCGTCCGCGAGCTGCTCGCCGATGTCGAGCAGCATTTCGCCGATCGCTTCGAAGCTCGGAAACTCCGCTGGCTGACCGATACCTCCGCCTGCTCCAGCCCCACTCTCCGCGCCAACCCCCACCTGCTCCGCCTCGTGATCGACAATCTCGTCGACAACGCGATCAAGTTCACCGATCCCGGCGGCTGGATCCGCGTCACCTGCCGCAACGGCGACGGCCAGTTCATCATCGACGTCACCGACAACGGCTGCGGAATCCCCCAGGAGGACCAGAACCGCGTCTTCGAACGCTTCTACCAGGTCGAGCGGGCCCGTTCCGGCCACGAGCGCGGCACCGGCCTGGGGCTCTCCATCGTCCGCCATGCCCTGGCCGCCATGGACGGCGAAGTCCGCCTCGCCAGCGAGCTCGGCCGCGGAACCACCGTCACGATCGTGGTCCCGCAGTCGGCCGGGGGGGCCGAAGAGGACGCCTGGTCGACCTGAACAGCGCCCGACGGCCGTCCGGGGCAGGGACGGATTTTTCACAAGCCGGCTTAACCGACTCTTAACAGAGCGGCAGTACCTCTATGTGCCAGGGGTTGTCGTCTCGGGTACCTCGAGTCTCGGGTGGGATCTGAACGGATGAAATTCGATGAAACGGACCATGCTTCGCACCGCCGCCGCCTGCCTCGCACTGCTGCTGCTCTCCGCCTGCTCGCGTGAGCCGGAGGCCGCCCGCACGACGGCCCAGATCACGATCGACGGTTCCAGCACGCTCGGCCCGCTGGTCGACATCGCCAAGGACCTCTACAAGCAGCGACGCCCCGACGTCGCCGTTCAGGTCGCCACTTCCGGCACCAGCAACGGCTTCAAGCGCTTCCTCGCCGATGACGCGGGCCAGCGCATCGACATCAGCAAGGCCTCGCGACCCATCGCCCCCCAGGAGGTCGAGCGGGCCGCTGCGCTCGGCATCGAGTACATCGAACTGCCCGTGGCCCTCGACGGCATCGCCGTCGTGGTCCACCCGTCGAATACCTTCTGCGACCATCTGACGGACCAGGAGCTGCGGGCGATCTGGTCGCCGGACAGCAAGATCAACAACTGGAAGGACGTTCGAGCCAGCTTCCCCGATCTGCCGCTCAAGCTCTTCGGCGCCGGCCCGCAGAGCGGCACCTTCGACGTCTTCACCGAGGTCGTGAATGGAAAGGTCAAGCAGTCCCGCCGCGACTACATCGCCAGTGAGAGCGACAACCAACTCGTCATCGGCGTCTCCGAGGAGGAGGGCTCGCTGGGCTACTTCGGCTACTCCTACTACGTCACCAACCGCGACAAGCTGCGGGCCTTGCCGATCGCCTGGAATGGAAAGCCCCCGGTCGAGCCGACGGCTGAGACGATCCGTGACGGCAGCTACGCCCTCGCCCGCCCGACCTTCCTCTACGTCAGCACCACCGCCGCTCAGCGCCCGGAAGTGGCCGACTTCCTCAAGTTCATCCTGACGAATCCTTCGGAAATCGTCGAGCATGAACGCGTCCGCAGCGTCTCGCTCAGCGGCGACCTCTATGCTGCCGCCATCGAGCGGCTGACGAAGCCCGTGACCGGTACCGTCTTCACGACGCCCGAGGCGGCCACCAAGCCGCTCTCGCAGCTCTACCTCGCAAAACCCTGAGCTTCGCCGCATGCGCAGCCCGATTCAGAAACTTCGCGAGCGAGCCGTCTACGTCTCGCTGCTGCTCTGCGCGCTGCTCAGCATCCTAACCACCGCGGGCATCATCTGGGCTCTGGTTTCCGAGTCGGTCCCGTTCTTCGCCCGCGTCAGCCTGATCGACTACCTCTTCGGCACGACCTGGATACCCGACACCGATCCGCCTCACTTCGGGGTCGTGCCGCTCCTGCTCGGAACCGCGATCATCGCCTTCGGCGCCTTGATCGTCGCCCTGCCGCTCGGCCTGGGCACGGCCGTCTATCTCAGTGAGTACGCCCCGCGCCCCGTCCGCCAGACGCTCAAACCCCTGCTCGAAGTCCTGGCCGGCATTCCCAGCGTCGTCTACGGCTTCTTCGCCCTGACATTTGTAACGCCGGTGATCCTCAAGCCGCTCCTGCCCGACACGCAGATCTTCAACGCAGCCAGCGCCGCCCTCGTCGTCGGAATCATGGTGCTGCCCATGATCTCCTCGCTCTGCGACGACGCGCTGCGGGCCGTGCCGCAGGCCCTGCGCGACGGCGCCTTCGCCCTGGCCGCCACCAAGTTCGAGGTCTCCACCCGCGTCGTCCTGCCGGCCGCCTCCTCCGGCGTCGTCGCCGCGGTCCTGCTCGCATTCGCCCGCGCCGTCGGCGAAACGATGGCCGTCGCCATCGCCGCCGGAATGCAGCCCGGTCTGACGCTCGATCCGCGAAACCCGGTTCAGACCATGACCGGATTCATCGTCAGCACCGTCCAGGGCTATATGCCTCAGGGCTCGCTGGGTTACCAGTCCCTCTTCGCCGTCGGACTGACGCTCTTTCTGGTCACCCTCACGATCAACATGATCGCCCAGCAGGTGCTGCGGCGGTTTCGCGAGGTCTATGAATGAGCGCCCAGCCGATCGAGTTCAATCCCCGGATTCAGTGGCGCACCCTCCTCGGACGGGCCTTCGCCGGCTGCTGCATACTCTTCGCCGTCCTGGCCGTCCTGATCCTCTTCGTCCTGCTCGCGCGGATCGTCAGCGAAGGCTGGAGCCGCCTCGATCTCGATCTCGTCACGCGAAACCCGAGCCTCGTGGACCTCGCGCACGCCGGCGTCCGCCCCGCCATCTGGGGCACGATCTGGCTCATGCTCCTGACCGGGCTGCTCGCCGTCCCGGTCGGCGTCGGGGCCGCCGTCTATCTCCAGGAATTCGCCCCCGACAACCGCCTGACGCGCTTCATTCATCTCAACATCGCCAACCTCGCCGGCGTCCCCTCGATCGTCTACGGCATCCTCGGCCTGGCCGTCTTCATCAACGCCATGCGGCTGGGAAACAGCCTGCTGGCCGGAGCGCTGACGCTCAGCCTGCTCGTCATGCCCATTCTCGTCATCGCCTCGCGCGAGGCCCTGGCCGCCGTCCCCGATTCCCTCCGCCAGGGCGCCTACGCCCTCGGCGCCACCCGCTGGCAGGCCATCTGGCACCACGTCCTGCCCGCCGCTCTGCCCGGAATCATGACCGGCGTCATCCTCGCCCTCTCGCGCGCCATCGGCGAAGCCGCCCCGCTGGTCATGATCGGCGCCTTCACCCGCATCGACCGCGTCCCCGGCGAAAGCTTCGTCGACTATCCGGCCACCTTCGCCGGCGCGCTCAACTGGCTCCGCGACGCCCTCTTCAGCGAGTTCGCCGCGCTGCCCATCCAGATCTATAACTTCGCCGACAGCGCCGATCCGGAGGTCCGCGTCCTCGCCGCGGCCACCATCATCGTCCTGCTCGGCCTGCTGCTGACCATGAACGCCCTGGCCGTGGGAATCCGCGCATGGCACGAACGGAATCGACTTTGATAGGTAGCCAGACCATGCGAATCGCCGATCCGCCCGCCCTCTTCACCATCCGTCCGCGCGCCGTCGATTCCGCCGCGGCCGCCGACGGCGCCGACACCTCGCCCATCCTGCGGACCGAGAATCTGACCATCCGCTACGGCAAGTTCACCGCCGTCCGCGACGTCACGCTCGACATCCCCCGCCGCCAGGTCGTCTCCATCATCGGTCCTTCGGGCTGCGGCAAGAGCACGCTCCTGCGCGCCCTCAACCGCATGAACGACTTCGTCCGCGACGTGAAGATCGAGGGCCGCGTGCTCTATAACGGCCGCAACGTCTACGCCGCCGATTGCGACCCCGTCGACCTCCGCCGAAGCGTGGGCATGGTCTTTCAGAAGCCCAACCCCTTCCCCAAGTCGATCTTCAAGAACGTCGCCTGGGGCGCCGTCATCAACGGCTTCCGCGGAGACCTGCGCACCCTGGTCAAGGACGCCCTCCGCGCCGCCGCCCTGTGGGACGAGGTCAAGGACAAGCTCCACCAGAACGCCCTCACCCTCTCCGGCGGCCAGCAGCAGCGCCTCTGCATCGCCCGCGCCATCGCCCTTCAGCCCGACGTCATCCTCATGGACGAACCCTGCTCCGCCCTCGACCCGCGCGCCACGACCCGGATCGAGGACCTGATCGAGGAGCTCAAGAAAAGCTACACCGTCGTCATCGTCACGCACAACATGCAGCAGGCCGCCCGCGTCTCCGACCGGACGGCGTTCATGTACGAGGGAGAACTCGTCGAGGTCGACGAGACCAGCCGGCTGTTCACGAATCCCAAAGACCAGCGCACGCAGGACTACATCACCGGCCGCTTCGGATGATCCCCCCGCGCGCCGCCCGGCCCGGTCTCGACAACCTCATGCCGCTCGTGTAAACATGGTGCAGGCCACCATGTCAGGTACTCAGGTGGAGGCTGACCGTGTCGATCCAACCCTGGTTGCCGGTGGACACCCCGAGGATGACTGCTCACTTTGTGAATCTGCTGGATGACCTGCGACGCCGCTCGCTGCGCATGGCGAGCCAGGTCGAGGACATGGTCCAGGAAGCCTGCGAATCGATCTTCCAGCCGGATGAGTTCCTGGCGCGCCGCGTCATGAACCGCGACCGCGAGATCGACGCCGAGGAGGTCGAGGTCGAAAAGGAGGTCATCCGCCTGATGGCCCTCTACCAGCCCGTCGGCATCGACCTGCGGCTGCTGTGCACCGTCCTGAAGGTCAACAACGACCTCGAGCGCGTCGCCGACTGCGCCGTCAACATCGCCGAACGCGCCATCAACCAGCAGGTCCAGTCCCTGGCCCGCAACAACACCGCCATCACGCAGATGTGCCCGCTCGTCCGCCGCCTGCTGCGCAGCGCCATCCACGCCTACAACCGCGAGGACGCCGCCGCCGCCCGCCTGACCCTCAAGGACGACGCCGCCATCGACGCCTTCTACGTCGAGATCGCACGCCAGGTCGTGGCAGACACCGCCCAGTCCACCAAGAACGTCCCCGGCCTGCTCGACCTGCTGGCCGTCGCCAAAGCCCTCGAACGCATCGCCGATCACGCCACCAACATCCTCGAGGACGTCATCTTCCTCACAACCGGCGCGATCGTCAGACACCGTCAGGACACCACCGAGCAGTGAGTCGTACCGCCTCAGCCCCGCCCCTGCGCATTCCCATCCCCCGTGCCCGCACCGGCCGGCTGCCCGCCCTCATCCTCACCGCGCTCTATCTGACCGTCGTCATCCGCACCGCCTGGGTCAGCGACGACGCGTACATCTCCTTCCGCAGCGTCGACAATTTCATCGCCGGCCTCGGCCTGACCTACAACCCCGGCGAGCGCGTCCAGGCCTTCACCAACCCCCTCTGGACGCTGCTGCACATCCCCGTCGCCGCCGTCACCGGCGAGGTCTACTTCACCACGCTCGCCCTGTCGATCCTCGCCTCGCTCGCGGCCGTCATCATCTTCGCCCGCTACATCGCCGTCTCGCCCTACGGCGCCGCCGTCGGCATCGCGATTCTCTGCGTCTCGAAGGCCTTCACCGACTACTCCACCTCCGGCCTGGAGAATCCGCTCACGCACCTGCTGCTGGCCGTCTTCGTGGCCGACTTCCTCCGCCACGGCCCGGCGCAGCGCCCGCCCCTGCGCCTCGGACTGTGGGCCGCGCTGCTGGCGCTCAACCGGCTCGACACGATCCTGCTCGTCCTGCCCGCCCTCGTCGAGACGCTCCGCGCCAACTTCTCACCCCGAAACGCCGCCCGCCTGGCCCTCGGCTTCGCGCCGCTGGCCGTGTGGCTGATCTTCGCCCTGATCTATTACGGTTTCCCCTTCCCCAACACCGCCTACGCCAAGCTCAACACGGGAATCCCCCTGGCCGCCTCCGTCCAGCAGGGCTTCTTCTACTTTCTTTCCACGATCGAGCTCGATCCGGTCACGCTGGTCGTCATCGCCGCCGGCCTGGCCGCACCGTGGATCATCGGCTTCGCCGCCGGGCAGCCCGTCGCCCTCGGCCTCGCGCTCTACCTTGCCTACATCCTCTATATCGGCGGCGACTTCATGTCCGGCCGCTTCTTCAGCGCCCCGCTGCTGGCCGCCGTCTCCATACTCGCCGCCGCGGGCCCCCTCTCATTCCGCAAGGCCATCCTGCTGCTGCTCGTGCTCATCCCCGTCGGCCTCTTCTCACCCCGCTCGCCCCTGCTGAGCGACAGCGAGTACGGCGAGACCGACCCGAGAATAATCAACGAGCACGGCATCGCCGACGAGCGCGCCTGGTACTACCGCTGGGCCGGGCTCCTGCGCGTCAGGGCCTGGGAGGTCATCCCCGACGCCGGCACCGCACACGAAGGCCTCGCCGCGCGTTTCATCGGACAGAGCGTCGTCTTCAAGCACAACATCGGCTACTTCGGATACTTCGCCGGCCCGCAGGTCTACATCGTCGACCAGTTCGCCCTGCCCGACGCACTGCTCGCCCGACTCCCCATGCGCCGCGACGTCCCCTGGCGCATCGGCCACTTCCCCCGCCTCATTCCCGCCGGATACGTCGAGACCCTCCACACCGGCCGCAACCAGATCGCCGACCCGCGAATCGCCGACTATTACGACCGCATCCGGCTCGTGATCAGCGGCCCCATCTTCGACGGCCGGCGCTGGTCCGAGATGCTGCGACTCAACCTCGGCCTCGTCCCCGCACCTTCCTGGCCGTACCGATAAAACGCCCGGCACGCCGCCGCCCCAGCGCCGCGCCACCGCTCGCACCCCTCCCCCTGGACCGCACGGCCGCTGCATTGGAACAATCCCCCGTTGCGCTGCGCGCGCCCGGCCGGGCACCGCCGGCCGTACTGCGCCCGCGACGCACTCTGAAGGCGTCTCGCCGCGTTGGAATCGGGGCGCCGCGTGGGAGGGCTTCGTGCACGCCGCGACACCGCAGCTCCAGCCGCCGATCCACCGCGCCACGACCGCGCTCTGGTTCTACCGCGCTCTGCTTTACGGCGGGCTGCTGCTTGTCGGCCTGGCCGGCAGCAAGGTCACCACGGTGCTCGTGATAGCCGTCGGTTTGCTGACGCTCTGGGGCGATCTCGACGGCGCGGCGCGGCACATCCTCCGCATGCTCGGCTTCGCGGCCGCAGTCGTGTTCGCGCCGCTTCTCGCGGCGCCGCTGGCTGGATGGCTCGCGCCGCAGACTGGCCTGCCGCTGACCTTCGTCCAGATCGGCTCCGCCGTCGTCGTCGGCCTGCTCGTCATTCTGCTCGCCGGAGCGGTGGCGAAGCGCGTCGCGCGGCGCATTCATCGCCACCCCGTCGGCAACGCCGTCGACCGCGGCTTCGGCACGCTCGTCGGCGCAGGTGAGGGCGCGCTGGTGGTCGCGCTGACCTGCTGGACCGTCGGCCTGTTCGAGCCCGAACTCGACCGGATTCGCAGCGCCCGCGCGGCCTCCAGCATGACACCGCCAGCCGGGCCGGCCGACCTCATCGTTCGCAGCGCCGATGCGCTTCGCAACGATCCGATCGGCCGGGCGCTGATGGATCACAACGCCCTGGCGAACGTGCCGCTGCTTCAGCAGTTTCAGCAGGCCGCGCGGCTGGCCCTGGATCCGGCCGCGCTGGACCGGGCGGTCCGCAGCGGCGGCTCGCTGGAGGAGTTTGTGCGGCTGCCGGTGGTCAAGCGGCACCTGGACGGCATCTACGCCGATCCGCAGATGCGCGACGCGATCCGCCGCCGCGACCTGTTCACCATCATGCAAAGCAGGCAATTCACGGCGATGCTGAGCGACCAGGAGCTGCACAAGACGGTCGTGGCCAACTGGGACACGCTCAGCGCGTCGATCTCGCCGAATCACCCGCTTCCCGCGCCGGGCGAGTCACCGGCAGGATCACCGGCCGCGTTGTCGGTTTCGCCGACGGGCACGCCCATCCCGCACTCCCAACAGGTTCCCAAGCCGCAGCTCGCCCCGACGGCGCGCTCGAACACGCCACGTTGACGCGCGGCGCGACATCGGATTCCCCCTGCGCGAATCGAAGGGCCGTTCGAGCCCCAGGTGACCCGCCGCTTGGCGCGGCGGGTTCTGACGTGCGACGCGCTGAGCGCACACCTTCACCTCCCGCGTGTCTCGCCCCACCAGCCGGCGCGAGCCGGCCGGCAACCGCGGCTAACTCAAGTCGGATCGATTCCGCGGCTCAGTCAGGTAGTGCCCGGTCAGCCCCTGCTCGCTCAGCAGCCGCGACCACGGCATCGTTTCCCGCTTCAGACAGCCACCCAGCAGCGGCCGGACCAGCTCGCGAACCTGGCGCTGCTGATCGGTGATCGGCCGCGTCGCGTTGATCACGTTCAGCCCGAACTCCGGCACCATCAGCTCATACTGCTCCAGAATCCGCTTCTGAAAGAGCCGAAAGCTCTCGTAGGGGTCCTCGCTCAGGCCCAGGTCCATCCCGGCCTCGTAATACTTCAGCTCCGGCCGGCCGGCCAGGATGCGCTTGAGCGCCTCGTCGAGCGGCACGCGGAAGTAGAAGGCGGCGGACGGCCGCGGCGCGAAGCTGTAGACGCGGCGGACGAAATCGGGATCGATGCCGCGGGCCACGTCGCGGGCGAAGGCGGTGTAGATGTAGCGGTCGGTCAGAACGACGGCGCCGGCCCGCAGCGGCGGCAGGATGCTGCGCTCGAGGCGGTCGGCGAAGTCGGCCGCGTGGATCAGCGAGAAGGTCATCGGGCTCAGCAGCCGCTGATCCTTGCCGAACTTCGTCGTCGAGCGGACGAGGGGCGAGGAGTTCCACTCGCTCAGGTGGGCGCAGTAGCCCTGCGCGACGATCCACTTGCGCAGCAGGTCGAGCTGCGTGCTCTTGCCGGAGCCATCGATGCCCTCGACGATCACGAGCTTGCCGGGGAGTTCGCCGTAGTCAGCGTAGCGCAGCGAGCTGGTCATGAGACGATGGGCTCCGTCGGGTCCGGGGCGCCGGTGCGCTGCCAGGCGAACTCGATCTCGCAGTGGAAGGCGTCGGCGAACACATCCCCCTTTCGCATCGCATAGCGGACGTTTACGGCCGGGTCGTCGTCGCTGTAGACGTCGAAGCGGACGCGCTGCGGCTCGACCAGGACGTCCACGCGGGAGACGCTCTGGCGATGCTCGCGGTCGAGTCCGTCGGCCACGCGAAGGATGCCGGCCAGGTGGCGGACGAGGCGCTGGTCGTCGTCGCCGAGCTTGCGGAAGTTGTCGTGCGTGCGGCAGGGTCCGCCGCGGCGATGATAGCGGGCGATGTTGGCGATGATCTCACGCTCGCGCCGCGTCAGGCCGGGCAGGCGGGCGCTGCTGATCATGCGATAGCCGTGCTTGTGGTGGGCCCGCCAGTCGATCAGCAGGCCGACGTCGTGGAGGATGCCCGCGTATTGAAGCAGCTCGCGGGCCTGCGGGCGGGCCCAGAGTCCCGCGGCGTCAGGGTCCTGTGCGGCGATCTCGTCGAAGATCTCCAGCGCGAGCCGCGTGACGTGCTCGCAGTGCTCGCGCGGGTAGCGGCAGCGCTGCGCGAAGCTGCGCACGGCATCGAGCCGGCGGCGGGCCCGCTGCGTGGGCGGCTCGGGGTGCAGCCCCAGCTCGTCCATCATTTCGGCCAGCAGCCCGTCACGGATGCCGCCGTCATGGATGCGCAGCAGCTCGATGCCGAGGTATTCCATCAGGCGGTCGATGATGCAGACGCCGGCGACGATGATCTCGGCCCGCTGGCTGCTCAGGCCCGGAACGCGGCGGCGGTCCTGGAGCGGCATCCGGCGAAGCCAGTCCAGCAGAAACGCCACCTCGCCGCGCGGCAGCTCATAGCCGCGGACGGCGAAGGGAAAGCGGCCGTCGCCGTGGCCGGCGGTTCCGCGGCGAATGCTAACGCGCGCCAGGCTGGTGAACGTCCCGCCGGTGCCGACGATCAGCTCCGGCGTGTAGGGCGGCTCGGCGACGGATTCGGCGATGGTGCGGTCGATGGCGCGGCGCATCTCGACGAAGCGCTCCTCGCCCTCCAGGTCGGCGTTGAAGGTCTCCGTCAGGCGGACGGCGCCCAGCGTCAGCTTGCAGATGCGGTCGATCACGCCGCCGCTGCAAAGCACGAGCTCGGTGCTGCCGCCGCCGATGTCGGCCAGCGCGCACCGCTGCGCTTCGAGGTCGAAGGCGTTGGCCACGCTGGAGAAGGCGAGCCGGGCTTCGTGGTCGGCGTCGATCGGCTCGATATCCACGCCTGCCCGGCGGCGGGCGAGCTTGATCAGGTCGCGCGCGTTGGCGGCCTCACGCACGGCCGACGTGCCGACCGCGCGCAGGCGGTCGACGTGGTAGGACTCCGCCACGCTGCGCATGCGCTCAAGAGTGCGGACGGAGCGCTCGATCGCCGCGGCGCTGAGGCGGCCGTTGCGGTAGAGCTCGCTGCCCAGGCGCGTCGTCTCCTTGATGTCCTCGATGATGCGAAAGCCGGAGGCAGGGTCGCTCTCGGCGACGACCATGCGGATGCTGTTCGTGCCGACGTCGATCGCGGCGACGCGCCAGTGCGCCGAAGCGACGTGATTCGCCCCGGCCGGCGGGCCGGCGTGCTCCTGGGCGGCGGCCGCAGCGAGAGTGTGGCCGTTGCCGCCCGGATTCCCGTTGCCGCCGGTGCTGCGAGCCGGGCCGGGCTGACCGGCCTCGGCCTCGTGGCTGCCGCGCCCGGCGCGGCGGATCATGCGCTCCAGCTCGGCAAACAGATGGGCGGCCTCGGGGCCGGACCACCAGTGTGTGAACTCCTCGCGCCGCTCCCGGAGTGCAAGGCGGTACTCGTCGGCCACGCGCTGAAGACCCGCGGCATCCGGCGCGTCGTCAACCTGCGATGCGGCGGACCCGACCGGGCGCTCACGGGCGAAGCCGTCGATCAGCTCGATGATGTCGCTCAGGTCGTTGATCTCGCCGAGCACGTCCTGCATGCGCTCGAAGCGGGGGTAGAGCTCCTGGCGGAAATCGGGCGGCAGGCAGTCGACGAGAATCTCCAGCGCATAGCGCAGACGCTTGGCGCGGATGCGAAGCTCATGCAGCCGCTCGATGTCGTCCAGATCGGCCGCGTCCGTCTGCCGCACGGCTTCGACCAGGCCGGGCAACTCCTGCTCGGCGAGCTCTCCGAGCGTGTACGCCGCGCGGCGTGCCTCGCCGGGTTTGCGCTGCGCCCGGCCGCGCGTGCGCATGGATTGAAGCAGCCGCTTGCGGCGCTGGCGGATCTCGTCGGCGGTGCCGGCCTCATGGACCTCGCGCACACGAAGCTGCGCGGCCTGGCGGCGCTCGGCCATCCGCTCCACGAGCCACCTCAAGGCGGCCGCCAGGTCTGCGGTGGCCGAATCGGCCGCGTGACGAACGGCGTCGTCGGTGAATCGCTGAGCGAGCACATCCGCGGCGCGGGCGTCGCCGGCGGCACGGCGCGCCTTGCGCAGGAGCCTGGCCAGCGGACGGCGCTTCGACTCGGGCAGCCAGCCGCGGAAGAGTCGCAGCGCGGCGGCCGCGCGGCGGGTGGAGACGCGGAGCTGGTGGACGAACTCGGCATCCTCGTGCGAGCGCTCGGCCGCGGCGGGAATGAGGCGGCAGGTGTCGCGAATGCGCCGCTTGAGCACGCGCCGCGCCGCGACCACGACCGGCGTGTCACCGTCGAGGCCGTCGATCCACTTTCCACTCAGCTTGAGCCCGCTCACGGCCGCGTGCCCTCCATGCCGGAGACGATCCGCCAGACGTTCTCCTTGAGGTCGGCGAAGACGTCGGCGATGCCGCGGTTTCCGTCGATGACGGTGAAGTTGTACTCCGCGGCGAGCTCGTCGAAGACGCTGTGCAGCCGCGACTGGTAGCGGACGAAGGACTTATACAGGTCCGTCTCTTCCTGGAAATCGAGCCCGGACTCCCAGTAATCGAAGCCCCCGCGCGAGACGACCCGCGGCACGAGATGCGGCACGTCCACCTTGAGGAACATCACGCCATGCGGCACCGGCGCGATGCGGTACAGATCGCGCAGCCAGGCACGATCCGTCCCGCGGACGATCGAGCGGGCCATGATCGAGTAGAAGTAGCGGTCCGTCAGCACGACGAAGCCGGCCCGCAGCGCGGGGAGCATGTCGTTCTCGAGCCGGTCGGCGAAGTCGGTCGCATAGAACAGGTCCAGCGTGCGCTGGCCGGCCGTAGTGCCGTTCTTGGCCCGCCGCAAGCCGTCGCCGGCCAGCCGGCTGCGCGTCAGCCCCGTGTGCAGCACGCCGAAGCCCTTGGTCTCGAGCCACTCGCGCAGCAGCGCGCTGTGGGTGGAGCGCCCGGCGCCGTCCGTCCCTTCCAGAGCGATCAGCCGGCCCGGGTATTTGGAGATATCCACGCCGGCGGCGCCGGTCAGGCGCACGGCCGCGTCGACCAGCGGCCGGCGGTAGCCGGGCTCGGTAAACGCAGTGGGTTTCGGGACTTCGGTCATCGCCGTTCCATCCTGAGCCGCGCGAGGCGCAAGATTGGCCGTCGCATAGGGGCGCCTATAGGATATCGGTCCGAAGGTCGGGTTCAAAATGACGCCCCATTAGCGCGTTCTTAACAGTCGCCGCACCAGTGAGATCCGCATGACGATCCGCGAGTTTCAGCAGCACATCGAGCAGATGTACTCGAAGACCGACCGGCAGCGCGGTGCGGCCAAAACGTTTCTGTGGCTGGTGGAAGAGGTCGGCGAGCTGGCCAGCGCGATCGCGGGCGACGATCAGGCCAACAAGGAGGAGGAGTTCGCGGACGTGTTCGCGTGGCTCTGCTCGATCGCCAACGTCGAGGGCGTGGACCTGGAGTCGGCCGTGCGGAGCAAGTACATCGAGAGCCGGCCGGAGGGGCACAAGTAAGCGCTCCCCGGGGTGCGGGCGGACGCGCGAGAGCGGAGCGCACGGACAGTCCGCGGCGGAGGGGACTCGCGGCAGGGCCCGCGAAACGGCTTGAATCGGCCGGCCGGCGATTCGTATCCTCCTCGTGGGCCAACATTGGGGAGACGATATGCGCAGCTTCTGCCGGCTGGCGGTCTTGTCGGTCTGTGCGTTTCTGCTGGCGGCGCCCGCCGCCGGCCAGAGCCGCATGAAGCAGTACAAGTCGCGCTACTACGACGTGCACACGGACCTTGGGGCCGAAATCGCGCGCGAGATCATTCTGCGCGCGGATGAGATGGTGGAGGAATACGCCGGGCGCACGCGCGGCTTCGCCCGTCAGCTCACCCGGCGGCTGCCGCTCTACGTCTTCAGCGACGCACGTCACTACCAGGCGGCCGGGGCCCTGCCCGGCAGCGGCGGCACCTTCGTCGTCGATGGCGACGGCGACGCGCGGCTGCTCGTGCTGGCCGGCCGCGAGCCGCACGCGGGCGTCTGGGTGACGCTTCAGCACGAGGGCTTCCACCAGTTCGTGCACGCGGTCATCGGCGGCGACATTCCGATGTGGGTCAACGAGGGGCTGGCGGACTACTTCGGAGCGGGGCTCTTTACGGGCGACGATTACATCACCGGCGTGGTGCCGCCGAACCGCGTGCAATACCTGCAAGGACTGCTCAGGTCCGGCCAGGCCCGCCCGCTGCGGCAGATGATGCTGACGGACGCGGATTCATGGAACGCCCGCCTCGCGCAGGAGAACTACGTCCAGGCTTGGTCGATGGTGCATTTCCTGGCGCACGCGGACCCGCGCTACGAGAAGGCGTTCAACCACTTCATCCGCGAGGTCAGCCGCGGCTTGTCCTGGGAGACGGCCTGGAAGAACAGCTTCGGCGGAAACGTCGAGGCATTCGAGCAGCGCTGGCGCGATTACTGGCTGGCCATGCCGGTGGATGCGAGCCGCGATCTGTACGCACGAGCCGTCGTGGCAACGATGACGGGCTACTACGGCCGGGCGATGAGCCAGCGGCAGCGGTTCGAATCGGTCGAGCAGTTCTTTCTGGCCGCGCGCGAAGGCAAGCTGCGGGCGCACAGCACCGACTGGCTTCCGGACTCGCTGCTGGAGGAGACCCTGCCGGTGGCGCAGCGGATGGGCACCTGGCAGCTCGACGCAAGGCAGCCGCGCGTGCTGCACTGCACCCTGGCGGACGGGACGATTCTCAGCGGCGTCTTCGAACTGACCAGCGGGCGAATGAAGCCCAACAGCGTGCAGGTGGCCGTGCGGCCCGCCGCGCGGACCAACGGAACGCGGTAGGCGGCGGCGAGCACCGTCTGACACGCGATCCTAATCGGGCGTGGGGATGCCCAGAAACCGCATCACCTGCTTGAGATCTTCCCATGCCTTGGACTTCTCCTGCGGACTGCGAAGCAGGTAGGCGGGGTGGAAGGTCGGCATCACCCGGGCCGGCGGCAGCCCGAAATGCGCATACGCCGGCGGGGGAAAGTCGTGAAACTGCCCACGCAGCCGGCCGATCGGCGTCGTCGTAGCCAGCAGCGTCTGTGAGGCCGGCCGCCCGAGCGCGACGATCACGGCCGGCCGCAGAATCGCGAGCTGGCGGAACAGGAAGGGCATGCACGCCTGCATCTCATCGTCGGTCGGAGTGCGATTCTCCGGCGGGCGGCACTTGACCACGTTGCAGATGTAGACCTGCTCGCGCGTCAGTCTCATCGCCGCGATCATCCGCGTCAGCAACTGGCCGGCCCGGCCGACGAAAGGCTGGCCGGCGCGATCCTCGTCCGCGCCGGGTCCTTCGCCCACGAAAGCCAGCTCCGGGCGCGGGTTGCCGACGCCGAACACCGTCTGCGTCCGGCCGGCGTGAAGCCCGCAGCGCTGACAGCCGCGAACGAATCCCTCATCCAGCAAAGCAAGCTCGCGGGCGGCATCGGCCGGACTGAGATTCCGCGTATTGATCGGCGGCAGGCCGCCGGCGGACGCGTCCGCCAACAGGCCGAGTGAGGAGGCGGCCGGCGCGGCGGGCGGGCGGGCCGGCGGTGCGGCGGAGCGCGCAGGCGGTGCGGCCGATCGCGTCGGCGAAACGGTCCGCGGCGGCGCGCTCGTGGGCAATTTGGCCGCCCGGCCCGGCTGTGCAGCAGCGGGCGGAGCGAGCGGCCCGGTGGCCCAGAACGGAATTCCGAGGCGGCGTTCGCTGCGCAGCCATTCGCGAATCGCGGGAATCACTGTGTCGCCGGGCCGTTCCTGCACGATCACAACATAGGCTGCGCGCCGGGGCAGGGCAAGGCGCCGCCGAAAGAGGCGATCCGTGAGCACAGCCATGCGAGTTCTGATCGCAGCCGCCGGGCTGTGGCCGGCGGTTCTGGCGAGCCATGCCGCCGGCCAGACGCCGCCCGCAGGGCAGCCCGAGCCGCCGCCGGCCGCCGCTGAGACGCCCGAGGCCAGCGAAAGCGGCCCGCCGGAGCTGTACTGGCCGACTCGCGGCCGGCCGGCGTTCGTCTCACCCGGTGGTGTCCTGACCATTGTGGGCCGGCTGGGAGAATCGCTGGAGAGCGCAGAAGCTGCGCTGATCCGGCGAAGCGGTTTGCCGCTGCGGGTGGAGCTCGACCTGAGCAAGTCGAACGAAGCGGAGCGGGCGGCCGGCCGGATTTCGATCCCGCTGCCGGCGGACCTCGCCACCGGACTGTACGACCTCCACATCGAGCTTCCGGGCCAGGTATCGCTGGTGGCCCCGCGCGGTGTGAGCATCGGCCCGCAGGACGGACCGGTGCGGCTGGTTCATCTCTCCAACATGAACGCGGGCGAGCTGAGCGTGCCGGAGCTGGATCGGCGGTTGATCGAGGAGGTGAATCTCCTGGGTCCGACGGCCGTCGTGCTGACGGGCGACCTGGTGGATGCCCTCTGCCCGGACCGGCGCCAGGCGTGGCAGAAGGTATCGGAGTTTCTCGACCGGCTGGAGGCGCCGGCGATCATCGCCTGCGGCGATCACGATGGGGCGGCGGAATACATGCGGCACGTGGCGCCCAGCGTAGTCGGCGAAGTGCGGATCGGGCAGGTTCGAGGCGTCGTGCTGCGCGATCACCCGGGCGCACCGCTGGCCGGCGACGCCGAGCAGGTCCGCTGGGCCAACCGCGTGCTCGGCCAGCCCGGCGATGCGGCGATGACGTTCATCGTCTCGCACGACGAGTTGCCCGGGTTGCTCGAGGTGTGGCAGCGCGAGGATGTTCTCTCGCAGATGCTCTCGGCCTCGCGCCTGGGTGTGTGGTTTTCCGGCGGACACACGGACTGGGACGGGCGTGAATACCAGGAACTGATCGCGGCGGCGCACCCGCTGCTGTATCTGCGGACGGCCCAGGCGAGCGGGGCGACGATCGGCGGGGCGCCGGGCACAGCCCACTGGCAGCTCGTCGAATTGAACGGACGCGAAGCAGACGTGGCGGGCGAGCCGCATGTGCCCGTGGAGCGGCGGCCGTCGGTGGCCGTCGGACGGCTGCACGTGACCTTCGACGGCCCGAACGACGGGTCGACCGAGCAGCTCGCCTTCACGGCCGTCAGCCGGCTCCCGTTTGGCGTGCGCGGCCTGCGCGCGCGGCTGTTCATACGGGCGGCGGCCGATGCACAGGCGTGGGTTCGCGGGTGCGTGCTGGAGTCGCAGTTTCAGGTCGGCAGCGTCCGCGAAGTGTGCGTGCGATTCGACCTGCCGGACAAGGGCGTGGTGCTCGGCCGGGTCGGCACGGGCGAGGCGCCCGTCGAGCCGGCGCTCCAGGTTCGCATCGACACGCCGAAGGTGATCGAGTGCGTGCCGGCCGCGACGCCGGACGGCGTTCGCTATCTGCGGGCCGATTCGCAG
>CAZXUI010000014.1:64373-66247 GCA_964643885.1 uncultured Planctomycetales bacterium
CGGACCTTCATCGAGCGGATCGAGCTGCACAGCCAGGGGGCGCTGATCGACACGGAGATGCTGGCCAAGGCGCGCGGGCTGGGGCTGCGGATCGCGCAGACGGGCGTGCATCACTATCCGCGCACGGCGGGACAGCAAACCGGCGCGAATATGCGGGTCATCCTGCGGGCGTTTCTAGAGCTGCTGGCGCTCTATCGCACGATCCGTGCGGAGCGGCGCCGCGGCCAGGCGCGCACGTGAGGCCCGCGCGGCGATCGGCATCCACCTGCCGTGCGTTACAATCCCGGCCCCGCGGCGGACGGTGCCCGCTCGCGGCCAAGCTGCCCCGACAACGCGGCGAAACCAAGTACGCGAGGCGTGGACGTGCCGGCCAGCCATGAGTTCATCACGATGGCGCTGCTACTCACGACGGCGGGCGTGCTGCTGGTGCTCAGCGCGGCGCTGGGGCGGACGGTCGAGCGGCTCGGGCTGCCGATCATCTTCGTATTTCTCGCGCTGGGGATGCTCGCGGGGTCCGAGGGGATCGGGGGAATCGAGTTCGACGATCATCGGCTGGCGTTTCGCCTGGGAACCGCGGCGCTGGTCCTCATTCTCCTGGACGGCGGGTTCAACACCTCGCTGCACTCGGTTCGGCAGGCGCTTTGGCCGGCGGTCGTTCTGGCGACCGTCGGCGTCGGGCTGACCGCCGCGCTGGTGGCGGTCTTCGCCCGCTGGCTGGGCATGTCGTGGCACGAGGCGCTGCTGCTCGGAGCGATCGTCTCGTCGACCGACGCGGCGGCCGTCTTCGCCGTGCTGCGCGGCAGCGGGCTGCGCCTGAGCGAACGGGTGGGCTCGACCATCGAGCTGGAGTCGGGCATCAACGACCCGATGGCCGTGATCCTGACGATCGCGGCGACGGCGCTGGCCCTGGGGGAGCGAACCTCGGCGGCCCAGGTCGCGATCGGAATCCCCATGCAGCTCGTCATCGGTGCCGTCGTGGGACTGGCGATCGGGCTGGCGGCCCGCGGGCTGCTGCTGCGCATGAGGCTGTCGACGGCCGGACTCTATCCGGTACTGACGCTGGGTGTTGCGTTTCTGACCTTCGGCGCCGCCACGTTCATCGGCGGAAGCGGGCTGCTGGCGGTCTTCATCACGGCCGTGCTTCTGGGCGCCAGCCCGCTGCCCTACCGAAGCGGCCTGAGCCGGATTCACGACGCCCTGGCGTGGCTCAGCCAGGTGACGATGTTCCTGATGCTCGGGCTGCTGGTCTTTCCATCCCAACTGATGCAGGCCGCGGGCTCGGGATTCCTCGTCGCTCTGTGGCTGACGTTCATCGCCCGCCCGGCCGTCGTGCTGCTGTGCCTGCTGCCGTTCCGCTATCCGCCGCGCGAGGTGCTCTACGTCGGCTGGGTGGGGCTGCGCGGCGCGGTGCCGATCGTGCTGGCCTCGTACCCCGTCTTTTCCGGCGTGCCGGGCGCTGAGCGAGTCTTCAACGTCGTCTTCTTCGTGGTGGTGATGAGTGCGATCTTCCCGGGCGTGACGCTGCGGCGCGTCACCCGCTGGCTCGGACTGGAAAGCGCCGCGCCGCCCAGTCCGCTCGCGGCACTCGAGATCAACTCCACCCGGCCGCTGCGGGGCGAGCTGCTCTCCTTCTCGATCAACGAAGCGCTGGCCGTCTGCAACGCCACGATGTCGCAGATTCCGTTTCCGCCGGACTGCGCCGCGGTGCTTGTGGTGCGCGGCGAGCAACTGCTCGCGGCCCGCGGCTCCACTCAGCTCCTGCCCGGCGATCATGTCTTCGTCTTCTGCCGGCCGGAGGACCGGCCCTTCGTCGAGCTGCTGTTCGGCCGGCCGCAGCAGGAGGACTAGTGTCGTGGGTCCATCGTCCCGCGACA
>CAZXUI010000014.1:66347-68668 GCA_964643885.1 uncultured Planctomycetales bacterium
GCACGACCGCCGCGTGCCACTTCTCTGCGAGCAGTGCAATCCGGCCAGGCGTTGCGTGGGGAGCTTCCCAGGAGGCGCTGCCGGCGCTCTTCGAGCATGTCGCCAGACAGCAGGCCGCACTACAATAACCCAAGCGCCCGGAAGCGCGCCATCGCCGCGCCGCAGTGCTCTGGCGGCGTCGCCGTCTGCCGACAGCCCGGCGCCGAGCGGAGCGGCACGCGGCTTCGGGAGCGAAGGGAGTCTCGCACGTGGGTCCGATGCTCGATGATCTCGCCCGTCTCGGTGCGGCGCTGGTCGCCGGGGCGCTGATCGGGCTCGAGCGCGAGCTGCACGACAAGCCGGCCGGCTTTCGCACGAACATCCTCATCTGCGTCGGGGCGGCCCTGTTCGCGATCGTCTCGCACCGCATGGCCGGCGGCCCCGACGATGATTCGACCCGCATCGCGGCCCAGGTGGTCTCGGGCATCGGCTTCCTGGGTGCGGGCGCGATCATCCAGCATCGCGGCAGCGTGCACGGACTGACGACGGCCGCCACGATCTGGGTCGTGGCGAGCATCGGCCTGGCGTTCGGGGCCGGACAGTGGATCAGCGGCACGCTGGGCACGCTCGTGACGGGGCTCGTCCTGTTTGGGCTGACCTACGCCGAGGCGTTCATCGACCGCTGGCGCAGCGCCGGAATCTTCGAGATACGGATCGATGACGGAGACGAGGGGCTCGATCGCGTGAACCTGATCGTCGCCGAGAGCGGCCTGCGGCGCGACTTCTGGGCCCTGACGCGCAAGGACAACATCCTGATCGTCGAGGCGAAGCTGGTAGGCCCGGGCCGCGTCATCCGCAGCGTCCAGGAGCGCCTGGCCCGGGCACACGGCGTGCGGTCATTGCAGCGACGCTGAGAAGCTCGCACCCGCCGGTGTCTGTTGCCGGCCGCTATCGGCATCCCGCGCGGCCGCAAGAATCTCGACCATGCGGGCATTCGTGGCGGCATCCTTGACGGCGACGCGAACGGCGCCGGGCGGCAGGGACGTGCCCATGCTGCTCACGTCGCGCAGGTAGAGGCCCGCGGCCCGGCAGCGCTCCAACAGCGCAGCGGCCGGCGGCCAGCTCTCGTCCAGATGACACAGCAGAAAGTTGGCCACGCCCGCGACGACGTCGATCCCGCCGAGATTCAGCAGATCTCCCATCAACCGATCCCGCAGCACGGCCGTCCGGCGGTACCGCTCGGCGTAATACGCCGGATCGTCGAGCGCTCGAACGGCCGCAAGCTGCCCCGGCAGGCTGATCGCCCAGGGCGGCAAGAACGGCCGCAGCGCGTCAAGCAGCGGCGGCGGGCCGCAGAGATAAGCCGCGCGCGCACCGCTGAGCGCGTAGACCTTCGACATCGACTTGCAGACGACGACGTTCGAGCTCGCCGCGGCCAGCCGCTCGAGCGACTCGCCCGGCGAGACATAGTCGACGTAGGTCTCGTCGATCCAGAAGCGTGTTCGCCGTGGTGCGGCCGCCAGAACCCGCTCGAGCTCGACCCCCGGGATGTGACGGCCCGTCGGCGAGTTCGGATTCACCAGGACCGCCAGGTCATAGCCGGCGGCGAGCCGGGACTGAAGCTTGCGGGGCGAAACGTCGTAGCGTTCGTCGGAACGCAGGGCGAAGCGGTCGACGCGGCAGCCGATGACGCGCTCAAGCACGTGTGCGTACTCGCCGTAGGTGGGATCGAGCAGCAGCACACGGCTCGAAGCGCTCAGCCAGCGCGGCAGCGCCAGGTAGATCAGGTCCGATGACCCGGCGCCCGGCAGCACGCAGCGCTCCGGGACGCCGCGGGCCGCGGAGACCGCGAGAACAAAGCCCTCGCACTGCGTCGGCGGCGACGTCCGCAGCAGCCACGGCAGGTGCTCGGTCAGCGCCGAGATCACGCCCGGTGCAGGGTCGAACCACGCATCCAGCACGTCCGCGTTGATGACCTCGCGCCGCCGGCCGAGCGTCCTGAAGTCGCTGCCGACCGCGTCGAAGAACGCACCGCCGTGAAAGCACTCCACCGGCGCGTGCATCGGCACGTCGAGCAGCCAGCGCACGCCCTGCGTGACGCGCTCGACGCTGCGCCAGCTCTCGCGCGCATGCCACCGCAGCGACGCCACGTCGGCCGAGAGCAGCTCATAGACCACCCGGCCGCTCTGAAACGTGCAGCCCAGCGACTCGAAACCGACCTTGCGATACAGCGGCAGGACCTCGCGCCGCCCGAGGATGATCACCTGTGTGCCGCCGCGCGCCTCGATCCACCGCAGGGCGGCGTACATCAGCAAGGCCGCGATCGAGCCGCGGCGGTGCGG
>CAZXUI010000014.1:68768-71431 GCA_964643885.1 uncultured Planctomycetales bacterium
ATCGCCTCGCGGTCTGCGTCCGTTGCGATCCGCACGCACGCTTCTCGCCGTGTTTGCAGGCTGCATGACATGGACGTACCCCTTTCGTCCGCGGCGCAGCGGCCGCGGTGACGACTGTTGCCCCGCTCTCTCCACAGGTGTTCGAACCGTCAGTGCGGCGGCCGCAGCGCTCCACTCCGGCCTTCTCGAGCTCCGCTCCGGCGCGCCGCCTGCACGCCGTCGTCCCCCCTGCCCGGTGCGACGGCCGCAGGATGCAGGACGCGCCAGAGCGAGCTCAGAATCTCCTCACGGTGCTGCCGCACGGGGCTGGCCACATCCCGGTAGATCGCCCCGATCACCGGCTGCACGACCACGCCGAGCAGGTATTGCAGCACCAGCGCCGGTGCGATCTCGCGAATCTCCCCGGCCGCGATGCCGTCGCCGATCAGCCGCCCGAGCAGCGGCGCGATGCGCTGCGGCTCGGGGATCGCCGAGCTCAGGTCGTGCTGCGTCAGCAGCAGGAAGCGCAACTTGACCGGCTCGGCGTCGGCATACGCCAGAAACTCGTCGACCATCACGCGCATCCGGCCCCAGAACGTCGCCTCTTTCCCCGACACCGACAGCAGTCGCTGCATCAGCTCTTCATAGGTGCGGCAGAACACGTCGCGGGCCAGCTCCTCGCGGTCCTTCCAATAGCGATAAAGCAGCCCGGGCGAGACGCCCGCCTCCTCGGCGATGTCCTGGATCGTCGTGCCGAGCAGGCCCTCGCGGCCGACGGCGCGGATCAACCCTTCCTCGATGGAGCCGCGTTTCTCGATCGGCCGGGCCAAGCGTTCTCCGGGCACTCGGACTGATGCACGTTCAAATAAATGAATCTTCATTTATTATGGCCGCGCTTTCGGCCGGTGTCAAATCGAATCGCGTTTTCCCGACCCCCCCCGCCCCCCGAAAACACGAGCGGGCGGCGCGCCGGAAAAAACCCGGCACGCCGCCCGCGGCGCTGTTCACTCTGATTGTCCGGGCTCCGAGCGCTCGTCGCTCACCGCCGGCCGCCCGCCTACTCCTTCACCTCATACTCCGCGTCGATCACGTCCTCATCCTTCCCGCCCGACGCCCCGCGCGAGCCCCCCGCGGCCGCACCGGCCCCGACGCCGGCCGCCTCGGCCGTCTTCGCCCCGCCGCCGGCCTTGTAGACCGCCTCCGCCAGCTTGTGCGACGCGGTCGAGAGCGCATCGACGGCCTTCTCGATCACGCCCGCGTCGTCGCTCTTGACCGCGTCCTTGACGCGGTTGACGGCCTGCTCGATCTCCCCGCGCGTCCCCGCGTCGACCTTGTCGCCGTGCTCCTTGAGCGTCTTCTCCGTCTGGTAGACCATCTGGTCCGCCTGGTTGCGCAGGTCGATCAGCCGCTTCTTGGCCTCGTCCTCGCCCGCGTGCGCCTCGGCGTCCTTGACCATCCGCTGAATCTCTTCCTCGTTCAGGCCGCTGGAGCTCTTGATCTGGATCGACTGCTCCTTGCCCGTGCCGAGGTCCTTGGCCGAGACGTTCAGAATGCCGTTCGCGTCGATGTCGAAGGTGACCTCGATCTGCGGCACGCCCCGCGGCGCCGGCGGAATGCCCGCAAGCTGGAACCGGCCGAGCGTGCGGTTGTCCTGCGACATCTTCCGCTCGCCCTGGAGCACGTGAATGTCCACCGCGGGCTGGTTGTCCGCCGCGGTGGAGAACGTCTCCCGCTTGCTCGTCGGAATGGTCGTGTTGCGCGGAATCAGCACGGTCATCACGCCGCCCAGCGTCTCCACGCCCAGGCTCAGCGGCGTCACATCGAGCAGCACGATGTCCTGCTTCTCGCCCGTCAGCACCGCCCCCTGGATGGCCGCACCGACCGCCACCACCTCGTCCGGGTTGATGCTCTCATCCGGGTCCTTGCCGAAGATCTCCTTGACCAGCCGCTTGACCATCGGCACGCGCGTGCTCCCGCCGACCAGCACCACCTCGCCGATGTCCTTGGGCGTCACCTTCGCATCCTTCAGCGCCTGGAGCACCGGCCCGCGGCAGCGCTCGACCAGCTTCTCGATGAGCTGCTCGAACCGCGCCCGCGTGATCGTCATCTGAAGGTGCTTCGGGCCGCTCGCGTCCGCCGTGATGTACGGCAGGTTGATCGTCGTCTCCATGCTGCCGGAGAGCTCGCACTTGGCCCGCTCGCACGCCTCCTTGAGCCGCTGGAGAGCCATCGGATCCTTGCGCAGGTCGATGCCTTCCTTCTTGCGGAACTCCTCGGCCACGTAGTTCATCAGCTCCTCGTCGAAGTCGTCGCCACCCAGGTGCGTGTCGCCGTTGGTGCTCAGCACCTCGAAGACGTTGTCGCCCACGTCGAGGATCGAGATATCGAACGTCCCGCCGCCCAGGTCGAAGACGGCGATCTTCTCGTTGCTCTTCTTCTCCAGCCCGTACGCCAGCGCCGCGGCCGTCGGCTCGTTCAGAATCCGCTCGACCTTCAGGCCGGCGATCTGGCCGGCCTCCTTGGTCGCCTGCCTCTGCGAGTCGGTGAAGGACGCCTGCACCGTGATGACCGCCCGCTCGACCTTCTCGCCGAGGAAGCGCTCGGCCGTGGCCTTCAGGTCGCGCAGGAGCATGGCGGAGATCTCCGGCGGGGCCCACTCCTTCCCGCCGGCCTTGACGCGGACG
>CAZXUI010000015.1:0-68876 GCA_964643885.1 uncultured Planctomycetales bacterium
CAGAGGCCGGTCCCCCAAACAGACCGGCCAGAGGCCGGTCCCCCAATCAGACCGGTCAGAGGCCGGTCCCCCAATCAGACCGGTCAGAGACCGGTCCCCCACTCCTGATGCAGCAAGGTGCGAGAGGGGAAGCTTGCACCAGCGGAGAAAGCACGGGCAAGCTGCGCTTGCCCATGCCACCCGGCCGGCGGCAAAGAGAACCTTTGCCGTACCGCGCTCCGGGCTCGTCGCGGCGGCTCAGAATGGCTCGTCGATTCGGTTCAGAGAGGTTCGTCGATCGGGGCCTTGCGGGTGAGGCGGATGGCGCGGTGGCCGCGGAGCTGGCAGGGCTGGCCGGCGAACTTGTTGAGGCCGGCAACGCGGATGATGAGGTCCTTGCCGGCGCGCTTGTCGAAGGTGATCAGGTCGCCCGGCCGCAGCGAGCGCAGCTCGCTGAGGCGGATGCGGGACTCGGCCAGGTAGGTCGTCAGCTCCACGCTGGAGTGCGAGAGGTTGCGGAGGATGCGTTGCTGGTGCGTGCCGGCGGTGGCGCGGGGCTTGAAGAACCAAGACTGCGTGGTGAGCCGGCTGAGCACGGACTCGATCGTGTTGAAGGGGATGCAGAGACTCATCGTGCCGACGCACTGGCCGAAGCGCAGCTCGAAGGTGATGAAGACGACGACCTCGGTGGGTGCGACGATGTGCACGAGGTGCGGGTTGCTCTCGGTTTCGACGATCTCGAAGCGGGCGTCGACGAGGTTGCGCCAGACTTCGGAGAGGTGTTCGAGGGCCTTCTCGGCGATGCGCGAGGTGAGGCGCGATTCGATCGAGGTCAGCGGCCGCTGCGGGATGAACTGGGTCTGGTTGCTGCCGCCCAGGAGGCGGTCGATGATCGGGTAGACAATCAGCGGACTGAGCTCGAGGCACATCTGGCCTTCGAGCGGCGGCGCCTGGATGACCATGAAGCAGGTCGGGTTGGGCAGCGAGTGAATGAACTCGTTGTAGGTGAGCTGCTCGACGCCGAGCACGTGGACGTCGATGATGGTTCGCAGAAATCCGGAAAGCGTCGCGCCGAAATTGCGTGCGAAGACCTCGTGGATGGAGGCCAGGGCGCGAATCTGGTCCTTGCTGACGCGCTCCGGCCGCGTGAAGTCGTATGGGACCGCTTCCGCGGCGATGCTGAAGGGGGATTCCGGTTCGCCGGCGGTCGCGGGGCCGGATGCGGGCGTTTCGCCCTCCTTGACGGCGGCCAGGAGGGCCTCAACTTCTTGCTGGTCGAGGATTTCGGACATTCTGCGGTTCCAGCGGTCGGGCCACGCTCCGGTGGCGGATCAGCAGGGTCTCCGACGGGGGTATCGGACGAATGGGCCGGCGTGCTGAAGCGGCCGGAATGGGCCTGGAGCGGACGTTCGACCCTTGACGGGCGCTGGGCGGCGTCGATAACCTACACCGTTCTGTCGGAAGTCGGTACGCGTCGAGTACCTGCGGGTGCGGCGTGTCTGCCGGCTGGCGTGGGCGAAAGCTTCAGAAACGGAGGTTCGAGGGTCGTGTTGCGATCTATCTTGGGAGGTGCGTTTTGGCATCAGCAGTAGTCCGCGAACTGCTGGACTCGGGTATCCACTTCGGCCACCATTGCAGCCGGTGGAACCCGAAGATGGCGCCGTTCATCTACGGGAAGCGCAACTCGATTCATATCATCGACATACGAGAGACGTTGCGGGGGCTGCTGCTGGCGCAGCGGTTCCTGGCGAAGGTGGTTTCGCGCGGGGACGACGTGCTCTTCGTGGGGACCAAGCGGCAGGCGCGGGAGCCGGTTCGGATGGCGGCCGAGCGGACCGGCATGCACTGCGTGACGGAGCGCTGGCTGGGCGGGACGCTGACGAACTTCCGGACGATCCGGTCGCGGTTACAGCGGCTGGAGGAGCTGGAAGCGATCATGGCGAGCCCGAACTGGGAGACGGGCTACTCGAAGAAGATGAAGGCGATGCTGTCGCGTGAGCTGGAGAAGATCACGCGAAACCTGTCGGGTGTTCGCAAGATGACGCGGCTGCCGGGGGCGCTGGTAGTGGTCGACGTCCGCAAGGAGGTCAACTGCCTTCGTGAGGCGAAGGCGCTGGGCATCCCGACGGTCTGCCTGATCGACACGGACTCGGACCCGGATCACGTGAGCATTCCGATTCCGGGTAATGACGACGCGATGCGGGCGATTCAGCTCGTCGTCTCGCGGCTGGCGGACGCGGTGGAGGAGGCGAAGCGCAGCCGTCCTGAGCTGCCGCCGCAGCCGGAGGAGTCGTGGGAGGGCGAGGGGGAGCGGGCTCCGCGTCGGCGCTCGAAGCGTGGCCGGCCCGAGAGCGTGGCGGTGGCCAATGCGGGCACGGCGGTGATGCCGGCTCCGCCGGCGGCCGACGAGGCGCCCGCGGCGAGCGAGTCGGATTCTGCGGCCGCGCCGGAGCAGTCGTAGTCGGCCGGTTGCCGGCGTTGGATCGGGCCGGCGGCCCTCCGGGCGGCCGGGGCTGTCGCAGGAAACATTCAAACCCGATTGCGGTGATTGAGGAATCGTCGCGCGGCGCGGGAGTCGCCGGCGTGAATGTCGTGGAGACGGTGCCAGATGTCGATATCGGCCGAGCAGGTGAGAGCGTTGCGGGAGAAGACCGGCCTACCGCTGATGGATTGCAAGCGTGCGCTGACGGAGTCGGGCGGCGACGAGGACAAGGCGATCGAGTGGCTGCGCAAGGCGGGGCTCGGGCGGGTCGAGAAGATGGCCGACCGGGTGGCGTCGGAGGGGCGGATCGCGTGCTACGTGGATGCGAAGACGGGGCGGGCGGGCATCTGCGAGCTGCGGTGTGAGACGGCGCCGGTTGCGAGCACGGAGGATTTCGTGAGTCTTGCGGCGGCGGTGGCGCAGGTTGCGGCGGGGATGGAGAATCCGACGCCGGAGAGCGTCTCGTCCAAGCCGCTGCCGGGCAACAGTGCGCAGACGGTGGGCGACCGGCTGCACGAGGTCTTCAACCGCATTCGCGAGAAGATGCAGATCGCGCGGGTGGCGTCGGTGGACGGCCCGGTGGGCAGCTACATTCACCACAATGCGCAGGTGGGCGTGATCGTTCAGTTCAGTGAGCCGTGCCCGCCGGAGCTGGCGGCGGACATCTGCATGCACGTGACGGCGATGAAGCCGCGCTGCACGAACCGCGATCAGGTCGCGCCGGAAGAGGTCGCCCGCGAGCGCGAGGCGGCCAAGGAGGCGGCCAAGGGCAAGCCGGAGCCGGTGGTCGAGAAGATCGTCTCGGGCAAGCTGGACCGCTGGTTCGCCGACTTCGTGCTGCTGGAGCAGCCCTTCGTCAAAGACGACAAGCGCTCGGTGGCGCAGGTGCTCAAGGACATTTCGCCGAAGCTGACGGTGCGTCAGTTCCTTCGTTTCGAGGTCGGCGGCGCCTGACCGGCGCGTCCGGCCGGGTGATCTGACCGCGGCCGGCGGCCGTGGGCGGAGGCGGTCTGCGGCCGGCGACGGAGACAGATCGATGAGGCAGTTGCCGGCCGGTCCAGTCAGAGCCGCATGAGTTCGCAAGCCGCGCAAATCGTCGGCGACCAGTCCCGCTTCGAAGAGCTCTGCCGCCAGTGGCGCGGGGAGGGGCGGCTGGCGTTCGACACCGAGTTCATCCGCGACGATACGTACGATGCGATCCTGTGCCTGGTGCAGGTCTGCGACGGGCGGCAGGTGTGGCTGATCGACCCGACCGAGGGGATCGAGTTCTCCTGCTTCTGGGAGCTGGTGTGCGACCCGGCGGTGGTGACGATCGTGCACGCCGGCAAGGAAGACTTCGACCTGTGCATGCGGGCGACGGGCAAGCCGCCGCGGAACGTGTTCGACGTGCAGATCGCGGCGGGGCTGACGGGGCACGGCTATCCGCTGAGCCTGTCGCGGCTGGTGGGGCTGGTGCTGGGCCGGCGGCTGATCAAGGGGCAGACGCTGACGGACTGGCTGCGTCGGCCGCTGACGCGCGAGCAGCTTCGCTACGCGGTGGAGGATGTGGCGCATCTGCCGGCGGCGCATGAGCGACTGTCGCAGCAGCTCGCGGAGCTGGGTCGGACGGAATGGGCGCGGGAGGAGTTCGCGCGGTTCGAGCAGCCGGAGCTGTACGACCGGATGACGACGGGGCGGGTCGCGCGGCTGAAGGGGGCGAGCAAGCTGGACGGGCGGGGGCTGGCGGCGCTGGAGCGGCTGATCGCGTGGCGCGAGCAGTGGGCCAGCGAGAAGAACCGGCCGGCGCGGGCGCTGATTCGGGATGACATGCTGGTGGAGATCGCGCGTCGGCGGCCGCGGAAGGCGGAGGACCTGGCGGTGATGCGTGGGTTTCCGCAGGCCCGTAATCCGCGGATTCAGAAGGAGATTCTGAAGCTGCTGGAGGATACGGGCCGGCTGCCGGAGTCGGAGCTTCCGCAGGCGGAGCGGCCGCGGGAAGAGACGCCGATGGCGAAGGTGATGCTGGATGTGCTGTCGGCGGTGGCGCGGGCGATCTGCCACGAGGAGGGCGTGAGCTACGATCTGGTAGGCGGGACGCAGCGGGCGCGGGAGCTGCTGGATCATCTATCGGGGGAGAACGGTGAGGTCCCGGCGCTGCTGCGGGGCTGGCGGGCGGAGTTCATCGGCCGGCGGCTGGTGGGGGTCTTGCAGGGGCGTGCGGAGGTGCATATCTCGGGCTGGCCGGAGAATCCGCGGCTGGACGTCGTGCCTGGGGCGGGGGGTTGAGGGCGGGACGCGGCGGTCGGCGGCGAGGTTTGAGCGGACGGGCGCGAGTGGCGAAGGAACTGTTGCGCGAGAGATGTCACGGACTGCATTCATCTTGCTGGTGCTGGATGACGAGGCGCGGGGATCGCGTCTGAGTCAGGCACTGCACGATCAGCACGGGCATGCCTGCCACCACGTGAGCAGCCTGGAGGATGCGCTGGAATCGCTGCGTTCGCGGACGCCGGACGTGGTGGTGACTTCGCCGCGACTGGACGGGCGGTCGGCGGTGGAGGCGCTGGCGGCGGACCTGGCGAAGGTGTCGGGCGATGCGGTGGTGCTGGTGGTTGGGGCGGATCAGCCGCTGCCGGAGGTGGGCTCGGTTGCTCTGCGCCGGGTCAGCGGCGAGGCGGACGACCGCGAGCTGACGCGCGAGATCGACTCGATCGCGGCGAAGACGGTGGCGGCGCAGGAGGACCGTCGGCTGCGCGAGTCGCTGGAGGAGCAGCGGGGCGAGATTTTCGAGGGGATCGTCGGCAGCTCGCCGCAGATTCGCAAGGTGACGGAGCGGATCAAGAAGGCGGCCCGGAATAAGGCGACGGTGCTGATTCTGGGGGAGACGGGAACGGGCAAGGAGCTGATCGCGGAGGCGATTCACCGCCAGTCGGACCGGGCCCGCAAGCCGCTCAAGAGTGTCAACTGCGCGGGGCTGAACGAGAATCTGCTGGAGAGCGAGCTGTTCGGGCACGTGCGCGGGGCGTACACGGGGGCGGTTTCGGACCGGAAGGGGTACTTCGCGGCGGCGGACGGGGGGACGCTGTTTCTGGACGAAGTGGGCGACATGCCGCTGGTGATGCAGGCGAAGCTGCTGCGGGCGCTGGACCGGCGCGAGATCACGCCGGTGGGCTCGACGGACGTGCTGCGGGTGGACGTACGGGTGATCGCGGCGACGAACCGGGACCTGCGCGAGCTGGTGGAGAAGAAGGAGTTTCGCGAGGACCTGTTCTACCGGCTGAACCAGTTCGAGATTCGCGTGCCGCCGCTGCGCGAGCGGCGGCAGGACATTCCGCTGCTGGCGGTGCATCTGCTGGAGGAGGCGAACCGCGAGCACGGGACGGCCGTGCCAAGCGTCTCGAGCGAGGCGATGAGCTACCTGACGCGATATTTCTGGCCGGGGAACGTGCGCGAGCTGCGGAACGTGATCGTGCGGCTGGCGTGCGAGGTGATCGATCGGCAGATCGAGGCGGATGACCTGCCGGAGGGGATTCGCGGATCGCGCGAGCTGGTTCCGCTGGGGGCCGGCGGGCTGGTCGGGCTGACGTGGGACCAGGTGGAGCGGATGCTGATCGAGCGGACGCTTCAGGCCACGGGGGGCAACCGCGAGCAGGCGGCCAAAATGCTGAACATCGGGACGCGGACGCTGTATCGGAAGATCAAGGAGTATGGGTTGTAGCAGGCGGAGTGCGAGCGGGTGCCGCGCCGGAGCAGGCCGAGCGCTCCCCGGCCGGCCGCTAATCTTAGCGCGATGCTAACAATCTGTTAGCATCCTCGAAACGCGTCGATGGCAGAATGGCAAGCTGGCCGGAATTGTGCGGCGAGGCGACCCAGACGGGGCCGGCATCCGGGGTGGCCGGCGGGAAAGTGGCCCTGCGGGTGGCGGCGGCTGGCCGGAATGACCGCCGTGCGGGTAGACTTTTGAGGCGGATCGCGGTCTGGGTCGAGCGCACGTGGCGTGTGGCGGCGGGGGCGGGCCTGCGGCGGAAAGCGAGATGGCCGTAGCGTTGGGGACCCAGAAGGTGAAGCTGGCGATCGCGGGTGTGCTGCTGGTTGCGGCGGCGGGCGTGATTTATTGGCGCGGCGGCAATCCGGATGCGCTGCCGGACCGGATTACGATGGTTTGTGCGGCGACGGGGGAGCGCTTCGAGGTGCCGCGCTCGCGGGTGACGTTTCTGCCGGCTGACAACCCGAAGACGGGCCAGGCGACGTTGCTGCCGGCGTATGAGAAGGATGGCGTCTGGCTGGTGAGCGGTCGCTACCGGTCGGTGTTGGAGCAGTTGGGGGAGCAGAACAGAATGATCGACCTGCAAACGATGCAGGTGCGGGCATCTCCGTAGTCGCAGGGCTCTTCGAGATGGAGCATGGGATGAAACAGACGGCGAGGTCGGGGCGGGGGGCGTTCACACTGATCGAGCTCCTGGTGGTCGTGGCGATCATCGCGCTTCTGATCTCGATTCTGCTGCCGAGCCTGACTTGCGCGCGTGAGCAGGCCCGGGCGGCCAAGTGCGGCGTATTCCTGCGCGGGCTGGCGACGGGGCTGACGGCATACGCGACGGAGAACGAGGACTGGATTCCCGGCGTGAATACGACAGGGGTGGCGATTCGGGCGCTGCGGGGCGGGCCGATGACGCCGCCGGCGCTGTCGAACCCGGAGCTGCCGGTGCAGTCGTTCGACTGGATCACGCCGCTTCTGCGGATGGAGACGACGGACCTGGGCAACAACCGGGCGGAGCGCTTCGCGCGCATTCTGAACGAGTATCGCTGCCCGTCGCAGCAGACGATCAATTCGGTGATCTACCAGAATCCGCCGGACCAGGCGGCGTTTCGCGAGATCGGGAACTGGACCTCGCTGAGCTATCTGATGCCGGCGTATTTCCAGTACTGGGGGCAGTTGCAGCGCAACCGGACGGTGGGGTACTTCGTGCAGGGCGGCGGTTCGACTCCGATCTACGCGGAAACGATCGGGCCGGAGGCGACGCGGGCGGAGTCCGGGCGGCGGCGCGACTGGGAGGTGGACTCGCGCGACTACGTGTCGCGGCTGGACAAGGTGGGCACGCCGGCGCGGAAGATCGCGGCGGCCGACGGGACGCGCTATCTGGATGTGACCGGGATTCTGGATCACGACGTCAATCCGACGCCGTCGGATTTCGGCTCGTTCACGGACGGCGGCGGCTGGTGGAGCGGCTCGACGGCGTACGGAGTGGCGTCCGGGACGCGGACGTGGGACGACCGGCCGGTGTCGCGCGGGTCGCCGTCGAGCGGGCAGAATCTGCCGCTGAGCTTCCGGCACGGCTGCCCGGACCGGGACCGGGTGACGCGGAGCGTGTTCGACAACCAGGGGGCGATCAACGCGGCCTTTTTCGACGGGAGCGTGCGGCGGCTGAGCGACGAGATGGCGCGCAGCGTCGAGTACTGGTATCCGAGCGGGAGCGTCGTGCGGCCCAGCGGTGTGGTGGAGGGGCTGACCTTCGCGCCGAACGGGTTCGTGATTCCGTAGCGGCCGGCGGCCGTTGGCGGGCTTGCGGCCGGCCGGTTTTCCTCGATATTTCAGGGCACAGGCGGGGCGGATGGCGGGCGGGGCTGCGCGCTTTGAGAGCGTGCGGGCGGTTGGGGTAAGATTCGCGGTCTATGCCGATCATCGTGCAGAAATTCGGCGGGACGAGCGTGGCGGATGCGCACCGGATTCACCTGGCGGCGCGGCGGGCGGTGCGTGCCAAGCTCAGCGGCAAGCAGGTGGTGCTGGTCGTATCGGCGATGGGTCACACGACGGACCGGCTGATCGAGCTGGCGTATCAGGTGACGCGGCGTCCGGCGCAGCGCGAGATGGACATGCTGCTGTCGACGGGCGAGCAGGTGAGCATCGCGCTGATGGCGATGGCGATCCACGAGGCGGGTCACGAGGCGATCAGCATGACGGGGGCGCAGGTGGGGATGCTGACGGACAGCGTGCATACGCGGGCGCGGATCCGGTCGATCAACTGCGGGCGGATTCGCGAGCAGCTCGACCGTGGGCGGATCGTGATCGTGGCGGGGTTTCAGGGGGTGGACCCGGAGTTCAACATCACGACGCTGGGGCGCGGGGGGAGCGACACGACGGCGGTGGCGCTGGCGGCGGCGCTGGGGGCGGAGGTGTGCGAGATCTACACGGATGTGGACGGGGTCTATACAGCGGACCCCCGGCGCGTGCCGACGGCGCGGAAGATCGACGCGATCAGCTACGAGGAGATGCTGGAGCTGGCCAGCCTGGGGGCGGGCGTCATGCACGGGCGCTCGATCGAGCTGGGGATGAAGTACGGCACTGTGATTCACGTGCGCAGCAGTTTCACGGATAATCCGGGGACGATGATCATGGCACATCCAGCGGGCATGGAAGACGTGGTCGTCGCGGGTGCGACGCTCAAGCCGGAGATCGGGCGGGTGACGCTGCACGGTCTGCCGAACCGGCCGGGGGTGGCGGCGGCGATCTTCGACGAGCTGGGGGCGCGGCGCATCCTGGTGGACGACATCATTCAGAACATCGTCGACGGGGGCCGCGAGGTGACGCTGGCGTTCACGATCGAGGGGAGCGATCTGGGCGAGGCGCAGGCGGTGGCGGAGCTGATCGGGCAGCGGTTCGGGGCGCGGGCCGTCGAGCTGAACCAGGACCTGTCGCGGGTCAGCGTCGTCGGCGTGGGGATGCGCTCGCAGAGCGGCGTGGCGGCGCGGATGTTCGACGCGCTGGCGGCCGAGCAGATCAACGTCGAGAACATCTCCACGAGCGAAATCGTGATCAGCGTGCTGGTGCCCCGGGCCGACGGCGACCGCGCGCTTCAGGCCGTCCACCGGGCCTTCGAGCTCGACAAGGAAAGATAGGGCGACGTAGCGCGAGCTGGGCGCGCCGGGTGCCTCCGCGGCGGATGCGGAGGGTCGCCCCGGTGTCTGCCTGCCCGGACCGGGCGAGGAACGTGGGATGACGCTCAGAGAGGAGCCTGCGCGCCCGGGTGCGTCCGTGCCGCCGGAGGCGAGCGCCGAGCCGGCGACGCGGCCGGCCGGGGAGGTGCGGGCGGGCGGCGGTGAGTGGCCGCAGATCGCGGGCTACCGCTTCGTGCGGGTGCTGGCGTCGGGCGGGCAGGGGATCGTCTTCGAGGCTGAGCAGGTCGCGACGCAGCGGCGGGTGGCGGTGAAAGTGCTGCAGCCGGCCGCGGCGGGGGAGGAGTCGGCGCGGCGGCGGTTCGAGCGCGAGATTCGGCTGGCGGCGCAGTTCCGCCATCCGGGGATCGTGACAATCTTCGACGCGGGGCTGACGGCGGACGGGCGGCAGTTCTGCGCGATGGACTTCGTCGAGGGGGCGGCGCTGGACCGCTACGTCCGGCAGCAGCATCTGAGCACGGCGCAGGTCGTCGAGCTGCTGGCGCGGCTGTGCGATGCGCTGGCCTATGCGCACGAGCGGGGGGTGGTTCACCGCGATCTGAAGCCGTCGAACATCATCGTGGACGCGGACGGGCAGCCGCGGATTCTGGATTTCGGTCTGGCGCGGCAGAGCGTGGGGGGCGACGGCGCCGTTTCGGTGACGAACGAGGTGGTGGGGACGGTGCCGTACATGTCGCCGGAGCAGACGCGCGGCGGGACGGAGGTGCTCGATGCCCGCTCGGACATCTACTCGCTGGGGGTCGTTTTCTATCGCTGTCTGACGGGGCGGTTTCCCTATCCGGTGAACGGGCCGCTGACGGAGGTGATGCAGCACATCGTGGAGACGCCTCCGGAGCGGCCGTCGCTGCGGGGGCGGTCGTCGGGCGGCGGTGATCCGGATTCGCAGGCCGGCGGGGCGATGATCGGCCGCGAGCTGGAGACGATCGTGCTGACGATGCTCGCCAAGCCGCGTGAGCTGCGCTACGCGTCGGCGGCGGAGGTGGCGCGGGACCTGCGGCACTACCTTTCGGGCGAGCCGCTGGAGGCGCGGCGGCTGAGCACGCTGGTGCGGGTCGCGGGGCAGGTGCGTCATGCGGCGCGGCGGAACGTGACCGCGGCGTCGCTGGGAATCGTGGCGGCGGCGACGCTGCTGGCGCTGCTGCCGGGGTACTACGCGACGCAGGTGTGGTCGCCGCTGGCCCGCGTTTATGAGGGGCTGCTCAGCTCGTTTCTCGCGCCGGAGGCGGCGCTCAGCCGTTTCGATCATGTTCGCTGCATCGCCGTGACGCCGAAGACCGATTTTGAGCAGATCGCGGCGGAGCACGGTGTCGCGGACGTGAGCAACCGGCACTTGCAGAGCGCGCGGCGCATCTTCGGGCTGCTGCTGAACCGGCTGGCCGAGTGCCAGCCGCGGGCGATCGCGGTCAATCTTCATTTCCGTCTGCCGGCCGGCTCCGCAGACGAGGACCTGCTGGCGGGGATTCGCGCCGCCCAGCGGGCGGGGATTCAGGTGATCGCCCATATGGGCAGCCTGCGGACGGATGAGTCGGGCCAGCCGTTCGTCTCTGCGCGCATTCGCGACGCGCTGCTGCTGGGCGTCCAGTCGTATCGCATCGCGGATGGCGAGCCCTGGAGCGCTGAGCTGCTGATTCAGCGCGAGCTGGCGCCGCCGTGGCCGTCGGTCGCCCTGCTGGCCGTGGCGGCGTATCGGGCGCCGAGGCACCAGGCGGAGTTCCGCTTGCGGCATCGGATCGAGGCGATGATCGATCTGCTCTACTTCGAGCCGGACGCGCGCCATCCGCAGGGGCGGCGGCCGGCGTGGCAGGAGCGGCTGGAGGTGAGCGCCGTGCGGGCTGAGCCGGCGGATGAGGCCGGATTCGGCATTCGGGCGGGGGATATGGTCGCGGAACTGGTGGTGGATGTGCCGCCGGCGAGCGTGCTGGATGCGGCGACGGTCGAGCTGGGCGAGTTTCTGCGGCTGCCGAGCGAGCAGCAGCGGGCGCTGGTCTCCGGGCGGGTCGTGTACGTCGACGACGTTCGGGACATGGTCAATGCTTACGCCCGCAGCGTGCGCGGGGAGCATGTGCCGAAGTCGGCCGCGGCGTTGTCGGCGATCGAGACGATGCTCCGCGGGGTTCGGATCCGGCGGCCGGCGATGTTCTACGACATCGTGCTGGTGTCGGTGGCGGCGGCTGGGCTGGGGGTGGTCATCGGGCGGCTGGGGTGGGGCGTGCTGTGGCGGCTCGGGCTGTACGGGGCTGTGGGAATCGTGGGGATTCTGCTGACAGTTTTGATTTTCCGCGTGAGTAGTTACTCGTTCGTCCCGTTTATTCCGTGGGTTGGGTTCGTTTCGGCCAGCGAGCTGGCTGCGCGGCTTCTGGTCCGGCCCTTCTGGGTGAGTGATTCATATCTGAGCCGCAGCGGAGTGAGCCGATGAATTCGGGCGAGGCGAGGGCGTCAGCGCGCTGGTGGGGGGTGATTGGCGGGAGTTTTCTCGGGGTTCTGGCGGCGGGTTGGGCGGGCGGAGGGCCGGCGGCGGCAGAGCCGGGCGCGGCGGGCATGCCGCCGCCCAGCCTGCCGACGTTTCGGCTGCTGGGGGTCGTGTCGCGGTCGGGCGACGGCAAGAGCCTGTCGTACACGGATATGACCAGCCTCGATCCGAACGGGCTGCCGCTGACGCTGGATGCGAACAACCGGCTGGAGACGGGGGACTTCGTGGCCCTCAAGCTGCGCATCACGACGCGGGAGGCGACGCCGAAATCGTACGTGGCGCTGCTGGGCGTGCCCTACAACACGACGGACGTGAAGGGGTGCCTGTCGGTCGAGATCGAGGACGCGAACGACCCGAACAAGGATGAGGTGCGGGTGCTGTATGGGGCGATGATTCTGGCGAACGGCTGGCCGGCGCTGGGTACACCGCGAGCCTGGGTAGGTCCCGAGGCGATCATTCAGCCGGTGGCGGGAGAGGAGACGACGACTCCGCTGCCGACGATGGCGATGCATTCGGAGCCGGCGACGAGCTCGACGACGGACTACGTGTACTGCCTGGACGACGGCGGGGGCGGGTTCGACGTGGAGTACAAGCGGCCGACGCCGCTGCCGTCGCCCGCGACGCGAGCCTTCAGCAGCTACGACTGTTACGTGAAGCTGGCGAACAACTCTCTCGGCGACGTGAAGGCTGTGCGCGACGACGAGGACGCGATGAAGCGCTACAAGTTCATTCAGCAGCTCCGGGCCGTCGCCAACATGAACTGACGCGGACGTTCTCCTGTGAACCGGCCGGGCCGCGGGGCGAGCCGCGACCCGGCCGGGGGGCACGGCGCCGGCGCTGCCCGAGGGCGATTCACAGCGGGTTGCGGGCACGGCGCCCGCGCTGCCCAGGTTGCGACTCCTGGCCAGCCGGACCAGCTACGGGGCGGGCGCGATGTGGAGCTTGAGCTCGATGTCGCGGGCGCGCGGGCTGGAATAGCGCAGCGTCGCTTCGCCGGCGCCGGAGACGATCCATTGGAAGGTCTGGCGGCCCTCTCCGTCGATGCCGCCGTCGGCCCAGACTCGCTGCGGCTGATGCTCGAGGAACTCGAAGGGGGCGGTGAAGCGGTCGCGCAGCGTGCCGCCGGCGATGACGGTCAGGCCGTCGCCGGAGATCTCGGCGTAGTCGCGCGGGCCGTAGCCGCGGCGGCGGCCCTGCTCGGTCACCGTGGGGATGAGCCGGCGGTTGAGCACGTCCGCGCGGATGCGCGAGAGGCCGCCGCCCAGGGGCGTCACCTCGGGCTCGGACCACTCGAGCAGCGGCATGTGCGAGGCGTGATACATGGTGAAGGCGAAGTTGCGGTGGCACTCCTCCTCGAGCTTGAAGGCGGGCGGCACGCGGCCGGTCCATTTCGACCAGCCGCCGATCTCGATCCTGCCGTAGACGGGGTGGTCGAAGGGTTTCCAGCGCGTATAGGACTGGCCGAACAGGAGCATGTCATCGAAGGCGTAGCGCTGGGCGGGCGAGGCGCGTTCGGCGCTGTCGTAGTACTTGTTGGGCGTCCAGAGCTCGTTGGTGAAGCTGATGATGCCCAGGTCCTCCGCGGTCCAGTTCACGAAGCCGCCGTGCACGGTGTACAGGTCCTGCCAGATGATCATGTAGCGGTAGAAGGGCAGAATCTGCTCGCCGCGGCGGCCGATGTGGTCGTAGACGGCGATGTCGCGGCGGTCGTATTCGACGTAGCGGGCGCCCGGGCCGCGCAGGATCATGCCGCCGGAGTTGTGATAGGCCTGGACGGCGGCGATGTTCGGCCGGGCGAGGATGAAGTCGGCGATGCACTTCGACTCGGGCAGGCTGAGCGGGAACTCGCCGGCGCCGAACTGGATGTAGTTGGGCTGCCAGTCGGCCGGCCAGTTGCGGTTGGTGTCGTAGCCGCCCGGGCCGTCCTCGTTGATCTGGCCATCGCCGTCGTCGTCGATGCCTTCGAGGCCGAGCCGCTCATAGCGCTTGAATTCGCCCCGCGCTTCGGGCTCGACGCGGATGAGCATGCGCGGGTCCTCGGGTGATTCGCGCCAGCCGCCGTTGGGGTCCTCGCGGCGCATTTCGAGGAGCAGGCCGTCGCCGTCCAGGTCGTTCGGCGGGTCCTCGTCGAACAGGCCGTCACCGTCGTTGTCGGTCGGTTTCTGGCCGCCGCGGGAGGAGCTGGCGGTGTTCGGCTCGTCGAACCAGTAGGCGCGGCCGTCGGGGTTGACCATGGGGATGAAATAGAACGAGCAGCGGTCGATCAGCTCGGTGAGGTTCTCGACGCGGCCGTGGCTCTTGGTGAGATACCAGATGGTGTAGAGCACGACCTCGCTTCCCTGCACCTCGTTGCCGTGGATGTTGGCGTCGATGTACATGGCCGGCTTGGCGTCGTGCGGGCCGGTGCCGGCGTTGTTGAGGGTGAGGGCCCACATGTCGCGGCCCTGGACGCTTTTGCCGATCGACTCCATCGTCAGCAGGTTCGGATAGGCGTCGACCAGGCGGCGGCAGATGTCGACGACTTCGTCGTAGGTGTAGAGCCGGTTCCAGGTGATGTTGACGCGGCTTTCGTATTGATAGCCGTCCTGGGCGAGGCTCGCGGCGGGGAAGAGCAGCAGCAGCGGCAGAAGCGGGCACGTTCTCCGGATCATGACTTACTCCTGGCCGTCTTTCGAGTCGGGCAGCCGGATGCTGACGGTCCACTCCCCGTGCATGCGGTGGACGACGTGGAAGGCGATGTCCTGGCCGGATTCGCCGCGGATCAGCCACGTCAGCTCGGCCGCGCCGCCGTTGCCGTCGAGGTTGGCGATGCGCTCGATGCGGCGGCCGCCGAGGATGCGGTCGGCGTCGAGCTCCGGGCGGATGGCAAAGCCGGGGAAGCGGGCGTGGCGCGCGGCGGCGAGCGAAGTTGGCAGCGTGCCGTCGTTGGTGACGCGCAGCTCGACCCGCCAGACGCCCCCGCCTTCGTGCCTGATCTCGCCGGGCTCGATGCGGATGGCCGGCAGCCAGCGGCAGAGCTCGGCCAGCACATCTGCCTGAGCAGTGGCGATCGAATCGAGCTCGGCCGCGGGCGGGCAGGTTGTGAAATAGGGTCGCAGGCCGCCGACTTCGACGCGTCCGAACTCGGGGTGATCGACGGGCTGCCATTCGAGCCAACCGGCGCCGCCGCGCTGCTGGTCGCTGTATTCGAGCCAGCTCTTGAGGGCCTTGGAGGCCTGCACCGCCGCGGTGAGCGGGTCGTCGCCCGCCGAGTCGGGCAGGTCGCCGCCGCGCGGGCCGGGTGGGCGGCCGTCCGGCGGGCCGCCGGGTCCGCCGCGCCGGCCGCCTCGGATCGCACGCTGGCCGGCCTGCGGATTGGCCTGGCCGTTCGCTGCGGCCGGCGGATCGTCTGTGGAGCTGTCCGCCGCGTCAGTCGGATCGGCCGGCGCGGCTTCGGTGGCCGCGGGCTGTGAGTCGGTGGGTTGGGAATCCGCGGGTTGGGAGTCGGTCGGCTTGTCGGCTTTCTCGGGCACCCACCAGAGCGAGGTTGCGAGCGTGAAGATGCCGCGCTGCGCGTAGAGCCAGGCGTAGAGCGTGCCGGCCGGGCTCGCGCCGGGACCGGCCTTGAGCGAGGTCTGCTCGCGGAAGCGCTCGGCGAGGTGCTCGTAGAGGGCGACGTCGTCGGGGTGCAGATCGCGGTAGCTCTCGCCGTCGGGGCCGCGGTCGCGGCCCTTGGGCACGCTGACGATGTTGTCGTGGCGGCCGAAGACGAGGGCGGCCGCGATGCGCGGGTTTTCGACGACGCGCTCGGCGAGCGCGCGGGTGGCCGGCTCGGAGAGCTGATGCGGGCCCGTTTCGGGCGGGCCGGGCTCATAGAGGTGCGGCCAGTTGCGGTCGAGGTCGACGCGGCCGGGGCCGTCTTCGTTGATCTGTCCGTCGCCGTCGTCGTCGATTCCCTCGGAAAGGAGTCGGTACTGGCCGCGCTGGCCTTTGGATCGGTCCGCGCGGCGGAGCATGCGGGGGTCGTCGGTATCGGGGAGCCAGTCGCCGAGCGGGTCGGGGATGCGCATGACGCCGATCCAGCCGTCGCCGTTGAGGTCGTTGGGGCCGTCTTCGTCGGCGGCCCCGTCACGGTCTTCGTCGATGGGACGGGCGTTGCCGCGGAGGGCGCTGCGCGGGGCGGCGAAGAAGCGTTCGATGCCGTCGGGGTCGAGGCAGGGGATGACCCAGAGCGTGAAACGGGCGAGGGCGGTGGCGGTGTCGCCCTGTGGCTCGTTGCGGACGCGCTCGGTGATCTGCGTAAGGATACGGGTGGCGGTTTCGCTGCTGGCGGGCGTGTCGGCGTCGACTCCGGCGACGATGAGGATGACGGGGCGGCGGTCGGCCGGCAGGGCGCCGGGGGCGGCGAATTGGACGAGCCAGATGTCGCGGCCCAGATGCGAGCTGGCGAGGGCTTCGAGGCGGATGGTGTCGGGGTGGGTGGCGGCGAGTGTGCGGAGAGCTTCGGAGCGGTCGGCGTGGTTGTGATAGCCGTGTGTGAGGTCTTCGGACGTCGTGGTTTGGGACTCGGTCGTCTGTGCGTTGGCCGGCACGGGCAAGCTGCGCTTGCCCATGGCACCCGCGCGCTCGCCCACGGCCGCCGTGAAAACGGCCGAGGGGCCGGCGAGCAGGGCGGCCAGAGTGATGGCGGTAAGTGCTTGAGTGAAATGATGTTGTGTAGCGATCGGGCGGTGTGGCTGCATGCTCGGAATCCGTCTGTGTGTACGTGAGAGGCGTCAATCGAATCAACCGGAGTCGGACCGCGACGCGGGCGATTGTAACGCTCTGGACGGCCGCCGGCTGCGGTGGCGGTCGGAATTCGAGTTACAATTCGCTGCTCTGCGACATTCGCAAATCCGCGGTCTGCGGCGGCCGCGTCGGGGGTTCACCGGCCAGTTCGGTCTCCGCCGGCGCGGGTGAGGAAGTGGCGATGGATACGACCCGCGTCTCGCTGCTTGCGCGCGTCAGGAATCCGCAGGACGCGGCCGCCTGGCACGAATTCAACCGCATCTATTTTCCGCTGATTTTCCGCTATGCGCGGGCGCGGGGGCTCTCGCGGGCCGACGCCGACGACATCGCGCAGGAGTGCATGGTCTCGATCAACCGCCACCTGGTCGGCTTCGTGCACGACCGCCGCAAGGGCACCTTCAAGCGCTGGCTGCGGACGATGGTGAACCGCAAGGTGATCGACCTGTTCCGCCGCCGGCGGCCGGCGCTGCCGGGATCGGCCGTGCTGAATCGGCTGATCGAGGTGGAGGACGAGGGGCGGTCGCTCTGGGAGCGGCAGTGGGAGAAAGAGCACCTGATGTATTGCCTGGAGCGGGTGCGTGAGGAAGTGGCGGAACGGACGTATGAGGCATTCGTGCAGTATGCGCTAATGGACCGGCCGCCGGCGGATATTGCGGGCGAGCTGGGGATGACGGTTAACCAGTTGTACAACATCAAGTTGCGCGTGCGCAAGCGGCTCGGTGAGCTGATGGCGGAGCATTTCGGGGACGAGGCGGCGGAGTATTGAGGGCACGTTGCGGGGGCCGTGAAGGGGAAGAGTCGGCGGCGCCGGACGGTGCACGTTCGGCGCCGTCGGCCTCTGGAGAGCGGGCCGATTGAGCGACCATCCGGAGAGCGACTTTTTTGAGCTGCTGCGCGAGGCGGCCGGCGATGAGCCGGTTCCGCCACTTCGGCCGCCGGGCGGGGCGGAGGCGGCGGAGGAGCCGCCGGGCGGATTGCGGAACCTGCTGGGGGCGCGGGTAGGTCCGTTTCGCCTTCGGCGGGTACTGGGCGAAGGGGCGATGGGGGTCGTCTACGAGGCGGAACAGGCCACGCCGCGGCGGGTGGTGGCGCTGAAGATCGTGCGGCCGGAGGTGGCGACGCCGGAGACGCTTGGCCGGTTCGAGCGGGAGCTGCATGCACTGGCGCGGCTGTCTCATGCGGGGATTGCGCAGATCTACGAGGCGGGGACGCTGTCGACGGTGCAGGGGCCGCGGCCGTTCTTCGCGATGGAGCTGGTGAACGGGACTCCGCTGACGGACTTTGCAGCGCGGCGGCAGCTTTCGGTTCGGCAGCGGCTGGAGTTGATCGCGCGGGTGGCGGAGGCGGTGCATCACGCACACCAGCGGGGGATTATTCATCGCGACCTGAAGCCGGCGAACGTGCTGGTCGTGGCCGAGGAAGGCGCCGGGCCGGTGGCGGCCGCGTGGCCGGGCTCGCTCAGCGCGGGGGCGCAGTCGAGCGGGGCGAGATCGCGGCGCGGGGCGGTGGAGCTGCATGCGCAGCCGAAGGTGCTGGATTTCGGGCTGGCGCTGGTGAGCGACGCGGATGTGCGGCTGACGCGGGCGGACGCGAACGTGGGGCAGATCATCGGCACGCTGGCGTACATGTCGCCGGAGCAGGCGGCGGGCGATCCGGACGAGATCGATACGCGGTCGGATGTGTACTCGCTGGGGGTGATGCTGTTCGAGCTGCTGGCGGGCCAGCTTCCGTACGAGCTGCACGGGCGGCGGATGCACGAGGCGCTGCGGATCATTGTGGATCATGCTCCGCTGCCGCTGAGTGCGGTCAGCCGGGCGCTGCGGGGGGATGTGGCGACGATCGTCGGCAAGGCGCTGGAGAAGGACCGGGAGCGGCGCTACGCGTCGGCGGCGGCGCTGGCGGACGACATTCGCCGGTATCTGAATGACGAGCCGATCGAGGCGCGGCCGGCGAGCATCGCGTACACGCTGCGAAAGCTGGCCCGCCGGCATCGCGGGCTGGTGGCGGGCTCGGCGATTGTCGCGGGGCTGCTGATCTACAGCGTGGTCGTGACGGGCGTGCTGTATCTGTCGGAGGCGGCGCAGCGGAAGCGGGCGGAGGATGTGACCAGCTTCGTCTTTTTTCCAGTGACGCAGTTGCTCTACGGCGCGGCGGAGGGCGGCGGAATGCCGCTCGACGAGGATGTGCTCTCGTCGGTGGCGCAGTGGCTGGAACGCAGCGACCTGAGTCATCGGCCGGAGCTGGAGGCGGCCGTGCGGGCACAGCTCGGGCGGTCGTTCTATCTGCGCGGGAATCTGGCGGCCGCGTCGCCGCACCTGGAGCGGGCGCTGGAGATCCGCCGCGGGCTGCATGAGGAGGATCATCCGTCCGTTGCGGCGAGCGTGGGGGACCTGGCGCTGCTGCGGCTGGGACAGCGCAGGCTGGACGAGGCGCAGGAACTGATCGAGCAGCAACTGGAGCTCCTGCGGGGCCAGCTTCCCGAGGCGCATCCGAAGATCGCCGAGGCGCTGGATCACCTGGGGTCGGTGCATTCGTGGCGCGGGGAGGTCGAGGAGGCGGTGCGGCACTACCGTGCCGCGCTGGCGATCCGGCGGCAGATCTGGCCGGGCGATCACGTCGAGGTGGCCGAAAGTCTGAACAACCTGGGCTGGCTGCTGGAGTCGAAGGGGCGGCTGGAGGAGGCGGAGCAGCCGCTGGCGGAGGCGTACGCGATGAAGCGGCGGCTTTACACGCTGCCGCATCGCTCGCTGGTGGAGACGGCCAACAACCTGGGGCGGTTGTATCGCGCGCGGGAGCAGTATGCCCAGGCCGAGCGCTTTTTTCAGCAGGCGCTGGCTGATGCGCGACAGCTCGAGGATTCGCTGCTGGTGGCGATCGTGGCGCGGAACCTGGGCGGGATGCTGGTGGATCTGGAGCGCTTCGACGAGGCCGAGCCGCTGCTGGTGGACTCGCACGACCGCATACGGGCTCTGAAGGGCAGCGAGCACGCGGACACGTTGTATGGGGCCGTGTTGCGGGCGCGGGTACATCTGGGCCGGGGCGAGCTGGCGGCGGCCGAGCCGCTGCTGACGGAGGCGGTGGAGAAATCGCGCGGCGTGCAGGCGACGGACTATCACTGGGTGGCGGTGGGGGAACTGGGTGAACTGCGGCGGTTGCAGCAGCGCTATGGGGAGGCGGAGTCGTCGCTGCGGGCGGCGGTCGAGGGACTGGAGAAGGGCGGGGCGTCGCCGCGGGCGATTCTGCGCGTGGCGGAGCGGCTGGTCGCGCTGTATGAGCAGTGGCAGGCGGCCGAGCCGGGCGAGTCTCGGGCGGCGAGCATCGAGACGTGGCGCGCGCGGGTGGCGGAGCTGCGCGGTGGCCGGTAGCAGTGCTGCGAGCGGGCTCGTTGCCGCGGCCGGGTGAATCCGCTATTTGTGCACGCTCGGGCCGGGCCTGATCGGGGCCTGGTGGAGCGGAGACAAATGGGCGGAACAGGCATGTCTGATCGGCGAATGCGGGGGTCGAATCGTTTGGTGGCGGCGTGGGCGGTCGTGGTCGCCGCGCTGGCGGCGCTGTGCGGGCCTGCCAGCGTGGCGCGGGCGGCAGCCGCGCAGGCGCGCGTCGAGGCGGAGGGGGATGAATCCGCGCTGCTGAGCGGCGTGCGGCAGCTCACGTTCGAGGGCAAGCGGGCCGGCGAGGGCTACTTCAGCGCCGACGGCACGAAGCTCGTGTTTCAAAGCGAGCGTGAGCCGGATAACCCTTTCTACCAGATCTATCTGCTCGACCTGGAGACCGGGGATACGAAGCGCGTTTCGCCCGGACACGGCAAGACGACGTGTGCCTGGATTCATCCGGGCGGACGGAAGGTGCTGTTCGCTTCGACGCATGCGGACCCGGCCGCACGCGAGAAGCAGAGGTCGGAGCTCGAGGCGCGCGCGAGCGGTAAGCAGCGCCGCTATGAGTGGGACTACGACGAGCACTACGACCTGTACGAGGTGGAGCTGGCGAGCGGCGAGATGCGCGCGCTGGCTCCGGCGCGCGGCTATGACGCGGAAGGTTCGTGGTCACCGGACGGGCAGTGGATCGCGTTCTCGTCGAACCGGCATGCGTACAGCGGGGAGCCGTCGGAGGAGGACCGCAAGCGTCTGGAGATCGATCCGTCGTACTTCCTGGATATCTACATCATGCGGGCGGACGGCAGCGGGCTGCGGCGGCTGACGGAAGTTCCGGGCTATGACGGCGGGCCGTTCTTCAGCGCGGACGGCCGGCGCATCTGCTGGCGGCGCTTCTCGAAGGACGGGGCGACTGCCGAGATCTTCACGATGAACGTCGACGGCAGCGATCAGCGGCAGTTGACGTCGCTGGGGGCGATGTCGTGGGCGCCCTATTTTCACCCGTCGGGCGAGTACCTGATCTTCACGACGAACCGGCACGGGTTTTCGAACTTCGAGCTGTATCTGGTCGATGCGGCCGGGCAGCGCGAGCCCGTGCGGGTCACGTACACGGACGGTTTCGACGGGCTGCCGGTCTTCTCGCCGGACGGACGGAAGCTGGCCTGGACGAGCACGCGGACGCCGAATCGGGCGGCGCAGATTTTCCTGGCGGACTGGAATCATGAGCGGGCGGCGGCGCTGCTGCGCGGGGCGGGTCAGCGGGCGCAAGCGGCGGAGCCGGCGAAAGATGCCGTGCGGCCACCGGCGGAGCTCGCGGCGGCGATTCGGGCGGAGGATATCCGCGCGCACGTGGAGCGATTGACGGCCGAGGCGATGGCGGGTCGCGAGACGGGGACGGATGGTGAGCGGCTGGCGACGGAGTATGTCGCGGAATGCTTCCGGCGGTTCGGGCTGCGGCCGTGGGGCGGGGGCGACGGGTATTTTCAGCCGTTCGAGTTCTCGGCGGGCGTGGCGCTGGGAGAGCAGAACGCACTGACGATTCACAGCGGCGGCGCGGGTGAGCAGAAGGCGGAGTCGCTCGCGCTCGACGAGTCGTGGCGGCCGCTGGCGATCTCGGCGAGCGGTGATTTTGATCCGGCCGACGTTGTCTTCGCCGGGTATGGGATCGTCGCGCCGGCCGGCGGCGGGCTGGAGGCGATGGACTCGTACGGCGAGCTGGACGTTGCGGGCAAGTGGGTGTTGGTGTTTCGCTACATGCCGGAGGAGCTGGAGGCGGCGCAGCGGCGGGAACTTGCGCGCTACAGCAGCACCCGGCACAAGGCGATGATCGCGCGCGACCGCGGGGCGGCGGGATTGATCGTCGTCAGCGGGCCGAACTCGAAGGTGCGCGAGCAGCTCGTGCCGCTGGAGACGGATGCGTCGCTGGGCGGGTCGAGCATTGCGGCCGTGTCGCTGGCGGATGCGGCGGCGGAGCGGCTGCTCGGCGCGTCGGGCAAGTCGCTCAAGGCCCTTCAGGATGCGCTGGATCGGGGCGAGGCGACGGCCGGTTTCGTGCTGGAGGGTGTGCAGATCGCGGCGAAGATCGAGGTGCGGCGGGTGCAGCGTACCGGCCGTAATGTGGTCGCGGTGTTGCCCGCGGACGACGAGGCGCGGGATCGGCCGGTGCTTGTGATCGGCGCACACGTGGATCATCTGGGGCGGGGAGGGGGCGGGAATTCGCTGGCCAGGGAGGATGAGCGCGGCCAGGTGCATCACGGGGCGGATGACAACGCATCGGGCGTGGCGGCGATGCTGGAGCTGGCGCACTGGCTGGCGGAGCAGAAGCGCAGCGGCGAGCTGAGGCTTTCGCGGAGTGTCGTCTTCGCGGCGTGGTCGGGCGAGGAGCTGGGGCTGCTCGGGTCGAAGCACTTCGTCGATCAGCTCGCGTCGGGCGGGGCGGGCTCGGCGGAGCTGCGCGGCAAAGTCGCGGCATACCTGAACTTCGACATGGTCGGCCGGCTGGACAAGTCGTTGATTGTCCAGGCGGTCGGTTCGAGCACGTTCTGGCGGGGTGAGATCGAGCGGCGGAATGTGCCGGTCGGGCTGCCGCTGACGCTGAGCGACGATGCCTATCTGCCGACGGATGCCACGTCGTTCTATCTGAAGGGCGTGCCGGTGCTGGCGGCGTTCACGGGCTCGCACGAGGACTATCACACGCCGCGCGACACGGCCGAGAAGCTCAACTATGAGGGAGCGGCGAAGATCGCGCGGCTGTTCGGGCTGATCGGCCGCAGCATCGCGAGCGGCGAGCAGGCGCCGGAGTACGTGGCTCAGGCACGGCCGGCGGGCGGGGCGCCGCGCGGACAGATGCGGGTCTACCTGGGCACGATTCCGGACTACGGCGAGAGCCCGATTCCCGGCGTGAAGCTCTCGGGCGTGAGCAAGGGCGGGCCGGCGGAGAAGGCGGGGCTTGAGGGCGGAGACATCATCGTCGAGCTGGCGGGCAGGAAGGTAGAGAACATCTACGATTTCATGTACGCGCTCGATGCGCTCAAGATCGGGCAGGAGAGCGAGGTGGTCGTCGTGCGCGGGCAGGAGCGGCTGAAGCTCAAGATCGTGCCGGCCTCGCGCGACTGAAACGCCCGGACGGGGGCGTGGGGCAGGCCGCGGGCGCGGCTCAGCGGCCTTCGATGATGTTCCGCAGCGTGTCGGTCACGCCATAGAGCGGCTCGATGCGGACCTGCGGCGCGCGGGCGGTTCCCGTGACGCGATACTGAATCAACTCGTTCTGCGCGGCCTGGAAGAGCTCGATCACCGGGCCGAGGCCGCCCGCGGCGTCCGGGCTGGCCGCCAGCAGCGTCAGGTCGACCGCGTCCGTCTTCTGATTCCACGAGCCGGTTCCGACGTAGCGCGTGTCGCGTGTGCGGATGTCGACGCGGCTGAATTGCAGCTCGTCGCCGTGCCAGACGAAGCGCAGCTCCGCTTCCTGGACGGCGTCGCTGCGCGGCCTGCGGTCGGGCGAGGCGCCGACCAGCTCGGCCGAGACGCGCGTATTCAGCAGCGAGCCGCCGCGAATCAGCAACTGGCCGCCGCCGCTGAGCCATTGCGGCTCGCGCCGCTTTCCGCGCAGGAATACGCGCCCGTCGACTCGGCCGGGCTGTGTCGGTGTATCGGCCGGTCGCGTTTCTGGCTGCTTGCGGTTGAGGAACTGGCTCAGGTCGAGGTTTCGCAGCGTGAGCGTCAGCTCGAACTCGCTGCTGGCGGGGTGGAAGCTGGCCCAGCCGACGACTTCGCCGTCGCACATGCGGCCGCTGAGGTCCTCGACACGGACCCAGGCGTCATTCGGATCGCGCAACAGCCGGCCTTCGAGCATCTGGATCGGCCGGCCGCCGTAGATGCCCCCGTCGATGACGAAGCTCGCCTGGATCTCGGTCGCGCCGGCGTCGGTGACGCGGAAGCGGCCGGTGAGATCGCCGTCGGCGCGTTCGAGGGGCAGCCCGGCCTGGAGGGTCGCGTCGCTGAAGTGGAGCCGGCCTTCCACATCCCAGGCGAGCTGGTCGCGCGTGTCGATGCGGATACGCGAGAGCTCGGCGTTGCACATGCCGCGCGGCTCGAGCGGGGCGAGCACCTGCGCCAGGCCGCCTGGCAGCGACGAGATCAGCGCCGCGTCGAGCTCGATGTCTTCGGCCACCAGCGACATATCGGTCCACGCGCCGCCGGGCGACCAGCCGCCCTCTCCGCGGGCGCGGAGGACGCCTTCGCTGCCATAAACCGCCTCCGCGTGGCGGACGGTGAAACAGTCGGGTGTGAAGATGACGGTGGCATGGGCGTCGCGGAAATCGAGCGGCAGGGCGGCCGGCGCCATGAAATCCGCCCATAGATCGACGCGCGCCCGCAGTCCCTGGTCGGGCGGGTCGGGAGAATTCTCGACGCGTGCCTGAAGCCGCCCGGCGCCGCGAATCCCGAGCGCCTCGCGGAACTGCGCCCAACGGCCGGGCACGACGCCGCGCAGAAGCTCCTCCATCGCCGCGTCGGTAGCGGAGAGTTGCAGATCGGCGATCCGCACGCCGCTCTCGGCCGGGAGCATGGTCGCGTGGACATCCATCCGGCCGGCGTGGCGCTCGGCGACGAGGTCGACGGAGCGGCGCTGCGCGTCGCCGACGGCCATCCAGCCGCGGACCTGCGGCCAGAGCTGGTGGCCGTCGAAGCCCCAGAGCCGTCCGTCGCGGATGCGGACGGCGTAGCGGCCGGCCTGGTCCGCGTCGTGGCCGAATCCGGAGACCTGCCCCCAGACGTCGCCGTGGCCTTCGAAGCGCACGCTGTCCTGGGCGTCGGCCGGTGCGTAGGCCATGCGGCTGACGGTGGAGAGCGGGAAGTCGGCGGCCTGGATGCGCAGGTCGCGGGCGTGCTGATCGGCCGCGCCGCCTCGCAGGATGTAGCCGTCGAGACGGACCATCGAGCGGCCGAGAAAGCCGGTCAGGTCGTCGAGCAGAATGCGGTCCTGGTCGATGCGGATGCGGCCGTCGACCTGCGTCAGGCGGCCGTGGTTTTCGAGCGTCATGCTGCCGCTGCGCATGTGCACGTCGACGGAGATGGTGGGCTCGGGCGGGCCGGTTTCGCGCGAGCCTTCGTCGCGGAGGATGTGCGTGGTGACGTCGGCCAGGCCGAGCGGGCTGGCTTCCTGCCAGAGCGAGCGGTCGGTTTCGGGGAGAGCTTCGTACAGGGCGCGGTCGAGCGGGACGTTGAGGCCGACGAAGGTGAGGTCGAGTGCGGTCCAGGAGTTGGTGTGGAAGATGCGGCCGAAGCCGTGGATCTGTGCCGAGCCGTGCCGCCCGCGGACGCCGTCGAGGATGAGGCTGCCGCCTTCGAAGCGGACGCGGCCGTGAATCTGGTCGATGTCGTAGGGGAAACGGAAATAGCGGCAGCGGGCGTCGTGGAGCTCCATCGACCCGAGCACCTGGGGCGGCTCATCGGGCAGGCTGCTGCTGAGGACGTCGAAGGCGATGCTGACGCGGCCGCGCGGCAAATAGTCCTCCAGCAGGGCTCGCATGGGGCCGGGCAGGCGCTGCGAAGAGATGAATCGGGCGTGGCGGCGCGGGTCGGGGAACTCGATGGGCTCGGTGCGGACGGTGAGCTCGTAGGGGCCCAGATCGAGCGTTCGAGCGGTGGATGAGTCCTCCGGCCGGCCGGCGGCGCGCGGCCGGTCGATGCGGACACGCGGCGAGTTCAGCGAGAGCTCGGCCGTGGCGTCGTTGAGGCAGCCTTTCAGCTCGAGCGAAAGGGCGAGCGTCGCTGCACCGGCATCCGCCTGTGCGGTGGGCGATTGGACAGCAGCAGGCGCGGCGTCCTCGTTGCGGCGAAGCGTCAGGCGGCCGTCGGCGCGGGTGATCTGCACGAAGCGGTCGGCCGGCGGCAGTTGGGCCTCTTCGATCAGCGGCGCCAGCCGCGTGTCTGCGAACTGGATCTCGGCCTCGCGCAGACCGCGCTCGTCGAAAGCCATGCGCGGGGCGCGGACGTGGCCCTGCAAGGCGAGGGCGGAGCAGACCTCGGTGAGCTCCGGGGCGATGATCGGTGCGATCAATTCGGATTCGAGCCAGCCGATCTGGACGTCGAGGCGCGCGTCGCTCCACTCGAGCAGGCCCAGCGGTGTGCGCGACTGCCCGCTGAGCGGGTCGCCCGAGCCGCCGACCTGCTCTACGCGGAGGACGTAGCGCGGCGGCGACTGCCCGCCGGCCGCCTCATGCACCCCCTCGGCCGAGAGCAGCCAGCGGCGCAGAAGTGTGAGCCTGGAGCCGCGCTGCTCGAGCAGTTGGACGTCCGCCTTGCGCACGCGGGCGGGCGGAAGCCACTGGGTCGTGTCGAAGAGCAGGGCCCGGCCGTCGGTCTGATCGGAATCGTCGGGCGGCTCGTCGCGGCCGCGGCGGATGACGCAGACGGTCAGGCCGTCGATGTCGATTCGTGTGGGGCGGAAGGTCCCGAAAAGCAGCGAGCGAAGATCGGCGGCGATGCGCGCGGATGTGATGTGCAGGAGCGGCGGCGAGTGCCGGCCGATGGCTCGCTCCGCGCGGGAGGGAGTCAGATCGCGGATGGTCAGATCGGCCAGGTGCAGGCCGGAGAAGGGGCTGAAGGCGACGGCACCGGACTCTTCGAGCCGCAGGCCGCTGGCGAGGCAGAGTTCTGCGACGGCGGCCCGCAGGCGGGCGGGGTGCGTGAAATAGCTGTAGCAGCCGGCCAGCGCGACCGACAGAAGCAGGCCGGTCCAGGCAATTCGGCGAAGCCATCGTCGCTTGCGCTGGGTCGTCATGGGCGTCCGTTTGCGTGGGTCTCGGGCGGCGTGCAGGCTGTCGCCGCCAGGAGTCCCGCAGGGCGTATTGTGGCACACTTCGGCGGGCCGCAAAAGCCGAAAACGCCGCTGTGAGCACGACTTGCAAGCGTTCGGCGGCAGTCGGGCGCGGTTTCTGGCGGCTGGCGGCCGGCAGGGCGCGAGATTTTCTTGCCACGGCCGGGGCCACGCGCAATAATATCCATCGGTCCGGGGCGGCCCGGACTGCGGTGCGACCAGCGGGGTGGAAGCGTCCGCCGCCATCTCCCCCTTCGATGAGGACGGGTTTGCGTTGGCCGGGCCTGGCCCGGTGGATGGAGTATGTGTACATGATCGGTGCGTCTGCGAAGTTCATCCCGGCGGGTACGCGTGTTCGGGTTCGTGAACCGGGTCCGGTTCCGCACTGGTCGACCTGGGACAATGACAATCAGCGGACGAGCGTGCCGGTCAAGAAGCGCCTTCAGTCGGCGTTCTTCAAGGGCGACCGCAAGATTCAGGCCGAAGTGGTCTATATCGGCAACGAGTCGGAGCGTGACAAGCTGCGCACGCAGGGCCGCGTGAAGGTTCAGCTTCGCGACCCGGCCGGCAGCATGATTGTCGTGACGGTCGAAACGGCGAACCTGACGCAGTCGTCGTAGGGGTCGAGCAGCGATCGAGGGGCGGGCGGTACGCGAGCGGCGGGTTGCTGCTCGGCGAGGGGCGCGGCTCGGATCATGCGGGCGAGACGCCCGCGCTCCCGATGTCGTCGCAAGCTCGACCGGCGATTCTAGAGTACGCCCAGCACTTTCTCGGCCAGGTTCATCGGCATCGCCTCGTAGCGGCAGGGCTCCATCGAGTAGGACGCCCGGCCCTGCGACAGCGAGCGCATGTGCGTGGCGTAGCCGAACATCGTCGAGAGCGGGACTTCGGCGTCGATGACGCGGTTGCGGCCGCGCATCGACGTGCCGGTGATCACTGCCCGGCGGCCCATCAGGTCGCCGTTGATCGCGCCGAAGTAGTCCTCGGGCGTGACGACCTCCACTTTCATGATCGGCTCGAGCAGGACGGGGCCGGCCTTCTCCATCGCGTGCTGAACGGCCATCGAGGCGGCGATCTCGAAGGCCACGTCGGATGAATCCTCCGGATGCTCCTCGGCGTCCAGCGCGGTGACGCGGACGTTGATCAGCGGGTAGCCGCCCAGGGCGCCGCTGCCGGCGGCGGAGCGGGCGCCGGATTCGATCGCCGGGATGAACAGCGAGCGGATCTTTCCGCCCGGGATCCGGTTGACGAACTGGAAGTGCGGCTGGCCGGGCGCGGGCTCGAAGGGCTCGACGCGGACGCGGACGACGGCGTACTGGCCGCGTCCGCCGGTCTGGCGGACGAGGCGGCCTTCCGCCTCGGCCGCGAGGGTGATGGCTTCGCGATAGGCGACGCGCGGCTTGCCGAGATGAACCTCGACGTTGAAATCGCGCTCGAGGCGGTGCTTGATGATCTCCAGGTGCAGCTCGCCCATGCCGGAGATCAGGAGCTGGCCGGTCTCGGCGTTCTCCCTGTAATTGAAGGTCGGGTCGCTGCGGGCGAGCATGCTCAGGGCGGCGACGAGCTTGTCGCGCTCGGCGGACGATTTCGGCTCGATCGACATGCTGATAACGGTCTCGGGGAACTCGATCCGTTCGAGCAGGATCGGCTGATTCGGGCCGCAGAGCGTGTCGCCGGTGAGCGTGTCTTTGAGGCCGATGGCGGCGACGATGTCTCCGCACCAGGCCTGGTCGATCTGCTCGCGGCGCTTGGCGAAGATGCGGAAGAGCCGCGGCAGGTTCTCCTTCTTGCGGCGGCCGACGTTGGTGACGCGCGAGCCGGCCTTGAGCACGCCCGAGTAGACGCGGAGGAAGTAGAGGTCGCCGTGCGGGTCGGCGACGATCTTGAAGACCAGGGCGGCCAGCGGCTCGCCGGGGTCGCACTTGCGGTGCAGGATTCGCTCGGGGTTCTCGGGGTCGTGTCCGGTGACGGGCGGAATATCGAGCGGCGAGGGCAGAAAGTCGACGACGGCGTCGAGCAAGGCCTGCACGCCGCGATAGCGGAGCGACGAGCCGCAAAGCACGGGCTGACAGCGGAGCGAGACAGTGCCCCTGCGCAGGCCTGCGATGAGCTGCCCGGCGGTGAGCGATTCGTGCTCGAGGTAGTGCGCCATCAGCTCGTCGTCGAGCTCGGCGACCTTCTCCTCGAGCTGGTGGCGGGCCGCCTGCGCGGCCGGCTGCATGTCGGCCGGGATGGGGACGATCTCGAAGGTCGTGTCTTCGGCCCGGCCGGAGAAGATGCGGGCCTCCATGCGGATCAGGTCGACGAAGCCGGTGAAGCTGTTCTCCTCGCCGATGGGAAGCTGGATGGGGACGGGGTTGGCGTGCAGGCGGTCGACGATCGATTGCACGGCGCCGGCGAAGTTCGCGCCGGTCTTGTCCATCTTGTTGATGAAGCAGATGCGCGGGACTTTGTACTTGTCGGCCTGGCGCCAGACGGTCTCGGACTGTGCCTCGACGCCCTCGTAGGCATCAAAGACGACCACGGCCCCGTCGAGGACGCGCAGGCTGCGCTCGACCTCAGCGGTGAAGTCGACGTGGCCGGGCGTGTCGATCAGGTTGATGCGGTGGTCGCGCCAGCTCAGCGAGACGGCGGCGCTGTAGATCGTGATGCCGCGCTGCTGCTCTTCCTGGTCGAAGTCGGTGACGGTGGTGCCGTCGTCGACGTCGCCCATGCGGTGGATGGTGCCGCTGTAGAAGAGCACGCGCTCGGTGGTGGTGGTCTTGCCGGCGTCGATGTGCGCGGCGATGCCGATGTTGCGTATTTTCGATAAGTCGTCCATCGCCTGGTCATCCCGTCCCGCACGTCGCTGCGGCCCACCAGATTGAATCGAGGAGTATAGCCGCGCGGCGGGCGGCTCGGAAGCGGAAGGGCCGGGCGGCTAGCCGCCGGCGCGCAGCCGCCAGAGAAACTCGCGGTTTCCGGCGTGCCCGGCGATCGGGCTGGGGATTTCGGACTCGAGCGCCCAGCCCAGTTCGCGGACGTCCTGGCGGACCGTGGCCAGAACGGTGTCCAGGAACTCCGGCCGGAGCACGCCGCGGCGCAGCCATGCCTTCGGGGCTTCGTAGTGCGGCTTGACGAGCGGGATGGCCAGTCCGCCGGCGGCCAGGCAGCGGCGAGCGGCGGGCAGGGCGAGCCGCAACGGCGTCCAGCCGACGTCGAGCGTGACGAGCCGGCAGCACTCGGGGCAGGCGAAGTCGAGGGCGTTGGTGCGTTCGCAGACGATGACGCGCGGATCGCGGCGGAGGCGCTCGTGCAGCACGCCGTAGCCGGGGTCGACGGCGTAGACGCGGGCGGCGCCGTGGCGCAGCAGGCAGTCGACGAAGCCGCCGACGTGAGAGCCGAGGTCGGTGCAGATCAGGCCGGATGGATCGACGGCGAAGGCCCGCAGGGCGGCTTCGAGCTTGACGCCGCCGCGCGAGACGTAAGCGTGAGGTTCGTCGCTCATGGCTCGGCCGGGACGCGCTTGACGACCTCCCAGAGGCCGCTTCGCGAGCGGGCCAGCTCGAGGGCGCTGTAGCGGGCGGTCCACTCCATGTTCTGGCCGTCGAGGCGGAGGATGACGCTGGAATCGCGCGCGAGCGGGAGATTCTCGCGCGTGATGGCGAACCGCTGCACGTTGTCGCTGGTGATGCGCAGCTCGGAGGGCCAGCTTGCGTCGGCGGAGAGCGCGGCGTTCCGGTCGGTGTCGATGCGCTCGAGGATGCGGAGAAAGGGCGGCGTTTCGGGTGGCGGCTGCCGCGGCTCGGGCTCGGCCGGAACGTCGGCGGTGGCCGGCTCGCGTGCGGCGGCGTCGCCGTCGGCGGTGGGCCGCTCGTCGGAGCGGGCCGGCGCCTGGCCGCGCTCCTCGGGCGTGGCGGCCGGCTCGCGCGTCGGTTCGACGGTTTCGTTGCGCCCGGCGGAACAGCCGGAAAGGCCGAGCAGGATGATCAGCAGCCACAGGGCGGGTCGGCCGCCGTCGGAGATGGCCAGTTTCACGGGATACGCTCCTTTGCGGGGGGCGAGTTTGCGGACCTCCACGTAGTTTTATACGCGATGGCGGGTCGGGAGTCGCGCGGGTTCGGGTGAGAATCTCCCCTGTATTGACGGTTGTCGCCGGCCGGCCGGTGGCGCGCTGAAGCGGGCGGCTTTACGGCGCGCGGGGCGACGCCTACATTCCGCGGCGCGCGGCCGGTCTGCGGCGGCGGCGTGGAAGGTTACGGAGAGCCGGCGGCCGGTATGACCAGCACCTCGCGAGCGCACGTGCGACTGCCCGACTGGCTCGTGCAGAATCCCAATTTCGTGCTGCTGTGGCTGGCGTACGGCGTGGCCGCGGTCGGCGACCATCTGAGCGAAATGGCGCTGCTCCAGGAGCGGGGCGGGCTGGAGCGGCCGGATGTGACCCGCATCCAGGCGCTGATGTCCTTCGGGTTTTTTCTGCCCTTCGTGCTGCTGGGTCCGATCGCGGGGTGGTGGAGCGATCGCTTCAGCCGCAAGGTGACGATGATCCTGGCGGATGTTCTGCGCGGGATGATCGTTTTCAACCTGGCGTACATCGTGGTGCAGCTTGAGCGCTGGCTGGAGCCGGATCGGTTGCCTGGCGTGGGGCTGTTTCTCGCGCCGCTCGGAACGTTGCCCGGGGCGGTCAGCCCGCCCACGGGGGGCTGGGGAGACCTGGCGATCGTGCTGCCGCTGGCGCTGGTGGGCGCGTTGGCGGCGTTCTTCTCGCCGGCGCGGCAGGCGATGCTGCCGACGCTGATCCGCGAGGATCAGCTCGTGCGGGCGAACGCGATGATCAACGCGCTTGGGACGATCGGGGGGATCACGGGGGGCGTTGTGGGCGGCGTGCTCGTCAAGCACCTGGGTCCGCAGGGATTGCACCACAACTATCACCTGAACGCGATGACCTTCGCGATCAGCGCGATCCTCGTTTCGTGCATCGTGATGTCGCGGACGCGGGCGGTGCCTCATCCGCGGCTCGAGGGGATGCTCGTGCCGATCGCGAACGGCTTTCGCTACGTGCGAAAGCACCGCCGCATCCTGCAGCTCATTCTGCTGGGGACGGTCTTCTGGGGCGCGGCGGGCGTCGTGATCTCGGTCGTGCCGGCCGTAGTGCGCGACGTGTTCGGCGGGGACATTCAGCAGGTGGCGATCTATCGGGGGCTGATCGTGGTCGGGCTGGCGGCGGGGGCGGCCGTCATGTCGATCGTGGGTCCGTCGATGCCGATGCAGCTCGCGGTGCTCGGGGGGTTGCTGGGCGGCGGGTTCTGGGTGCTGGCGGTCGACGTGGCCTACGTGGTGTTCGCCGGCACGCCGGCACGCAGCAACGGCGAGTTCGGCTGGCCGGCGCTGCTGACCGGAGTGTGCCTGTTCGGCGTGGGCGGCGCCGGGGCGGCGCTGCTGGTGACGATCATGGCGACGATTCAGCGCTTCGTGCCGGACAGCCGCCGCGGGCGTGTCTTCGGCGTCTCGGACATGTCGACGATGGGGGCGATGGTGCTGACATCCGGCCTGCTGGGACTTGCGCCGATTCCGAATCTCGATGCGTACATTCCGGGATTGCTCGGCGCGACGGGGCTGGGGTTGCTGGCCGCGCTGGTGGTCGGATGGCGCATCTACCGCCGCGGGGCGGCCGAGCGGCCGCTGGTGCAGCTCACGCTGTGGCTGATCAACTTCTACGGTCGGTTCTGGTGCGGTGTGAGGCGGGTCGGGCCGTGCACGCTTCCCGTCGAGGGGCCGGCGATCGTGGCCGCCAATCACAGCACGGGCATCGATCCGATCATGATCCTTACCTGCTCGCCGCGGCGGACGATCAGCTTCCTGGTCGAGCGGAAGTTCTACGGCAATCCGGTGCTGCGTTTCTTCATGAAGATGGTGCATTGCATCCCGGTCAGCCGCGATCGGCCGGAGAAATCCGCGCTGGGCGAGTGTCTGCGGGCCCTGGACCAGGGTCGCGTGCTGGGGATTTTTCCGCACGGGCGGTTTGCCGTGCCGGGTGAACCGCCGCCGCCGCTGAAGCCGGGGATCGGCGCGATCGCGCTCAAGACCGGCGTGCCGGTCATTCCGGTGCACATCAGCGGGACGCGTTTTTCGCCCGCGGTGCTGGGGGCGTTTCTGCTGCGGCACAAGGTGCGGGTCCGATTCGGCCGGCCGGTGGATCTGAGCGACCTGCGGCAGGGGCGGCGGACGCGCGAGCAGGACCTGGAGGCGGCGGAGAGGATCATGGCGGCCGTGCATGCGCTGGCGCCGCCGGATGCGTCCGCGGGAGAGGCGGGCGATTAGGGCACCGGCCGCGGGCTTGTCGGTGGATTCGTCCGGCCGCAGAATCGGGGTCATGCCAGGCGCGAGCATTCCCGTCGGACGAGAGCTCGAATCAGCGGCGAATCCGCCGGTGATGCTCTGGCCGGTGCTGGCGGCGGCGACGCTGGTGCCGGTGGCGGTGCAGTGCGTGCTGTTCGCGCTGCGCGTGCCGCTGGGATTGCCGGGAAAGTTCACGTACGTCTATTCGCCGGTGGCGCTGTGGCGGGCCGCGGCGGTGCCCTGGGTGCTCGTGGCGGCGGTGCTGCTGGCGGCCGCGGTCTGGATGCTCGCCGGCGAGACGGTTGGCCGTCGGCGGCTGGGGCTCGTGCTGCTGGCGGCGGGGGCGGTCACGCTCGGCGGGTGGAGCTACCTTGCGCCGCCGCAGTTCGCCTCGCAGCATACGTTCAACATGCTCTCGCCATCGCACGACGGGGCGTTTCTGGCCGAGGCGCGGCGGATTCCCGACCTGCGGGCGTATCTGTCGTACTTTCCGGAGCGGGCGCGGACGCCGCCGGAGGCGATGCGCGGCACGCGCGTGATCAGCAATCCGCCGGGGGCGACGGTGCTGGCGGTCGCGACGCGCGCAGCCCTGGAGCGCTGGCCGGCGTTGGCCGGGGCGGTCGATTGGATGATCGAACCCGGGGGCCTTGAACCCGTGGCCCGGCGGCGAGTTCGAGAGGCGCTGGCGTTCTCGGTGGTGCTGCTGCTGATGTGGCTGGCGGCGGTGCCGGTGCTGTATGCGGTGGGGCGGGCGTTTCTGCCGCGTGCGGTAGCGGCCGTCTATGCGGTGTGCTGCGTGTTCACGCCGGCGACGCTGATGCTGTCGCCGGGCAAGGACCCGGCGCAGCTACTGACGCTGGGGTTGCCGCTGCTGCTGTGGCTGCGGGCGCGGGGGCGGGGCGGCGTGTGGCCGGCGATGGCTGCGGGGGCCGTGTTCGTCGCCGGTTGCGTGATGGGGTTGGTGCACGTGTGGCTGGCGCTGGTGGTACTGGCGGCGTCGGCGTGGGCGGAGCGGGTGCGGATCGGAGAATTGCTGGTGCGCGGGGTGCTGCCGGCCGCGGCGGGGGCGGCCGGGGCCGTGGTGTTGCTGGCGGCCGGGTGCGGATTGAATTTGCCGGCGGCGATGCAGGCGGTGGCGGCGGCGCAGGCGAGCGTGACGCGCGGGCCGGACGCGATGCCGCTGGCGTGGCAGATGCTGGGCGTGCCGCTGTTCCTGCAGTTCGCCGGGCCGGCGCTGTGGTTCTCGTTGAGCTTTTTTTTCGGCGGGCGACGAGAAGGCGGGCGGGACGCCCGCGCTCCCCGAGGGGACTCGTCCGTACCTCGGGGCGGCGAAGGCGTGCGGGGCGCCCGCGCTCCCCGTCAACTGTCACCTTTCACCTGTCACTCCGATGATGTGTCCGCCCGGTTCGGGCGGGGATTGCTGGCCGCGGCGGCGGTCGTGATGGTCGGGACGGCGGGTTTCACGAACGCGGAGACGCCGCGGCTGTGGATTCCGTTTCTGCCGCTGATCCTGCTGGGGCTGCTTACGCAGGCGGCGTGGCTGCGCGGCCCGACTCGGTCGGCGGCCGGTGTGCTGGCGGTGCTAGTGGGTGCGCAGGTCATTGCGAGCGCGGCGCAATGGGTGTTGATGGATATGCGCGAGGCGGAGACGCGGCTGCTGGAGAGCGAGCCGGGCGGAGCGCGGTTTTTCGACTAACCGAGCCGTCGACCATTGCAGCTTGATGCCATCTTGCGACGACGCTGCGGGCGGGACGCCCGCGCTCCCCAAAGATCGCGATTCGAATCATGCCCCCGCGACGCCGCCCCAGGCTACCGCCGCCCGACGCAGCTCCGATCCGCGAGTACCGCCCGCCTCATCCCCCGTCGCCCGCCTGGCCCCGATCCCCCGCCGGCTGCGACGTCCCCACCGGCTGCGGGCCCGCAGTCGTCGGAAACTCGAACCGCTCGCTCGTCGCCGTCTTCATCTCGAGCGTCAGAAACCCGCGCCCGCCGGCCACGTCCGGCGCATCATCGAAATAGATCACCCGATGCGTCAGCCGCCCGATCGCCGCCGCACGCCGCAGCGTCTGAATCGGATCCACGAACGGCAGCGGAACCCGCGCGACAATCAGCGCTCCCTCGCGCTGCACCAGCAGCGACACCCAACGCGCCTGCGGCCGATTCTGAAGCGCCGCCCGGATCTCGCTGATCGGCTGCGTCGTCGCGAAACGCCGCTCGTTGCAGCCCACCAGCTCGTCGCCCACCCGCAGGAAACCGTCCGACGGCCCGTGCCGCTCCACGCTCACCACCCGCAGCACGCGCCGCTCGGTGTCCTCCACCACGTCGATCCCCAGCCGCGCCCCGCCGCCGCCCGGCTGACGCGTCCGCCACCAGTCCTCGCTCAGAATCTCCGGCACGTACCGCTCGAAATAGTCCAGCCACAGCTCGCCCAGCCGCGCAATCGCGCTGCTCTCCATCAGCACGATCGTCTCGCTACCCGGCGGAATCGGCTGCCGCAAACCGGCGAACCGCCCCGCAATCGTCGCCCCCTCGCCGCGCCGCGCCGCCACGATCTGCCGCAGCCACTCCGCGTGCGTGCCGACGATCAGCACGTCGCGATCCACCGTCCAGCAGACGTGCACCTCGCCCACACTCGACGCCGACTGCGCCGGCAGCTTGCTCGTCAGGTCCAGAATCTCGATTGTCGTCCCGCCCGGCCCCGGCGTGCTCCGCACCGGCGGCAAGGCCGGCTTGCCGCGCGACGCCGCGTAGATCGAATACGCCGACGCCGTCGACACGACCATCGTCCGAAACGCCTCCCCCGCCGTCGCCGCTTCCGACGCAGCCACCACCATCGCCACGGCCGGCAGCGGCGGCGCATCGGCCGCCCGTCCCGGCGGCGCGATCACGCCGACCGTCGTGCACACCTGCGAACCCAGCGAACCAACCAGCCGCTCGGCCACGTCGCTGTATTGCTGCAAATCCAGCAGCACTCGCAGCGCATGCCGCTCCGGCAGCCCGCGCACCGCCCGCAACCCGCCGACGAAGTCCACTCGCCCTTCCCACGCCGCCAGCGTCCGGGCCGGCAGCGATAACACCAGCGGCCGCTCCACCGGCTCCCCCGACGGCCGCGGCGGAAGCGCATCGCCCACCGCAGTCACGTGTAGCCGCGGACCCTCGCGGTGCAGCGCCAGAAGACACACCGTCGCCCCGCGCAGCGGACCCGGCAGTTCGGGCAGCGGCGCCGCCGCCCGCACCGGCGCCGACGCAGCCTGGCTCTCCGCCGCCGGCTGCGTCGCGGCCGCGAAGAGCGGATGCCGCCCCAGCCGCGCGAACAGCAGCGCATCCGGCTTCTCCGGCACGCGCGCCAGCAGCGCCTTGAAATCCGGGTCCTCGGCCAGCGTCTTCGGCCGGCCGGCCGCCTGAAACTCCAGCACCCGCCGCAGCGTCCCGCTCTTGGGCGTCAGGTCGCCGAAGACGAGCAGCCGATCGAGCTCGGCCACGCCGATGTTCGTTCCCAGCCGATACACGGGCGGCCCGGCGATTTCTTCGATCCTTTGAGCCTTCCAGCTCGCCAGCAGCTCGGCGATGTTCACATCCGGCGCCGGCTCGCACATCACCACGGCGTCCTGCGCCCGGCCGGGCCCCTCACCCGCGAACCCCACCCGCCGCGAGAACAGCTTGCGAATCGCCTCCCCCGGCTCCATCCCCACCGTCGCCCGAATCTGCCGCCGCCAGGCCGCCACGTCCTCCGGCCGCGACGGCTGGCCGGCCAGCTCCGCCAGCGTCGTCCACAGCACCGGCTCGGTCAGCGGCAATAGCAGATCGCCGACGTTGCGGGCCTCGATGAACAGCCCCACGTCGGCCGGAGTCTGGGCGGCCAGCGAGTCACTGCCGCCGCGCGCCGGCGCCCAGCCGTTCAGCACCAGAGCGGCCGTCGCGGCAAGAAACGCACGCGCCGCCCGGCTCAGGAGCGGCGCTGATGACGAAACCGATGGGAGATTCTTCACAAGGATGTCTGTCGGCGATCAGAGCGGAATGCGGTTGCTCTCCGCGACCACGGGCTCGGGCTTCTCGCCCGCCGATGGCAGCAGGAGATGGAAGAACTGCCCCTCCGCGAATCGCGTCGACTGATCCGTGAACTCTTCCGGCAACTCCAGGTTGCCGAGGAATTGCCAGATGTCGGCCGCGACGTCGTTGCGGAGCGGCCGGCCCTCGGCCAGCGCCGACGCGACCTGTGACTGAAGCGCCCGCTGAAGCTCCGCCCACACGTCCTCTTCGCGGTCCACCACGTCGCGAGCGTCGCTGGAAGCGATGCGAGCCGAATCATTCGTCACCGCGGGCTGCGTCGACCAGAGCCGTGGCCCAAATACGACCGCAAATACGATCACCGCCGCCGCCTGAATCGTAATCCCGGCCGCGATCGTCCAGCGCCGCCGCCGCAGGGCACGCGTCGCCGCCTGCGCGGCCGCCTTTTCGGCCACCGCCGCCATCACGCGGTCGGTGAAATCATCGGAGAGCGCCGCCGTCCGGCGGTCGGTGCCGATCACGTGCAACGCGGCTTCCATCGTCGCCAGCGTGCGCTGGCAGCGCGTACAACGCACGCGGTGCGCCTCGAACTCCAGCCGCAGCGAGCCGCTGAGCTGCCCGTCGAGGTGCGCGTCAACCAGCCTTTCGAGATCCGAGCAATTCATGACCAACCTCACGCGTGACGCGAATCGCCCGCGCTCACGTCGCTCACCCAGCTCCCGGACGACCAGTCGCCGGGAAGCTCGCTCCTCAGGATTGTACGCAGCTTCTCGCGCGCCCGATGCAGGTGACTCTTCACCGTCACCGCCGGCATGTCGAGAACCTGTCCGATTTCCTGGCAACTCTTGCCCTCGCGGTAGAACAGCAGCACCGCACTCTTCTGTGCCGGCGACAATTCGTCCACCGCGTCCCAGATCACGTCCCGCAGGTGCCGCGCCTCCTCACTGCTGGCCAGCACCTCCGACGCATCCCCACCGCCGTCGCCGAACTGGCTCAGGTCCACCTCGGCCGCGGCGTGCTTGCGCTTCCGCATCTGGTTCAGGCACAGCCGGTACGCGATCGTGAACAGCCACGTGCTGAACGCATACTGCTCCGAGTAGCTGCTCAGCGACTCATAGGCCCGCACGAACGCGGCCTGGCACACGTCCTCGGCTTCGTGATGATCGCGCAGCATCCGCCACACGAACGAGAACAGCCGATCCTTGTACGAATCGACCAGCTCTCGAAACGCATCGGCGTGACCGCGCCGAGCCCGGGCGATCAGACGCTGCTCATCCTGTCGCGACATGCACGGCTCCGCGGAGCGGCTGATGCGCCGGATGTCCTCGTCACACCTCTTTGTACAGATCGATCCGAGGCGTGGTTGCGGCCGCACCGCCCCCTGCTAGACTCTAATTTGCCTATGTCCAAAGGTCCAGATCAATCCCCCCGCATCCAGAATCGAAAGGCCTCCTTCCGCTTCGAAATCCTCGAGAAGCTGGAGGCCGGAATCTCTCTAACTGGTAGTGAGGTCAAGAGCTTACGGCAAGGCCGGGCCTCCATCGAGGAGGCCTACGCCCTCGTCCGGGACGGCGAAGTTTTCCTAAGGGACTGCAATATCCAGCCTTACGACCACGCCGGCCCGCGCCAGCACAAGCCCGTCCGCGACCGCCGCCTGCTCCTGCATCGCCGCGAAATCAAGCACCTCCTCTCCCAGGTGACCCAGAAAGGACTCACCCTGATACCCCTGACCATGTATTTCAACGACCGCGGCCTGGTAAAGCTCTCGCTGGCCGTCTGCCGCGGAAAGAACGTCGCCGACAAAAGGTCCGATATCCGAAAACGCGAGGACAAACGCGACATGGAACGCGCCATGCGCCGCCGCCGCTGAATCGGCGCCGCGAATTCGACCTCTCGAACGATCCGCCCCTCTGGGCGAGGGCCGCCGATGAACGACCCCGCAGCAACTCAGCCGGGCGTAACCAACACACCCGAAGCAGCCCCGGCTCCGCCCCTCGCAGCCCGCCCATCCGCCCGCCGGACCGCCGTCCTCGCGCTCGCCGTTTTCCTCGGAGCGGCTGCCGTCTACTCCGCCAGCGCGATCATCGCCGGCCAGACCAGCTCACCCCAGCACGCCTACTTCAATCACCTCGCCGCCGCCTTCCTCGACGGCCGCCTGCACCTGGCCGACCCGCCCGGTCTGAGCGACCTGACCGAATACGACGGCCGCTGGTACGTCCCCTTTCCACCGCTCCCGGCCCTCATCATGCTCCCCTGGGTCGCGCTGGCCGGCCTGGCCCGCACCAACACGATGGTCTTCTCGATCCTCTTCGCGGCCGGCACGTGCGCGCTCGTCTATCTCCTGCTCGACCGCCTCGCCGCGCGCCGCTGGATCACTCTCGAGCCCGCGGGACACGTGCTGCTCGCTGCGATGCTCGCCGTCGGCAGCGTGCTCTGGTGGGTCACCGTCGCCGGCAGCGTCTGGCATCTCGCCCACGTCTTCACGACCTTCTTCGTCGCACTCGCCGCGCTGCTCGCCGCCGGCTCGCGCTCCCCCTGGCTCGCGGCTGCGGCCCTCGCCCTCGCCGTCACCGGCCGGCCGAACATTCTGCTCGCCTGGCCGCTGCTCGCGGGGCTCGCCGCCCAGCGGATGCGCGACGAGCGCGGCCGCGTCGACCGGCGCGCGTTCACCCGCTGGTGCTGGCAGTCGGCCATCCCACTCGCGATCAGCCTCGCCGCTCTGGCGGCCTACAACTACGCCCGTTTCGACAACCCGCTCGACTTCGGCTACACGCGCCAGAACGTCAACGCCGAGGTCATGGGCGACCTGCACGAGAAAGGCCAGTTCCACTACAGCTTCATCCCCCGCAACCTCTATTGGATGCTCCTGGCGCTCCCTGATTGGCCGCGCGGCATCACCTGGCCGCAGGCCGACCCCCACGGCCTGAGCATCTTCCTCACCACGCCGCCGCTGCTGCTGCTTTGGCTCGCTCGCGGCCGCAGTGACCCGCTCGCCCGCGGCGCCTGGACCGCGCTCGGCCTGCTGCTGATCCCCGTGATCACCTACTACAACACGGGTTGGATGCAGTTCGGCTACCGCTTCAGCCTCGACTTCATGGTCCCGGCCGTCGTGCTGATCGCGGCCGGATTGCGGCGTGTCGACCTGCCGGTCGTCACCCTTGTGCTGCTCGGCGTGGCGGTGAACACATGGGGCGTGCTCGTCTGGTTCACGCGGTGGCTCAGCTACTGATCACTGCAACCGACGCCGAACCAGCCCCTCGCTTGGGCCGCGGCCGCCGCGCGAGTATCCTCACGGCGTGAGCACCGCAACGCCCGCAGTCATCCTGCTCTCCGGCGGCCTCGACAGCGCCACGACGCTCGCCATCGCCCGCGCCGCCGGACACGCGCTCCTCGCGCTCAGCTTCCGCTACGGCCAGCGGCACGCGCTGGAGCTCGACGCGGCCGCGCGGCTGGCCGCCCGCGCCGGCGTCGCCGAACACAAGATCGTCGAAATCGACCTGCGCACCTTCGGCGGCTCAGCGCTCACCGCCGACCTCCCCGTCCCCAAGGACGCACCGCTGCCGCCCAGCCTCGCCCCCGGCACCCCGCCGGCCGCGGGCGACATCCCCATCACCTACGTCCCCGCCCGCAACACGATCTTCCTGGCTTACGCCCTCGCTTACGCCGAGGTCCGCGCCGCGACGGACATCTACATCGGCGTCAACGCGCTCGACTACAGCGGCTATCCCGACTGCCGCCCCGAGTTCATCGATGCGTTTGGGCGGCTCGCCGCCCTGGCCACGCGCTGCGGGGTCGAGGGCCGCCCCATCCGCATCCAGGCCCCGCTGCTGCACCTGCGAAAATCCGAAATCATCCGCCGCGGACGCGAGCTCGGCGTCGATTACGGCCTCACGCGAAGCTGCTATGACCCGGACGCCCACGGTCGCGCATGCGGCCACTGCGACAGTTGCCGCCTCCGCCTGGCCGCATTCGCCGAGCTTGGGCTGGCCGACCCCGCGCCCTACCAGGGCTCCACCCCCGATTCCGGCTCCCGATAACAGTTCCGCCGGCGGCCCGGAATCGCCCGCCCCGCTCGCCGGTTTTCGACTTGGGAAAAGCTCTCAGCCGTGCTACCATGTCGCGGAGGATGGTCGCCTCACGCGAGTCGAGCGCGACAGGGATGGGCAAGTGGCGTTCTCTCACTGACTTACGGGCCGAACTTCCGCCGGTCGGAAAGCGCGCAGCGGCTGCGGCTCATTCGCCGCCACCGTCGTCGCCGACCGAAGCATGACCCCGCTGGTCCCCACAACACGGAGAGTGAAGATGAAGCTGTTCTCGCTGGTTCCCACCGCACTGTTGACGCTGACACTGGCCGTCGCGCCGCAGCCGACCGCCTCGGCCCAGTCGCTCACGACCGTTCGCGTCGCCAGCGGCCTTTCGAGCCCACTTTATGTCACGCACTCACCCAACGACACGAGCCGCATCTTCATCGTCGAGCAGGGCTCGAGCGGCACGGCCCGCATCAAGATCCTGCGCTTCAGCGACGGTGTCGTCCTGCCGACCCCGTTCCTGACCATCAGCGGCATCCTCACCGGGGGTGAGCGCGGCCTGCTCGGCCTGGCCTTTCACCCCGATTACGAAACCAACGGCTACTTCTACGTGAACTACACGACGAGCGGCGGCGGTGCGGCCGGCCAGACGGTCGTTTCCCGCTGGCAGGTCTCGGCCGACCCGAACGTCGCCGACGCCGGCAGCCAGCAGATCGTCCTTCGCATTCCCCAGCCCTTCGCCAATCACAACGGCGGCTGGATCGGCTTCGGGCCCGACGGCTATCTCTACGTCGCCACGGGCGACGGCGGCAGCGGCGGCGACCCCGGCGACCGCGCTCAGACCATCACCAACCAGCTCCTGGGCAAGATGCTCCGGCTCGACGTGAACGGCGATGACTTCCCCGCCGACCCCGACCGCAACTACGCGATTCCCGCCGACAACCCCTTCGTCGGCGTCACCGGCGACGACGAGATCTGGGCCTACGGCCTGCGCAACCCGTGGCGCAACGCCTTCGACCGCGCCACCGGCGACCTCTACATCGCCGATGTCGGCCAGAACGTCTGGGAAGAGGTCAATGTCCAGCCGGGCAACAGCACCGGCGGCGAGAACTACGGCTGGCGCTGCTACGAGGGGAACGCGAGCTTCAACCAGACCGGCTGCACCGGCGACCCGAACGACTACGTCTTCCCGGTCCACGTCTACAGCCACAGCTTCGGCTGCTCGATCTCCGGCGGATACGTCTATCGCGGCTGCGCCATGCCCTACCTCCGCGGCACCTACTTCTTCGCCGACTGGTGCTCGGAGAACATCTGGAGCTTCCGCTACCTGGGAACGCCCAACCCGCCTGTGACGAACCGCACGGCCGAGCTCGATCCGGCCGGTGCGCTGTCGATCGATTCGATCGTCTCCTTCGGCGAGGACGTCTTCGGAGAGATGTACATCCTCGACCAGGGCGGCGAGGTCTACAAGATCGTCCCGCGCTGCGAGGGCGACCTGGACGGCGACGGGGAGACCGGTTTCGACGACCTGCTGATCGTGCTCAACGCCTACGGCGTCAACGACAGCGCGGACCTGACCTGTGACGGCGTCACGGGATTCGATGACCTGCTCGTCGTGCTGAACGCATACGGGTGCCCGTAATCGACAAGACCGGCGATCCGACGCGGATCGCCGCTGCCTGAACCTGGGCGGCGCTGGCCGCCGGGATCCAACGCGGCGCAGTAAGGGCCGGCCGGACCTTCGAGTCCGCCGGCCCTCGCTGTTCAGTCCGGCTCACCGAAGTCGAACCACAGCGTCTGGCCGCCCAGCGACGACTCACCTCCACCCGCTTCCTGCTCGCCCGGCCGCGTCGAAAGCCCGTACGCATCCCAGCCGCGCTCGCGCAGGTAGCGCGTCAGTACCGGCGCGTTCCCGTGCATCACGCCCACGCTGCCCGCCCCGGTCGCCCGGATCGTCGCCAGCAGCCCGTCCCAGTCCGCGTGATCCGACAGCACGAAGCCGCGCTGCACCGACATGCGCCGCCGCGACTCGCGCAGCAGCATCCAGCCCGAGGCCATCGCCGTCGCCAGCGGCCCCAGCCTGGCGAGCAGCCGGCTGCGCCGCACCGCCTGTGGAGCGATCATCAGCGCCTGCCCCCGCGCCGCCCGCACGAACGCCGGCTCCAGCGCCTGATAACGCGGCAGCTTCACCCCCGACGCCTCGTAGCACGCGCACAACCGGGCGATCGAGTCGTGCACCACGATCGGCCCGATCGACGCGTCCACGCCGGCCATGATCCGCTGCGCCTTGCCCAGCGCGTAGGCGAAGATCACGCTCGTGCGCTTGGCAAGCTGGTTCTCGCGCCACCACGCGTTGATTTCGTCAAACACCTCCTGCACTGCCGGCCAGCGATACACCGGCAGCGCGAAGGTCGCCTCCGTGACGAATTCGTCGCACGGCACAGTTTCCAGCGCCGCACACGTCGGGTCTTCCTGCGTCTTGTAATCGCCGCTGACCACAACCACGCGCCCGTCGCACTCGATCCGCACCTGCGCCGAGCCCAGCAGATGGCCGGCCGGATGCAGGGAGACCACCGCATCCTTCATCCGCAGAGCCTGTCCGTATGCCACGGTCTCGATCGTGACGCGCGGACCGAGCCGCTCGCGCAGCACGTGCTCGCCGTCGCGGGCCGTCAGGTAGCTTTTCGACCCCCGCCGCGCATGATCCGAGTGCGCATGCGTGATGATCGCCCGCTCGACTCCCCGCCAGGGATCGATGTAGAAATCCCCCGCCTCGCAGTACAGCCCGCGCTCCGTCACGCGTATCAGCCCGGTCCGCACGCGGCCCCTCTCAGTCCCAGCCTCAGCCGCATCATCCCGCGCCGCCCTCACGCCGCCGCGGCCTCACCACCGCGCCAGCTCGAACCGCAGCCCGGCCTCCAGCTCCGCCCAGCGGAACTCGAAACCCGCCGCCTCCAGCCGCCCCGGCCGCACACGCGCCCCCTCCAGCAGCAGCCGCTGCCCCATCTCGCCCAGCAGCAGTTTCACCGCCAGCGACGGCACACTGAAAAACGTCGGCCGGCTCAGCACGCGCCCGAGGACGCGCGTGAACTCACGATTCGTCACCGCGCCCGGCGCCACGGCGTTCACGCCGCCCGCCAGCGCGTCGCGCCCGATCGCAAGCAGAATCACGCCCAGCAGATCGTCGAGCGTGATCCAGCTCACGTATTGCCGCCCGCTGCCGAGCGTACCGCCGAATCCCAGCCGAAACACCGGCGCCATCTGCGCCAGCGCGCCGCCCAGCGGGCTGAGCACCATGCCGATCCGCAGATTCACCACGCGAACCCCCGCCCGCGACGCCGGCTTCGTCGCCGCCTCCCAGTCGCGGCAAAGCTCCGCATCGAACCCCTCCCCGGGAGCCGAATCCTCGTCCACGACCTCCTCGCCGCGATCGCCGTAGTAACCGACGGCCGAGGCGCAGATGAACGCCCGCGGCCGCTCGCGCAGCCCCGCCAGCGTCCGCGCCAGCAGCTCCGTGCTGACCACGCGGCTGGAGCGGATGAGCGCCTTTCGCGCCGGCGTCCAGCGCGCATCGGCGATCCCCGCGCCGCCCAGGTGCACCACCGCGTCGAACCCCTCGAGCGCCGCCGCGTCGATCTGCCCACTCTCCGGAAGCCAGGCGATTTCATTCGCATCCGGGCGGGCCGGCCGCCGCACGAGCCGGTGCACCTCGTGTCCGCCGCTGCGCAGCAGCAGATCGAGCTGCGTCCCGATCATCCCGCCGGCGCCCGCGACCGCCACGCGCAGCCGCGAGTCGCGCCGCACACAGCCCAGCCGCGCCCAGTCGCCCCGCAGGCGCAGCTCGCGCCAGCGCGCCGCCCGCTCGACCGCCTTCTGCGCCACGCCCGTCGCCGCGCGGCTGAACGGCCCGCGCGGCAGCTCCACCTCGACCCGCTGCTCGATCACACACGCCCGGTCGCTTCCACCCGGCAGAACACTCAAGGGATGCCAGCGCAGGTTCGCCCCACCGTGAGATGCACACCACGCCTCACCGGCGCCGTCACCGCCGGCCGGCTCGAGCGGCAGATGCGGCGGAACCAGCCGCCGCAGCGTCGCGCTGCGCTCCAGCCACGCCCCGACCTGCTCCGGCGGCGCCGCCAGCTCGAACCGCAGCGTCTGCTCGCTCAGCGCCACGATGAACCCCGCCCGCCCGCCGATCAGCCGGAAGCCATCCCCAGCAGCCCCATCACCATCACGCCGCACACGCACGTCAGCGTCAGACCGCTACCGACCACCGCCAGCCAGCCGGTCACCACGCGCGATCCGCCCCGCAGAATCGCGGCCACGCCCAACGCCAGCCCGACCACTCCCAGAATCGCTCCGCCGAACGCACAGGCGGCCGACCCGAGCGCCGGCAGGGCCAGACCGGGGTCGCTCTCGACCTTCTTCTCGATCTCCTGCTGCGCTGCCCGCCGCTCCGCAGGCGTCAGCTCCGCCGCCAGATCAAGCCCCACCTGGTCCGCGAATCGCATCATCAGCAACATCGCGCCCACGAACAGGCCCGCCGACAGCACCGCGCACGCCAACCCCCACGCCCCCATCACCCCGCCGCCGCGCGAACGCTCCGGCACGCCCGGCAACGGCGGCGGACCATAGCCGGCCGGCTCGAAGCTGGGCAGCGGTGGCGGCGACCGGCCCGCGTCCGCGGCCGCCATCGGTCGGGCCGGCAGCACCGGATGCGAAGCGGGCTCGCCCGCCGCGGGCACCGGCGTCACCTGGCTGCAATAGGGGCAGGTCGCGGACTGGCCCGCGAACTCGTCGTCCACCTCGATCGGTTTGCTGCAATGTGCACAACGAAACTGAATCGGCATGCCTGATACCGCGCCTCCGCGAGCCTGGTCGACGCCGGACCGAATCGCCGCCGCCGCCGCGCAGAGGATGGTATCAGCCCCGCCGGGCCGCTGCTACCGCGGACCGGCCGGGGGGGCTACTCGTACCGCAGCGCTTCGACCGGATCGAGCCGGCTGGCCTTGAAGGCCGGGTACATCCCGCTGATGACCCCCACCACGGTCGTCGTCAGCAGGGCCACGACGACCACGTCCCCTGTGATCACGGTCGAGAACATCCCTTCGAGCACCTTGTCCAGCAGGTCGGCGAACATCGCTCCCAGCAGCAGCCCGCACCCGCCGCCCAGCAGGCTGATCACCAGCGCCTCGACCAGGAACTGAAGCAGGATGTCGAATCGCCGCGCGCCCACCGCCATGCGCACGCCGATCTCGCGCGTCCGCTCCGTGACCGAGACCAGCATGATGTTCATGATGCCGATCCCCCCCACAACCAGGCTGATCCCGGCGATGCTGTAGAACACCACCTTCAGGATCATCGCCGTCTGGTTGAAGTTGCGCACCGCCTCCTCGAGCGTGTCCACCTCGAAATCATCTTCCTGCCCCACGCGGATGTTGTGCGCGTTGCGCAGCACCTTCTGCACCTGCTGCTTGATCCGGTCCGTGTCCGAGCCCTTGGCACATTGCAGTTGCAGGAAGTTCAGCCACTTGCGGTTGAAGAACCGCCGCAGCCCGGACTGGATCGGGATGTAGACCGCGTTGTCCACGTCGAGGAAGCCGATATTGCCGCGGGCCTCCATCACGCCGATCACGCGATAGGCCGTGTTCCGCACCTTGATGCTCTGCCCCACCGGCGACATCCCGCCGAAGAGCTTTTCGACCACCTTGCTGCCCAGCACCGCCACCAGCGCCAGATCGTCCTGCGACTCCGTGCGGCTGAACGTGCGCCCCGACACCGCCTTGTATTCGTTCATCGTGAAGTACGCGTCCGACGTCGCGATCACCATGAACGTGTCGGACTTCTGAAAGAACTTCACCGGCACCTCGACATCCAGCGCCATCGGCGCGATCCCCAGCACCTCCTCCCCCATCTCGCGCTGAAGCGTGAACAGATCGTCGATCGTCAGCGTCTGCGCCACGCCGACCCGCCGCCCCTCGATCCGCGCCGAGGCAGGCTGCACGAAGATCAGGTCGCTGCCCAGGCTCTTGAGATTCTTGAGAATCTGACCCGTCATCCCCTCGATGATCGACATGCACGCGACCACCGACCCCACGCCGATCAGAACCCCCACCGTCGCCAGCAGCGAGCGCAGAAAGTGAGCCTCCAGGCTCCGCATCGCCGTCAACATCAGCCGCAGCAGGAACATCCGTCCGCCATCCCCCCGACGCCGCCCGACCCCCGCTGTGACGCGCCCGGTCTTCGCGCCGCCACACCCTCTCTACCGCCGACGCCGGCCCGCCGCACCCAGCAGGGCCAGCGACATCAGCGCCGCGCTCGAGCCGAACCCGACAGGCCCGCATACATCCAGCCCCGGCACATCGAACGCCGGCACGCCGCTCGGATCGTCACGCTCCTGGTCCATCGCATCGATCGTCCGCTGCGCCAGGTCGCTGCCCTGCGTCGCGCCGATCACCTCCGCGATCGCGTCCGTCGGCGTCCCCAGCAGCCCCGCCACCCCCACGCCGCCCGGCCCGCCGTCCGGCGACGCACCATCCATCTCCACCGTCGCCCGCAGCTCGAACGTCTCCCCGACCACCGCCTCATACTCGTAATCGATCTCCAGGTTCGGCAGCACCAGCACGCGGAACGTCCCGAATTCGTCCGCAACACCCGACAGGTCCGACAGAATCAACGCATCCGTCGGAATGTCCCCGCTGGCCGCCACCGCCGCCTGCCCGTCGCTGCTGCCAGCGATCTCCAGCGAACCGCTGAACACAGTCTGCGACGCCTCACTCGTCACCTGCGTGATGGTGATATTCAGCCGCACCGACGCGCCGGCCAGGTCGCTGACCCCCGTCCGGGCATAGATCGCCATCGCACCGTCCAGGAAGAACCGCCCGATCACCGGAACCGTCGTCCCCTCCGCCGCAAATACCTCGCCCGGATTGAACACCACCTCACGCACCTCGACCAGCGTCGCCTCCCCCTCGAAATAGACGCTCGGGTCCGCGCTGAACAGCGCCAGGTTGACCGCGAACTCCTCCGGGTTCGGCTGATTCAGCTCCGTCGGGTCCGCGAACTGCGCCGCAACCGCCCCGGCCGCCTCCGCGTGTGTCGACAACAGCCGCGCGAAGACCTGAAGCGGTAGCTCGTCGGCCGTCCCGGGGAACGTATCGCTGGCCGCAACCTCGTCGCCGGCCGCCCCGCCGACGAATTCGCGCACGACCGCGTCCGCCGACGCGCTGATCGAGACGATTTCGGCGGCCGCTGAGCTCGCCAGCGCGAGCAGAACCGCCCAGCCACACACCCCGACCCGAACCGCACCGCTGGCGCAACCGGGCGAACGTGGCACGAAACGGGGAGCGCGGGCTTCTCGCCCGCAACCGCCTCCCACCTGCGACGAGCGAGCCGCCGGCACTTCCCGACCCGTAATGCAGTCCATCCGAGTAACCCCGCTAGTCTCGCTCATCCGCATGACGTGGCCCTTTCGCGCAACGCCGACCGGCGACAGACACGCCGCAGCGGCCGGCGGCTGCGCAAAGCATAGCGCTGAGCGAAAGTTACGGCAAGAAGTGACGCCCCAGCGGGGCAGGCCTCTGTCCCGGCAAGCAGGAAACCTCAGGTGGGCCACTGCTCTTGAGCAGTGCCTCCCAATCACCCTTCCCTCGCCCGGGGACGCAGCCGTCCGGCCCGCAATCTCATACGTGGGGCACACCCCGCCCCCGCCCCCGCCAACTCGACTCGCGCCCGTCCCGCTCAGCCCGCCGCACGCGGCTGCGCCATACCTCCGGCCGCGGCCGCCCCACTCCCGCGGGCCTCCTCCAGATGCCGCCGCCGCGACGTCAACACGCTGACGATGTTCTCTGTATCCGCCCAGTTCTCCGCCAGCGTCTTGACGATCCGCACCACGGTCGGGTCGATCGTGTCCCCCACACGAGCGGCCGCGAGCACCTTCTCCACGTCCTCGCCCTCGTAGTAGTTCGCCGACAGGTGCTGGACGATCTGCACTTCCGGGTCGTTGCTGCCGGTCTCGTCCTCATCCTCCGACTTGCCGGCCGGCTCGAACTCCGCCGCCAGCAGCACCCGCGCGATCTGCTCGCCGCTCATCCCGCGCTGAAGCATCTGTGTGATCAGCACCGCCCGCTGCTCCGCGAGGCGAATCCGCCGCCACGCCGCCGCAAACGCCCAGAACCCCACCGCGACCGCCCCGAACAACAGCAGCAGCCCAAGTTTGATCACCGAGTCGTCGAGATTCCCGAGCCACTCCACAATTCCGCTCGCGAGCATGGCTGGTCTCCGTCACACGGCGCCCGCCCGGCCGCTCCCGCATCCGCGCGCGGCAAGAGAATCCCGGCGCACCTTCCCATCACGGCCCGAATCGGCCACCGCGTCATGGTATTCGATCCTCCGGCCGTGATATTCGCCTTATTCCGGAGCCCGAACGTGCTCCCGGTCCGGTGGCCCTACTCGCCGAAACCGGTGCCGAGGTCCACCCCTTCCATCGAGAGCTCGGCCGGCTCCACAGCCTGCCACTCGGCCTCCGCGATCGGTCCCTCGCTGGCCGACCGCTCCATCCAGGCCGCCACCTGCCCGGCCCACAAACCGGCCCCGCCGCGCAGGATCAGCAATCCGGCCGCGAAGGCGATCACCGCCACGACCAGCGTCCGGGCATCCACACCCGCCCGTCGCCGGCGCGACCAGAACGCGCTACGTCTCATAACGAACCCCCGGTGGTCAGACGAAATCTCGCAGCGGCGACCGCCGCTCGCAGCTATTCTTCGATCGAAATGCACGTCGCCGCAACCGCCGCGCGCGGTCCGAATCCAAGCGACCGGCCGGCCGCTCGGCTCCCCAATCGGCGGGTGATCATCGCTTGAAGAAACTGACGACCTGCAACCGCACCAGGCAGGCCCGCACGTACTCGAGCGGTGATCATCGCTTGAAGAAACTGACGACCTGCAACCCGTCGATGTCACGCCCGACCATGTCCTGGTCGTGCGTGAGCAGCGGAATCGCACGATGCACTGCCGTCGCAAGGAGCCAGCAGTCACCGCCCTCCAGCCGACGCCCCGCGGTCCTGGATTGCGTCATGACGCGGGCCCACACCTTGGCCAGCTCGTAGTCATACGGGATCACGAGGAAGCGGCGGACGTAAGCGTCGAGTCCCGAGCGCGCTCGTTCGCCCCAACGACGTGTTTCCGCCCACCCCACAATTCCGCGACCGTTTGAAAGCTCAGCGGCAGAGTTCTTCCGCGCATGTGAGGTTCGTACCGAGCCCGCAGCGCATCCGCCTTCGTCTTGGGATGCAGCAGGCTGGCAATCGTCGTGTCGAGCAGAACGACATTCATGCCGCGCCACCGCCGGCAACACGACGACCCGCGCGCTCATCCGGCACGTATTGAAGCAGCGCGTCTGCATCATCCGCTTCGGGCCACAGTGCACTGACCGAATCAAGGTCATCCACAGCCGTCACGCCCTGTCGAGCCGCCAGTTCATCCAGCGACTGCGATTCCCAGAACGGCGCCGCCCCAGGCGGACCACCCGCTTCGTCATCAAGCACATCGACAGATTCGACGAACAGTCTCCGCTCCCGCCCTTCCTCGACGCTCGCCCGGCCGCGTACCCGTACCATCCGCATCCACGCTTCAGGCAGCAGCGCCTGGTGCTCCGCTTTGAAGTGGCACAACCACTTGGTGCCATCCGCCTCCCACAACCGACCCGTCAAACCTCCATGACCGTTGAGCTCCTCGAGCCGCCCGGTCCTGGCGGTCCCGGAAACCTCCACCTGCCTGCCAAGCAGCGTCATCAGCCGCTCCCGCAGCGCGGCATTCACGGCACACGTGGAGGCTGTGGTGCCGCTTCCTGCTTCAATCGAGATGCGATCGATGCCGTGATCCAGAACCTGCGCCAGCGCAGCGACACTCTGCGACACGCCCCGATCGATCCCTCTCGGCAGCGTCGGGGTTGCGGGAACGGCATCTCCCAGCCAAGACAGACCGTCGACGAGCGACGTGAGACTCTCGGCGCCGATATGGCCGAGCATCTCCATCTGGGCGGGCGGCTCGGCCAACTCCAGTTCCGCCACCGCGCTGCCGGGCTTCCATCCGACAAGAAACAGCTCGCAACACTTCTCCACATCGGCCCTGTCCCGTCCGGGCCGAGAAGACTCCTCACCGTACAACACGCGACCGACGCGCTTCAACGCCTGCTGAGCCTGCGTCACGATCTCCGCCAGTTCGACGACCGAGAGGCGCCCCTCACCCACCCGCGGGCCCTCCACGCGAATCGTCATCCGCGGCCGCGCCGAAACCGCCCGCCGCGCCTTCGATTCGTTCATTCGCCGACCCTCGAACGAGCTACCCGAACCGCCCCCGCTCCCGCGGGCCCGCAGGCCCAGGCCCCGTGAACAGCGGCTTCTGAAGCTCCGTGATGTAGCCCCGCTGTTTGAAATACTCCAGCGCCTCGTGCGTATCGCCGAACACCCTCGTCGCGGTCGCCGTCACGAAGGGCGACGGCTCGCTCCGCGGCCGCCACACCACGTACACTTCCTTCGTCGTCTCATAGGCGTGCTGAAGCTCGCGCTCCACGCCCGACGACAGCCCCGGCTTGCCGCTCGGCAGCTCCGGAACGTAGCTGACGATCATGTCCGACTGGTCGATCAGCTTGAAGTCGCGGGCGTAGATCTGCGCGTCGATATCCCGCGCCACACTCGAGACCTCTGAGACGTCGAAGACGATCTGCCGCCCGTTCACCTCCACCGTGATCCTCGTCTCACCCCGCTTGGTCGCCTCCCCCGCCTCGAACAGCAGCCGCTTTTCGTCCAGGTCGCCCGGGTCGAACGTGATGAAATACTCCGACAGCGCCGCCCGGAACGCATCGATCTCCGCCAGCGTCTCCGGCAGGTCCATCACGTGCGTCATCGGAAACGAGGGATACACCTTGCGCGTGGTGGGCTTGAAGATCAGCCGATAAAGCGACTCGACCGTCGAATCCTCGATCCCCCGCGCCACGATGTAGAAAAACCCGTGCCCCCGCAGCGCCCCGACGAGGATCTCCGTCGCCAGGATCTCCTCCTCGCGCCACACCATGATGTCCTTGAGCGTGTGCGCCACGTCATGCTCGCGCGTCAGCCGCTCATGCACCGCGTCCACGTTGTCCACCAGCGTCACGTACAGGTCCGCATCCAACCGCTGCATCTGGTCGTGATCAAACGCCGGAAACAGCCCGTGCTTCCAGCGGAAGGCCGCGTGCGTGTTCACAATCACCGTCTCGTGCCGCTCCACGTCCGCCAGAATGTCCTTGAAAACCGCCCGCCGCAGCGAATTCAGACGCGCCAGCGGCAGGTCCAGAATCCGCCCCGGCCGCACATCCGGCGCCTCGGCATACATCCGGTCCCCCACGTGATAGAGCTGAACCCGCTGCCCCCGCCCCTCCGCAACCCGCGCCACCTTCTCCAGAAAGGGCTTCTTGTCCACCCCCACCTGGCCCGTCACCACCACCCGCCGCCCGAACCGCCGTGACGGACCGAAGAGCGTCGCCCTTGCCGGTTCCTGAGACATCCCGAAGCTGCCCTCCCCGGCCCCCATCGCGGGCCGGCTTGACCGCCGCAGCGGCCGCGGCGTATGATCCCGTGTTCCCGACACGGTTTCAACCTGGGTTCGGGTGCCACGAGCGGCTGTGGCGGAATTGGCAGACGCGCTAGGTTCAGGTCCTAGTCCGGGTTAACCGGGTGGAGGTTCGAGTCCTCTCAGCCGCATCCCCCTTCTCTGAATCCCAAGGCGACCGCCGCAGTCAAGTCCGCTGCACGCGCCGGCCGCCCCGCCGACCCCGCCACTTGTGATCCGCCGCCAGCCCGCTATCATGCCCCCGCGGTGGAAACAGGCATGAGCGTCCTGGCAGTGATCCCCGCACGGTACGGCTCCACTCGCCTGCCCGCAAAGCCGCTGCTCCGGGATACCGGCAAGTTCCTCATCCAGCACGTCTACGAGCGCGTCCAGGCCGCCCGCCGCATCGACCAGGTCGTCGTCGCAACCGATCACGAAGCCATCGCCGAGGCCGTCCGCATCTTCGGAGGCCAGGTCCAGATGACCAGCCCCGACTGCCCCTCCGGCACCGACCGCGTGGCCGAGGTCGCCCGCAACCTGCCCGGCCCCGACGACCAGATCATCCTGAATGTCCAGGGCGACGAGCCCGAGCTCGAGCCCGATATTCTGGACCGCCTCGTGCAGCGCCTGGCCGGCGAGACGCGCTGCAGGATGGCCACGCTCGCGGCCCCGTTCCCGCCGCAGGTCGACCCGGCCGACCCCAACCGCGTCAAGGTCGTCCTGAATCAGCGCCGCGAGGCGCTGTATTTTTCGCGGGCGCTGATACCATACGCACGAGAGGCGCCGCAGCCCGGCCGAGATCCCGCGGCCTGCCTGCTGCACCTCGGCGTATATGCCTACCGACGTGCCTTTCTGCTGGAATACTCCGGGTGGGAAGCGACCCGTCTGGAGCGCCTTGAGAAGCTCGAACAGCTCCGGGCGCTGGAACACGGCGAGCCGATCGCCGTGGAGATCGTCCAGCAGGCCCTGCAAGGCGTGGACACGCCGGAGGACTACCGCGCGTTCGTGCAGCGCGCGGCGCGCCACGAACGCCCCTGAGGCGGAACCGATGAGACACGAGTGACCCGATGCGTGCGTTGATAAGACCGATGAAACGCCCAGCCTAGGCCAGGATCGATGGAACCCGATTCACTCCTGTACCAGATCCGCGACCGCTCGGTAGACACCGAGTTCTACCTGCCCCTGCCGGCCGGCTACAAGCCCGGCAAAACCCGCTACGTGGTCGTGCTCGGCACCGTCATGAGCGGCCTGGGCAAGGGCATCTTCAGTTCCTCGCTGGCACGCTGCCTCCAGGACAAGGGCCTGACCGTCACGCCCATCAAGCTCGAAGGCTACCTCAACATCGACTCCGGCACGCTCAACCCCTATCGCCACGGCGAGGTCTTCGTCCTCGACGACGGGACCGAGTGCGACATGGACCTGGGCACCTACGAGCGCGCCCTCGACCAGGACCTGACCCGCCTGAATTTCTGCACCAGCGGCCAGATCTACCGCCGCGTGCTCGACCGCGAACGCCACGGCGGCTACCTCGGCCGCGACGTGCAGATGATCCCGCACGTGACCGGCGAGGTGAAGAATCGCCTCCGCGAGCTGGCCGTCGCCAGCCAGGCCGACGTCGTCTTCGTCGAGATCGGCGGCACCGTCGGCGACGTCGAGAACGCCTATTACATCGAGGCCATGCGCCAGCTCGCCTTCGAGGAAGGCCAGCGCAGCGTCTGCTTCGTCGCCCTGACGTACGTGATGGAGCCGGCCACGCTGGGCGAGCAGAAGAGCAAGGCCGCCCAGCTCGGCATCCGCCGGCTGATGGAGTGCGGCATCCAGCCGCACATCATCGCCTGCCGCGCCGTCAACCCCGTCAACCACACCGTCCGCGAGAAGATCGCTCTCTTCAGCAACGTGCCGCCCGACCGCGTCTTCAGCATGCACGACTGCAAGAGCGTCTACCTCATCCCTGACATGCTCCGCGGCGCCGGCTATGACCGGGCCGTGATCGAGTGGCTCAAGCTCGAGGACCGCATCGACGACGAGAACGAGCGCCGCCAGCGCGAAATCTGGAGCGGCTACCTCAACCGCCTCCGCAGCGTCTCACGCTCCGTCCGGATCGGCATCGCCGGAAAGTACACCAGCTCGCGCGACGCCTACGCCAGCATCATCCTCGCCTTCGAGCACGCCGGCGTGCACCTGGGCGCCGAGGTCAACCTGCGCTGGATCGACACCTCGGAGATCAACGACGCCAACGTGGCCGAGTCGCTCGGCGAGCTGCACGGCCTGGTCGTCCCCGGCGCCTTCGGCACCCGCGGCGCCGAGGGCAAGATCGCCTGCATCAAGCACGCCCGCACCACCGGACTGCCCAGCCTGCTGATCTGCTACGGCTTCCAGATGGCCGTGATCGAGTTCGCCCGCAACGTCTGCGGCATGCAGGACGCCAACTCCACCGAGATCGACAACGACTGCCGCTTCCCCGTGATCGACCTGCTGCCCGAGCAGAAGAAGATCGAAGGCCTCGGCGGCTCGATGCGGCTGGGCGGATTCGACGTGAACGTGCGCGAGGGCACGCTCGCCTATCGCATGTTCGGCCCGCGGGCGCGGCTCCGCTTCCGCCACCGCTACGAGGTCGACCCGCGCTACGTCCCCCAGCTCGAATCCGCCGGGATGGTCTTCTCCGGCCGCTCGCCGCGGGCCGACATCATGCAGATGCTCGAGCTGCCGCCAAACCTGCATCCCTACTTCGTCGGCACGCAGGCCCACCCGGAGCTGACCAGCCGCCCGCTGCGGCCGAGCCCCTTCTTCGTCGGGCTCGTCCACGCGGCCCTGCGCCGTGCCTACCCCGACTACGCCGAAGAGTTCACCCCCCCGCCGCCGGTCGAATCGCGCCCGCGCCCGCCGGTCGAGCCGGTCACCAAGTCCGCCCGCTGACGCACCCTCCAAGCGGGTGCCCGCGCGCGCACAGCGCCCCCACCTCGATCCCTTGGTCCCTCGGTCCCTTGTTCCCTTGGTCCCTTCCCCCACTACCCCATATACATCCCCCCATTCACATTGATCACCTCTCCCGTGATGTACGACGACAGCGGGCGGGCCAGGAACCGCACCGCATGCGCCACCTCCTCCGGCCGGCCCAGCCGCGCCACCGGCGTCTGCTGCCGCACCTGCTCCAGCACCGCCTCCGGCACGCTCGCCGTCATGTCCGTCTCGATGAAGCCCGGCGCCACGGCGTTGACCGTCACCCCCTTGCGGGCCACCTCGCGCGCCAGCGTCCGCGTCAGCGAGATCAACCCGCCCTTGGCCACAGCGTAGTTGCTCTGCCCGAAGTTGCCGATCTGCCCGACGATCGACGTGATGAAGACCACCCGCCCCCAGCCCGCCTCGAACATCCCCGGCAACACCTCGTGCGTCACCATCGCCTGCCCGGTCAGGTTCACCGCCAGCACTTCGTTCCACAGCTCGTACGTCATCTTCATGAAGGTCTTGTCGCGGTTGATCCCCGCATTGTTCACCAGCACCTGAATCGGCCCGAACTGCTCCCCCACCGCCGCGATCATCGCGTGATTCTCCTCGTCCACCGCGATGTTCGCCTTGAACGGCGCGGCCGTCCCGCCCGCGTCGCGGATCAGCTTGCAGGTCTCCTCGGCCGATTCCGGGTTGCTGCGGTAGTTGATGGCCACCGTCGCGCCATCCTCCGCCAGCGCCAGCGCGATCGCCCGCCCGATGCCGCGCGAGCCGCCCGTAACCAACGCCACCTTGCCCTTCAGCTCCATTGCGACACGCCCTTTCCGGCTCCGCCCTCGCGGCGGAGTTTCTCAGCGCAGAGACTCACGATGAAATCGCGACGAACTGCTTGCCACTATACGGCTGGCCACCGCGGATTCCAAGCAAAACCCGGCCGCACGTGACCGGTCAGAGACCGGTCCCCCATGGTCAGAGACCGGTCCCCCATTATTGGAGCGCCGAGTTTACGACAGGTCGGAGACCTGTCGTCCAGACCGGTCAGAGACCGGTCCCCCATAGTCAAAGACCGGTCCCCCATAGTCAAAGACCGGTCCCCCATAGTCAAAGACCGGTCCCCCATGGTCAGAGACCGGTCCCCCATTTCTCGGAGCACAGCCCACCGCATCACAACCCCGCCGGCACGCTCAGCACCGGCAGCGCGCAGCCGCCCTCGCGCTCCGCGTCGCGCTTGTCGCGCTCGTTCGCGTAACACTCCGCAGGCCCGACCGCCTGCGGCCACACGCCGCGCTCGAGCAGAAACTGCCGCACGTCCGTGCACAGGTGGCACTTGTTCGCGTAGCCCTTCGCCCGCGGCCGATACCCGTACGGCCCCGCCCGCCGCATCAGCTCGTAGCTCCCGCCGTGAGCAACCGCATCCACGACCGGATTCTCGCGCCAGCCCGCCGCCAGCCGCTCCCACACCGCCTCGATCCCGCCCTCGTGCGCATTGCCGAGAATGATCCCGCTGCACACACCTGGGAAGACGTTGCCGTAAGGGTCGACGTGCACGTGCCGGCTGTGCAGCACCTCCTCCATGCAATTCTGATCGGCGAAAGCCTCGGCCGGACGGCCCGCGTAATAGCCCGCCAGCCGCAGCGCCGCCCGACCCGTCAGCCGGTCCGAATGCCGCGCCAGCGCATCGCGAAACGCCGCCCGCTTCTGCTCGTCCGAGACCCCGCGCAGCTCCGTCGGCTGATTGAAGAAATCCCACCAGCGCACCACCACCCGCCCGCGGCCGAGCACCTGCCGGGCCACGTTCACACACCGCGCCACGCGCTCGAAGGCGATGAACTCCTGGTGATAGACGTCGGCGCTGACGACCAGCTTCTCCATCCCCAGCGCGGCGAGCAATTCCAGCCGCGCCCGCGTCAGATCGTCATCCTCCGCCCAGTACGCGTTCGTCTCCACCTTCTCCAGCGGCGTCAGGCCGGCATCACGGGCCGCACGAATCAGCGCCACCAGCCGCACCCAGTCGCCGAACGGCTCCCCGCCGGCCAGGTGAATCCGCATCCGCCGGCCGTCGCGGGCGGCGAGCCGATCCAGGCCGCGCCAGAACCCGACCGCCTCCGCGACCGACATCTCCCCGCCCCGCTCCGGCGAACTGTAGACATAGCAGAACGCGCAGCGGGCGTTGCACCAGTAGGTGACCATCAGCCCGGCGTATTCCCACACCGCCAGCCTCGGCTCGACACTCACAGACCTGACACCCACGTCCGCCGTCACTGCGAAGCTCTCCGCCGCCCGCCCCTCCATCGCCCGCAATTCGCCCCTGTTGGAGAATACCCGCCCGGCCGGTCGGGCGCGCGGCCATTCCGCTCAAAGCCCGCCCCGTGCCCGCCCGCCGCCCGGCCAGGTTGACGCCGCAAGCACCGGACTGTAGCGTCACCAAGCCGATGGGGCTGTCGGGTGACCATTTCGCCCTGCACCGGGATCTATGAAGGCAAGCACGATCCGCACCCTGGCCGTTCAGCTCGCGCCCTCGCGCGGCGAGCCCGCTGCCGAGCTCGATCAGCGGCTCGCGGCCGACCCGCGCTGCCCCGTCGCCCGCTACCTGGCCGGCTGCCAATGCCTCGACCGCAACCGCCCCGCCACGGCCGTGCGGCACATGATGATCGCCCACCACGCCGAGCCGGCCTTCGAATCCGCCGCTCTGCTGGTCTTCGCCGGCCTCAACTGGATCGCCCGCCGCCAGTCCGACCTGCTCACCGTGCTGCTGGATACGTGGCTGGAGTTCCGCCGGCCCGAGTTCGACCGCACACGCGCCGAACGGACGCTGCTCGACGTCTTCGATCAGCCCTGCCCCGTGCGTGAGCAAGTTTCTCCCCTGGCCAGGCGGCTGTGGCGGCTGCCGATTCCGATGCTGCGGACACAGATCAAGGCCGCCCTCGCGTCGACCGACGCCGGCCGGTTCCCCCTGCTCGTGGCGCCCGCCTGACGATGCCCGCGCCGACCGAACGTGTCAGCGTCATCGTGCCAACCTACAACGAGCGCGAGAATCTCCCGCTTCTGGCCGAGCGCCTCTTCCGTACGCTCGACCCGGCCCGGTCCGAGCTGCTGATCGTCGACGACGACTCGCCCGACAAAACCGCCGCCGTCGCCGAGCAGCTCGCAACCACGCTCCCCGTCCGCTGCATCGTCCGCCGCGGCGAGCGCGGCCTGGCAACGGCCGTGATTCGTGGCATGCACGAGGCGGCCGGCGAGATTCTCATCGTCATGGACGCCGACCTTTCGCACCCGCCCGAGGCGATCCCCGCCCTGCTCGAGCCGCTGAACGACCCCGGCGTGCAGATGGTCATCGGCAGCCGCTTCGTGCCAGGCGGGCGGGTCGATCTGGATTGGCCGCTGCATCGCCGGCTCAATAGCCTCTTCGGCCGGCTGCTGGCCCGGCCGCTGACGCCGGTGCGCGACATGATGTCGGGCTTCTTCGCCGTGCGGCGGCGAGACGTATCGCTCGCGGGGCTGCGGCCGGTCGGATACAAGATCGCCCTTGAGCTGATCGTGCGCAACGGCTGGCGCCGTATCGTCGAGGTGCCGATCACCTTCGCGGACCGGGCCGCGGGGCGGACGAAGCTCAGCCTGGCCGAGCAGCTCCGCTACCTCGAGCATCTGCGGCGGCTGTATGGCCATGTGCTCTTCGGCCGGCGCGGCGGGAGATGACGCATTGCACGACCCCCAGCAGGCCGGCGGCAACGACTCGAAGGCTGATCGGGAATCAGTCCGGCCGCCGCCCGCCCGGCAGATCGCCTGGCCGCTCGTCGTGGCGGCCTACGCCGTCACCTTGTGCGTGATCGTCACGCTGCGGGCCGAGAGCACCACCGATTTCCGCGATTTCTGGGAGAACGCGGAGCACTTCCAGCGCACGGGCCGGATCAGCGCCGAGCTGGGCGTCCACAACTACCTGCCGACCTTTACGATCCTCGTCGCGCCGCTCGGGCTGCTCCCGCTCAAGGTCGCGATCGTGCTGTTCACGCTGCTCTCGCTGGCCGCCTTTGCGCTGGCGGTGCGCGAAGTGCAGCCGCTGCTCTGCGGCCGCCGCACCTGGCTGCCGGCCGGCGCGACATTCGCCGCGATCGCGCTGATCTTCGTCTACCTGACGAACTCGCTCTTTCTCGGCACGGTCAACGTTCTGCTGCTGGCACTGATCGTCGCGAGCCGCGTGGCCGTCCTGCGCGGGCAGAGCATCCTCGGCGGCGTCTGGCTCGGGCTGGCGATCGTGCTGAAGCTGCTGCCCGGCGCGCTGCTGATCCTCTATCTGCTGGAGCGGCGCTGGAAGGCGTCCGCGGCCACCGTCGCCGTGCTCGTCGCGCTGGCTTTCGGCCCGCCGCTGATGCTGCTCGGCCCGCAGGAGACGATCCGCCAGCACGCGGACTTCTACGAGCGCGCCATCCGCGGACACTCGGCGATGCGCAGCCTGCTCGACGAAAAACCGCCCAAGGCGAATTTCTCGAACAACGCCCTGCCGATCGTCGTGCGGCGGCTGTTCTCGCCGCTGACCGCCCACAAGGAGGAGACCGGCCGCGAGCTGCTGGTGAATATCGCGGCGCTGCCGCCGCCGGTGATCGTCGCGATCTATTTCGCACTGCTGGCCGCGATCCTGATCGGCAGCGTCGCGGCCGCGCTGCGCCGCGGCGGCGATGCACACACGCGATTCGGCATCTGGTGCTGCGTCATGCTGCTCGCCTCGCCGCTGGTCTGGACGCACTATCTCGTGCTCGCCTACTGGCCGGTCGCCGTGCTCGTGCAGCACATCGCCGCGGCGCGACGCGCGGAACGGGCCGCGCCGGCCGCCCTCGCCGCCCTGACCGTCTGGTCGCTCGGCGTCGTCTGCCTGCTCTGGCCGGAGGCGCGTGCGGCCGGGGCGCAGATCGGCTCGGTGCTGGCCCTGTGGGCCGGTTTGATCGCCCGCCGGACGCCTGCGGATGAGACCGCGCGGGACGACGCGCCGCATGACGCGATCACGGAACCACGGGCTGCTACGGCTGCCGCGCCGCGGTGAGCAAGCGCTGAAGCTCGCTCGAGTGCGGCGCAATCTCCAGCCCGCGCCGGGCGCACTCGACGACCTGCTCGCGCCGCCGCGCGTGCTTCTGCGGGTCGAGTTGATACAGCTCCAAAGCCACCGTCGCCAATCGCTCGAGCGCGGCAAGGTGCGACGGCTGCGCCGCGAGCACCGCCTCGAGCTGCGCACACGCATCCTCCAGCCGCCCGAGCCGCCAGTACGCCAGCGACAGATTCATTCGCGCCTGGTCGCTTTCCCCCGCATCGCCCCCCGCCGCGATCACCTGTTCGAAATCCGCGGCCGCATCCTGCCAGCGCAGCAGATCCAGCAGCACCTCGCCGCGCCGCGCCCGCGCATCCGTGTGCCCAGGCGCCTGCTCCAGCACGCGGTTCCAGCACGCCAGCGCATCGGCAAGCTGCCCCAGTTCCTGGTGTGCGACCGCCAGGTTGTGCCAGACCTGCGGCGTCGACACGCCCCGCTGCGTCAGCTCGCTCAGCTCCGTCGCCGCGGCCGCGAAGCGCTTCAACCGCAGCAGCAGCTCCGCATACTCCGCCCGCAGCGAGAGCTCCTCCGGCTCGGCCCGCACGAGCCGGCCGAGATACTCCGCGGCCGCGTGCCACTGCCGGGCCTCGACACAAACCCGCCACGCGTCGCGCAGCGCCCCGGGATGCTCCGCATCCTCGCGCAGCACCGCCCGCGCTCGATTCAGCCGCTCGCGCAGCCGGTCGAGCGACGAATCCGCCGGCCAGATGACCTCCGCCTCCGCCACGCCGGCCGCCGGAGATGATTCCTGATCCTGGAACGCCGCCGGCGGAGGCGCGTCACGTACTGGGTCCCCGGCCGCGGAGCTCGATTCGTTTCCGACCGCATCGGGTCGCCGCTGCGCATCGACGATCGGGCGCGGCTGCGATTCGGATTGCCGGGCCGCGCGTGACGTCGGCTGGGACGCACGAGGTGGAACGCCGATCGAGATCGTCCGTGCCGGCGCAGCGGGCGCGGGGCGCAGCGCCTGCCACGTCCGCGCGACGAAGACGACGCCGAGTGCCACGCAACACGCCGCAAAGACCGTAAGCACCCGCATGATGGTTCCGAAGCCGCGCTGGCCGGACGCTACGCCACGTGCAGCGCCTCGACGATGTTCGTCCGGGCCGCGTGCCGCGCCGGCAGCACGCCCGCCAGCAGACACAACCCGACCGTCAGCGAGACCGCCACGCCCAGCAGCGCCCAGGGCAACTGAAGCTCGACGCGGAAGCCCCACATCCGATCGACCAGCGTGATCACGTTCGTCGACAGGTGCAATCCGAGCACCAGCCCCAGCGCCGTCCCCAGCATCCCCAGCACCAGCGCCTCGCCGATCACCAGCCGCAGCACCTGGCCCCGCGTCGCGCCGACCGCGCGCAGAATCGCCAGCTCGCGCGAGCGGGCCGTCACGTTCGCCGCCATCAGGTTCGCCACGCCCAGCGCCGCCACCACCAGCGCCACCCCCGGAATCGCCGCCAGCAGCCGCGTGATCCGCGTCAGCTCCCGGTCGATCTCGTCCTTCAGCTCGCGGGCCGTCCCCGCGAACGCCTGCGGCGCATTGAGCCGCTCGCGAATCTCGCGCAGCACCGCCGCCTCGCGGGCCGCCTGCCAGCGCCGCTCCAGCGGCAGACTCGCGTCATACACATAGTCCGCCAGCCCGTCCGCACCGGTCGAGCTCCGCGCCGGCGGCCAGTCCGGCGGCGGCGGCTCCGGCGGCAGCTCGAAGTTCAGCAGCAGCATCTTCACCCCGTCGAAGCCGAACTTGTCGCGCAGGTCCGCGTTCGATCCCAGCACCGAGCCCGACGCGACCACGCTGAACTCCCCCTGCGCCTGAAAATACCCCGCCGCGATATCCAGCGCCGGCGACTGCATCACCGCCGCCACCTTGAAGACCCGCACGCGGCTGCCCAGGTACACCTTGATCTCGTCGCCCTTGTGCTTGTTGCGCGAGCGGGCAAAATCATCCGCCACCACCACGTGGCCGCCCTGCTTCAGCAGCTCGCGCGCCTCCTCCAGCGTCCCCTCCACCATCTCCACCCGCACCAGGTCGAAAAACGTGTCCGGGTCGCAGCCCATGAACCACGTCACCGACTGAAGCACCTTGTCCATCAGCATCGGCGGCCGCTCCTGGATGATCACGTTGATCGCGTTCGCCGCCGTGCAGGCCCCGACGCCCTCGATCTCCTGGATCACCTCGGCCGCGTCCGGCCGCATCTGCTCGAAGCTCCACACGTACGCCTCGGGAAACTGCTGCGGAAACTGCCAGCCGCGGACGATGCTCTCGTTGACCACCATGATCTCGACGATCAGCGACAGCCCGACCATCAGGCCGCTGGCGATGCCGCTCGAACGCCACACCGCGTGCCCCACCTGCTCGCTCAGCAGCCGCACCCGCAGCCGCAGCGCCGCCGCGACGGCCGCCACCACCGGCCAGCTCACCACGCGGATGACCAGCGGCGCGACCAGCGAGTAGCCGATGTACAGCAGCACAATCGCCGCCGAGGCCCACTGGAAGAACTCCATCGACCGTTGAATCCGCCCCATCAGGCCGAAGTGCTGCACGCTCAGCGTCAGCGCCGCCAGCAGAAGCACGCCCAGCAGCAGCAACGGATGCGGCCGGCGGGCCCGCGGGCGGGCCGCCTCCATCGGCGAGACCGAGACGGCCGCCGTGATCGGCACCAAGGCGGCCACGAGCGTCGTCAGCAGCCCGGCCAGGCCGGCCATGAGAATTCCGCGCGGATTGAGCGCGAACTGGCCGACGTATTCCGGCACGAGCTGCACGGTCAGCGCCGTCATGCCGAGACCGAAGGGGATGCCCGCCCCCACGCCCACAAGCCCCAGCGGCATCACCTCCAGCAGCATCAGCCAGGCAAGCTGGCCGCCCGTCACGCCCACGCAGCGCATCAGACCCAGCTCGTGGATGCGCTCGATCATCCCCATGCTGAGCGTGCTGAGAATCGTGATCAGCGCCGTCAGCAGCACCACGCAGCTCATCAGCGTGATCACCATCTCCTGCTGCCGCTGCGCGAACTGAATCTGCTGCATCCGCCCCTCGACGTTGCGGATCGTCGCGTTGGGCACGATCCGGCGCACGGCCGCACGCACCCGCACCGTCGCCCGGCCGATGTCCTTCCGGGCCGCCTCGTTCAGCACGATGTCGATCGACGTGATCAGGCCGAACTTCGAGTTGATCCGCTGGAGGTCCTCCAGCTTCGTCAGCGCCAGGGCCTTCTGAAAGCGCGCGACGCGCCGCCGCGCGATCAGCCCGACGATCTCCAGCTCGTACGGCTCGTCGCGCGAGCCGCCCCAGACGAACAGCCGGTCCCCGAGCCCGACGCCCATCTCTTCCGCATAGGACGCATCCAGCAGGCACACCATCGAGTCGCCCGGCGCGAGCATCCGCCCCGCCAGCAGCGACGCCGCGTGGTCGCGCACCGTCCCCTCGGTCGCCAGGTCGATTCCGTGCAGGTCCACCTCCGGGATGTCTGGCTTCCACTTCAGCGTCTGCGAATTGCGCTCCGCCAGCTCGTCGCGCCGCACCGTCAGCGCATGCAGCCGCTGCACGAGCAGTCCGTTGACCGCCTCGACGCCGTTGACCGCGGCCACCGCCTCCAGCAGCCGCGCCGGAATCTGGTCGTATTTGCCCAGCGGGCTCTGGACCGTGATGTGACTGCGCCCGACGTATCCGCCCGCCCACGCCATCACCGTCCGGCGAACGGACTCGTAGCAGCATGAGACCCAGACGATCGTCGCGGTGCCGAGCATGATCGCCGCCACCGCACCGATCGAGCGGATCTGCCTAACCCGCCAGTTCCTGGTAGCCAGTTGCGACCAGTGCCGCATCGCCCGAACCCCTCGGCTCCAGTGTGCCGATCACGCGCCCGTCGCGAATGACCACCACCTCGTCGGCGTGGGCCGCCCCCAGCGCCTCGTGCGTCACCATCAGAATCGTCTTGCCCTGCTCGCCCGCGATCCGCTGCATCAGCCGCCAGATCTCCAGCGACTGCTTCGAGTCCAGATTGCCCGTCGGCTCATCCGCCAGAATGATCGCCGGATCATTCAGCAGCGCCCGCGCGATCGCCACTCGCTGCTGCTCGCCCCCGGAAAGCGCGTCCGGCCGGTGCTCCGCCCGCGGCTCCAGATGCACCAGCCGCAGCAGCTCCTGCACCCGCTCGCGGATGTCACGCAGCGGCTGACCGTCGACCAGCCGCGGCAACGCCACGTTCTCGCTGGCCGTCAGCGCCGGCAGAAGATTGAAGTCCTGAAAGATCACACCGATCCGCCGGCGGCGAAAGATCGTCCGCGCCCGGTCGGTAAGCGCCGCCAGGTCCTGCCCCTCGATCACTACCTGCCCGCTCGTCGGCGGCGTCAACCCGCCGACCACGTGCAGCAGCGTGCTCTTGCCCGAGCCGCTCGCCCCCATGATCGCCACGAACCGGCCGGCACGAACCTGAAGCGAGACGCCGTCCAGCGCCACGACGCGATGAGTGGGACTCTCGTAGACCTTGCGCAGGTTGCGGATGTCGACCACGACCGGCGCAGCCGTCTCGGGCGTGATCGCGTGTGGACTGGCTTCCATCGCGGCCAGTGTAGGCGCGGCCCGCATCCGCCACAACGAGCCGGCCGGCCCATTCCCGCCGCCGCCCGAAGGCCTGGCCCCTGTTCGAGATCGCTGCATAGAATCTTCCCCTGGCGGCCCGCGCGGGCCCGCACGGGTGTTCGCCCGCGACGACGGCATATTCGCATCGCGCCATCCCGCACACACGTGTGGCTCGATGCGCCGCCGCGTTCCGCAGCGTGGGAAGGCCGGCTGCGGCGACGAACGAAGCGTCGCCGGCGGCGCAACGCGGCCGCGGGGGCAGTCGTCGCTGTTCGAACGGGCGGATTGGAGCAGGCCCTTGAGTCTCGGCGTACTGTTCGACATGGACGGCGTGCTCGTCGCATCCGGTCCGGCTCACGCCGCGAGCTGGCGCCTCGTCGCGCGCAAACACGGCATCGAGCTCTCCGATGAGCGCTTCCGCGAGACTTTCGGCCGGCCGAGCCGCGAGATCATCCGCATCGTCTGGGGCGACCACGTCACGGACGAACAGATCCGCGCCATCGACGAAGAGAAGGAAGCCGCCTATCGCGAGCTGATCCGCGGCATGGTGCCGCTGGCCATCGGCACGCGCGAGGTGCTCGCCGAGCTTCAGCAGGCCGGGTTCGTGCTGGCCGTCGCCACGTCCGGCCCGCCGGAAAATGTCGAGCTCGTGCTGACCGAAACCGGCATCGACCGCTACTTCGCCGCGACCGTCCACGGCTTCGACATTCGCCGCGGCAAACCCGCCCCGGATTGCTTCCTGCTGGCCGCCCAGCGCTGCGGCCTGGCGCCCAGCGAGTGCGTCGTCGTCGAAGACGCACCCGTCGGCATCGAGGCCGGCCGCGCCGCAGGAATGAAGGTGATCGGCCTGGCCGGCACGCACGCTGGCGGCCGCCTGCTCGAGGCCGGCGCAGACTACGTCGTCAGCGACCTTCGTGAGCTGCGCCCGACCCTCGTCGCGGCATTGGTCGAGAGCAGCCAGTCCAGCGGCCGGCCGGCCGCCGCGCCCGGCGAGACCTGAGCATGCAACGCGGCCGGCGGCGGGGCAAGCAGCCGCGCGTCGGCCGCTAGGGACTACGGAGAAGCCATCCGACCTACCGCCCGGCAGAGGAGGAAGCCGCCATGGCGAAATTCATGCGATTCGTCGCACTGACCGCATTCCTCGGGGTCATCGGCGCGGCCGTGTTCGTTCTCACCTCTCCGCGCGACCGCAGCGGAAGCAGTTTCGGCGGCCTGGATCAATGGATCGGCCGGCAGATCATCGGCCTCGTCAATACCTTCCTCGTGCCGCAGATCTCCTTCGAATCGCTCAAGTACACGCCGCCGGCGACGGTCGATCTGGCCGGCGTCGCCCTCACCGCGCCCGACGGCACGCGCGTCGTTGAGCTCCAGGCACTCACCATCCAACTCGCCGAGGTACCGCGCATCGGCCAGCCGCTGGTGATCGAGCAGGTCGCCATCCGCCGCGGCCAGCTCAACGTCATCGCCGACCCGGCCACCGGCACGATCCGCGGCCTGATGCCCCTCGTCCGCCAGACCTCCGACACGACCTTCACGCCCGAAGGCGAGCCGACGCAGCAGTTCAAGCTCAGCGAAGTGCTCCGCTTCCGCCGCATCGAACTCGATCAGGTCGGCATCTTCTTCGACCCCGGCAACGACATGCCGACCATGACCCTGGCCGGCATCAGCACGGTGCTCAAGATCGACCCGCCCAGGCCCGACGAGCCCGCCGGCTGGTACGCCCTCGACGTCGACCTCCAGCGCCCGCCGCTGTTCGAGCTCGCCGTCACCGGCCGGCTGAATCTCGACGACCTGGTCGCGGAGGTGAGCGACGGCCGGCTCACCGTCGACGTGAATGAATCCACGCTGCCCAGCCTGCCGCCCGAGATTCAGAAAATCCTGAAGGATTTCGACGCCCACGGACACCTGAGGATCACCTTCTCCGGCGCTGCGCCGCTGCGCGACGCGCTCGCCGGACAGGCCGATGCGAAGGTGGCCATGAAGAACTTCTCGATCGCCGCGGGAGAATACCAACTTCCGATCGACGAGCTGAATCTGCACGCCGGCCTGTCCGAGCGCCGCGTCGTCCTGCACGCACTCGACGCCCGTGTGCTCGACGGAACGCTCAAGGCCTCCGGCAGTCTCCAGCCCGCCGCCGAGGGCATCCCGGCCGAGCTGAATTGGAACGTCGAGAACGTCGAGCTCGCCCGGGCGATGCGCGTCGCCTCGCCCGACGCCCGCCAGCAGCTCAGCGGCAAGGCCTTCTCCCACGGCTCCGCCACCACGAGCCTCCAAAACGTGCAGGGGACGCTGAGCGGCTCCGGCACGGCCGCGATCCGCAATGGCAAACTGCTGGCCTTGCCGATCGTGTCGGAGCTGAGCAAGGTGATGAAGATCATGCCGATGCTCAGCAAGCTCGAGCCCAAGGACCGCGCCGATGCGACCTTTCGACTGGAGCCGGCCGCCGTGCGGCTGGAGCAGTTCGAGCTGGTGACGACCTTCCTGGCTGCCCGCGGCCGCGGGATGGTCACTTACGACGGCCAGCTCGATCTGCGCGTCAACGCCGGCGGAATCGAGCGGATCAAGAATCTGCTGGGCGAAGTCGGGGGCATCTTCAACAAGCTGACCGACAAACTCGTCTCCTACCGCGTCACCGGTCCGGTCGCCAAGCCGAAGGTTTCGATCGCGGTTCTCGACGGGGGCTGATTCCGCGCTGCCAGGTGGGTGGCATGCTTTCGCCGAAGGCGTAAGCGTGCTTTGCCCGACTGCTCTCCTGCTCCCCTGTTCTCCTCTCCGGCCCGAAGGACCCTGGGGAACCTGCGCGTGGCATGGGCAAGCGCAGCGCGCCGGTGCCTGCTGCCGCGCACAGCGCTCATCGCCCCCGGGGGCCCCCGCGCCCCTACCCCTCCGCCTTCTGCGGCAGCTTGTCCAGAATGTCGTGGATCACCTCGTCGGTGCTCAACCCCTCCGCCTCGCCCTCGAAGTTCAGCAGCAGCCGATGCCGCAAGGCCGGCACGGCCGCCCGCTTTACGTCGTCGAAGCCCACGTTGTAGCGCCCATCGAGCATCGCGTAGATCTTCGCCGCCAGCGTCACCGCCTGCGCCCCGCGCGGGCTGCTGCCCCAGCGAACGTACTTGTTCACCATCTCCGTCGCGAACGCCCCCTGCGGGTGCGTCGCCAGGATCAGCCGGATCGAGTAGTCCTGCACGTGCGGCGCCACCACGATCCGCCGCACCAGCTCCTGCGACTCGATGATCCGCTCCCCGCTCATGACCGGCCGGATCTCCGGCTTGTAGCCCGACGTCGTCCGGTCCAGGATCGTCTTCAGCTCCGCCCGGTCGCTGTAGCCCACCACCAGCTTGAAGAAAAACCGGTCGAGCTGCGCCTCCGGCAGCGGATAGGTGCCCTCCTGCTCGATCGGGTTCTGCGTGGCCATCACGAAAAACGGCTCCTTCAGCCGGTGCACGACACCGCCGCTCGTGACCGAATGCTCCTGCATCGCCTCCAGCAGGGCCGACTGCGTCTTGGGCGTCGCCC
>CAZXUI010000016.1:0-875 GCA_964643885.1 uncultured Planctomycetales bacterium
ACTGCAACCAGGACGGGGACGTGACGTTCCGCGACGTGGCGGAATTGCTGGCGTATTTGCAGGATGATTGACCCCTCGCCGCCGGGTCGTGGATCAAAAGACCAGTTGGTGCGTCAAGGCCAATTGGTGCGTCGAGGGACGCACCCTACCGCCCGTTGAGCTTGACCTTCAGGTACCGGCCCGTGTGGCTCGCCTCGCAGGCGGCGATCTCGTCCGGCGGGCCGGCCGCGATGATCTGCCCGCCCGCGTCGCCACCCTCCGGGCCGAGATCGATCACCCAGTCCGCGTTCTTGATCACGTCCAGGTTGTGCTCGATCACCAGCACGGTATTGCCCATGTTCACCAGCCGGTTCAGCACGGCCAGGAGCGTGTCGATGTCGGCGAAATGCAACCCGGTCGTCGGCTCGTCCAGCACGTAGAGCGTGTGGCCGGTGCTGGGTTTGCACAGCTCGGCCGCGAGCTTGACGCGCTGCGCCTCGCCGCCGGAGAGCGTGTTGGAGGGCTGACCCAGGCGGATGTAGCCGAGGCCGACGTCTGAGAGCGCGGCCAGGCCGGTGCGAATCCTGGTGAAGCTGTCGAAGAAGGGCAGGGCCTCTTCGACGCGCATGTTGAGCACGTCGGCGATGCTCTTGCCGCGGTAGCGGATTTCGAGCGTCTCGCGGTTGTAGCGGGTGCCCTTGCATTCGCCGCACTCGACGAAGATGTCCGGCAGGAAGTGCATCTCGATTCGGCGGACGCCCTGGCCTTGGCAGGCCTCGCAGCGGCCGCCCTTGGCGTTGAAGGAGAAGCGGCTGTTGGAGTAGCCGCGGATGCGGGCTTCCTTGGTCTTGGCATAGAGGCGGCCCAGGCGCATATTGAGCTGCGAGGACATCGGC
>CAZXUI010000016.1:885-58236 GCA_964643885.1 uncultured Planctomycetales bacterium
GGTGGCCGGGTTGCTGCGCGGCGTGCGGCCGATGGGCGTCTGGTCGACCTCGATCACCTTGTCGATGCGGTGGGCGCCGACGAGCCGCTCGTGGGCGCCGACGCGCTCGCGCGACTTGTTCAGCCGGCGGCGCAGGGCGGGCAGCAGCGTCTGGGTGATCAGGGTGCTTTTGCCGCTGCCGCTCACGCCGGTGACGGCGCAGAAGACGCCGAGCGGAATGCCGGCGTCGATGGTGCGCAGGTTGTTCTCGCGCGCGCCGACGATCTGGAGCACGTCGGAGCGCTTGGCGACGCGGCGGGCGTCGGGGAGCTGAATGCGGTACTCGCCGCGGATATAGCGGCCGGTGATCGAGGCCGGGTCGGCCAGGACCTGCTCGACGGGTCCGTGGGCGATGATGCGGCCGCCGTGCAGGCCCGCGCCGGGCCCCATGTCGATCAGGTAGTCGGCGGCGCGGATGACGTCCTCGTCGTGCTCGACGACGAGCACGGAGTTGCCGATGTCGACCAGCCGGCGGATCGAGCTAAGCAGGCGCTCGTTGTCGCGCTGGTGCAGGCCGATGGTCGGCTCGTCGAGCACGTAGCAGACGCCGACCAGTCCGCTGCCGAGCTGCGTGGCCAGGCGGATGCGCTGCGCCTCGCCGCCGGAGAGCGTGGCGCTGGGGCGGTCGAGCGTGAGGTATCCCAGGCCGACCTCGTGCATGAAGCGAAGCCGCTGGCGGACTTCGTGCAGGATGGGCTCGGCGATCTCGGCCGGCTCGCCGCTGAACAGCTCGCGGCCGAAGAACTGCACGGCGCTTTCGATCGTGAGCTGCGTGAGCTGATGGATGGAGCGGCCGTCGACCAGGACGCTGAGGGCCTCGGGCCGCAGGCGTGCGCCGCCGCAGGCTTCGCAGGTGTGCTCGGACTGGAAGCTGACGAGGCGGGCCTGGGCGCCGGCGCCGGCGGCCTTGGCGCGGCGCTGGAGATTCGGGATTACGCCCTCGAACTCGACGCCGTATTGCTGCTTGTCGCGTGGCCGCGTGCCGTAGAGCAGGATGCGCTGCAAGTCCGCCGGCAGGTTGCGGAAGGGGGACTGCGGCGTGGTTTCGAAGGCGTCGCACAGGGCGCGGATGAGCTTGTCGTAGGTGGCGGCGGCGCGGCGGCCGGCCGAGGCCCACGGGGCGATCGCGCCGTCGGCGAGGGTTCGGTCTTCGTCGGGCACGCAGAGCTGCGGATCGAAGCGCTGCACCATGCCGAGCCCGCCGCAGGTTTCGCAGGCGCCGAAGGGCGAATTGAAGCTGAAGAGGCGCGGGGCGATCTCGGGCATGACGGCGCCGCAGCGGGTGCAGGCGAAGCGCTCGCTGAAGACGACATCGGACCAGGCGCCGTTGCCGTTTCCGCGCGGAGCGGCGGAGCGGGCGGCGGCCGGCGCGTCGTCGCCGCGCTGCGTGGCGCGGCTGACGATCACGGTTCCATCGGCCAGCGAGAAGGAGAGCTCGACCGCGTCGGCGACGCGGTGGCGGGCGTCCGGCTTGACCAGGACGCGGTCGACGACGACGTCCAGGTCGAGCTTGCGGCCGGGTTTCAGCTCAGCGAGTTCCTGGACGTCGACCAGGTCGCCGTTGACGCGGGCGCGGACGAAGCCCTCGCGCTGAATGCGGCGGACGATGCCCTTCGGGTCGCTGCGCATGCCGCGGGCGAGCGGGGCGAGGATCATGACGCGCGACTCAGGCGGATAGGCGAGCACCTCGTCGACGATCTGGTCGACCGTTCGGCGGCGAAGCGGCTCGTGGCAGGTCGGGCAGTTGGGCTGGCCGACGCGGGCGAACAGGACTCGCAGGAAATCGTAGATCTCGGTCGTGGTGGCCACGGTCGAGCGCGGGTTGGCGGCGGTGGCGCGCTGCTCGATCGCCAGGGTCGGCGGCAGGCCCTCGATTCGCTCCACGTCGGGCTTGCCGACCTGCTCGAGGAAGAGGCGGGCGTGGACGCTGAGCGACTCGACGTACTTGCGCTGGCCCTCGGCGTAGATCGTGTCGAAGGCGAGGCTGCTCTTGCCGGATCCGCTCAGGCCGGTGAGCACGACGAGCTTCTCTCGCGGGATGTCGATGTTGACATCCTGGAGATTGTGCTGTCGGGCCCCGACAACGCGGATGAACTTGGGTTCCACGATGGTCCCCACGTCGCTCCCTGGGCGCGGCCGCTGGTCGTCGGTGCGCGGCGCGCCGAGCCCCCTAGTGTACCAGAAATGGGTCTTGGTACCCGGTTTGGAATCGGCAAAGCGGCGGAATATGGCCAGAAAAGGGGGTCGCGCGGGTTCCGTGCGGGGTTTCGGAGCAGTGTCGGGCAGTTATCAGACGGCGGGGGGAGCGGAAAGCGGTTCCGCTGCCCCTTCGGGGCAGAAAAGGGAATGGGGGCCGGGTGTCCACGGGTTCCGCCTGCCAGGCTGGCGCCGGGCTCGCTGCACCCGTGGCAACAATCCGCGGCCCCTTCGGGGCCGGCGCGACGGAGGGCTGATCAGGGATAGAAGCGCGTGCCGTCGACGTCGACGATGAGCACGGCGCGCAGGCCGGGCACGTGAGCGGCCTCGACGAAGGCGGTCGTGTCGGCCAGGAACGTGCCGCCCTCGAAGGTGGCCTCCACCATGGCCGCACCGTCCACGAGGCGGACCTCGTCGATGCTCAGCGGCCAGTGGCCGTCGAGCGGCAGTCCGGCGGTGTGAACGAGGCCGACGACGATGCCGTGATCGAGGTCGGGGCAGGGGCCGAGCTCGGGGGCGGCGCGTGCGGCGGCTTTCCAGTCGTCTTCGTTGCGCACCTGGAGCAGGGCGAGTCGCGCGTTGAGCGGGCGGCAGATGCTCGCGAGTGCGGCCGGGTCGCGGACGACGGCGCGGCGGATGTCGGCGGGCTTGAGCGGAGTGGCGGATTCGAGCTGCCGGGCGTGGATGAGACGGGTGCGCTGCCACGCGGCGCATGAGGTGGTGGCGGCGGTCGCGAGTATCGCGGCGGCGAGCAATGCGCAGCGTGCGCGGCCGCTGAGGGGATGCGGAGGCGATTGCTTGCGGAACCCCAGCGCCACGCGTAAGCTCCGTTTTCCGGCAGGGCGCGATCCGGGCCCGGCCCGGGTCTATATCGACCATCGGATCCCTGTTCAGGAGTTGCGGGATGCTTGTTGGGGTGCCCAAAGAGATCAAGCCGCACGAGTACCGCGTGGCGATCACGCCGGCGGGTGTGGAGCAGTTGAAGCGCAGCGGGCACGGCGTGATCGTGGAGCGTGGGGCAGGGATCGGCTCTGGGATTCCGGACGAGGATTATCAGGCATACGGGGCTCAGATCGCGGATTCGCCGGACGAGGTCTTCGCCGAGGCGGACCTGATCTGCAAGGTGAAGGAGCCGCTGCCGGAGGAGATTCGGCGGGTTCGCGAAGGGCAGGTGGTCTTCACCTATTTCCACTTCGCGGCGAGCCGCGAGTTGACGCTGGGAGTGCAGCAGAGCGGCTGCGTGGCGATTGCCTACGAGACGATCGAGGACAGCGAGGGTCGGCTTCCGCTGCTGACGCCGATGAGCGAAGTGGCGGGCAAGATGAGCATCCAGGAGGGGGCCAAGTACCTGGAGAAGCCGATGGAGGGGCGCGGGATTCTGCTGGGCGGGATTCCGGGTGTCGAGCCGGCGCGGGTGCTGATTCTGGGCGGCGGGATCGTCGGGACGTGTGCGGCGAAGGTCGCGGCGGGACTCGGTGCGGACGTTTGCATCATGGACATCGACCTGTACCGGTTGCGGTACCTGTCGGACACGATGCCCGCGAACGTGACGACGGTGTTCAGTACGCCGGAGGCGATTCGGCGGCACCTGGCGGAGGCGGACCTGGTCATCGGCGCCGTGCTGATTCCCGGGGCGCGCTGCCCGATGCTCGTGCCGCGCAGCTATCTCTCGCTGATGAAGCAGGGGGCGGTGATCGTCGACGTGGGCGTGGACCAGGGCGGCTGCTGCGAAACGACGCGGCCGACGACGCACGGCGACCCGATCTACGTCATCGACGGCGTCGTACACTATGGTGTGGCGAACATGCCGGGAGCGGTGGGGCGGACGAGCACGTTCGGTCTGACGAATGCGACGATGCCCTACCTGCTGAAGCTGGCGAACCTGGGTTGGCGCAAGGCGTGCGAGCTGGACCCGGGCCTCGCGCTGGGGGTCAACATCGCCGGCGGAAAGATCACGAACCGGCCGGTCGCAGAAGCGTTCGAACTGCCGTACACGCCGATGGCATCGTAGTGAAGAATATGGGCGTGCCTGTCCGCGAATTCCCACCAGGACCAAACGATCGGCGCGATCGCCATCTTGGACGAGAACCGGCCGGTGCCGCCGACGCGAACCGCCGTCGGCCGGGCGCCCGCACGTTTTCCGGAGCAACCGAATCGAAGGCGAGCCGGGAGTGGATCGGCCGCGTTTTGGCGGTAACTGAGCCGCGGCCGGCCGGCCGTGGGCAGGGATGTGGATCATGAGGAAGTGGATCTGGGTGTTGCTGGCGGTAGGGGCGGTGGCTGCGTCGTGGTGGTACGTGCGCACATACGTTCGGGTGACGCCGCCGTGGATGCAGCCGAAGTTCGGAAAGATCGACCGGGGAGACATTCGCGTGCCGGTGACGGCGTCGGGGCTGGTGGAGCCGCACGAGCGGATCGAGATCAAGAGCGAAGCATCGGGGGAGGTGATCAGCATTCCGGTGGTGGAGGGGAGCTACATCCGGGTGGGCGACGTGCTGTGCGAGCTGGACCCGGACGACGAGGAGCGGAACGTCGACCGGGCGCAGGCGGCGCTGGACCGCGTGGAGGCGCTTCTGGCGCAGGCGAAGGTGGCGGTGCTGCGGGCGAAGGAGAACGTGAATATCGCCGAGGCGCGCCTGGCGGAGTATCGGGCTCAGGAGGAACTGACACGGATCGACTACGAGGAGGAGCTGCGCCTGTTTCAGAAGGGGATTGGGTCTGCGTCCGCGTTTGGTTTGCAGACGAAGAAGGCGCGCTTTGATACGGCCGTTGCCCAGGTCAAAGCAGCGGAGTCCGCCGTAGTCAACGCGCAGCACGACATCGCGGATGCCGAAGCGCAGGTCGCCAACCAGGAGGCGAATGTCCGCGAGGCGACCAAGGCGCTGGAGGATGCCCAGAAGCGCCTGCGCGAGACGAAGATCATCTCGAAGCTCGACGGGATCGTCACCGAGGTGCGCGTCAGCGTCGGCACGCTGGTTCAGTCGGGCACACAGAACGCCTTCAGCGGCGGAACGGTGCTGATGACGGTCGCGGATCTGAGCCGGATGAAAGTCGTGGCGCGCGTGGATGAGGCGGACTACGGCGCCGTGCGGAGCATCTCGCCGATCGACGCCCTGCCGGAAGTGGAGGAGCTGCGCTCGGCCGCCCAGCGCGAGGCGGAGGCCATCGCGGCCCGCGGGGGAAAGGTGAAGATCACCGTGGACGCGTTCCGGGACGAGGAGTTCGAAGGAGAGATCGAGCGGGTGGAGCCGCAGGGGCGGCTGAACGCCGGCTCGGCGATCATCCAGTTCAACGTGCACGTCAACGTGACGGACGAGAAGCGGTACATGCTTCCGCTCGGCACGCAGGCGCAGGTCGAGTTCACCGTTCAAAGCGCGCAGAACGTGCTGCGTGTGCCGGCCGAGGCGGTCAAGAGCTTCCAGGAGGCCAAGGGCGTGTGGCTGCGGGTGCCGCCCGCGGCGGGCAGCGGCGAGCAGCTCGGCAAGCGGTTCGTGCCCTGCCGCTTCGGCATCACGGACGGCGAGTTCACGGAAGTCGTGGACGTGCTCGGCGGCGGGGAGCTGAAGGAAGGTCAGGAAGTGTACACGGCCCGCATTCCGAGCGACGATGGAGAGGAACGCGACTAGCGGCGGGCGGCGCGCGGCCGGGCGGGAGCGCGCTTGCGCGAAAGCGGTGTGAGGGCAGGACCGACGTGGCGCTGATCGAGGTTCGCAAGTTGACCAAGCTCTATCGCATGGGCGACTCGGTCGTGCGCGCGCTGGACGGGGTGGACCTGACAATCGAGAGCGGCGAGTTCGTGGCGCTGATCGGCCCGTCGGGCAGCGGCAAGAGCACGATGATGCACCTGCTGGGATGCCTGGACCGGCCGACGTCGGGCAAGTACTTCCTCAACGGCCAGGACGTCGGGCGGCTCTCGGACCGGGCCCTGGCGGCGCTGCGGAACAAGTCGATCGGCTTCGTCTTCCAGACGTTCAACCTGATCAACCGCACCACCGCGGTCGACAACGTCGCGGTGCCGATGTTCTACGCCCGCAAGTCGAACACGCGCGGGCCGGCCCGCAAGGCGCTCGAGCAGGTCGGTCTGGCGCATCGTGCCAGGCACCGGCCGAACGAGCTCTCGGGCGGCGAGCGGCAGCGGGTGGCCATCGCGCGGGCGATCGTGAACGATCCGGTGCTGCTGCTGGCGGACGAGCCCACCGGCAATCTGGATACGAAGACCGGCGAGCAGATCATGCAGGTCTTTCACGACCTGAACGCACAGGGCGTGACGATCGTGCTGGTGACGCACGAGCCGGACATCGCCATCCAGGCCAAGCGGATCGTCGCGATGCGAGACGGGCGGATCGTCTCCGACCGGCCGGCGGACGAGGTGCGGGCGGAGATGGGTCTGACGGCGGTCAGCCCGGCCGCGCGCGTGTCGATGTATGACGTAGCGCCGGCCGGCAGGGAGCAGCCGCCGGCCGCGGCCCGCAGCGAGGAGCCGGCCGAGCCGCCGCGGCTGGCGCGGGGGGCGACGGCGTCGTTGGTGCTGGGGGCGATCGGGCCGCTGCTGGTGATCGGCGCCGTGCTGGCGGTGCTGGCCGTGCAGGACCAGTTCGACCGGACAGCCCGCGTTCAGCCTCGGCCGGTGATGATCGCCGGTTCGGCGGCGGCGCTGGGCCTGGTGCTGGCCTTCGTGACGGGGATCACGGCGGTGTGGTGGGGGCGGGGGGTGCTGCGGCGGATTCAGCAGGAGCCGGGGAACTGGTTGGGGGCCAGGCGGGCCCGGGCGGCGGTGGTTTTGGGGGGATTGGCGATCCTGGCGCCGTTCCTGATCGTCGTTGCGAGCCAGGTGATGGCTCGCGGTGGGTGATCTAAGCTTTTTTTCTGAAACGAGTTATGGGTTTCGTGCGGGGGGCTTGGTCGAAGAATGGCGACGGGCCGGAGGCCCGTCGTCCAGTGACCGGTCGGAGACCGGTCCCCCAAAGGGGCGAAGATCGGTCGGAGACCGGTCCCCCAAAGGGGCGAAGACCGGCCGGAGACCGGTCCCCCAAAGGGGCCAAGACCGGTCGGAGACCGGTCCCCCAAAGGGGCCAAGACCGGTCGGAGACCGGTCCCCCAAAGAGGCGAAGACCGGTCGGAGACCGGTCCCCCAAAGGGATGTGGTAGCGGGCGGTGCGGCCGGGTGCGGGAATGCGTTGGCGGAGTGGCCGCGGGGGACTATACTTCGCGAGTTCAAAAACCAGGCGGCGCTGGCTGGTCCCGGTGGGCCTGCCGGGCGGAAGGCTGGCGCCGAACCCGAGTAAAGAGGAGAAGCCAGGCCATGCCCATTCAGTCCGAGCAGAAGCAGGAAATCGTCAAGCAGCACCGTCGGCACGACGGCGACACGGGGTCGGCGGAGGTTCAGGTCGCGCTGCTGACGCAGCGGATCCAGCAGCTCACGGAACATCTGCGGACGCACAAGAAGGACCACTCGTCGCGCCGCGGGCTGCTGAAGATGGTCGGCAAGCGGGCCGCCCTGCTGAAGTATCTGGCCGCAGACAAGCGTGAGCGCTATCTGGAAACGATCGCCAAGCTCGGGCTGCGCAAGTAAGCAGGCGTTTGCAGTCGGCGGGTCGGGAGGCTTGCACGCGTTTCATGCCGCGGCGCGGGTGCGCCCAGCGTGCATGGCGGCCGGCCGGGGAGGCGGCCGTCGGCGTGCGAGCAGCGCGAAGCGGGCGGCGGCGGCGGCGAGCCGGAGCAGCGGAACAAGAGTGTAACGGTTGGAAGAAGGCAAGAAGGAAGAAGGCAAGGACAAGAAATGACGTTCAAGGTAGAGCGCCAGGTAGGCGCACATGTGTTGTCGATCGAGGTTGGGAAACTCGCACTTCAGGCTCACGGGGCGGCACTGGTTCGGTATGGCGACAACGTCGTGCTCGGCACGGTGGTGACCGGCACACCTCGGCCGGGGATCGACTTTTTCCCGCTGTCGGTCGACTATCGCGAGAAGATGTCGGCCGCGGGCAAGTTTCCGGGCGGCTTTTTCAAGCGCGAGGGCCGGCCGACGACCAAGGAGATTCTCACTGCGCGGATGATCGACCGGCCGCTGCGGCCGCTGTTCCCGTCCGGGTTCATGGATGAGGTGCAGATCCAGGTGATGGTTCTGAGCAGCGATGCGCAGACGGACCCGGACACGATCGCGTTCGTCTCGGCGGCGGGGGCGCTGGCGGTTTCGCCGCTGCCGTTCGACGGGCCGGTCGCGTCGGTTCGCGTGGGGCGGATCGAGGGCGAGTACGTGATCAACCCGACGCTCGAGCAGCTCGAGCAGTCGGACATGGACGTGGTGGTGGCGGGTCATCGCGAGGCGGTGACGATGATCGAGGTAGGCGCCAAGGAAGTGCCCGAAGAGGAGGTCGCCGACGCGATCGAGTTCGGGCACAAGCACGGCGTTCTGCCGATCTGCGAGATGCTGTCGGAATTGAAGAAGCACGCGGGGCGGCCTTCGACCTGGGAGCGGCCGGAGCGCGACCAGAAGCTGATCGACGAGATTCGGGGCCGGGTCTGGGAGGCGTTCGCCGCGGCGCGGAGCATCAAGGGCAAGCAGGAGCGCAAGGCGGCGGTTCAAGAGGTGTACGAGAAAACGATCGAGCACTACTGCCCGCCCGACGAGCTCAAGCCCGCGCACAGCCCCCAGGAAATCCGAGGAATCATCTCCGAGATCGAGGAGCAGTACGTCCGCAAGCAGATTCTGGAGCATAGGTCGCGTTCGGACGGGCGCGGGCTGACGGAGCTGCGCGAGATTTCGTGCGAGGTGGGCTGGCTGCCGCGGGTGCACGGCTCTTCGCTGTTCCGCCGGGGCGAGACGCAGGCGATGGTGGTGACCACGCTGGGGACCGCCTCGGACGAGCAGATCATCGACGAACTGGTCGAGGAGTACAGCAAGAAGTTCATGCTGCATTACAACTTCCCGCCCTTCTCGGTGGGTGAGGCGCGGCGGATCATGGGTCCGGGCCGGCGCGAGATCGGCCACGGCGCCCTGGCCGAGCGCAGCCTGGAGCCGGTGCTGCCGAGCAAGGAGGAGTTCCCCTACACGGTCCGGCTGGTCAGCGACATCCTCGAGTCGAACGGGTCGAGCTCGATGGCGACCGTGTGCGGCGGGTCGCTAAGCCTGATGGACGCGGGCGTGCCGATCAAGGCGGCCGTCGCGGGCATCTCGGTCGGGCTGGTCGAAGAGGGCGACAAGCACGTTCTGCTGGCCGACATCCTGGGCGAGGAAGACGGCTTCGGCGACATGGATTTCAAGGTGGCCGGCACGCGGCGGGGCGTGACGGGCGTGCAGCTCGACATCAAGACGCGCGGGCTGCGGTTCCACATCATGCGGGACGCGATGAAGCTGGCCCGCGAGTGCCGGATGAAGATCCTGGACATCATGGACAAGACGATCTCGGCCCCGCGGCCGGAGATCAGCGAGTACGCCCCGCGGCTGATCACGATGAAGATCAACCCGGAGAAGATCGGCAAGCTGATCGGTCCGGGTGGCAAGTCGATCCGTGCGATCCAGGCGGAGACGGGTGCTCAGATCGATATCGAGGACGACGGGACGGTGTTCATCGCCTGTCCGTCGGCCGAGGGCGCCCGCCGGGCCCAGGAGATCGTCTCGCGGATGACGGAGGAGATCCAGGTGGGGCGGATCTACGAGGGCAAGGTCATCAGCATCAAGGATTTCGGCGCGTTCGTTGAGCTTCAGGAGGGCCAGGACGGGCTGGTCCACATCAGCGAACTGGACGATGCCTACGTCCGCTCGGTGACGGACGTGGTGCGGATCGGCGACATGGTCCGCGTGAAGGTCATCGCGATCGACGACCAGGGGCGGGTGAAGCTCTCCCGCAAGGCCGTGAAGCGCGAGGAAGCCCAGGCGGCGGCCAAGTAGGGCCGGCCGTCCGCGTGGCGGGAGCGGGCCGCGGGTGCGGGGCGAACGTCCCCGTCTCCGCGGCCTGTCGTTTGTAAGCGTGGCGGCGGGTGATAGAATAGCGCGCAGCGAGCGCCAGTCGTCCAGCAGCCGTCAGCAATGGGCAACGCGGGGTAGTCAGTGGCGACCCTCTACGTTCTACAGGGTCCGGATAAGGGCCGCACGCTCACGACTCAGGATGATGTGGTCCTGATCGGGCGCGGCAGCGACCAGGTTCCGCTGACTGATCAGACGGTCAGCCGGCGGCATGCGGAGCTGCGCTGCGACAACGGCGCGTGGGTCCTCACCGATCTGAACAGCGCCAACGGGACGTACGTAAACGGCTCGCGGGTGGCCAAGCCGATCAAGCTCAAGCATGGCGACCAGATCCGCCTCGGCAGCACGCTGCTGGTTTATTCAGGCGACGAGACGCTGGAGGAGCTGGCGGGCTCGAAGATTCCGCGCGACCTGGTGACGCTCGACGCGGGCGATGCGGTGGACGCCTCGATCATCGCCAGCGTCGCCTCGAATGAAGACAGCGTGGTGATGGCGGCGCCGGACACGGCCTACGCCGTCAAGAGCTGGAAGGCGATGCGGGAGCTGACCGACGTGATCGGCAGCCTGGTCTCGCCCGAGCAGCTCCTGCCGCGGGTGATGGACATCGTCTTCGAGGAGGTGGACGCCGACCGCGGCGTGATCTTCATCCGCGACGACGAGACGGGGGAGCTGATCCCCGAAGTGGTGCGTTTCCGGACGCGCAAGACGCGTGCGGACGCGAACCGCTCGGCGATCAGCGCCTCGCGCTCGATCATGAACCACGTGATCAACTCGCGCGAGGGCGTGCTCTGGTCGAGCGCGACGGGCGACCGGCGCTTCGAATCGAACAAGAGCGTGCAGGACCTGGGGCTGCGCTCGGTCATCTGCACGCCGATCCTGGCCCGCGAGAAGATCCTGGGCGTGATCTATCTGGACTGCCCGATCACGCGGCACACGTACAACGAGCACGAGCTGCGGCTGATCACGGCCATCGGCTACCAGACGGGGCTGGCGATCGAGAACGCGCGGCTGGTGCAGGCGCATCTGGAGCGCGAGCGCCTGGCGGCCGCGGGCGAGACGGTCGCGTATCTTTCGCACGCGATCAAGAACATTCTTCAGGGAATGCGCAGCGGGGCGGACGTGCTGGAGCGCGGGCTCAATAAGCGCGACTTCGCGGTGACCGGGCAGGGCTGGCGCATCCTCGGCCGCAACATGGACCGCTGCTACAACCTGATGCTCAACATGCTGGCGTTCAGCAAGCAGCGTGAGCCGCAGGTGGACCTGCTTCAGATCAACAAGATCGCCTCGGACGTGGTCGAGCTGATGCAGGGGGTGGCGGACGAGGAGCGGGTCGTTCTGCTGACGGACCTGGACGAGCACGCGCCGCCGATTCCGCTCGACTATGACGGGATGTACCAGGTGCTGCTGAACCTGGTGACCAATGCGCTCGATGCGGTGCCGCGCGGGAGCGGCGTGATCACGGTGCGGACGCGCTATGACCCGATCGAACGTCGCGTGGTCGTCTCCGTGGTCGACAACGGGCCGGGCGTGCCGGAGGCGGAGCGGGCGCGGGTTTTCGAGCCGTTCTTTTCGACCAAGGGGCATGGCGGGACGGGGCTGGGGCTGGCCGTGGCCCGCAAGATCGTCCACGAGCTCGGGGGAATGATCGAGCTGACCAGCCCGCCGGAGGGAGGGGCGGAGTTCGTGATCACGCTGCTGACGGCCGAGGCGCGGCGCAAGAGTCCGGGCGAGACGCACGGGCCGGCGGGGCGGACGGCGTAGCGGGCTCGGGGCGGGGTTCGGTTCGGGCGGCCGTAGCGAGACCGCCGGCATTTCTTCCGACCCTTGATCTGCCAAGTCGACGATAGAATGCGTGCAGTGGATGCCTTCGATGTCATCCGCGGTGACGCGCGTCTCGATCAGCTCAGCCGGCGGATTGCCGGGCCTGCACAGGGGCCGGTGATCGCAGATGGGCAGTGGGGGTCCTCTGCGCGCATTCTGGCCGGCCTGGCGACCGAGCGGCTCGGGCGGCCGTTGCTGTTCGTCACGGCACACACCGACGAGGCGGACGAGGCCCGGGACGACCTGGAGCTGGTGCTCGGGCGGGGGGTGGAGCTGCTGCCGCCGCTGGAGGGGCTGCCGGGGGAGCAGGCGGGGGATGATGAGCTGGCGGCCGAGCGGCTGCGGCTGTGCTTGAAGCTGATCGAGGCGGGCGGGACGCCCGCGCTCGCCGAGGCGGGTGGATTCGAGGCGGGCACAGCGGCCGGCCCCGCTGGTGTTCGGCCGAAAGCGGACGCCGAGGCGCCGCTGTGCATCGTGGCGCCGATCCTGGCACTGATGCAGCCCGTGCCCAGCCGGCAGGCGATTGCGGAGGCAAGTCTTCACCTCGTCGCTGGGGGGCGACGAGAGCACAGCAGTTGGGAGCCAGTGCCACAGGTCGCCGGAGAGGTGCCGCAGGTTGCTGGAGCAGCGCCACCCAGCCCGGGCACGCCCGAGCAGATCGTCCAATGGCTGGTCGCCCACGGCTTCAAACGCTGCGACCAGGTCGAGCTGCCGGGCGATTTCGCCCACCGCGGCGGCATCGTCGACATCTTCGGCCACGCCCACGATAACCCCGTCCGAATCGAGTTCTTCGGCGACCAGATCGAGTCCATCCGCCTCTTCGACGCGGGCACGAACCGCTCCGCTCAACGTGTGGACGAAATCCGCATCCCCGCCCCGGCCGTGCTGGGCGGCGGAAGGTCGCGGCCGGCCGGCCACTCTCAGACGACGAGCTTTCTGTCCCTGCTGCCGGCCGAGACGGTTATCGCGATCCATGAACCGGGCGAGGTGCAGGAGCTGGGGCGGACGTACTTTCAGCGGCTGGGCGAGCGGGCGGGGGTCATCCCTGCCGAGGCGGTGCTGCGGCGGGCGGCGCAGTTCGCGCAGCTTCATTTGCGGCGGTTCGCCGGCGGCGAGGAGGGCGTTGTCCACTGCGGCGCCGAGAGCCTGCCGCAGTTCGAGCCGCGGGCGGCCGACGTGGTTCGAGGGCTGGTCGAGCTGGGAGCACAGGCCGACGTGGTCGTCTTCTGCGAGAACGCGGCCGAGCGGCAGCGCTTCAGCGAGTGGCTGGCCGAGAACCGGGCCGGGCGGGTCAGCGACCGTGCAGGCGGGGGGGCGGCCGCGGGGGAGGAAGCGCAGCGGCCGGGCGGCGCGGCGGATGAGCTGAGCGGCGCGCAGCTCGCGCGGCTGGAGCGGGTCCGCGGCGTGGTCGGTCTTCTCAGCCGCGGCTTCGTCTGGAGCGAGGCGGCCGCGGGCGACGAGCGGCCGGCGCGGCGGACGGCGTTCGTGCCGCACCACGAGCTGTTCAGCCGCATCAGTCAGCGGCGGACGCTGCGGCGGATGGCGCCGGCCCGGCCGATCGACAGCTTCTTCGACCTGAGTGCCGGCGACCACGTGGTGCATGCGTTGCACGGCATCGGCCGCTTCCAGGGTCTCAAGACGATCGAGCGGGGCGAGCGGCGCGAGGAGTACATGGCGCTGGAGTTCGCCGACTCTGCCGTGCTGCACGTGCCGACGAGCCAGGTGCACGTGGTTCAGAAGTACATCGGCGGCTTTCGGGGCAAGCCGGCGCTGAGCAAGCTGGGCGGGCAGGCGTGGAAGCGGACCAAGCAGCGGGTGGCCGAGTCGGTGACGGACCTGGCGGCGGAGCTGCTGGCGATTCACGCGCAGCGCGAGACGCAGCCGGGCATCGCCTATCCGGGCGATACGCGCTGGCAGCGCGAGTTCGAGGAGGCGTTCCCCTATCCGGAGACGGAGGACCAGCTTCGGGCGCTGGCGGAGATCAAGAGCGACATGGGCCGGCCGCGGCCGATGGACCGGCTGCTGTGCGGCGACGTGGGCTACGGCAAGACGGAGCTGGCGATCCGCTCTGCCTTCAAGGTGGTCGAGTACGGCAAGCAGGTGGCGGTGCTGGTGCCGACGACGGTGCTGGCCGAGCAGCACTACCACACCTTCCGCGAGCGGATGGCGGAGTATCCGTTCGTGATCGAGATGCTCTCGCGTTTCCGCACGAAGGGCGAGCAGAGCCGGATCGTCGAGCGGGCCCGCAAGGGGCAGGTCGACGTGCTGATCGGCACGCACCGGCTGCTGTCGGCGGACGTGCGCTTCGCGGACCTGGGGCTGGTGATCATCGACGAGGAGCAGCGCTTCGGCGTGGAGGCCAAGGAGAAGCTCAAGCAGCTCCGCTCGACCGTGGACGTGCTGACGCTGAGTGCCACGCCGATTCCGCGCACGCTGCACATGTCGATGCTGGGAATCCGCGATATCTCGTCGCTGGCGACGGCGCCGGTGGACCGGCGGGCGATCGTCACGCAGGTGCGGATGTGGGACGACGTGCTGATCCGCGAGGCGATTCTGCGCGAGCTGAACCGCGACGGGCAGGTCTACTTCGTGCACAACTTCGTCCGCGACATCCACACGATCGCCAATCACGTCCGCAGCCTCGTGCCCGAGGCGCGGATCGTGGTCGGGCACGGGCAGATGGGCTCGGGCGAGCTGGAGCAGGTGATGCTGGCGTTCGTGCGGCGCGAGGCGGACATTCTCGTCTCGACCAGCATCATCGAATCGGGCCTGGATATTCCGAGCGCCAACACGATCTTCATCAACCGGGCCGAACGCTTCGGGCTGGCCGAGCTGCACCAGCTTCGCGGGCGGGTGGGGCGCAGCAAGCACCGGGCCTACTGCTACCTGATGCTCTCGCCGCGGCATCCGCTGACGGACATCGCGGCCCGGCGGCTGAAGGCGATCGAGCACTACAGCCAGCTCGGGGCGGGCTTCCAGATCGCGATGCGCGACCTGGAGATTCGCGGGGCGGGCAACATCCTGGGGGCCGAGCAGTCGGGCAATATCGAGGCGGTCGGCTACGAGATGTATTGCGAGCTGCTCGAGCAGGCCAAGCGGCGGCTGCGCAACGAGCCGGCCGAGGCGTGGCGGCAGGTGAACCTGGAGCTGGGCGTTCCTGCGGTGATCCCGCGGAGCTACATCCGCGCGGAGCGGCAGCGGATGGAGGTCTACAAGCGCTCGGCGTCGTGCCGGTCGCTGGCGGACGTGCAGACGCTGCGGGACGAGCTGCGCGACGTGTACGGCCCGCCGCCGCCGGAGGCCGAGACGCTGCTGACGCTGGCGGAGATTCGCGTGCTGGCCCAGCCGTGGGGGATTCGCTCGCTGGTGCTCGTGCCGCCGGACGTGATCTTCAGCGTCGATGATCTGCGGCGGGTCGAGCCGCTGCTTTCGAGCGGGCCGGGCTCGCCCCGCGTGCCGGATGCGCACACGATCCACTGGCGGCTGCCCAAACACCTGCTGGAGCCGGAGCGCTTGCTGGCCGTGCTGCGGGCGCAGCTTGCCGCCGGCGCGGGCGAGGCGGCCGGGGCAGCCGGGGTGGCGGATCGTGCGGGTGTGGCGGTGCCGGCCGGGCGGGGTTGAAACGGGGCGGACACCGAACATAAAATGAACTCGCGGACGGGTCATTGGACTGGCAGGCGTGCGGCGCGGGATGCGGATGAAATCGCACGTTCACTACGAGGCGGCGTTCGAGCAGTTCCTTCAGGCGCGGCAGATTCCGTACGTGGCGGTCGACGAGGGCAAGAAGGCGGCGTTTCGCGACGCGCGGCTCAAGAGCTTCGATTTCATCGTCTATTCGCAGCAGACGTGCAACTGGCTGGCGGATGTCAAGGGGAGGCGCTGGGCGCCGCGGCGCCCGGGGCGGCGGGCGGCATGGCAGAACTGGATCACGCGGGCGGATATCGAGGGTCTGGAGCAGTGGCAGGAGGTCTTCGGGTCCGGTTTCCGGGCGATGCTGGTGTTCGCCTACTGGCTGGATGGGGAGGGCGAGCCGCCGCGGGAAGTCGTGTATTCGTTTCGAGGCGAGCGTTACGTCTTCGCGGGGATTCCGCTGGACGAGTACAAGCTGCATGCGCGGCTGCGCTCGCCGAAGTGGGACACGGTGAACGTGCCGGCGGCGGAATTCGCGCGGCACGTCCGGCCGATCGCGGACTGGCTGTGATGGGCGGTGCGGGCGTATTGGGGGTGGTGCGGGCATGTTGGGCGTGGTGCGGGCGTCCCGCCCGTTCTCTGCTCCGAGCCGCGACCACCTGTTTGCAGCCAGCCGCGGCCGTGAGAAAGCGGGCCGGGGGTGCAGCGCTTCCCGCGCAAGCGTCGGATGATATCCACCTATAACAATCGCCCGCCGCCTGCTCCGAGCCGCGCCCACGCGCCTCAGCGCGTCCAACTGAAAACAGCGGATCAGCGCATGTGATAGGTGTATGTACGCTGGCGCTTGCGCGGGGAACAGTTTCGCCCCAGCCCGCTCCCTTACGGTCGCGGCTCCGATCATGCCTGGCGCGGCTCCGGGCGCTGCAAACGCACCCGCAGCCGCGTCCGCTATCCGCCTTTCAGCAGCGCCTCACCCGTGGCCAGCCACTCGTCGAATCCCGGCTCGCCGAGCAGCTCAGGCAGCGGCCGCGGCTCCGCCGGCTCGTCGCGGAGCGGACTCAAGTCGCGCTGCCACCAGCCCACGTCGTGCCACGCGCCGAACTTGAAGCCGATCCGGCGGAAAACGCCGATCGGCGCGAAGCCCAGCGACTGGTGCAGCCGGACGCTCGCCTCGTTGGGCAGCGTGATGCCCGCGAAAGCCTGATGGAAACCCTGCCTCGCCAGCAGCTCGAACAGCGACGTGTACAGCGCCCGGCCGACACCGCGGCGGCGGGCCCGCGTGGCGACGTAGGCCGAGACCTCGACCGACCAGCGGTAGGCCGGCCGCTCGCGGTGGCGCGTGGCGTAGACATATCCCAGCAATTCACCGCCCGCCTCGCAGACCAGCCAGGGATAGTGCTCCAGCGTGCTGGTGATGCGGCGGCGCATCTCCTGCTCGTCCGGCGCGACCAGCTCGAAGGACGTGGGCGTCTGCTCGACGACGGGAGCATAGATGGCCGCGACGGCCGCGGCGTCGGAAGGCTGGGCGAGGCGGATGCGCGCGCTCATGCGCGGATTATCCGCCGCGGGCGAGCCGGCCGCTACTTGCTCAGCCCGCGGGCCTGAATGCGGTTGAGCTTGAGGTCAACGACCTCGAGCAGCTCGGCCAGCGGCGGCTGGATCAGCAGCTCGGCCAGCGTCTCGGCCGACATCTGCGCCTGGATGCGATAGTGGCCGATGCCCTTGGTGAACTCGCCGTCGACCGAGCGGATGCGCCTGGGGTCCAGCTCGCGCAGGGCGTTGCGGATGCGCACGTAGCCGCGGAAGTCCAGGTCGGCGACCTCCAGCTCGATCTGGCCCGAAAAGGAAATCTGCGTGGCCCACTGCTGCATCACCGACTCGTAGAGCCGGCGGGCCAGCGGCGGCGGCGAGCCGGGCGCCGGCCGCTCCGGAAACGTCGCCTGCACGAGGGCGCTGCGGGCCGCCTGCGGGCTGAACTCCTTGCGCGAGCGGACGCCGGCCCGCGTGCTGGGCAGCGATTCGCTGGCCAGCAGCTTGCCCGTGTCGGCGTAGTAGATCTTGGCCTGCACGTCGCAGTTGTACATCGCCACCGGCACGCCGTAGAGCTCTTCGATGCCGGCGCGGTTCGCGTTGGCCGTTCCGCGAATGAAGATGTGCGCGCCGGCCGTCTTGGCCAGGGCGGCCAGCTTGGCCGCGTCCTGCTCCAGCTCGGCACTCTCGCGCTCGCGCTTGCGGATCTCCTCGACCGCGCGGCGCTCGACCAGGTCGAAGCCGCTCTGGACGAACATCTGCTCCACCCGGGCGGCGACGACCGAGTCTTCCTGCTTCTGCCCGTCGATCGACTCGTCGATCCAGACCATGATCTTCGGCCGGCCGATCTGGTCGAGCACGTTCTGCACTTCGCCCCACGCTGCGGCGACGGCGTCCGGCCGCACAGTGGCCTCGATCTCGACGACGAAGACGCCGCCCGCGCCGGTATCCTCCTTGAGGATGCGGTAGTCGCTGACGATGCCGGCCGCGCGGCTGTAGATCGTGTCGCGCACCAGGACGAAGCTCTCAGCCTGCGAATAGGAGGCGATCTGCGTGCCGGCGCCCTGTTCGAGGGCCTTGCGCAGGGCCTGTTTGAGCGCGTCGTCGCGGTCGTAACCTTCGGCGCTGACGCGGACCGTCTTCGGTTCGCTGGCCGGCACGGCCGCGGGCTCCTGCGGCGGCGTCTGCTGGGCGCGGGACGTGCCGGCCGGCGCGACGAGCAATAGCGCGGCCGCGAGCGCGCCGATCGGGAAGCGGAAAGGCGATCTCGAACGCGTAGGGGTCATGGGGTCGTGTCTCCGGCCGGCCGGGTCGCGGCCGGTTGCGAGGTCGTGGGAAGCTCGTGCGGCTCGATCTCGATGCGGTCCATGCCGCGGGTCAGAATCTGCCAGAGTCTGCGCAGCGGCAACTCGACCTGCAACTCCAGGCGGCCGTCGGGCAGCGTCCGCTGACTCGCCGGCCGCGCGGCGGTGAGCAGGAGCAGCACGTCCTGCTTGAGCGAGCCATGATAGGCGAGGAACTGTTCGACGGTCACGCCCTCGCGCAGCGGCAGGGCGAGAAGCTGATCGCGCAGCGTCTCGATGGCCGCCAGGCGGGCGGACTCGGCGGCCAGCGTGGGATCGTCGCCGGGTTGGGGCGTGACCTGGCCGGTCGCCGTCAGCCGGGAATCGACCCAGGCCGGCGCGTCGAGGTCGATGTCGCGATAGCGCCGCACGGTGCGCGTGCTCTCCGGCGGGACGGCCAGCCCGGAGGCCTCCAGCCGGTCGGCCCGCACGAGCAGGGCCATCTCACGGAAATCGGCGGCGGTGAACTCCTGGCCGCGGTAGTGCTGCTGATGCACGCGCGTCAGCTCGCGGATGAGGTCGGTGATCTGGATGGTCGCGGTCGCGGTGGCGACCTGGTCGAGGGCGAGGTCGACCTGGACCCGGGCCGCGCGCTCGACGGCGTCGAGCGCCGCGCGGCGGATCTCCGCGTCGGCCTCGATGAAGTCGCGCAGTTGGCGGGCGTTGGTGAGCTTCAGCCGGCCGGCCTGGTCGAGCAGAGCGTGGACGGCGTCGGCCGCGGCGGCCCGGCGGGCCAGTTCGATGCCGTCCTGCGTCACGTCTTCCCAGCCGCGCGGCTTGCCGGGGCTGGATCGTTCGCCCAGCGAGGCCTCCCCCGTGGCCCAGAGGACGGGCCAGCCGGCGGCGGCGCGCTGGATGTCGGCGGGTTTGAGCGGCGCGTCGGCCGGGCCGGGATACGACTCGGCCAGCTCGGTCAGACGCCGCGCCAGCTCCTGCGGCTCGAGACGAATATCGACCTCGGCCGAGCCGTCGGAGTAGATTCGCGGCGGCGCGAACCAGGGGCGGGCGCGAATCCACAGTCGCAAGGCACGGTCGCGGTCGCCGTGCGCGGCCATCCACTGCCCGACGTTCAGCTCGTCGCGGAGCGGGAGCCCGCTGACGAGACGGAGCAACTCGCTGCGCGCCCGGGCGAGCGTGAGACGCTCGAGTTGCGAACGCTGGTCGGCGGTGATCGGCGTCGCCTGCTGCCCGGCGGCCACGCAGCCGGCCGCCAGCAGCCCCGCCAGAAGGCAGCCGACGCGGCGGCGCGTCATTCGACGACCATCTCCCCGGGGCCGGTGTCCTCGACCGGCCCCTCGTGCTGCTCTTCTTCGACGCGGACTTCGCGACGCTCGTCGCGCGAGCAGCCGCTGAGCGTCACGACGGCCGAGAGCAGCGCGACCAGCGTCGCGCGGCGGAACCAGGTGTTCATGTCGCCTCCTTCGTAAGTCGATGCAAGCGGCCGGCCGGTCAGCGGCGCTGGCCGCGCTGAAGCTCGTCGTTGACAACCGCCCAGACGCGCATCCCGGGCACCGAAACAGTCACGACCGCCTCGCCGTCGGTGAAGCGCGTGCTGGTGACGGTTGCATCTACGATGACCGCGTCGAGCTGCGAAGCGATGTAATCGTGCTGCGTGACGAAATCCTGCACGCGCGTCTCCGACTGGATCGCCAGGCCGGCGATCCGCTCGGCAAGTTTGCGCTTGGCATCGAGCTCGGCCGCGCGGGCGGCCCGCAGCCGGCCCTGCGGCGTATCCATCTCCGGGTCGGTGCCGGAGCCGTCGGCGGAGATCGGCTCGGCGGTCCAGTCCGGAATCGGCGTCTCGGCCTCGGCGGCGTATTTGCGCACGAGCTGAGGCGGGGGCACGCCCATCCCGACGGCCTCGAAGTCCTTCTTGACGACCGTCTTGACGGCCTGCTCGATGTCCATGCCCTTGACGTCGTCGCCCTTGTAGTGGCGGCTGTGGAGCTTCTTGACGGCCGTGATGACCTGCTCGGTCGGCACGACCATCTTGACCTCGGCGATCAGCTCATCGTGATGCAGATAGGGCGAGCCGACTTCGTACGCGCCGACCAGCGAGGCGTTCAATTCCGTGGTGATCACGTCGCTTTCGGCCACGAAATCGCGCACCTGGGTGCGCGAGGTGAGCCGCAGGCCCTTTATCCGCTCGGCCAGGCGGCGCTGGGCGTCCAGCCGGGCGGCGCGGATCGCCATCAGGCGGCCCTGCGCGCCCACCTTGCGCCAGATTTCCGGAATCGGCGGCGGCCCCGGCGCGGCGGCCGGCGGTGCGCCGAGCGCTTCGGCCACGCCCTCGGGCAGGTCGGGCGGCAGATCCTCGCGCGGCGCGCCCATGCCGATCACCTTGATGATCTGCTTCTCGGTGCGGCGCGTGACGGATTCGAAGTCCTCGGCCTTGATCGAATCGCCCTTGTAGTGCCGCGAGTGGGCCTCGCGAAGCGTCTCGATCACGCGCGCGACGGTCACCTCGGCCGGCACCTCGCAGGAGCCGTCCTCGTACCACGTCGGCTGGCCGAGGCGAATTCCACGGATGAAGGTGGCGAGCTCGCTCTTGATCTCGTCGGATTCGGCGACGAAGTCGCGCACGTGAGTGCGGGAATTGATCTGAATGCCGTAGACCGCCTCGGCCAGCTTGCGATAGGCGTCGGCCTCGGCCGCCCGCTTCGAGAGCAGCTTGCGCTGCGCCAGTTCGGCCTCGTCCTGCCCGAAGGCGGGCGTCAGCAGGCACAAGACTCCAACCCATGCCGTCAGCATTCTGCGTCCGTTCATGACTCGCTCCTGCACTGGTACCGTGAGTGCGTTCGCGGCGCAGAGGGCCGGGCCGCGAGCGTGACCGCTTCAGGTCGGACACGGGCTCGGCCGATCCGTTAGCGGCGGCCGGCGCGCTGCCGCGTCGGCGTACGTCCGGAAATGATACCGCGCCGCGGGCCGGGCGGCACGGCGGCGAGGCCGCGTGACGGTTCTGGAAGGCGCGGTCGGCGGCTATAGTGCCGCTTTCGCCACGCCCGCTGCGATGCGTGATCCGCGGATGGGCACGAGGCCGGCGGGGCGCGACGAGCGAAGCAAGCGAGGGCTGGATGGGTCAGGGATCGCCGCAGCAGGGCTGGCAAGCGCGGCTGGACAGGCTGGCGACGGATCGGCCCGACATCGCCCTGATGGCGCCGTACATGGCGTACCTGATTCTCTTGCAGCTCAAGGACATCTGGCCGGGGCATCCTGAGTTCAACTTCGTCGCGTCGCTGGTGCGGGGCGTGGGGGCGCTGCTGGTGGTGTGGGTGCTGCGGCGGCACATGATGCCGTGGGGGCGGGCGGACCTGTGGGTGGCGATTCCGGCCGGTGTGGCGGCGGCATTCGGGTGGTACTACGGTCACAAGCTGCTGCTGGCGCTGGGGATTCCGCACCCGCTGCCGCTGCCGATCTTCACGGCGGGCGAGATCGTGGACCCGACTGTGAAGCTTGGGACGGGGGCGACGTTCTGGGCGGTGGCGGTCGCGCACATCGCTGTCGCGAGCACCACGGTGGGCGTCGTGGAGGAAATCTTCTGGCGGGCGTTCCTGCTGCGGGCGCTGATCGACTGGTCGAATTTCGAGAAGCTGCCGCTGGGGGCGTTTTCGTGGCGGGCGATGATTCTCACCTCGCTTCTGAGCACGCTTCAGCACCCCGATCACTGGTTGATCAGCATCTTCTGCTGGCTGGGGTTCAATGCGCTGATGTATTGGCGCAAGAGCGTGCTGTGCCTGATCATCGTCCACGGCGTGACGAATCTCGTGCTGTATGCGTGGGTGCTGGTGTGTGCGCTGGCGTACGGTGACCGCTCGGCGTGGATGTTCCTCTCGTTGACGGGTCAGTGAGGCGGCGATCTTCATGCGGCGCGTGGGGAATATGGCGATCGCTGCCGGCGGCCTGGCCGGGCTGCTCCTGATGGCCGCGGCGGACCGGCCGCAGCAACCGGCCGCGCCTCCGGGTGGTACGGGCGTCTCGCCCGTCCTGGTGGAGCCCAAGGAGCCGCCGCCGGCAGACACGCCGGATGCACCGGCGCCCCAGTCGCGCCCGGCGGACAGCGCCCGCTCGACGCCCGAAGGCCGGCTGTGGGCGGAGATCGTCGCGCTGCGCGACCAGGCGCAGCGGGGCGAGCCGTTCGAGGCGAGCTTCGAGGCTGCGCAGGAGCAACGCCGGCGGCTCGTGGATCGCACGCAGCTCTATCTGCGGCTCTACCCCGGCGGGGAGCACCGCGACGAGGCGATCGCGCTCGAGCTTCAGTCGCTGTTCGAGCTGGCCTGTCTGGAGTCGGGCGAGTTCGAGCCGCTGCGCCGCCGCGTCGCCGTGTATCGTGAAAATCCGCCCAGCCCGGCGGCGCTACACGAGGCGGCCTATTGGGAGCTGCTCGAGCGCAGCATGCAGCGGCGGACGGCGTCGCAGCCGGCCAGCCTGCCGTCCGGTGAGCTCGACGAGGCGCTGGCGGAGGACTATCGTAACTACATCGAGGCGCATCCCGCCAGCCGCCACACGCCGCGGATCGCAACGCTGCTGTTCGACCAGGCGGCGCGGGTGGATGACCGGGCGAAAATGGAGACGATCGTGCGGCGGATGGAGTCCGCCTGGCCGTCCCATGGGCAGACGGAAATGCTGCGGGGGCGGCTGCGGCGGCGCGAAGCCGTGGGCGAGCCCGTGCGGTTCTCGCTCCAGACGGCCGACGGGCAGACCCTGGATACGCATTCGTGGCTGGGCCGGCCGGTGGTGGTCGTCGTCTGGGCGTCCTTTGACGCGGCCTCGGTGGAGGCGGCATGTGCGGTGGGTGAGGCGGCGGCGGGCCCGCAGGGGGTGGCCGTCCTCGGCGTGAGCTTGGACTATTCCCGGGAAGAGCTTGAGCGTGGCTGCGAGCGGGCGGGTTTGGAGTTTCCGCAGGCATTCGACGGGCTGGGGTGGGGCGGGGGGTTCGCGCGGCACTGGGGGGTGCGCGAGATTCCGAAGGTCTTCGTGATCGATCGGGGCGGGCGTCTGCTGGGGGTCCGTGGGGACGAGGGCTGGCGCGATCTTCTGCGGGCGGCGATCGAGAATTGACAGCCCATCGGGGTGGGGGTAGACAGGCATTCTGCGGGCTTCCAGCGCAGGACCTGGCGCGCCCAGAATGACTTTCCCCGCCATGCGGAGGCGCAGATTGAAACCACATGTTCTGGTCGGGATCGTTCTCGGGGGCCTGATCATCGCGGGCAGCTTCGTCGTGCCGCGTGTGCTGCGCTCGTCAGCGGCGGTGGCCGCCAGCACGGCCCGGCAGGGGGCGGAGCAGGCCCGCCACCGTCTGGCGTCCTTTGATCTCGATCTCGGGCAGCTCGCCCGCCATGTCGACGTCGAGCAGATCAAGCAGGCGGACCTCGAGCAGCTTCTGAGCGATCCGGACGTGCAGACGCGGCTGGACGCGGTCCGCTCGGACCTGGAGAAGGTCGTCCGGGCCGCCCAGGCGGAAGACCGCCGGCTGGCCGAACGGGGCGTGTCGCCCAGCGAGCTGCGGCCGATGGCGACGGGTGCGGCGGCGGTGCGCAGCGCGGCGGATACGCTCGCGGCCTCGGTTCGTGAGAATCAGAACCTGCTTCGCTCGGCGCTGGAAGCGGCCCGCGAGGCGGCGGATGCGGATCGCGGCGTCGCCGTTGCGAATCACGCGGTGGGAATGATCGAGCTTGCCCGCGCGGCGGACGAGCTGACGCAGGCCGCGAATCTGCGGATCGAGCTCGAAGCCGCCCTGGCCGATCTGTTCTCCGTGGCCAGCCGGCTCCAGAACGTCCGCTCCGAACTGGACCAGTGCGAAGCGTACGATGTTGCGCCGGCGCTCGAGCAGCTTGCCGCCGAATCGGAGAAGGCGGCGGCCGCGCTTCAGGCAGCGCAGCAGCGGCGCGACGAGCTCTCGGCCCGCGTGACGCAGCTCGAGGGCGAGCTGGCCCAGGTCCGCAGCGAGCTCGATCAGGCGCGGCGCGAGCTGCTGGAGCTGGAGCGGGCGGGCTTCACGCCGGGCGACGACGACTCGTTCGAGTCGTATCGGCAGCGCTACCGCGAGCTTTCGGACCGCTTGGCGCGGGCCCAGGAGCGCGAGCAGCTTCTGCGGTTCGGCGGCCTGAAAGGCGTGACTTTCGAGCAGGACGATGCGGCCGAGGGCGCGGCGACGGGCGGCGAGCCGGTCGAAGGAATCGACTCGCTGCGGCTTCAGCTCGACGCGGCCACGGACAACGCGGCCCGCTGGCAGGGGGCGCGCGAGGCGCTGGATCAGCAGGCAGCCTTCACCCGGTCGGGGGCGGAGCTGGTGGCCGAGACGCGGACGCGGCTGGCGGCCCAGGCCAAAGAGCTTCAGACGCAGCTCGACGCGGCCAAGGCCCGGGTGGTCGAGCTCGCCAGCCAGGGCTTCGAGCGCGAGTCGGCCGTGCTGAGCGCCGCCCGGCAGGCGGAGGACGCGTTCGGGCGGGCCGGTTCGGCCGCGTCGAACTGGGTGAGCCAGGCGCAGACGCTGCGTCGCGAGAAGGACACCAAGAACCAGAACGAGCGGCTGGCGATGATCACGCGCGACTCGTACGTGCAGCTCATCGGGCCGACGGGGCAGGCGGAAGCGCAGATGCTCGCCGGCCACGCGTTCGCGATGCGAATCGCAGCGCTCGATTCGACCCTGCGCCAGATGACGCGAATCACGGAAATGGTGCCGGGTTTCGCGTTCGATGCGGCCGAGACGCAGCAGTTGCTGGCGACGGCCCGCGAGGAGGGGATGACGACGCTCAACAAGGCGCTGGCGGTCTATCAGCGCCTCGCCGGCCAGCAGGGTCCGACCACCTGGGTCTTTCAGGCGTCGCTGGGGTATGCGTACGCACTGATGGCGCAGGTCGATCCGGCGCAGGCCGAGAGCTACCGGGCGCAGATGCTGCAATGGGTCGGCCAGGCGGTGACCGGGCGCGAGCAGTGGCCCTACCTGCAATGGCACGTGGCGGTGCTGCGGCAGCTCGGGGGCGGCGCGGCGCCGGCGCCGGAGACGCCCGAGAACGGCGACGTCGAGGATCTGGACGGCGGCGGCGGGGGCGACGGGGCGGATGGCGGCTGAGACGCGCCAGTCCGTGAGCGCGAGCGTGGCCGGCCGGCGCGCTGCGGGGGGAATCAGATATCCGTGATTCATCGAGGCGGTCAGCGCGCGCGAAAGATGCGGGCGCTGGTTCCGTCGCGGCTGACCCGGATGCGGACTTCGCGCAGGCAGCGCGGGCAACGCGTCTGGTACACGAGCTGGTCGGGCCTGCGGTAGACGCGCGTGTAGACGCCGCAGCACTCGAAGTGGATGCCCAGGTAGGGCCGCCCCGTCGCCGGGGCGTCGAGTTGTTGCGGCGAATCGTCTCCGGCGTACAGGTCCACGACGCGTTCTCCCGCTTCTCCTATCGGCCGCGCCGGCCTTGCGCTTGATCTTCGCCGGCGCCGGCGTGCCCGGCCGGCGCGCAGCCTCTATCATCGTGCACCTATGTTCTTCACGATCGTCGTGCTGCTGACCGTGCTGCTGACTTTCTCGCGGCCGCCCGTGATATGGATTGCGAGCCCCGGTCTGGTCAGCGCGGTTGCGACGCTGGTCACGCTGCTGCCGGCCGGAGTCGCGATGGCGGCCGGTCACCGTGCGCGGCGCATGCTGGAGCGCTATCCGCACGATCCCGGACACGGCCAGCAGGCGCTCAGCCGCGGCATGGTGCTCGTGCACGGGCTGCTGCTGGCAGGGCACGGCGGGCTGCTGCTGGCGACCTCGTGGCTGCCGCTGGTGGCGCGCGTGCCGGTGGTGGGGCAGTGGCCGGTGGTTCCGTCGCTGCTGGCTGCGTTGCCGCTGGTCGTGGCGATTGCGCTGGTGTGGATCGCGATCTATCCGGCGGACCGGGCGGTGCGGCAGATCGCGCTCGAGGTGTACCTGCTGCGGGGCAAGCCCGTGCGGCCGGTCTGGTCGCTGACGCAGTTCCTGGTATTCAATCTGCGGCACCAGGTGCTGGTGGTCGTGCTGCCGTTCGGGTTGATTCTGCTGGCGCGGGATCTGATCGAGCGGAATGAGGTCGCGCTTCAGCGGGTGCATGTGCAACTGCCGGACATGATCCTGGGCGCGACGGCGATCTTCGTGGCGCTGATCGCGCCGGTCATTCTGCGGCACGTGTGGGAGACGCAGCGGCTGCCGGACGGGCCGCTGCGCGAGAAGCTGCTGGAGATCAGCCGCAGGCTGCGGATTCGCTTTCGCGAGATTCTGGTCTGGAAGGCCGGCGGGATGATGGTCAACGCGGTCGTGATGGGCGTCTTCGCGCCGCTGCGCTACGTGCTGATCACGGACGGGCTGCTCGAGCAGCTCGAGGACCGCAAGATCGAGGCCGTCTTCGGCCACGAGGCGGGTCACGTGAAGCGGCATCACATCGTCTTTTTTCTGCTGCTGGCGTTCATCAGCGGCTGCCTGGTGACGATCGTCTCCATCCGCACGCGGCCGCTGGATCCGGCTCTGCACAACCTGGTCCTGGCCGGGCTGAGCGCCGTGCTGGCGTTCAAGTGGATCGCGGTGTTCGGCTGGGTGTCGCACCGCTTCGAGCGGCAGGCGGACCTGTTCGGCGTGCGGGCGCTGACGGCGGCGGGGCTGCCGTGCCGCCAGCCGTGTGCGGTTCACGGTGTGCCGCCGGTGGAGCAGCCGGGCGCGGTGCAGTCCGAACCGGGTGTGGCGGGTATGCAGCCGAACAGAGCGCCGCGCGGCGGATTGTGCAGCACGGCGGCGCACGTGTTCGGCGACACGCTCAACCAGGTGGCGGTGCTCAATGGTGTGCCGCCCGAGGCGTCGAGCTGGCGCCATCCGTCGATCTCGTCGCGCTCGCGGTTTGTGCTGAAGCTCGCGGGCGATCCCGCGGCCGAGCGGCGCTTCGAGCGGAGCACGCTGCTCGTGCAGCTTGCGATTCTCGCGGCCGCGCTGGTCTCGGGGGCGTGGGCGGCGTGGGAGATGAAGCTGTGGAAGCTGGTGACGGCCGCGGCGGCGGCCGTGGCGCTGTGAGGATGTTGCCGCGAGGGTCGAGTTCCGCGCCGCGCGTGATCCGAGCCGCGCGTGATCGCGTATTTCGACAGGCTGTTACGGTCGCGGCTCGGTGCAGGCTGGCGCTCGCGGGTCGGAGCCAGCGTACGGGCGAGACGCCCGTACCACCCGTGCGAGACGCCCGTACCACCCGGGCGAGACGCCCGTACCACCCGGGCGGGACGCCCGCCCTACGCCGGTGAGTATGAGCAGCGGCACCAGCCGTGGGCGCGGTGCCCGCGCGCGTGCGTACACTGCTCGCAGGGCAGCGGCGAGCGCTCGAGGCACTCTTCGATCGTCAGAATGCGCCCGGCCTGCGCGCGGCAGGCCTCGCACGCATCCTCGCGCGGGAGGATCCGCACCGCGCGTACACCGGCGTGCGCCAGCCGCTGCACCTGAATCTGAAGCGCCTTGCGCTGCGCCCAGACCGCGTCGCGCCCGTCGGCGTGCAGATCACGGGCGAGGTTGAGATAGACGCGGGCGCTGACGCGCTGCCGCGAAAGCAACTCCGCCCACACGTCATACTTGACCGCCACCGGATCGGGATCGCCGCCGTTGCGCGACTCGAGCTTCTTCCAGTGCCGCGCGAAGGCCCGGTGGTCGATGCCGAACCGCCGCAGATGCCGCAGGCAGCCGTTGGCGGCGCGGCGGCAGAGAATGTCCGACCGAAGCGAGTGCAGCACCTGCGCCAGCGTCGGCTCCCGGCCGGTCGACTGGCGAATCTCCAGCCGCCGCTTCTGGTAGACACGCTCCGGATCGCCCAGTGTCTTCAGATCGCTCCAGGAGACCTGCTGAAGCTCGGCCGCCTGCTCGGCCGTCAGGATCGGCGAACCGAAGACCTTCGCGGTGGGGCGGACGAAGAACTCGCGGCCACAGGCGTCGCAGCGCGCCTTGCCCTTGATGCGGGCCGAGCAGCGGTGGCCGCAATGCGGGCAGGCGGGATGGAGCTGGTCATAGCACTCGCGGCAGACCACGCGCGAGCGCGCATCGGCCAGGAAAGCCGGCTCACCGAGGGGGACCGCACGCCCGCACTCGTCGCACGTTTCGCGGGACATCTGTCGGCCGCTCACTGCTGACCTACCCGCCCGCATTGCCGCCTTCGCCGCGCTGAGCGAGGGCCCGCTCCAGCTCGGCGATACGCCGCTCGAGCTTCTTGACCGTCTCATTCAGCTCCGGCAAGCGCATCACGTAAGCCACCTGACGTTTCATGTCGCGGATCGGAATCGCCGGCTGGCCGAGCACCGTCTCGCCATCGGGCACGCTGTTGATCACGCCCGCCTTCGCGCCGACCGTCACGCGGTCGCCGATGCGAATGTGCCCGACCACGCCGGCCTGGCCAGCCATGGTCACATGATCCCCGACGCTGACGCTGCCCGCCAGACCGACCTGCGCGACGAACAGGCAGTGCTCGCCGATGTGCGTGCCGTGGCCGATGGCGATCAGGTTGCTGAACTTCGTCCCGCTGCCGATCCGCGTCGTGCCGAGCGTCGCCCGGTCGATCGAGCAGTTCGAGCCGATCTCCACGTCGTCGCCGATCTCCACCCGCCCGATCTGCGGAATCTTCACCCACTTGCCGTCGACCGGAGCGTAGCCGAGCCCGTCCTCGCCGATCACGCTCCCGGCGTGAATCGTCACCCGGTCGCCGATCACCGTGTCGTCATAGATCACCACGTTCGGATAGAGCAGCACACCGTGGCCGATGCGGCAGCGCGGGCCGACATAAACGCCCGGATAAATCACCGCGTTGTCACCGATGACTACGTCCTCGTCGATCGTCGCGCCGGGGTGGATGTTCGCGTCGCGGCCGATGCGGGCACTGGCCGCCACGACCGGCCGGCCGGCGCCCGTCGGCGGGCGGCGGTGGCGACGGTAGCCGTGCAGCTTGACGATCAGGACGGTGATCGCGGCGTAGGGGTCTTCGACCTGGATCAGGCTCAGATGCGCGGGCGCTTCGACGCCCGGCCGGAGCACGACCGCGGACGCCTGCGTCGTCTGTAAGTGCTTTTCGTACTTAGGGTTAGACAGAAAAGTGATCTGCCCGTCGCGGGCCTCTTCGAGGGTCGCCACGCTGTGGATGCGGGGCTGGTCCGGGCCGCAGAGCCGGGGCTTCATGCCGGCCGCCGTCAGGGCTGCGCAAAGCTCCGAAAGTGTCGCCTCCATCGCGCTGCTGCTCCCCGCTCACGGTCCAGTGCAGGCTCTCGATCGCTCGTGGGTGCGGTAGTGTAGGGTCTGGCCGGGCGGCTTGCAAAGCAGCGGCATCGTCAGGTCGGAGCGGCGAAATCTGGCGCGGCCGGCCGGCGGGCGGGCGGTCCGGCACGCGGCGTGCGGCGCAGGGGGGTGGGGGAGATTCTGTCTGCGTCAGGAGCCAGACCATGATCGCAAAAGACCCATCCGGCCAGCGGCCGCTGGAGCAGGCGCACATGCGAACGCGTCTGATCCACGGCCCGAGCCGCACGAAGAAGTGGGAATACGACCATCACGTGGTGCCGCCGATCACGTCGAGTGCGACGTTTCGGCTCGACTCGGCCGCCCGCGGGGCGCGCGGCTTCGAGCTGTTCGCGCACAGTGAACAGGAATCCGGTGCGGCCGAGCCGATCTACATCTACGACCGGCTGGACGAGCCGACGCGGGCGATGCTGGAGGAGAACCTGTCCTTCGCCGAGCGGGGCGAGTTCGGGCTGTGCTTTGCCTCCGGCATGGCGGCGATCAGCGCGACGATCGGCGCGCTGCTGCGGGCGGGCGAGAATCTCGTCGCGCACAAGGTGCTCTACGGCTGCACGTACTCGCTGCTGTCCAACTGGCTGCCGCGGCTGAACATGGAAGCGCGGCTGGTGGACATGACCGATCCGGAATCGATCCGCAGGGCGTGCGACGAGAAGACGCGGGTGGTCTATTTCGAGACGCCGGTCAATCCGGACCTGACATTGATTGACGTGGGCGCGGTGCGGCGGGTGGTCGACGTGCTCAACTCGCGCCGCGCGCCCGAGCAGCGGATTCACATCGTCGTCGACAATACGTTCGCCACACCGTTCTGCCAGCGGCCGCTGGAGCTGGGTGCCGACATCTCGTGCATGTCGCTGACGAAGGGGATCGGCGGTTTCGGGACGGATGTCGGTGGGGCGGTGGTTGGGCCCCGATGGCTGCACGACCCGCTGATCCTGTATCGCAAGGACTTCGGCGGCGTGCTCTCGCCCAAGGCCGCCTGGAGCACGCTGGTCTACGGTCTGCCGTCGTTGGGTGCGCGGATGGTCAACTATCAGAAGGGGGCACACCACGTCGCCCGCTTTCTGGCCGGGCATCCGAAAGTGGCGACGGTCCGCTATCCGGGCCTGCCGGGTTTCCCGCAGTACGAGCTGGCCAAGCGGCAGATGCGCGACGAGCGCGGGCACTTCGCGCCGGGCTCGATGCTCTACTTCGTGCTCAAGGACGCGGGGCGCGACGGCGACGCGGGCGCGCGGCTGATCGACTGGATTGCCGGCAAGAGCTATTGCATCACGCTCGCGGTCTCGCTGGGGCAGGTCAAGACATTGATCGAGTGCCCGTTCTCGATGACGCACGCGGCCCTGCCGGAGCAGGTAAAGCGTGAGCGCGGGCTGGAGCCGGGCGGCATCCGGCTGAGCGTCGGGCTGGAGGACTGGCACGACCTGGTCGCGGATCTGGAGGCGGCCCTGGCGGCGGTGTGACGGCCGGCCGGGCGGCTCGTAGAATGCCCGGCCAGCATGAGCGGCGAGTCTACACAACCATCCGCCGAAGCGGTCTCGCTGGAGCACGTCATGTGCCCGGGCTGCGGGTATCACCTGCGCGGCCTGGAGTTCAGCGAGCGCTGCCCGGAGTGCGGCGAGCCGCTGGCGCCGCTGCGCAGCCCGGAGCCGACAATCCCCTGGGCCCGCCGGCGGGAGATCGGCCGGCTGCGGGCGCTGCTCGCGACGGCCTGGCTGGTGTTCTTCGGCGGCCGGCGTTTTCATGCCGAGATGGTGCGGCCGATCCGCTATCGCGACGCGCAGCGCTTCCGCACGGTATGCGTGTGGCTGACAACGCTGGCGCTGCTGGGGGCGGTGTATCTGCTTGGCTGGCTGGAGCCCAGAGAATTGCGCGATGTGTTCCAGTGGTGGTGGCCGCTGCTTCCGGTTCCGCTCGCGTGGCTGTTTATCTACGTGGCCAGCGGGCTGCCGAGCTACTTCTTTCATCCGCGGTATCTGCCGGTGGAGGTGCAGAACCGTGCGATCGCGCTGAGTCATTACACGTCGGCAGCGCTGCTGCTGGTGCCGGCGATTCTCGTGCCGTACGCGTTGATCGCTGTGTGCTTAGTCTGGTTAGACGAGCCGTACGACGTATGGTCCATGCGGGAGCTGGCGAGCAATCTGCAACTCTTGCTGCTGATCAGTTCCCTGCCGGCGGCGCTGGTGGCGTACTGGTTCATGGTGATATCGCTGGCGCGGCGCGTCTCGAACCGGGCGGGGCGGGCGTGGCTGGTGGCGCTGGCGGTTCCGGCGCTATGGCTGGCGGCGGCGGTCGGGATTTTGGTCTTCCTGCCCGTCAGCTTCCTCTACATTCCGCTGCTGTTCCGCAGCTTCCTCTAGCGAGGGGCGGACGAGCAGGGCGGGATCGATCTCCTGCGACGGCTCGCCGCTCAGGTATAACAACATGTCTCCGCGGCGCTCTCCGTCGACGGTTTCGAGCGGAACGCCACCCTGGTCGATCAGGTCCGGGCCGACGCTGTAAAGCAGCGGCGGGTCGGCGTGCGGCCGGTAGCGGATCGGCCCGCCGGCCGGGTCCATCGGATCAAGCGGGACGGCGGGGAGGTAATCCGGCACAAGCTCGTCGAGTGTCTCCGGCCGGCGGCCGTGGTCGAGCTCAGAGAGTCGGATCGCCAGCGCGGCGGCGGCCATGCGGCGTTGCGTCAGAATGCGGAAGTGCAGCGAGAAGCCCATGTCGAACTCGGATGTCGACAGGAGGAAGCCCAATACCGGGTACGATTCTAACCAAGGTTCCGAAGTGTCGGACGCAGGCAGGTGCGGTCTGGCCCGCGGCCAGTCGGGCGCATTGGCGGCTGCGTCGAATGAATTGCCCTTCCGTGCGGCATCCACTGCCGATCGCGTCCAGGTTGGTGCCATCACGAGCCGCAAAAGATGCGCTGCGGCGGCCGGCAGCGCCTGGCCGAATACCGCAGTCGGCTGATGTTGTCCGCGCACGACCACGGCAATCGTGTCGACCATCATCGCGACCTCCTAACGCATCGCGCGGCTGAAGCCGGCTCGCACGTAGTCTTCGGCCAGCAACTGTCGTATCAGCGTCTCGACGCGCACGCGCGAGGCAGGCGTTTTGCCGTCGTCTGTCGACGTCGCCGTGTCGGCCACACGCAGCGTCGGGGCGATCGACTCAATCGCATCCGTCGCCGTGGAATTCGCCGCGATCGCAGTCAAACTGTCGATGAGCCCGCCGCCACCGCGGTAGAGCGATTGAGCGAGCAGCTCCCCGTCGAACACGCATTCGATGGCTTCTGCGTGGTTGCCGATGTGATGCTCATAAAGCGCGTTGACGCGGAGCAGGCGAGACAAGATGCGAATGTCGGAAAGCGGTCCGAGCGGGATATTGATCATCGGACTCTTGACGTCCAGATCGAAATCGACTTCTGGCCGGCCGCGGGCCTGGCGGATCAGGTCCAGCGCCTCGCGGTTCGCCTCGAGGATGGGTGCCAGCTCATCGGCTCGCGCCCGGATTACCTGCACAAAGCTGGCCGGCCCGAGAATCGACATGAATCGACCGCGAATCTCTGCGGGCGTGCCCGGCGGGATCTGCTCGAGTGGGCCGTTGACGAACGCGGCCGCGGCTTGCTGAATCAATATCGCCCCGTTCTGCTCGTCCGGCACCGCCGGCCGGTTGAAGTCTTCGGGCAGGATCGGCACGCCGCGGGCGCGGAGTGCCGCGATCTCTTCCTCCAGCATCCGCTCCGTCTTCCAGCCCGCATACAAACGCAGGCCGACGACGAACGCAACATACGCCAACGCAAACAGACCGACCCGCCGCAGCCACCAGTACCGCGGCGGAATCGGTCTGTCCTGAATGCCCTGCTCACCGGCCGGCGCGATCATCGCTCACCCGACCGAAGTGTACGCGAAACGGCCCGCCCGTCCGCAATGCCTACTCGCAGACCGTACCCAGAGCGCCCATCGCCTCCGTCAGGTCGGACAGGCCGACCGTCCCGTCGATGTCGAAGTCGGCGAACGGGTTGAAGCCCGGCTCGCCGGTCGAGCTGCCGAACGCCCCGAGCAACGCGACGATGTCGCTGAACGTGGCCGTGCCGCTGCCGTCCACATCGCCCGGGCAGGGCGTGACCTGGCTGAAGACCGTATTCACCTGGCACAGGTACGTGAAGCTGATGAAGCTGCCCGGCTCGAAGGGGTTCTCGAGCTGACCCTCCCCGTCCCAGTTGGTCTCGATCGTGTTGTCGCCCTGCGAGATCGTGCCGACCGATTCGCCCGGCAGAATCACCGGCGAGGTCAGCCCGAACATGCTCAGGTCCTCGGTGAACGAGATCTCGTACAGCTCGGCGGTCTGATAAATCCCGCTCGCTTCGTCGTACGTCCCGATCGACGAGCCCGGCACCACGCGCACCGTGATGTCCCCCGTGCTGAACCCGCCCGGAAGAATCAGCGGGTCGATCTGCTGGTCATACGTCAGCAGACGAGCCCGGCCGGTGTCGCCCGCGACCTCGAGCTGAAAGTGCGTGTCGACGATGACGGCCGTCGTGTCGCCGCCGAACTCCGGAGGGAACGAGAGCGTGAAGGTGCTCTGGACCTTCTGATCCGCCTCGGCCACGAGCAGCGTCCGCTCGGCTGCGGCGGTCGAGGTCAGCAGCCCGGTCAGCGTCGCGGCCAGACAAAGTGTCGATACACGATCCATGAATCGCCTCATCGCTTGCAGCTCCTATCCTGTCTCGTGAATGTGGGCGTCCGGAAACTCGCCACCGCGCCGAACGCCGCCCGAACGGCCGACAGATTGTATCGGACGGCCGGCACCAGGAAAGCGGACGGCCCAGATTGCGGCCGGCTGGCAGGAAATCCGCCGGCCGCGGCTCGGGTTGAGATGCCGCGTCGCGTGGCGTATGATTTCACGGCTGGAGAGCCATTTTCGCTTCACCTCGTGAAGCGCTGCCCGCGGGAGAGAATCCATGTCGCACGTCCGGCCGCTTTCGACGGTCCTGCTGCTGCTTTGCACGCTGAGCCTGGCCGGCACGGCCGCCGCGGATGAGCCTGTCTGGAAGGGCGACCAGCTCGTCTATCCCGAGGGGGCGGAGATTCCGCGCTGGCTGACGCCGGTGGAGGCGCACTATCAGCAGGCGTTCCCGCCGGCCGCGGCGCGCGGCACGGCCACGCCGACCGGCCCGGTTCACTGCGTGGCCGAGTATGAGCCGATGGCGGGAATCCTGATCGCCTGGGAAGGCAGCAGCTCATGGCTGAGCATCCTGGCGCAGATGGCGCGTCATATCACGACCACGGGCGACGCGGATGTGTACGTCGTCGTGGATTCGACCAGCGAACTGACAAGCGCGCAGAACACGCTCACCAACGAGGGCGTGAACATGAGCCGCGTGCAGTTCGTGGTCCGCACGACGGACACGATCTGGATCCGCGACTACGGGCCGCGCTACATCTACGAGGGCGACTGCCGGGCGATCGTCGACCACACGTACAACCGGCCGCGGCCGAACGACAACCTGCTCAACGACTACCTGACGACGCTCTGGGGACACGCGCAGTATCAGATTCCGCTCGTGCACGGCGGCGGAAACTATCACCTGGACGCGCTCGGCCGCTCCTACACGACGCGGCTGATCAACAATGAGAATCCGGGGCTGACCGAGCCGGAGATTCACGACCTGTGGGCCGACTATCAGAACGTCGACACGACGTTCTTCACGCCCTTTCCGACGACGGTCGACCTGACGCAGCACATCGACATGTGGATGCAGGTGATCGCGGATGACAAGGTGGTGATCAGCGACTGGCCCAACAACGTCGGCTCGACGCAGGACGTGATCTGCGACCAGGCGGCGTCGTTCTTCTCGACCCGCGGCTACACGGTCTATCGCACGCCGGCCCGCAGCGTCAGCGGCACGCACTACACGTATACGAACGTCGTGCTCTGCAATGACCTGGTGCTGATTCCGTCGTACACGAACTCGAGCGTCAGCGGGCACAACGGCGAGGCGCTGGCGATCTGGCAGGCGGCGCTGCCGGGCAAGACGATCGTGCAGATCAACGCCCAGGCGATCGTCACGGCGGCCGGCGTGCTGCACTGCATCGTGATGCACGTGCCGGAGCCGCTGGGCGGGGCGAACCCGACCGTCTATCTGCGGAACCTGCGCGGCGGCGAGTCGCTCCAGCCGGGCGAGCAGGTGGATATCCAGTGGATCAGCGATGACGACGTCGGCACGCTCAACGTGGATATTTGGCTGAGCACCGACGGCGGGGCGAACTTCGACCTGCCGATCGCGATCGCCACGACGGACGACGGCTCGCACGTCTGGACTGTGCCGCAGATCGCGACGAGCACGGCGCGGGTCCGCGTGGTCGCCCGCGACGCCCAGGGCAACACGGGCTGGGACGAGAGTGAGGCGGATTTCTCGATCGGCTGCGTCGGCGATCTGAACGGCGACGGCGTGATCGACTTCGACGACCTGGTGACCCTGCTGGCCGCCTATGGCGCGAGCGCCGCCGGCGACGTGGACGGCGACGGGGATACGGACTTCAACGATCTTGTCGCGCTGCTCGGTGCGTACGGCTCGAGCTGCTAGGGCCCGGCGGAGCGGGCCTCTTTGCCCGCCGACCGGGTGGGGCAGGCATCTTGCCTGCCGATGTCGGGTGGTACGGGCGTCCCGCCCGTACGCGGATGCGAATCCCGCGCACTGGGGAGCGCGGGTGTCCCGCCCGCGTCCGCTGCGGTGGTGCGGCCTCTCCGCCCGCCGTCTAATCGTAGGGTGCGTCCCTCGACGCACCAACAAAGGCTGTAGCGTGCGTCCCGTGACGCACCAACAAATCTCGCGTGTGGTCAACCGCTGCCCCGCTCACAGGACTCCGTGCGGAAGTCATCGGACTACCCGGTGGCCCGGGTCTGATCGGCGGCGCGTGAATCGTGGCAACCTGCGGCCGGCCGATCTGGAGCTGGACCGAGAATCCTGTTGACAAACGCCCGGGGTCGGTGAACAATCAGTGGTGGAAGGTCTGTGCCGCGTCGAGTCAGCCAGTTCATGCGCGTCTGCGGTGCGTTTCCAGTATTCGTGTCATTGGGGAGCTTCTGAGGGCGGTTTCGACAGTTCGCTGCAAAAATGCACTTCGTGAGGGGCGTGGAGTTTCTCTGCTTCGCGCGGTCTGCACGAAATGCCACCTGACCGACGTCGCTCTCGCGGACATCGATTTCGACGGCCATCTGGACATCGTCGCGACGGCCGGCTGGGCGAACCAGGACACAGACGAGTTGGACCCCAATTACGACCCGAGTGCCCAAGCGGAGTGGGGCCTGTACTGGATCCGAAACGAATTGGGCGGGCAGTTCTCTCAACAGGTTGAGTTTCGAGGAACTACCGGAGGCCCCTACCCGCTTCGCGGGCTGGCGGTGGCGGACCTGGATGGCGACAACAGGCCCGAGATCGTCGCGGCAGTGGACACCGAGTGGGAGGGTGGTCCGGAAAACCTCGACAAGGTATTCATCTGGTACAACTCCCAGGCCGGAGATACTCAACCGATTTCCCGATCGATCTGAATCTACCCGCGTCCCTGTGGTCTCAGGCGCCCAACGATGTCGTGGTCGGAAAATTCGTGGCGACACCGGAATCCCCCTTTCCCGATATCGTGTCTGCCAATGCAGGGGACGATTCACTAACGACGCTCATCAACTTGGGCTTTCAGAACTTCGCGCTCAATACAACCGCCGGGTGCGGCGGAGACCTCTGGTGGTCGTTTTATGCGATTACGTCCGATGTCTTAGGTCCAGGACCGCATCATGATATCGCGGCGGTCCAGATCGAATCGGATTACGTCATGGTTCAGCGCGGAAACGGCCTTGGCGGGTTCACGCAGGACTGCAACCAATACGGTCCAGACATCTATCATCTGAGCCCGCCGGGCGGCGCGCCGCTTCGTGCCTTTCGTCCGCGCGACATCACGAGCGGTCATCTGAATGGTGGCGTCAAGCCGGATCTTGTTGCAACGCTGAACGCTTACGGCGGAATTCAAGACCCGCATCCGGACTACGTTGCGATCCTCACGGGCAAGGGCGATGGGACCTTCCAGCATACGGCGGCGAGTACACAGTACTATAAGGCGGTCCCCGCCGGCTCGACACCTGTAAAGGTGATCATCGCCGACCTGACCCGAGACGGCTTCGGTGATATCATCACGAGCAATCACGAGTCGAACAGCATCAGCGTGCTTGTGAACATGATGCTCGTGATCTCACCCGAGCAGCGTCGTGAGGGTCGTTTCGTGGGCGCCGCGCTCGGACGTACCGAGCGCGGCGCCGACGTCTGATCGGCGACTTGCGAGAATTCGAGTGATGCGATCGACTTGTATAGGATTCGTCTTGTTCTCAGGCTCGGTGCTGAGCCTCGTTCCCGCCTACACGGCGGATTTCTACGGCCTCGGACATCCTGGTCAAAGCACGTTTGCCGCCGCAACGGGCGTCTCCGCGAACGGCGGCGCCGTTTCGGGCTATGCGATCACCGGCTTTGCGTTCGAAGCGTTTCGGTGGACGCCGGACGGCGGCTACGAACTGCTCGGCCATCTCCCCGGCGGGGGCTTCACAACGCGCGCCGCGGCCATCTCGGGTGACGGGCTTACGCTGGCTGGTCTGAGCGTCGCCGCCAACGGCCCCGAGGCATTCCGATGGACGGCGGCCGGCGGAATGATCGGGCTCGGCGATCTGCCGGGCGGCGAGTTCGACAGCCGCGCGCAGGCCGTTTCGTATGATGGCTCCGTAGTTGTCGGAATAGGCCGCTCGGCTCAATCTGAGCTGATCGAGGCTTTTCGATGGACGGCCGACGGAGGCATGGTCCCGCTCGGACACTTGGGAGGACAACACTACAGCCGGGCCTTCAGCGTATCCGCGGACGGCAATGTAGTTGTAGGAGATACGTACTCATTGAACGGACGCGAGGCATTCCGCTGGACGCCGGATGAGGGCATGGTCGGGATTGGTGACCTGCCGGGCGGCGGCTTCAGGAGCGCCGCGTATGCTGTCTCCGCTGACGGGAACGTGATCGTCGGCGAAAGTGGTTCGAGCAGCGGCCTGGAGGCGTTTCGCTGGACTGAAGCCGGAGGGATGACTGGGCTGGGGGATCTGTCCGGGCATGTGTTTCAGAGCGCTGCGCTGGCGGCCTCCGCCGATGGTTCGGTCGTGGTCGGATATGGAACGGCTACGGAGGGGCTTCGGGCGTTCATCTGGGACGAGTTCAACGGGATGGAGAGTCTTGAGGATGTTCTGACGAACCTTGGCGTCGACCTGGGGGGCTGGATTCTCAGGGAAGCAACGGGCATCTCAGCCGACGGTCTGACGATTGTCGGAACCGGCTTCAGCCCGCAAGGCCGTGTCGAGCCTTGGATCGCCCACATCCCCGAGCCGGCGAGCGCGGCGCTCGTCCTAATCGCGCTGCCGTTTCTTCGCGGCCGGGCCCGCCGGCGTGCGAAATACGCGTCTGGCGAGCACGCAGCGCGGTGATAGAGCGAGGCCCGTCGCTTGGCGCGACGGGTTCTGACCGTCGTCGCTCGGCGCGACGGGTTCTGACCGTCGTCGCTTGGCGCGACGGGTTGTGACCGTCATCGCTCGGCGCGGCGGGTTCTGATCGCCGCCGCGCGTGGCCACCGCCGCCGATGCCAACTGCCGGAGGTGCCTTCCGCCGCCGCGCCGGACTATCCCCGCGGCTGCGGCTTGTTCACCTTCGTCCCGCAGCGCTTGCACGTCCGCCGCGCGTCGTCCTTCCAGAACGCCTCCATCGTCTCGCGGAAATGCTCGACGATGTCCGCGCAGTCGAACTCGATGTCCTCCACCAGCTCCCCGCACTCCTCGCAGTAGAAGACCAGGTGCTCCTTCTCGCCCTTCGGCCGCAGGCGCTCGACCACGATGCCAATCGTGTTCGGCCCGCGCTGCGGCGAATGCGGCACATTCGGCGGGATGAAGAACGTATCGCCCTCGCGGATGACGTGATCGACAATTTTGCCGTCCTCGCGCGTCCGCACGACGATGTCCCCCTGCACCTGGTAGAAGAACTCCTCCGAGGCGGTGACGTGAAAGTCGTTGCGGGCGTTCGGGCCGCCGACGACCATCACGAAGAAATCCTTGCCATCGTAGAGATACTTGTTGCCGACCGGCGGTTTGAGAAGATGGCGGTTCTGCTCGACCCACTTGCGCAGGTTCAGCGGAGGCATGACTGACATGGCGTCGCTCCTTCGAATCGATGCCCGAGACACGATCGCAGCGCTTCGAAAAGAGTCTACGCCCACACGCTCGCGCCCGTCAACGCGGCCGCGATACCCCCCGCCCCGCTCAGCGGCCGACCTTGGCCGGCCGCCGCGTGCTTCGCCGCCGCCCACGCGTCTTGCCGGGCTCCCCGCCGCTCTCGCGGATCTTCTGCTCCCGCGCCACCAGCAGCTCGACCGCCTGCGGCAGCGTGATCTCGGCCGGGTCGCGGTCCTTGGGGATCGTCGCATTCACCACGCCGTCCGTCACGTACGGCCCGTAGCGGCCGCTCTTGACCGACACGGATGCGCCCGTGCCCGGCCGGGGGCCGAGCTCGCGCATCGTCGCCGGCTGGGCCGTTCGGCCGCGGCCCTTCGGCTGGCGCAGAATCTCCAGCGCCTGCGCCAGCGTGATCGTCCGCAGCGCCTCGTGATCCGGCAGGCTGCGCGTCTCGTTGCCCATCTTGATATAGGGCCCGAAGCGGCCGTCCTGCACCGTGATCGGCTCGCCCGTTTCCGGGTGTTTGCCGATCTCGCGCGGGAACGAGAGCAGCAGCAGGGCGTCGTCGAGCGTGATCGTGTCCATCGACATGCCCGGCCAGAGGCTGGCCATCTTCGGCTTGCCGCCGCGCTTGACGGTCCCCTTCTCGGTCAGCTCCGGGTCGCCGAGCTGCACATAGGGCCCGAACCGGCCGGTCTTGATGTAGATCGGCTTGCCCGTCTCCGGATCGTGGCCGAGCACGCGGTCGCCCTTGGCCGCCTGCTCGAGCAGCTCGAGCGCCTTCTCGACCGTCAACTCGTCCGGCGGCAGGTCCTCGGGAATCGTCGCCCGCCGCTCGCCGTCGCCGATCTGAACGTACGGTCCGTAGCGGCCGACGCGGGCCACGACTGCCTCGCCCTGTGCCGTGCGGCCGATCTCGATGCTCGAGACCTCGCGCGGGTCGATCTCCTCGCTGCCGGAGCCGATCAGCTCCTTCAAGCCGACGCGCGCGATCTGGGCCCGGTCGTTGCCATTCCGGGCGCCGAAGTAGAAGTCGCGCAGCCACGGCGTGGAGTCGCATTCGCCGTTGGCGATCGTGTCGAGGCCGTCTTCCATGCGCGCGGTGAATTCATAGTCCACCAGGTCCGGCAGGTGCCGCTCGAGCAGGTTCACCACGGCGAAGGCGGTGAAGGTCGGCACGAGCGCCGTGCCCTTGCGCCAGACGTAGCCGCGGTCCTGAATCGTCTGAATGATCGTCGCATAGGTGCTCGGCCGGCCGATGCCGCGCTCTTCGAGCTCGCGAATCAGGCTGGCCTCGGTGTAGCGCGCCGGCGGCTCCGTGAAATGCTGTAGCGGCTCGACCTTCTCGGGCAGCAGCTTCTGTCCGACCGCCAGCGGCGGCAGGACGCGCTCCTGGTCTTCCAGCTCCGCCGCCGGATCGTCCGAGCCCTCGACATAGGCCCGCAGGAAGCCGGCGAACTGAATCACCTTGCCGGACGTGGTGAACGCGGCCGTCCCGAAGCGCCCGCCCGGCGCCTCGAAGCGGATCGTCGTGCGCAGGCCGTGCGCGTCCTTCATCTGCGAGGCGATCGTGCGTTTCCAGATCAGGTCGTAGAGCTTCAGCGCATCCGGCTCGAGCTCGTCGGCGACGCTCTTGGGCGTGCGGAAAGTCTCGCCGGCCGGGCGAATCGCCTCGTGCGCCTCCTGTGCGTTCTTGCTCTTGCCTTTGTAGATGCGCGGCTGGTCGGGCAGGTAGTCGCCGCCGTAGAGCTCCTGCACCTGCCGCCGGGCGGCGCTGAGCGCCTCGTTCGACAGCGTCGTCGAGTCGGTTCGCATGTAAGTGATGTAACCGTTCTCGTACAGGCTCTGCGCCAGGCGCATCGTCCGCTGTGCGCTGAAGCGCAGCTTGCGGGCCGCTTCCTGCTGCAACGTCGACGTGATGAACGGCGCATAGGGCCGGTTCGTGAACGGCTTCTCCGTCACGTCAGCCACGGTGAACTCGGCCGCACGGAGAATCTCGGCCAGATCGCGGGCCTTGTCGCCGTCGAGCCGCACGACCTCCGTGCCCGGCTTCACCTTGCCCGTCGTGTCGTCGAAATCCTTGCCCGTCGCGACCCGCGTGCGGTCCAGCTCGACCAGCTTCGAGCCGACCGTCTCCGGACCGCCGCCCCTGACCTTCAGATCCGCGGCGACATCCCAGTATTCCGCCCGCACGAAACGCATCCGCGACCGCTCGCGCTCGACGATCAGCCGTGTCGCGACCGACTGGACCCGCCCGGCCGACAGCTTCGGCCGCACTTTGCGCCAGAGCACCGGCGAGACCTCGTAGCCGTAGAGCCGGTCGAGGATGCGCCGCGTCTCCTGGGCGCTGACGAGTTTCAGATCGATGTCGCGCGTCTGCTGGATGGCCTTCTGAATGGCCGAGCGCGTGATCTCGTCGAAGACCATCCGCTTGACCGGCACCTTCGGCTGAAGCACCTCGGCCAGGTGCCATGCGATCGCCTCGCCCTCGCGGTCTTCGTCGGTCGCCAGGTAGACCGCGTCGGCATCGCGGAGCTTCTCGCGAAGCTTGCGGACCTGCGCCTTCTTCGCGGCCGGAACGATGTAGACCGGCTCGAAATCCGCCTCCACGTTCACGCCCAGCCGCGCCCAGGGCTGATCCTTGATGCTCTCGGGGATTTCCGAGGCCGTCGAAGGCAGGTCGCGAATGTGGCCGATCGACGACTCGACCTCGAAATCGCCGCCGAGGTACTTGTGGATCGTCTTCGCCTTCGCGGGCGATTCGACGATCACCAGCGCCTTGCCATGCCCGCCGCTGCTTTTCCTGGCCATCAGATTTCGACCCAAGTGCCTGTTTGATCAATACTTACGCCGCGGGAGAGGTCCCGCCCAATTACCATCATCGGCCGCCATCGGCCGCGAACCTCACCCGCCGGCGGTGAATCAAGGCCGGTGGATGCTTAGCGTGGAAGGCGGCCCTGTCAAGCGGGTTCCGCCGCGATTCTGTCGTAACCATTTGTGCCAGAAAGAGTTACGGGATTGCGGCGCGGTAGCATGGGCAAGCGCAGCTTGCACGCGACTGGGAAACGGGCCCGCTGGTGCGAGAATCCCTTCTCGCACCCCGGCGCCGCTGCCCGGTCGACGGCCGTAGGCTTATGATCCTCACCGAGCGCCCGCGAGAGTGGCGGAATTGGCAGACGCACCAGATTTAGGTTCTGGCGGGGAAACCCGTGGGGGTTCGAGTCCCCCCTCTCGCAGTCCTGCTCACCATCACGCGGCGCGCCGAGGCGCTGCGGCTCTCAGTTCGCGCCGTCGTCGGTCGTGCGCCCGGCCCGGCCGCGCCGAGTCCGCGGGGGCCGCCGCCCGGCCTTCACGTCCTCGTCAAATGTCCGCTTGCGCCGCAAGATGTGGTGATAGTGCTGGCCGAAGCGGTGCGCCTCGTCGCGGACCTGCTGGAGCAGCCGCAGGGCCTCGTTGTTGCGGGCCAGCTTGAGCGGCCTGCTGCGGGCCTGCACAAAGACGACCTCCTCGCGCTTCGCCAGCGAGATGACCATCGCCGGCCGGGCGGCGGCCCCGCCCTCCGCCTCGACGGCCCGTTGCATGTGGTCGAACGCCTCGAGCGCCGCGTGCAACTGCCCCAGGCCGCCGTCGATCAGGATCACATCCGGAAACAGCTCCTCCGAGATCGCCGCGTACTTGTAGCGCCGCGCGATCACCTCGCGGATCATCGCGTAATCGTCGACGCCCTCGACACTCCTGATGCGGAACCGGCGATAGCCGCCCTTGAACGGCCGCCCGTCGATGAAGCACACCAGCGAGCCGACCGATTCCTCGCCGTGCAGCGTGGCGATGTCGATGCCCTCGATGATGCGTGGCGGTTCGGCCAGGCCCAGCAGCTTCTGGAGCTTTCGCAGCCCCTCGCTCGGATCGACGAAGAAGACCTCCGGCTGCACGTCCTCGTCGACGTCGCCGCTGAGCGCCAGCGACTGGATCGCCTTGATCCGGTCCCGCAGCACGGCCGCCTGCTCATAGTCCTTCCGCCCCGCGGCCTCGTTCATCTCCTGCGTCATCTGCCGCAGCAGCACGCTGCGCTTGGAGTTGAGCAGCTTGATCAGCCGCTGGATGTCTTCGCGATACGCTGCGCGGCTGATCAGCGCCGCGCACGGGGCCGTGCACTGGTTGATCGCGTGCAGCAGGCACGGCCGGAAGAAGCGCCGCTTCTCGTCGCCCTCGCGGATGTCGAGCTCGCAGGTCCGGAACTTGAAGACGCGCTGGAGCGCGTTGACCGCGTCGCGCACACCCGAGGCGCTCAGAAACGGGCCGAAGAGCTTGCTGCCCTTCAGCCGCGGCTTGCGCGTCACAAACACGCCCGGAAAGTCGTCGCCCGTCGTGATCTCCAGATACGGGAAAGTCTTGTCGTCCTTGAGCCGCTCATTGAACTGCGGCTGGATGTCCTTGATCAGCCGGTTCTCGGTCAGCAGCGCGTCGACCTCCGTCTCGCAGTCCAGGAAGTCGATGTCCTCCACCAGGGCGGCCATGTGGGCGATCTCCGGCCCGCGCGAGGCGAACAGGTCCGCCGAGTCCTGGAAGTAGCTGCTGACCCGCGCCCGCAGATCGCGGGCCTTGCCGACATAGAGCACGTGGCCATCGCGATCCTTCATCAGATAGACGCCGGGGGTCTTGGGGAAGTGGGCGATCTTCTCGCGCAGGCGGGCGATACGGTCTTCGGTCGGCGGACTCATCGCAGGCATTATATCCGCGGCCGGTCGCGTGCATGGCGCGCGGTCGCCTGGCGCGTAACCATCTGTCGATAAATCGTTTAGGTGAGGCTCGGGTTCGGCTATGGGGGCCGCGGGCAACGGGCCGGGCGGTCGCCGGCCCGGCCGAAAGCCGCTTGCCGGCCTGAGGCGCCACGCGGTTCGGCGGTCGGGCGGCTCCGAAAGCGCTCCCGGACCCTCTTGATCGAACACCGCCCCTCCCGCTTGAAAACCACGCGCCGCCCGGATAAAACCCGTCAGGCCGCGTCCGGAGGCCGCTTTCGCTGGCGGCCGGAAGTCGGATGCGGCCGTTCCGTGCGTTCACGCGGTGAATTCGCGCTGGCCTGAACGGAGATGATCATGGACGAGTACGAGAAGCTCAGGCGGCTCGTGGAAGAGGTTGCGGACGACGTTCTGAAGGCGGTGGGGGGCAACAAGGCCGCCGGAACACGGGTCCGCAAGGTGATGCAGGACATCAAGAACACGGCTCAGCTTGTGCGTCAGAAGGTCCTGGAGATTCGAGCCAGCGAGGAGAACCCGTCCGCTTCGTGAAGAACGCGCCGTGGGCTCAGAGAGTCCGCACCCGGATTCCTATGCGGAGCTTTCATGCCGCCCCCGCTCATTCTTGACCCGGCTCAACTGGACCAGGCCCATCCCCTGGTCGACCTGGAGGGCGTCCAGGGTGTCAATCCGCACCGCTTCGAGTTCCAGCTTCTGGACGCGGTGCTGATGTTCGATCCGGAGCGGCGGCTATTCGCCGGTTACCACGACATCAGGGCCGACGCCTGGTGGACCCGGGCGCACATCCCCGGCCGGCCGCTCTTCCCGGGCGTGCTGATGATCGAGGTCGCCGCCCAGCTCAGCAGCTTCGCTTTCAATCGCTTCAATCCGACCGCGAGCTTCATCGGCTTTGTGGGGGTGGACGGGGTGAAGTTCCGCGGCTCGGTCGTGCCGCCGTGCCGTTTCGTCGTCGTCGGGCGCGCGGTGGAAGTGAAGGCCCGCCGCATGATCTCGGAGATGCAGGGCTTCGTCGACGGCAGCATGGTGTTCGAAGGCAAGATCACCGGCATGCCCATCTGACCGCGGGGCCCTGGCGATGCCGCAGGCGAAATGAAGAGTTCGGAGTGAAGCGGCAAACCGCTCCCGACCTGACCGACCTGCTCCTCCAGCGAGCCGAGCTGCCGAAGCAGGCCACGAGCGAATCCTTCGCTGCCTTCCCCGCCCGGCCGGCCGTTTATCTGCTGCTTGGTCCGAACGATGCGCCCGTTCTGCTCGCGACGACGCATGATCTGCGGCGGGCGCTGATCGCACGCCTGACCGCACCCGAAGAAGTTTCAAAGCGCCGCGCGGATTTGAGCAAAGTGACGCAGGCGGTTCGCTGGCGAACGGTCGACTGTGCCTTCGAGACGCGCTGGTATTACTTCCGCGCCGCGCGCGTGCTGCACCCCGATTCGTACCGCCGCCTGGTCGGTTTCGGGCCGGCCTGGTTCCTGCGGCTCGACCCGCAGCAATCGCCGCTCGAAATCCGTGTCAGCGAGCGTGTCTGGGTCGAGCGGGGAGATTTCCTCGGCCCCTGGCCGACTCACAAGGCCTGCCAGCAGGCGCTGGAGGGCCTCTGGGACCTGTTCGACCTCTGCCGCTACCCCGAGGAAGTGCGGCGGTTTCCGCAGGGGCGGCGATGCAGCTACGCCGACATGGGCCGCTGCGACGCACCGTGCGACGGGTCCGTGCCCATCGATCAGTACGAGGCCCGCGTGCGGGCGGCGTGGAATTTCGCCCGCGGCGGCGTCGATGCCTGGATCAGCGCTGCCGAAGCCCGCATGCGGGAAGCCGCGGCGGAGCAGAAGTACGAGCAGGCGGCCTTGATCAAATCGCAGGTGGATTTCGCGCGGCGCTGGCAACGCGACTGGCAGACACGCGTGCGCCCGGCGTCGGGGCTCGACTGTCTGCTCATCCTGCCGGCCGCACGGCGAAAAGCAGCCAAGCTGCTTCTCTTCCGCGCGGGCCGAATCGACGATGGACCGGTGGTCTCCCTGCGCGAGTTGCAGAACGCCGCCCCCGCCTGGCTCGCTGACTCGATCAGATCAGAGTCGGCAACCGCCGAGCAGCTCGACGCAATGGTCCGCATGGAGCAGACCTGGCTGCTCGCGCACCTGCTCGAGCGGCAGGAAGCCCAGCGGGCGCTGATCTTTCCACTGACGCGCGACAGCACCGGCCCGGCTCAGACGGCTGAATCGCTCCGGGGCGCCCTCGAACGGTGGCTCGCCAAGCCGCCGGCAGAAGAAGTCGCGGCAAGCGAGTAGCTTCATTCGCCACTCGCTATTCGCCACTCCCAATTCGCTACTCGCTACGCTTCACTCTGAACTCTTCTCTTCGCCGCCCTCACGGCGCATCGCTGTTCCACGCCGGGTCGATCGACTCGGTCGCCGAGGAACTACCGCGCACGCCGGCCGGCCCGCCCGACAGGTTCTCGATCTCCTGGCCGCTGCCGTCGTCCAGCGGCCAGCTCCCCTCCAGCCCGTCCGCACTGCCCGAGAGCTGCGCGCTGCGATTGGCGGCGATCTGCTCGCCGCTGCGCACCGTCGACCACAGCCGCACGTTGCTGATGTTGCCAACGAACGAGTTGCCCAGGATGAGCTGATTGACCGTGACATCGCCGGATGCCGCCAGCGTCCCCGCCTGCACGCCGTTGATGTAAATCGTCGCCCCGTCGGCCGAGCTGTAGCTCACCGCGACGTGGCTCCAGACATTGGCGAGATTCGACGCGGCCACATCCACCTGCGAACCGCCGATCGACACCCGCACGGCGCTCTCACCCGGCAAAACCGCCACCGTGACCGCCGGACTGCCGAACATCACCACCGTCCCGCCGGCTCCCTGCGGCCGCGCCCAGCCTTCGAACGTCAGCGAGGAGAACGTCTGGCCGGCCGCCAGCGACAGCGTCGCATACTGGCTGCCGTTGAATTGCAGCGAGCCGCCGGCCGCACCGACCGAAATCGTCTCCTCGGCCGTCGCCTCCACGCCGCCGCTGGTGACGACGCGCAGCGTCACGGTGAACTCGCCCTCATTCTCGTACAGGTAGAAGGGCCGCGCCGCCCGCGACGATCCGCCGTCGCCGAAATCCCAGAAATAGTCCAGGATCGTGTCGTCCGGAGCGGAGCTCGCCGTGCCGTCGAACTGGATGCCGAGCGGGGCCGGCCCGCTCGTGCGATCCGCCGTGATGACGGCCGTCGCGCCGGAGCCCTGAATGCGAACATCCTGCCGTGCCGTCGCCTCGCGCCCCATCGAGTCCCGGATCGTCAGCAGAATGGTGTGCCGCCCGGGCGTCGTGAACGTGTGCGACGCGTCGACGCTCGTGGCCGTCGCCTCTCCGGCGAAGTCCCAGCGATACTCGACGATCTCGCCGTCCAGCGCCTCCGAATCAGCCGCTGAAACCGTTACACGAAGCGGCGGCAGACCGCCCGTGGCCGAGATCGTGATGCGGGCGACCAGCAGCTCGTCGTCATCCAGTCCGCCGCCCAGCGGACACCCGCCGACGAGCATCCCGGCCGCCAGCCACGCCAGTCCGAAAACGAGCAAATGCGCCTTTCGCACACATCACCTCTTGGCAGCGACTGCCGATGGCCCCGGAATCAATTGTACGGTTTGCAGCAAGTCCCTGCCGGCCGGCCGCAGCAGGCGCCCTTCGAACTCCCCGTCCGCCGGCTTCAGTCCGCTTTTTCCAAGTCTTTGAGCAGCTTGCCGCGGTGTGCCCGGCGCGCGAGCTGATAATCGATGCGGTCCTCCAGCCGCCGCCAGGCCCAGCGGTCGTCATGGCCCGGCGGCCGTTCGCCGCGGCGCAGCGCCTCGCGCAGCTCACTGAGCTGATCGATCTGCTCCTGGGCATTTTGAACGGTCTGCTCGAGCCACGCGCGCCGCTGCGCCGCGAGCGCGTCGAGCTCGCGGCGGAGGGCGTCGTGCCGTTCGCGGAAGGCCTCGGTGATCGCAGGTGGCGTGGATCGCTCGGCCTCGTCGAGCAGCGCGGCCCAGCTCTCCGCCAGCGCCAGCGAGGATTCGTGCAGGCCGCGCAGGTCCTGCCCCTCGATCTGGAGGGCGGTCCAGATCGCATCCTTGAGCTCGGCCTGCTGCGATGCCGGAATCTCGGGCGGCAGTGCATCGACGGCCTGCGCCAGGGCGCTGAGTGCCTCGCGCCGCTGCTGAACGGCACTCTCGCTGCGGACCGAGTCCACGCGCGTGCGCATCGACTTCAGCTCGGCCGCATCTCTCCAGGCGGCGTCATCGAGCGCCGGCAGCGATTCGGCCTGCCGCAGAGCGAGCAGGGGGCGATCGTGCGTGCGCACCTGCGCGTAGGCTCGCAGCACGCGGTCGACGTAGGACTGGCCGCCGTCCCACAGCCGCCGCACCGGCGCATTCACCTGGGCGCTGCGCACGTACTGAAGCAGGTCTTGCTCCGAAGGTGGCGGACGCTCGCAACCGGGGACGAGAACCATCAGGGCCAGCAACAGAAGCGCCGCCAGCCGGCCGCCAAGCTCGCGAGTCACAGAACGGTCTCCCATCTCATTCAGCCCATCGCCAGCATCGTCAGCGCATCAGCGATGCCGATCAGCGCCGCGCCCGCGATCAGTCCCGCGCAGATCGGCTCCTGGTTGTCCACCCAGACCTTGTACCCGCGGCTCTCCTTGTCCGGATAGCGTCGCGCCAGCAGCCAGAAGATGAACGAGCCGAAGAACATCGCCAGGCAGGTCGTGAAGGGAATCACGAACGCCAGGCCGATACCGACGGCCGAGAGCGGCATGCGGTTCCGGCTCGCCATGCGCATGATCTCGAGCACGAGCCCCAGCAAGCCCCCGATGATCGCCGCGTAGACGGCCGTCGTCGGCAGCTTGTCGAGCCCCTGCGTGAGAATCTCCGCCACGCCGCGCCAGATCGCGACGGCCGGCATGGGGAACTGGTCGCTCTGCATTTTTTCGATGCCGCGGCTGAGGAACATCATGTTGAACAGCGGGATCGACGCCAGCGCGCCGGCGACGATGCCGATGCAGTGCCCGATCGCCTGGTGCCGCGGCTTGCCGCCGAGCATGTAGCCCGGCTTGATGTCCATCAGCAGGTTGGATGCGTTGCTGGCGACCTCGCCGGTGATCCCGGCGGTCATCAGGTTCGCCTTGATGTCGCCCGGCGCCAGCGCCCCGTAGGTGAGCTGCGTCAGCTTGCCCAGCGCGCCGGTCGGCGTGATGGCCGTCAGCGCGGTCGAGTGGGCGCCGATGATCGTGAAGACGAAGACCAGCGGGATGGCGACGATCGCCAGCCAGTACTGCACGTTGAAGTAGTTGTGCGCCAGGAAGACGACGAACGCGCCGATGATCGGAATGCCCACCAGCGAGACCCACAGCGGCAGCTCGATCCGCCTGAGCACGTCGCCGCTGCGGCCCTCCCTGCGGCCGCCCAGCAGGCCGGAGAACGCTCCGAAGATCATCTCGGGCTTGGCGAAGAAGGCGACCAGCGAGGCGACCACCATCATCGTCACGCCGCCCCACAAGGCCCACTCCGTGATGCGGCGGAAGCCGAAGACCAGCTCGCCCGAGGCGCTGACCGTGCCGCGGATGTCGCCGTACTGAATCATCGCCGGGGCGAGAATGAAGTAGTTGATCACCGCGCCGACCAGCAGCGAGAAGCCGGTGCGAATGCCCATCAGCCCGCCGGCCCCGATCATCGCGATGTCCAGCTCCGGCCGGATCGTGAGCTGGCGGAAATCCGTGCCGGCGATCTTCGGTATCACCCAACTGAACCGCTCGGCCAGGTGGTAGTACCACTCGTCGAGATACTCCAGGAAGCGCGGCTCCCAGACCATCTCCCGCAGCCGCAGCAGCCGCAGTTGCAGGTACTCCATGATCGAGTGAGCCTGAAGCAATTTGAACAGCGCGGCGGAGACTCCCGCGACCACCAGCGTCTTGGCCTTGAACAAGCCGTGGGCCGGGTCGGCCGTGTGCAGCGTGTCGAGCACCACGCCGCACGCCCGCCCTTCCGGAAACGGGTGCTGCTCGTCGTTGATGAAGCGCCGCTTGAGCGGAAAGGCGAACAGCACGCCCAGCAGCGAGAGCGAGATCATCCACATCATCATCACGTACGCGGGGATGACCTGGTTGGTCACGACCATGTACGCGCCCAGGCTCGAGATCAGCGGCGCGGTCATATAGCCCGCCGCCGTCGCGATCGACTGCATGCAGTTGTTCTCGAGCAGCGTAAATTCGCGCATCCCCAGCCGGCTCAGAACCTTCCAGAAGGCGAAGGCCAGAATGACGCTCGTGATGCCGACGCCGAGGGTCCAGCCGGTCTTGGCCCCGACATAGAGGTTCGTGGCCGAAAGCACGCCGCCCAGCAGGAAGCCGGTCAGGCCGCTTCGCAGCGTGAGCTGCGGCATGTCGCCTTTCCAGACGTTCTCGAACCACCAGCGGTCCTTCTGATCGAGCGTCCAGGTCCGAATCTGTTCTTCGTTGAGCTGCGCAATGGCCATCGCCGGCTGGTCCTGAAGGGGCGCGTTTCCCGCCCGGATGGCACCGCCGCACCGCGCTGAGCGCCGGCCCGGGATCGGGGCTGAGCAGCATGGTAGGGGCTCACCCGGCCGAGGCAAGCCCGATCCCCGGCCGACCGACGTACGTCACGCCGCCGGCCGGCGACGCCGCTTGCAAAGTGAACCCGCTGCGGTGAGGATACGGCCCCGACCGTGCCACGGCCTGCCGTTTCGACGAACAAGCTCAGGCCGGCGGCGCGACCACTCATTTGGGACAGACGAATGTCGACCAGCGACGCCTCCGGCCCGGCCGGCCGATCGGCCGATTCACACGCTCAGTCACACGAGTACAAGCTGCCCGTCAAGGGATTCAAGGGCACGCCCGAGCAGATCGAGCGGCAGTGGTTCGAGCAGTGCTACCGCGGCCGCGGCGACAGCATGCTCCAGCTCACCTGGCGGGCGGTGCTGATGGGCTCGGTGCTCGGGGGCGTGCTGTCGCTGACGAACCTGTACATCGGCCTGAAGGCCGGCTGGGCGTTCGGCGTCGCGATCACGGCCTGCATTCTCTCCTACGCGATCTGGACGACGCTCTACCGCATCGGCATCGCCCGCTCGCCGATGACGATCCTCGAAAACAACTGCATGCAGTCGACGGCCAGCTCGGCCGGCTACTCGACGGGGGGGACGCTCGTCTCCGCCTTCGCCGCCTACATCATGCTAAACGGCCAGTCGCTGCCGATTCCCGTCATGCTGGGTTGGGTGTTCTTCCTGGCCGTTCTCGGCGTGACCATGGCCGTACCGATGAAGCGGCAGATGATCAATATCGAGCAGCTCGCCTTTCCCAGCGGCGTGGCGGCGGCCGAAACGCTGACCGCCCTCCACGCCCATGGCGAGAAGGGCATGCGTTCGGCCCGGGCTCTCGGCATCGCGGGCGTCCTGGCAGCGCTTGACAAGTTCTGGCTGGAAGGTCTGCCTGCGTTCTTTCCGAAGGCGGCCGCTTTCTCGACCAGCACGTGGATTCAAAGCCTGAACACGAATCTGTTCGGCCAACAGTGGATCGGCCGGACCGTCATGTTCAACTGGGATCCGATCTTCATCGCCGCGGGGGCGATCACCGGCATGCGGGTCTGCGCGAGCATCCTGCTCGGCAGCATCGCCTGCTGGATGGTTTTCGTGCCGATCATGCAGCAGCAGGGCGTGATCACCGGCACCGGTTTTCGCGACATCGTTCAATGGACGCTCTGGGGCGGCACGGCCTGCATGGTCTCGTCCGGGATTCTTTCCTTCCTGCTCCAGTGGCGCAGTGCGATTCGCGCCTTCGGCAGCCTGACGCGCATGTTCTCACCCTCGCAGGCGCACACGCTCGATGAGATGGACCGGATCGAGACGCCCGGCTCCTGGTTTGTGATCGGCCAGGTGGTCTCGCTCGTGGCACTCTCGTGGCTGGCGCACCACACGTTCGGCATGCCCGTCTGGCAGAGCGTCCTGGCCGTGCTGCTCTCGTTCGGGCTGGCCCTCGTGGCCTGCCGCGTGACGGGCGAGACCGACACGACGCCCGTCGGCGCGATGGGAAAGATCATGCAGCTCACCTTCGGCGCGATTCATCCCGCCAAGGTCGCCGGCGACACGGTCGCGATGAACGTCAATCTCATGGCCGCCAATATCACGGCCGGGGCGGCCGGCTCGTCCGCAGACCTGCTGACGGACCTCAAGAGCGGCTATCTGCTGGGGGCCAATCCGCGCAAGCAGTTCATCGCCCAATTCTGCGGCATTTTCACCGGCACGCTTGTGACCGTGCTGGCGTTCGGGCTGCTCGTGCCGAAACCCGAAGTGCTCGGCGGCGATCAGTTCCCCGCCCCGGCCGCCCAGACATGGAAGGCCGTGGCCGAGGCGCTCAGCGTCGGCGTGACGGCGCTCGAGCCGGTCAAGCTCTGGAGCATCGTGATCGGCGGCGCGGTCGGCATCATCCTGCCGCTGCTATCGCTGGCGTTGCCGAAGTATCGCGCGTACATTCCCTCGCCCGCGGGCCTGGGGCTGGCCTGGGTCTTCCACTGGTACTACGGCCTCCTGTTCTTCACTGGCGCCGCGATCGGGCTGATCGTGCAGAAGATCTCACCCAAGGCGGCCGAGGAATACACGTTCCCGGTGGCCTCCGGCATTATTGCCGGCAATTCGCTGATGGGCGTCGCATTGGTGTTGATCGAAAACGGGCCGGAAATCTGGAAGAACCTCTTCGGCGGTTAGCAGCCCGGCTTGCGGAGGGCAGCCGTGCGGCCCAGAATCAGAACCCCGTGCGCCAAGCACGGGGTCAGTAGGTCGCCAACTGACCCGCTGGCTGACGCGGCGGGTTCTGACGCGTATCCGCCGCTGCTCTGGGAGCAATGCGATTCCCGACCTGCGCCAGCAGGCTCAAACTCCTCGCATCCTCACCCGGCCGCGCGTCAGGATTTGTGCCATCCCCGCATCACCCAGCCTCGCGCCAGCAGCAGCCCCAGCGGGCTCGCCGTCGCGATCAGTGCGTAGATCAGCCAGAGCTGCCCCGTGTTTTGCGGCCCCTCCAGCGGGCAATACATCTCCAGCATGACGCCCGAGTAGAACCCCGTGGTCATCTTGGCCACGATCCACGGCACGTTCGCGAGCCCCATGTACTGGGCCACGCGTCCCTCCGGCGCCAGCTCGGCCGCATATTGCAGGAACCGCGGCGACCAGATCGCCTCGCCGATCGAGAAGATCACCAGGTAGCTGATCAGCAGCCACACATTCGGCCCGTAACACAGCAGAAACGTCGGCAGCGCCGAGACCGCCGAGCCGATGATCATCAACGTGTAGACATTCGCCCGCCGCGTCAGCGCCGCGATGATCGGGACTCCCACGAAGATGATCCCGGGATTGATCCAGTTGACGATCCACTCCATCCGGTCCGCCACGCCCTGCGGATACGCCCGCAGCACGTACGCCGGCATCGTCAGCCACTGATGTGCGAACAGCGTCCGCACCGGCAACAGCATGAAGATGAAGAAGATGAAGCGCGCGTTCGTGAACGGCCCGTCCGTGAAATAGCGCTTCACCGCCGCCAGGTTCAGCACCCGCGCCCCGCCGGGGCTGATCGTCACCGACGCCGGTTTCGCAGCGGCCGGCTCGGCCGCGCGCACGTCCACCCGCTCCGCCCGCCGCGTCATCAGCGCGCCATACAGCACGATCAGCCCGCCGCCGATCAGCACGCACACCCAGTTGACGGCCGCGATGCCGCTCAGGCCCGCCCCGGCCGCCGCATGCGCCCACGAGCCGTCCGCCGGAGCGCCCTGTGCCAGCGCCTCACCCGCGCGATCCACGGGCACGCGAACCGCCGGGCTGATCAACCCGATCAGCACGATGCCCAGGTTCATCAGTGCATAGATCAGCGCGTAGCCCATCGCGCTGTTCTTCGGGTCCGTGTAGCGCTTCACACCCGCGTACGCCAGCGGTTGCAGGATGCCCTCGCCCAGCGCGACGATCAGCAGCCCTGCGCCCGCCGCCAGCGCCCCGGCCGGCGCTCCGCCCATCGCGGCCGCGCTGTAGGCGATCCGCCCGACCAGGCACAGCGAAAGCGCCAGCAGAATCCCCCGCCGCGGGCCCATTGGCTCGGCCAGGCTCGCCACGCCGATCATGAAGATCGTCACAAGGCCCGTGAAGATGGATATCCAGCGCCCCGCGAGTGCGTCGGAGAAGCCGATGTCGCGATGCAGGTATTCCGCCATCAGCGTGAGCATGCCGAAGTACGCCATCGAGTCGACGGCGAATGCCAGCACGATCAGCCAGAACGCCGCCGGCGCCCGCAGGATGTCGCGGAACGCACGGGCCGAGTCGACGAGCTTGTGGATCATGAATCAGCTCTGGAACCGAGCCTTGTGGGAGGTGTGCACACACGCGCCGCGCGACACATCCCCAACGCGCGCTACCGCTTCCCTCAATCCCTTAATCCCTCAATCCCTTAGTCCCTTAGTCCCTCAACCTTTCTCTCCGCCCCACAGCTCCGCCAGCGCCAGCAGCATCTGCACGCTCTGCTCCATCTCCTCCAACACGGCATACTCCAGCGGCGAGTGGAAGTTGTGCATGCCGGTGAACAGATTCGGCGTCGGCAGGCCCATCTCGCTCAGCCGCGAGCCGTCCGTTCCGCCGCGGATCGATTCGTAGCGCGGCTCCAGCCCCACCTTCCGGTACGCCTCCGCCGCCAGCTTCACTGCCCGCCGCTCGCGCGACAGCGCCTCGGCCATGTTGCGATACTGCTTCGTCACGGCCACCTCGACCGTCGCCCCCGCGTGCTCGGCCTCGACCGTCGCCGCGATCTGCCGCAGCAGCTCCGCCTGCGTCGCCAGCTCCGGGGTCTCGAAGCTCCGCAGCAGCACCTTGATCTTCACGCGGTCCACGCCGCCCTCGAGCACGTACGGATGCAGGAAGCCGTCGCGCCCCGCCGTCGACTCCGGCGCCAGCCGCCGCCACGGCAGGCGCGTGATGAGCTGCCCCGCCAGGCGGATCGCGTTGATCATCCGCCCCGTCGCGAGGCCGGGGTGGATGTTGCGGCCCTGGATCGTGATCGTCGCCAGGTCGGCCGAGAAGGTCTCGTTCTCCAGGCTGCCGGGCGATTCGCCGTCGAGCGTGTAGGCGCAGGTCGCGGCGATCTTTTTCAGGTCCAGCTTGTCGGTGCCGCGGCCGATCTCCTCGTCGCAGGTGAAGACGATGCGGATCGGGCCGGTGCGGCGGTTCCTGTTCGCCAGCAGCGCTGCGGCCGCGGTCATGATGATCGCCACGCCGGCCTTGTCGTCGGCGCCGAGCAGCGTCGTGCCGTCGGTCGTGATCACCGTCTTGCCCTTGCACTGCGCCAGGTGCGGCGAGTCTTCGAGCCGGATGACCTTCGACGGATCGCCGGGCAGGGTGATGTCGCGGCCGTCGTAGTCGCGGTGAATCACCGGCTTGACGTTGCGGGCGGTGTACTCCGGCGAGGTGTCGACGTGCGCGAGCCAGGCGATGGTCGGGGCGGCGGCGACGGTGCCGGGGATGGTGGCCATGATGATGCCGTGCGGGTCCTGGGCGGCGTCGGACAGCCCGAGCTGCCTGAGCTCGGCGGTGAGCATGCGGCCGAGCTCGAGCTGTCCCGGCGAGCTGGGGTAGTCGGTCGTGTTCTCGTTGGCGGTGGTTTCGACTTTGACGTAGCGGGTGAAGCGGTCGAGCAAGCTGTCCACGATGCGGCTCCTCTCGTCTGTGGCGGCAGAAGGGCATGATAACCGCTCCGGCCGCAGAAAAAGTGCGTGCGGGCATCGGGGTCTGGGCGGAGAAGCGCGCGTCGAGTCCGGAGTTGGCGGGGTTTTCGGAGGATCAGAGGCGGGTTCCGGGGCGTGGAGCGTGTGAGCAGGGGGGTCAAAACAAGGGGGTCAAATGCGCGCATGGATTTGACCCACTAGATTGTGGTTATCGGGGCTTGACTTTCTAGAGGGACCCAGGGGCCGAGGGACCAAGGAAAGCGATCGAGGGATGGCGGGTGGGGTGGTCGCGCTCCCCGGAGGCGGTGGGCCCCTTCCGACGCGAATAGCCGTTGGCAGGGCAGCCGGCGGTGTGGGGAACCGAGCTGCGACCGTGAGGAGCGGGCCAGCGCAGTAACCTGTCCCGCGCACACCCCGGACAGGCAGTGTCCGGGGTGGACGCGCGAAGGCGCGCACACCTGAAATCACCGGACGAGCGCCTGAGGTAGGGGGATGTCATCTGGCGCTTGCGCGGGTGGCCCGCCACCCCCAGCCCGCTCCCCGACGGTCGCGGCTCGGATCATGCGGGCGGGACGTCTGCATTACGGGCGTGCGAGAAGGGATTCCCACACGAGGACCACACGACCGGATCGTTCGCCACCTTGGATGAGAATGCGGCGCTGGTTTGGCCCTTTTTTTGTGCTGTGATCCGAGACGCAGGCCCCACGGACGACGTAGGGGGATGAACTTTCCGGTGGCTGAAGCCACCGGCTACGGTCGTTTGCCCTGACGGGCAAGCGTGCGACCGGTCGGAGACCGGTCGCCCAGTCTTGTAGCATCACGGGCAAGCTGCGCTTGCCCATGCCACCCGCCCGGTCGCCC
>CAZXUI010000016.1:58336-66899 GCA_964643885.1 uncultured Planctomycetales bacterium
CACGGGCAAGCTGCGCTTGCCCATGCCACCCGCCCGGTCGCCCAGTGACCGGTCAGAGACCGGTCCCCCAGTCTTGTAACAGCACGGGCAAGCTGCGCTTGCCCATGCCACCCGCCCGCCCCGCGGCGGCTTATTCTGCGGCGGCGAGCCAGTCGAGGCCGCGGCGGATGTGGCCGTACACGTCCCCGTGCCAGCCGTGGCCGCCGTCGTAGGTCTCCAGGTGCGTCCGCGCCCCGGCCGCGGAGAGACGATCGCGGGCCGACTCGGGGAACCGCATGGCGATGAAGTCCTCCGGCGAGTGCAGGATATAGAACGCCTTGCCCTTGGCGCCGCTCTCGAGCGTGGCGAGCTGGTCGGGCTTGAAGACGCTCATCGCCACGAGCGCCCCGCGGAGCGGCGAATCGGGCGCGAGCGCGGCCGCGTAGACCGGCGGCCCGCCCGACGACCAGCCCAGCGCGAAGATGCGCTGCTCGTCGAGCTGGTAGCGCGCGGCCACATCCTTCACCACGGCGGCGACGAACGCTTCGGTGGTGAACTCCATGCCGTCGAAAGGCAGCCCGGCCGTCGGCCAGACGACCTGCTCGAACTGCCCGGGTGACCACTGCGGCGCGACGAGCTGGGCGACGAGGTAACCGTCGGGCGTCGCCTGCGCGGCGATCCGCGTGACGAACGGGTGAAACTCCGCGCTGCCGTCGCCGCCGGGCAGGACGAGCAGCAGCCCGAGCGCGTCGGCCGGCCGCTGCGGGCCGCGTGGCCCGATCAGGAAGTAGCGCTTGTGCACGTCGCCGCCGGCCAGCAGGTCCTGTACCGGCAGCGGCGGTCGAGCCTGCGACGCGGCCTCGGCGTCCGTGCGGCCGGCGGCGGCGGGGGAAGTCGGTTTACCGCTCGGCGCCTGGCGGCCGGCGAGCTTCGGCAGGTCGAGCTGCGGGATGTCCTGGCCGCGGACGGATTCGGGGAAGCGCGCGCGGTTCCTGCTCCACCAGTCGCGCCACCAGGCGCCGTCGTGCGACTCGTCGTACTGCACGCCGGTGAGCTCGCCGAGGCCGAAGTAGCCGATGCCGTAGATGGTGTCATAGGTATTGTCGGCCTCGATCATGGCAATGAGGGTGGGGATGACGCGCGGGTCGCCGATCTCGCCGAGGGCGTCGGCGGCGTCGGAGAGCTCGCGGCGGCCGTCGGCGGTCGCGAACTGCCGCATCATCCAGGCGATGATGGGGTCGATGGCGCAGGCGGCCTTCTGGGAGCCGAGGATGTTGAGTGCGGAGTCGGCGGCCTCCTCGTCGTTCGATTCGAGCAGCGGCAGGAGCTGCCGGCAGGCGAGCTCGGCGCTGAGCGGAAGGGTGCTGAGGATGCGCTGCGCGGCGCGGCGCGTGTCGCGATCGGTGTCGCGGGCGGTGAGCAGGTCCATCAGCAGCTCGACGAAGCCCTCGTCGGCCGCGGTGCGGGCGAGCGCGGGGACGTCGCGCCAGACGGAGCTGTTCTGCGCCAGGGCGAGCAGGCGGCCGCGCTGCGGGCCGGCCGCGGCCCTGACGCGGGCCAGAAAGTCGCGGAAGTTGGCGACGACGGTCTCGGCCAGCGGCTTTTCGCGATGAGCGTCGTACCAGCCGGCGTAGGAGGCGAAGTCCTCAGAGAAATCGCGGAATGCGATTTCGCGAAGATACTGAATGGACCAGTTCTGCACGGCGGCCGACGGATCGCTCATGCCCAGGTGCAGCGCGCGGACGAGGTAGTCGGGCTTGGCGACGTAGGCGGCCTTGAGGAGCTGTTGCTTGGGCGCGTCCTGCTTCATCTCGGCCCAGGCGGATTCGAGCAGTTGCAGCCCCTCCTGGGGCGAGAGCCGATCGAGGGCGCGGGCGGTGCTGAAAGCGCTGGTCCAGTTGGCCGGCGCGAGCAGATCGCGCTTGAGCTTCTGCAACTCTTCGCGCAGCTCGGCGGCTTCGGCGACGGCCTGCTGCTCGCCCTCGCGGGCCTGCTGATAGAGCACGGTCATGACGGCGCCGAAGCAAAGTCCGAGGAGCAGGGCGGCGGCGCCGCTGCCGACGAGGATGCGGTGGCGGCGGAGGGTCTTGGCTAGCACGTAGAGGCGGCTGTCGCGCTTGGCCTCGATCGGCTCGCCGGCGAGGTAGCGGCGAATATCGGCGGCCAGCTCGCCGACGGAGCCGTAGCGGCGGGCGGGCTCCTTGGACAGGCAGCGGAGGACGATCGTCTCGAGATCGTCGTCGATGGTGCGGTCGAATTCGGAGGGGCGGCGCGGCTCGGCCCGGACGATGTTCTCCGTCACTTCGCGGAGCGGCACGTCCACGTCGTAGGGTGTCGCGTCGGTGAGCAGGTGGAAGAGCACCGCGCCGAGGCTGTAGACGTCGGTGCGGACGTCGACGTCGTCGGGGCTGCCGCTGATCTGCTCGGGGCTCGCCCAGGCGAGCGTTCCGACGAACTGGCCGGAGGCGGTCATGGCGGTCTGCGTGGCGGCGTCGCCGGCGGCGGGGATGCGCTTGGCCAGGCCGAAGTCGAGCACGTGCGGCGAGCCGCTTTCGTCGACGAGGATGTTGGCGGGCTTGAGGTCGCGGTGAATCACGCCGCGCTGGTGGGCGGCGTGCACGGCGTCGCAGATGCGGGCGAACAGGTCGAGCGTGTCGCGGCGGGGCAGTCCGGCGTGAAAGGCGAACTCGTCGACGGGGCGGCCCTCGATCAGCTCCATGGTCAGAAAGAGGCGGTCGTCGATGCGGCCGCTGTCGTAGACGGTGACGATGGAGGGGTGGTTCAGGCGGGCGAGCAGGTGAATCTCGCGCTGAAAGCGGTCCCAGCCGGAGGGGCCGCGGCCGGTCAGGTCGACGAGCTTGAGGGCGACGCGGCGGCCGGTGGACTGCTGCACGGCTTCGTAGACGACGCCCTGTCCGCCGGCGCCGATGCGGCGGAGGAGGGAGTAGCCGGCGATTTGCTCGGCCGGAGGGTTGGGGGTGGGGGAGGTGGCCGCGCGACGGATGGTGGAGGCTTCGGCGCGGGCGGCGGAGAGGGGGTCCGGCGAGCGGGCGTTGTCGGCGGCCGAGCGGATGGGGGTCTGGTTGCGTTCGGGTCGTGTCATGGGGTTCACCAACTCTACCATCGTGCACCTCGTCTGGCACAGGAACCGGGGCTGATCTTCGGTTGTACGGGCGGTCGCGGACCGGTCGGGTGCGTCACGGGCTTGCCCATGCCACCCAATGGGGGACCGGTCTCCGACCAGTCAAGCCCGACACGGGCAAGCTGCGCTTGCCCATGCCATCCGCCCGATTTCCGCGGCATCGGTGCGTGGCCGGCATCGGCCACAACGTTCCGGGCGGAATGCGGGCCGGTTTCTCACGCGCGGGGGGGGAAAAATCCGGATGTGCCACGCCCCTGCTCAAGAGCAGGGGCACCCTTGGCTCAGGCGCGGGTGGGGAAGAACCCGGACGTGCCGCCGAGGCGCTGCCGCAGGACGCGCAGGGCCCGGGCGCGGAGCATGAAGGCCGCGCCTTCGCTGCGGTGAAGGCGGGCGGCGATGTCGGCCATCGGCCGGCCGAGCAGATCGTATTGCTCGACCACGAGGCGGTAGTCGTCGGGCAGGTCGGCGAGGGCGCTGCGGAGCGTGTCGGCCGCCTCGCCGCGCGAGAGGGTCATGCTGGGGGTGGTCCAGCGGGCGAGCCGGGCGAAGAGGGTGTGCGAGGCGCTGTCGCGGTCGAGGGAGGCGGGCGGGCGGCGGCCGCCGCGTTTCTCGGCGTCGAGCATGCGGGCGGCGTCGAGCAGGTTGCGTTTGGCGATGCGTGTGAGCCAGGCCTGCCAGGCGCGCTGGTCGCGGCCGGCGAATTCGGCGATGGCGCAGAAGGCGTCGACCCAGGTCTGCTGGAGGACGTCTTCGGGTGTGAGCAGGTGTTGCCAGCGGCGGGGGAGGTCGGCGGAGACGGCGCGGCGGAGGGCGGGCTCGGCGCGGCGGAGGAGGTCGGCGAGGGCGTCTTCGTCGCCGGCGGCGGCACGGGCGAGGAGGGCGTCGAAGGTGTCTGGAGCGGGCGTTTTCATCGGGGGCAGGGTAGCCGAAGCGGGCGGGGGGTGCGAAAGGTGCGGGCGGAGGTGCGAAGAGGGATTCTCGCACCAGGACGACACGATCGGACCGATCGCCATCTTGGATGAGAGTGCCGTGTGGGTTAGGCCCTCTTTTGTGCTGTGATCCGGGACGAATGCCCCCCAAGATTCGAACGGGGGGAGTGACGCGACCCACGGGTTACGCTCGTCCGCCTGGTGGCGGACTCGCGGCACCCGTGGCTGCGATCCGCGGCCGCTTCGCGGCCGGAAGTCACTTGTCACCTGCCACCGGTGGTGCGTCGAGGGACGCACCCGACGGAGTGCCACCGGTCACGTGTCACGTGTCACCTGTCACGCGTGTCGCGCGACTATGCCGACGCGCCGCTGTAGCGCCGCAGGCCGAAGCGCCAGAACCATGACGCGCCGGCCAGCGCCAGCGGCGCCAGGACGAACGCGACCGCGAGGCTCGCCAGGGTGTTGCGGCCGATCAGCGCCCCGGCCGGGAAGGTCGTCAGCAGGGCCAGGGGCACGATGAAGGTCAGCAGCCAGCGCAGCCACGGCCGGTAGATGTCGACCGGGTAGCGCCCCGCCTCGAAGACGTTCCAGAAGAGCACCTCGATATTGCCGATCCGGGTGAACCAGAAGACGCTCGTCGCCAGCACCAGCCAGAACGAGTAGATGATCGTCGCGCCGGCGGCGAGGAGCAGCACGAAGAGCAGCAGCTCGACCGGCCCGACTGCGGCGGCGACCTGCACGGCTCCGACGGCTGCGAGGCCGAGCCCGAGCAGGATGTCGGCCAGCCGCCAGACGATGAGCTGGCGGAAGCTGACGTAGAACTGGCTGTTGACCGGCTTGGTGAGGACGAAATCGAGCGTGCCCTGGCGGATGTCTTCCATGATCGAGCGCATGTTGGGGGCGATGAGCATGCCGATCAGGCCGTTCATGAAGCGGAAGACGCCGAGCAGCACGATGACCTCCGCGGGCGACCAGCCGGCGAGCGAGCGGGTGTTGGCGAAGATGGTCCAGAGCGCGAGCAGCTCGCCGACGAGCTGGGCGGCGGCGGTGAAGAGGCGCATGAGAAAGTCGGCCCGATAGGCGGTGTCGTTCATCAGGCTGATGCGCCAGAGCAGGCCGATGAGGTTGAGGTAGCGCAGCATGGCGGCGCCGTTGTAGCGGAAGGCCGGTCAGACGGGTAGCGCGGCGGCTGATAAGAGCGCCGAGGGCGAGGCGGAGCGGCGGAGATGTTGTCGTGTCCCGAACCGGCGCCGGGCTCCCCAAACTGCGCGTATGTTGGCAACCGGTTCGGGGACACGAGTTGGTCTGTGGCACCGCCGGCGAGGCGAGCGTCAAGCCGGCGAGTCCGCCCCATGTAGTAATCTGTCGCGGGCGCGTCGAATTCCTTGCAAATCGAGCGAGCCTGGCGATTTATCGTCGCGGCCGGAACAACGGTCAGGACCCGGCGCCACCGTCGGGATCACCGGTCGGAAACCGGAGCCGCAGGCCGCGGATTCAGCGCCGTTCTGCGGCGGCGCGGCGGATTCGCTCGCGGGCCTGGTCGGAGAGCCGGTCGGCGGCGAGCGGCGGCGCTTCGTGCGTGCCGAGCAGCTCGCGGGCGGCATCGGCGATCTGCCGGAGCTGCTTTTCGAAGCGGCGGCAGGCCGAACAGTACATTAGATGCAGCCGCAGGCCGAAGCGCTCCCCGCGGGAGAGGGAAGTATCGCGCGAACGTGAGATCAGCGCGGTGATGTCGCGGCAGGGCAGATTCAGCAGCCGCCAGAACTCGCGCAGGGCACGCACGTCGATTCCTCACTCCTCCCGACCGAACCATCTTACCTCAAGCGCCCGGCGGAGTCTCGCGCGGGCACGATGCAGGATGGTCCACAGGTTTGTCGGCGAGAGCTCGAGAAGCTTGCAGATTTCCTCGCCGGCCAGGCCGTCGATCTCGCGCAGGATGAAGACGGCGGCGTGAAGCGGCGGCAGCTCGGCCAGGCATTCGTCGAGCACGCGGACGAAGTCGGCCTGCGTCAACCACTGCTGCGGCTGGCCGTGCCACTTTCTCGGACCTGTCTTCCACAGGCCGGAGGGCTTGTATTCGGACGAGAGTTCGGCCGCGTCGGCGGGTTGGATCGGTGAGCTGCGGGCGGCGGCGCGGAGGTGGTCGATAATCTTGTGCTTGAGGATGCCGATCAGCCAGGTTCTCTCGTCGGCCTCTCGGCGATAGGCGGCGGCGGCGCGCAGCGCGGCCAGGAGCGTCTCCTGCACGAGGTCTTCGGCGGCGTTGCGGTCGCGGACGCGGAGGCGGGCGAAGCGGAAGAGGGCGTCGCCGTGGCGGTCGAGCCAGAGATTCGGGTCGACGGGGTCGGGCGGGTTCGGCGGCGTGTCGGGCGGCTGTGTCAGGGCGCGATCCTCCGCGCGGGCGGGTGCGGGCGATGGAGCGCGTGTGTGGCCGGTCGCATCTCAGGCCGAGAAGCCGAAATCGACGGCGAGGCCGCCGGGGGCGATGCGCGGCGGGGGGACGATGCGGACCTGGACGATGGTCTGGCCGGGCTGGTCGGGGTGCTCGCCGACGCCGACGGCGACGTACTCCTGCTCGTCGTCGCCGAGGTTGAGCAGGTCGCGGAGCATTTCGAGCAGCTTGCGCTGGAGATCGGCGGCGGCCAGACCCTTGAGCGCCGGCTGCGACTCGCAGAGGAACGCGCCGACGATGTTGTTGAACTGGGCGTAGGGCAGGCTGATGGCCAGCGCGGCCTGCTGGGAGGTTGTGTCGGCGGTTTTGACGGGGCGGGCGGCGGTGACGCCGCCGAGCAGGATGCAGTGGTCGCTGTTCGGGACGGACATGAGAAAGTTGACGCCGATCTGCGGCAGCTCGTCGAGCCGGCGGTCGGGCAGGACGAGATCGCCGGGTCCCCAGACGCCGCCGGGCTCGTTGGGATTCGGGACGACGGGGAGGTTTTCGAGCTTTCCGGCCTGGTCGCCGAACATGCGGGTCGGCCAGCCGTGGGCGGCGTAGGAGCGGGCGGCGGAGATGGCCAGGGCCAGGTGGCCGCCGGCCCAGAGCAGGTCGCCGATGGCGGAGGTTTGCTCGAGCGGCTCGAAGGTGTCGGCCGTGGCTGCGCCAGCGTAGGGGGCGCGGAGGATGAAGCGGCCGAGGACCGGGGCCAGGGCGCGGCTCCAGGGCTGGTCGCGGAGGGTGCGCCACTTGGCGAACTGCCAGCCGTCGACCAGGCCGGGCAGGTGCGGGAGGTTCTTGACGAGCCGCAGGTTCTTGACGCCGAGGAAGGCGGCGTCGAGCGGGAAGACGACGGGGACGGGCAGGCCGGCGGCGTGCTGGCCGATCTGCTCGAGCAGCTCGAGGTCGGGCGGCGCGTTCTGAAGGGCGAAATCGAGGACGACCAGCCCGGGCGTGGGGATCTCGCCGTCGAAGGCGGGCGAGAAGACGGCATCGATGAGCTTGTCGGCGATCTGGTCGCGCGGTGCGTCGACGACGGCGAGGCGGATGTTCTCGCGGAAGTCGATCCGGTCTACGAGGAGCTTGAGGCTGCGCCAGGTGCGCTCGGCGGCGCGGAAGGCGTCGTGGCCGAGGATGGCGGTCGCGATCGAGGTGAGCTCGACGTTGAGGCGGCCGACGAGGTTGGAGAGGCGGTCGATTTCGCCGGCGGGCAGGTGCGCTGCGGACTGGCCGGCGCTGCGGGCGAGGCGCTCGATCTCGGCCCGGACGCGGGCGGATTCGTCAGGGTCGTCGACCAGGTCGAGCACGCTGCCGCCGGAGGGTGGGGCCGTGGGGCTCTGCGCGGCCGGGGTTGGCGGGCCGGCCGACCTGACCCAGGCGAGCGTGGGATCGGCGGTGGCGGCGGCGTCGATGGTCTTCTGGAGGGCGGCGTCGTCGAGCTTGCCGGTGCGGCGCTGCAAGGCGGCCTCGCGGAGCTTGAGTCGCCAGCTTGCGGCGGGGAGCTGTGCGAGATAGCCGGCGGGTTCGAGCGAGCGAGGGGAGTCGAAGCTGAGAGCGAATTCCCAATCCGGGCCGCCGCCGACGGGTGCGGGGATGGCCATGCGGACGGTGGGGCGGGCGGTGCGCATCAGGACGGCGAAGGAGTCCTTGTCGACGTTCTGAAGCCCGGCCAGGCGGCCATCGGTGGCGAAGTCGGCGGCGAAGACGATGTGGAAGGGGCGGCGCGTGAGTGCGTCGCGCGTATCGCCGGAGGTGGAGACGGAGACGTCATCTTTGCGGGTGGACATCGGGTGCACTCCGGCTGGTTGGGCGGCGCCGCGGGGCGCGGTTTACGAAACAGGCGGCCAGCGGCGCTCAGACATGATGCAGAATCGCGCGGAAGGAATCGGGCGTCAAGCCGCGCCCTTCGGGCGAGAGAGGAGAGCGGGAGAATAGGAGAACAGTGGAGCCTGTAGGGTACGTCCCTTGACGCACCAGCAGGCTGATGGGCTGGCGTGCGACAGGTCGGAGACCTGTCGCCCAGTGACCGGTCAGAGACCGGTCCCCCAAGCAGACCGGTCAGAGACCGGTCCCCCAAGC
>CAZXUI010000017.1:0-58589 GCA_964643885.1 uncultured Planctomycetales bacterium
TTGACCCCGTGCTTGGCGCACGGGGTTCTGATTGCGGGCGCCGAGTCAGAACCCGCCGCGCCGAGCGGCGGGTCACTTGGCGATCGATCGACCCCGTGCTTGGCGCACGGGGTTCTGATTGCGGGCGGGACGCCCGCGCTCCCCATGTTGCGGGGCGCTTGCGCCGCTGCGCTACGCGACCAACTGCACCGCCAGGAGCGTCATATCGTCGACCCGCGTCGCCCCCGCCTGGTGCTCATTGACGACCCGCCGCGTGATCTCGCAGACGATGTTCGTGCCCGCCTCGCGCAGCTTCGACAGCGCCGCGACGACCGGCCGAACGCCCAGCAGCACACCGTCGCGGTTGCTCGCCTCCGTCACGCCGTCGGTGAAGAAGAGCGCCGTCGTCTCGCCCTGCTTGAGCTGCACGTGCTGCGTGACGAACTCCTCGTGCGCCTCGACGCCGAGCGGCAGGCAGTTCGAGTATTCGGTGAGCTCGCGCGCGTGCCGCGGGCCGACCAGAATCGGCGGCGGATGGCCCGCGCTGATGTATTCCATCAGGCCGGTCTGCGTGTTCACGGTGCCGAGGATGGCCGTGACGAAGACGTGCGCATCGGTGTTGTGATAGATCAGGTGGTTGAGCTGCGCCCCCAGCGCCGGCAGCGGCAGATCGGCCGCCAGCGCGACGCGCACCGCCGATTGCAGATTCGCCATGACCAGCGCCGCGGGCAGCCCGTGACCCGTCACGTCCGCGATGATGATGCCCACCCGCCCGTCGTCGAGCGGGAAATAGTCGAAGTAGTCGCCGCTGACGGCCGACGACGGCACGTTCACCCCCTCGATCCGCACCTTGCCGATCTCCAGCGGCGCCGCCGGCAGCAGCTTGCGCTGAATGTGCCGCGCCTGCTCGAGCTCGGCATAGACGCGCTGCGCCTTGACGTGCTCGTAGAAGAGCCGCAGGTTCGCCAGGCCGACCCCGACCTGCTGCGCGATGGCCGCCAGGAAGTCCACGTCCTCCGGCTGATAGAGAAACGCCTGCGCGACGCGGTCGCCGTAGATCACGCCCAGAATCTCGTTGCGGTTCATGATCGGCACGCACAGGGCCGAGCAGATCGGGAAGCGCACCATGCTCTCGGTCAGGTTGCCGGCCAGGTCGGTGGCGGGGTTGTTGACGATCGCCCGCTCGCCGTCGATCAGGGCCCGGTTGATCAGCGTGCGGCTGACGCGGAAGGCGCCCGTCTCGTCGCGCTCGATGTTGCGCGTGACCGGCAGCTCCGGATCGCCGCGCTGCGTCTTGAGCGCGATCAGGCCGCGCTCGAAGCCGAGGGCCTCGCAGCAGGCGTCCAGGGCCTGCTCGAGCAGTTGCTTGCGGTCGAACACGCCGCCGATCCGCTCGGCGAGCTGGATCAGCAGCGCCAGCCGCTGCTGGTTCAGGTCCAGCCGCCGCGAGCTGGGGAAGAACTGCGTATCCCCCATGCCGGGCGTCGGGTCGGCCATGAAGACGACCGGAAGCTGGTCGTCCTTGTCCGGCGGCGGCGCGCCGATCACGTTGATGCTGTGCTCGCCGATGCGGATGGTCCGGTGCGCGAAGCGGCGCGAGTTCTTGAACGGCTCGCCGTCGTCGACCCGCGTGCCGTTCTTCGATCCGCGGTCCTCGACCAGCACGCGCCCGTGCTCGTCCAGCCAGATCTCCGCGTGCTCGCGCGAGACCTCGGCGTCGTTACGCATCACGAAATCGCACCAGTCGGCCCGCCCCAGCTTGATCCGCTTGTCGCCAAGCTGAAGCGTGACGCTGTGACCGTCCGGCGTGAAAATCTCCAGCGCGGGCATGCCTGCCACCTCTAGCCGGCTCGCAAGAGGAAGCGCGCCAGCGACGCGACGGCGCTATAGGGCAGCCGCAGGGCGTTGTCGATCGCCCCGTAGCCCAGCAGCAGATCCAGATTCCCCTGCAAGCTCGCCAGGCAGCCGCCGACGCTGCCCAAAAGCCACACACCGCCCAGCCGCATCACCCAGCGGATCATCCGCGACGACCCCGCAGCCTTTCCAGCACGCCGCACGAGCGATCCTCTCCAGTTCGAGACAGTGAATCGGCCGGAGCACGAGACGCGCGCCGCCGCGAGCGCTGAAGCGGAGCGCGGCCCGCACGAACTCTCCGAACCGTTGGGCGGATTATAAGCGCGGCCCGAACCCGCGCGAACCAGACCCGCGCAAAAGGGGGCCGCCCTGCGCAACAAAAGCGGCGGCGGCCTCCTTGCCACCGCCTTCACTGCCGCGCCATACCCAAGTTCTCGAACGGCCCCGCCCGCGTCAGCGGCGGCCGCGCTCGCGCCGTCCGTCCGTCCGTCCGTCCGCCGGCTGCTCGCGTGCGCGGCTCAGTGCTCGCTGCGGTTCAGGTTCCGCTCCAGCGCGCCGAGAACCTCGTGAATGGCCGACTCGTGCGCCTGGCCGTTGTTCTTCCAGCCGATGGCGGCGCCCTTGTCGAGCCACTCCTCGACCCGCTTGGCGGCCATCAGCACCGTCGAGTGGTTCTTCTCGCCCATCAGCCGCCCGATCTCAGGAAAGCTGAGGTTGGTGTACTTGCGGACGAGATACATCGCCACCGCGCGGGCCACGCTGATCGTCCGCCCGCGGCTCCTGGAATAGATCTGGCTCCGCGTCACGCCGAAGTACTCGGTGACGACCCGCTCGACGTCGCTGGCCGAGACTGCCCGCCGGGCCTGCTCGAGATGATCGTCCAGCGCCAGGCAGGCCAGCTCGAGCGTGATCGGCGCACCGGTCAGCCGGGCCAGCGCCACCAGCTTCAGCAGCGCTCCTTCGAGCTCGCGCACGTTGCGCGTGATCTGCCGGGCGACGAAATCGAGCACCTCGTCCGCCAGGTCGCAGGCGAGCGCCGCCGAGCGCTGCCGCAGAATCTCGCGGCGGGTCTGGTAGTCGGGCTCGTGCAGCTCGATCACCATGCCGGAGATCAGGCGGTTGATCAGCGCGTCGCTGAGCGTCGCGATCGTGCGCGGGTGACGGTCCGACGAGAGCACCACCGCCTTGCCCGCGGCGTCGATGGCGTCGAAGGTGTGCAGGAACTCGTCCTGCGTGGCCTTCTTGTTGGCCAGGAAGTGGATGTCGTCGATCGCCAGCAGGTCCGCGCTGCGGTAGCGCGCCCGGAAGTACTCCGTGCGGTTGCTCTTGACGGCGGCGATGTACTCGTTGGTGAACTGCTCGCCGGAGATATAGAACCAGACCAGTCCGGGCCGGCTGCGCTGGGCCGCGTTGCAGATGCCCTGAAGCAGGTGCGTCTTGCCCAGCCCGCAGTCGCCGTGCAGCACGAGCAGCTTGAACGTCTCGCCGGGAGCGCGCGCCATCTGCTGCGCCGCCGCGAACGCCAGCCGGTTCGACGGGCCGACGATGAACGTCTCCAGCTCGCCGCGTAGCTGCGGTGCAGCGCCCGGCGTGCGGCGCGGCACCGCCCCGGCGGGCAAGGCGGCAGGCCCGTTGCGGCTCGGCCGGCCGAGCTGCGAACCGGCCGGCTGACCGTTCGACGATCCCGAGCCGTTCGAGCCGCCGCCGGCGCCGTTGGCGTCCGGAGCGGGCAGCGAGCGAACTCGAATCTCCACCGGCAGATGGCTGCCGACGACATCGCGCGTCACGTCGTGGATCACCTGAAGGTAGTTCGTGGCGATCCAGTTGCCGACGAAATCGTTGCTGACCAGGATGCTGAGCCGCTGATCGTCGAGGACGAACTCCGCGGAGTCCCCGAACCAGGTGCGGAAGCGGTTCTCACCGATGGTGTCAGCGACGCGCTCGCGAATGTGACAGACCGTTCCCGTCACGTTTGCGCACTCTCCTCGCGTCGGGTTGAACCGTGTCAGAAGACCGAATCAATGATTACATTGGAAGAGCGGGGAAGCGCCAATCGAGTTCCACGCTCAAGAGCACGTCAATCATAACACCGGCCGGCGCGCTCTGCAATCGAGATTTGCGCCAGGCCGCGCGCCGCGCGTGCGCAACGTCCGCTCCTGTGAAGCTTTCATTACGGAAAAATAATTTTCACACGCGCCGGTCATACCGTGTTATCCACAGGTTGTGCGCAGGCGCCGCACCGGTGACTCACCGTGCCGGGCCGCGAACGTTTCCGCGCGGCACCCACAGATACGCCTCCCGGCGGCCCACCGACACGAACCCGAAGCGACGGTACGCCGCCAGTGCGGGCGCGTTTCGCTCGTCCACCGCCAGATGAAGCCGGACGGCCCGCGCCCGGCGACACTGCCCGACCGCGCGACGAAGCAGGCGGTGGCTCACGCCGCGCCCCCGCGCCGCCGGAACCACGCCCATGTACACAAGCTCCACGTCCGGGCTGCGCGGCAGCCGCGACAAAAGTAGGGCACCGGCGATGCGGCCGTCAATACGCGCCAGCTCCCAAAGCGCCGGATCGAACGGTCCGGCCGCCTTGTGGGATGCCAACACCTGCTCCATCTGTCGCAGGCCCGTCAGCTCCGGGCAGTCGCGGCTCTGCTCGTACGTCTCGCGCAGCGTCTCGGCGAACTGCGCGTGCGTCTGCGCGCCGTAGCTCAGCCACTCGACCGCGCCGTCGTCAGCGTCGTCGCCCGCCGCGTTGCCGTCGGGAGCGGATACGGCGCGTTCCATATAGGTCAAGGTAGCGATTCGTCGGAAGCCGCACGCCGCCACCAGCGCCGCCCGCGCCGGACACTCCCGCTCCAGCAGCGCCTGAACGAAGCACACGCCACATCGCGCCAGCTCCGCCAGCACCTCGGCGAGCAGCCCGACCTGCTTGTCGGAATCGATCCCGCCCGAGCCGGGAGCGGGTACCAGCACCATCGCCGTGTCGCCCGGCAGGCGCATCGAAAGCGCCGCGGCCGTCACACGACTAGCCACCCGCAGTCGAAAAAGCCGCGCCTCGATCGGCGTCGCCGCCAGGTAGTCCAGGTAGCCGGTCACCACCGCCCGCGGCGCGCGGGCCTGCCCGGGAGGAGCCAGGACGAGCGCGAGCGCTTCGGGATCGGCGTCTGCGGCGAGCCCTGGCATCGTGGTCATAAGTCTTTGTCCGGCAAGCACTCGCGGGTCGGACGGGGCGGGCGGCCCGTTTGGCGGGCGGCCGGGCGCCGCGTATAATCGCCCGATATGCGTACCGGGGATTTTCACCAGGGACCTTTGAGGAATCAACACATGACACGAATGCTCGCGCTGTTGACCGGACTCATGCTCGCGGCCGGCACCGCCGCCGCCCAGGACAAGGAAGCGAACAGCAAGGCCGGCGCCGAGGTCGGCAAGCCCGCTCCCACCTTCGAGCTCAAGGACACGACCGGCAAGGCCGTCAAGCTCGACGAATTCAAGGACAAGCTCGTCGTCCTCGAGTGGGTCAACCGCGACTGCCCATACAGCAACGACACGCCCAACACCGGCGCCCTGCCCGGCATGAAGGAGCTCCAGAAGGCCTACGCCGAGAAGGGCGTCGTCTGGCTCGCCATCGACAGCACGCACGGCCGCAAGCCCGAGGAGATGGAGCAGTACCGCAAGGACAAGGGCATCAGCTACACGATCCTGATGGACAGCGACGGCACCGTCGGCCGCGCCTACGGCGCCAAGACCACGCCGCACATCTTCATCGTCCACAAGGGTGAGCTGAAGTACGCCGGTGCGCACCGCACCCGCAGCGGCGACCGCAACTACATCGCCGAAACGCTCGACCAGTTGCTCGAGGGCAAACAGCCCTCGCTGACGACCACAAAGCCGTTCGGCTGCCCGGTCAAGTACAAGGGTTGACCGCGCCCGCTCAGGCGGGGGCTGGAACTCGCCGCCGCACGAAGTTAGATTCATGCGGCGTGATGAACTGCGAGAACAGTCATGGGCGGCGGGCGGTCCGCGACGGCGGGCCGACACCCACCGTCGGGGAGAGTTTCTGCCCGCCTGTCCAAAGCCCTTTTGCATGCGGCGGCCGCCGGCGCCCGGCTCGACTCGGAGCGGCGCTGGCGGCCGCGGCCGTTCTGCTGTGCGGCGGCTGCGGCCAGGGGATCGCATGGCACGGGCTCTCCTACGACGCTGTTCATGCGGAGGCGGCCGCGGCGGGGGAGCTGACCTTCGTTTATCTGCGAAGCTGGGCCCTCGTCGAATGCACCCGCTTCGAGGAGCAGGTCCTGAGCACGCCGCAGGCGCGGCAAGCCCTGAGCGGCTTCCGCAGGGTGGCGCTCGAGTTCGGCTGGGACGAAGACCGTGCCCGCCAGTGGGGCGTCGAGGCCCCACCGGCGATCGTCGTGGTGGACCCGGCCGGCCGTGTGCTCGCCCGGGCCACCGGACAGATCACGATCGAATCGCTCGTCCAGACGCTGAGCGACGCTCGGCAGCGCTTCGAGCAGGCCCAGAGCAAACCCGCGACCGCCAACTGATCCGCCGGCTCTCCCCATTGCTCTCGATCTGCGTCCTCGCCCTGGCCGGATGCGGGGGCGAGCCCGGCAATCCCGAACCCCTGGCCATCTACGGCCATACCGGCGCCGGCCCCGGCGGCTTCAACTATCCCCGGGCCGCGGTCATCGGCTACGCGGACCGGCTTTACGTCGTCGACAAGGGCGGCCGCATTCAGGCCTTCACGCAAGAGGGCCAGTTCGTTCTCGACTGGCGCATGCCCGCCATCGACGCCGGCAAGCCCACCGGCCTGGGCGTCGCGGCCGATGGGCGCGTCTTCGCGGCCGACACGCACTACTCGCGCGTCGTCGTCTTCTCGCCCCAGGGCGAGTTGCTCGGAACGGTCGGATCGGCCGGAGAAGGCCCCGGCCAGTTTCGCCTGCCGACGGACGTGGCGGTCGACTCGCGCGGCTTCATCTACGTCTCGGAATACGGCGGCAACGACCGGATCAGCAAGTTCACGCCGGATTGGCAATTCGTCACCAGCTTCGGCGGCCCGGACGCCGGCCCCGCCCGCCAGAAGCGCCCACAGGCCATCCGCATAGCCCCCGACGACACGCTCTGGGTGGCCGATTCCTGCAACCACCGCATCTGCCGCTTCGATGCCGACGGACGCCTGCTGACGGCCTTCGGCCGGCCGGGCGACGGCCCCGGTGAGCTGCGCTTCCCGTATGGACTCGATCTGCTGTCCGACGGCTCGCTGGTCGTCTGCGAGTACGGCAACAACCGCCTGCAACGCTTCTCGCCCGACGGCCGGTCGCTGGGGACCTGGGGCCGGCCCGGCCGCGGCCCCGGTCAGCTCGCGTATCCCTGGTCGCTGGTGGTGGGGGCGGAGGACCGCATTTTCGTAATAGACTCGGGGAACAACCGCGTGCAGGTCCTGGAGGGCCTGGCGGCGGGGACGTGGCAGGACCCACAAGCCGTTACCGCATCCGAATCGCTGTCGCGCAGATAGACCTGCCGGGTGGTGGCGAGCGGCCGCGGCGGCGCGGTAGGCTTGAGCGCCCGGCCGCACGGGAAGCTCGGAAGCGGTGCCGGCGGCACCGCAGGTGGAGTGGACGTTGTCTGAGGCGCTTGCGCTGGTTCGATTCGAGACGCCGGGATACCTGGTGCTGTTGGCGCTGGTCCCGCTTCTGGTGCTCTTTTCGCTGCGCTCGCTCTCGGGGCTGGGCCGCTGGCGTCAGTCGCTCGCGATTCTGACCCGCTGCGCGGTGGTCGCCGCCGCCGTGCTCGCCCTGGCCGGCGCCCAGCGCGTCCGCGTCACGAAGGACCTGCACGTCATCTTCGTCGCCGACGTCTCGAACAGCATTCCGGCCGAGCAGCGCGCCGCTCACTTCGACGTTCTCCGCCGCGCCGAGCAGTCGCTCGACCCACAGCGAGACAAGTTCGGCGTCATCACCTTCAACGGCGAGAGCTCCGTCGAGCAGATGCCGGACACGGGTCTGGGCATCACGCAGCTCAGCACGCCGCCGCGCCCGGACCAGACCAATATCGCCGCTGCGCTGCGCATGGCCGCCGCGCTCTTCACCTCCGACGCCGCCCGCCGCGTCGTGCTCATCTCAGACGGGAACGAGAACGTCGGCAACGCGCTCGAAGAGGCCGACCAGTTCCGCGCGGCCGGCGTGCCGATCGACGTGATTCCGGTCCAGTACGAGCACGGCTACGAAGTGGTCTTCGACCGCCTTTCCGCGCCGCCGACCGCGACGGCGGACGAGACAGTCAACCTCCAGATGGTTCTTCGATCGCAGCAGCGCGTCCGCGGCCGCGTGCTGCTCTATCACAATGAGCAGCTCGTCGATCTCGACGCCGGTGCCGGCTCCGGCTATCCCGTCGAGCTCGAGCCCGGGCCGAACCGCTTTCAGGTGCCGATCCCGCTTCGCTACGCGGATACGCACCGCTTCCGCGCCGTGTTCGAGCCCGACGACGCCGCGCAGGACACGATCACCGGCAACAACGAGGGCCGCGCCTTCACCGTCGTCTCCGGCCAGGGAAAGGTGCTCATTCTCACCACCCCCGCCGACCGGCAGTCCGCGACGATCCTGGCGCAGGCCCTCGAGCGCGAGAAGCTGATCTGCGACGTGTCCCTGATCGGCGAGCAGACCCTCGACCAGCTCACGCTGCTGAATTACTCGCTCGTCGTGCTCTCCAACGTCGCCCGCAACAACCTCACCGAAGAGGAGGAGCGGGCTCTGACGGTCTGGGTCCGCGAGCTGGGCGGCGGCTTCGTCATGGTCGGCGGCGACGAGTCCTTCGGCGCCGGCGGCTGGCTCGGCAGCCCGGTCGAAGAGATCATGCCCGTCACCTTCGACATCAAGACCAAGCGGCAGATGCCCAAGGGCGCCCTCGTTCTGGTCATGCACGCCTGCGAGATTCCGCAGGGCAACTACTGGGGCGAGCGGGTCGCCATCGAGTCCGTCAAGACGCTCAGCTCGCGCGACATGGTCGGCGTGCTCCAGTACGCCTGGCACGGCGGCGAGCAGGGATACTGGGCCGTCCCCTATCGCGAGGTCGGTGACAAGGTCGAGGTCGTCGGGCTGATCAAAAAGATGCAGATGGGCGACATGCCGGACTTCGACGCCGTCATGCGGGCCGGCGTCGACGCCCTCGCCGCCGACCGCAGCGTCTCCGCCCGCCACATGATCGTCATCTCCGACTTCGACCCCGCGCCGCCCTCCGACGCGCTGCTCAAGAAGATGCAGGACCACAAGATCACCTGCTCCACCGTCGCGATCGGCTTCGGCGGCCACCCCATCGACGTCAACAAGGCCACCATGATGGCCCAGGTCACCGGCGGAAAGTACTACGCCACCAACGACCCGCAGAAGCTCCCGCAGATATTCATCAAGGAAGCCCAGGTCGTCCGCCGCTCGCTGATCAACGAGGTCCGCTTCCAGCCGCGCAAGGTGCCGGGCTTCTCGCCCGTCGTCGCCGGCGTCGACGAGGCCCTGCCGACTCTCGACGGCTACGTGCTCTCCAGCGCCCGGCCGCTCGCGCAGGTGCCGATCGTGCGCAACACCGAGGACGGGCCCGATCCCATCCTCGCCCACTGGCAGGTCGGCCTGGGCAAGACCGTCGCCTTCACCAGCGGAATGTGGCCGCGCTGGGGAACCGAGTGGGCCGCCTGGCCCGGTTTCAGCAAGCTCTGGGCACAGATCGCACGCTGGGCCTCGCGGCAGTCCCCCGGGGCAGACTTCAACGTCAGCGTCTCGGCCGAGGGCGGCCGCGCCCGCATCCGCGTCGACGCGCTCGACAAGAATGCGGCCGCCATCAACTTCATGACGCTCGAGGGCACGCTGATCCGCCCCAACCAGCAGTCGCAGGCCCTGCGGCTCACGCAGACCGGCCCGGGTGTCTACGAGAGCGACTTCGACGCCCGCGACGCCGGCAGCTACGTCGTCAATCTCCGCCGCTACAGCAACCGCCCCGACGAGCCGCCGCTCATGCTCCAGACCGGCCTGTCGATCGCCTACTCCCCGGAGCTGCGCGAACTCCGCGCCAACGAGCCCTATCTCACCGAGATCGCCCAGCGAAGCGCCGCGGGACGCGTTCTGCCGCCCGGCAACACGCCGGCCGTCTTCGACCGTGCGGGCCTTCCGCGGGCCGAGGCCCGCCGCAGCATCTGGGAGGACCTGATCCGCCTCATGCTGGCGCTCTTCCTGCTCGACGTGGCCATCCGCCGCGTGGCCGTGAACCCGGCCGAGCTGGTCCGCAAGCTCCGCCGCCGGATCGCCGAGGCCGCCATGCCGCGGCAGGCCGCCGAAGCCAGCGCCGCCACGCTCGCCACGCTGAAGGGGACGCGGGCCACCGCCCGCGAAGCGGCCGCCGGCACGCCGCCGAGCGAAGCCGGCCCCGCGCCCGATCGCGCCGCCCGCTACGACGCCCCGGTCAGCGACGCGGCCGCCACGAAGAAACTCAGCGACGCTCTCGGCGGCGCCTCCGAGACGGACGCCCCCGTCGTCGCCCGCCCGACCCGAAAGTCTCCGGCCCAGGGCGAAGCCGACTACACCTCGCGCCTGCTCAAGGCCAAGCGAAAGGCCCGCGGCGAAATGGAAGACGAGAGCAAGTAGCGGCCGCCCACGCTCCTCGCTTTACCCGCGTTGCTCGCGCCGCCGCCGTCCCCCGGCGCTTGCCGCGTGCGGCGCGTTGTTTCATCCGCGCCGCCCGGTCACAATTCCACCCAGCCGCGGCGCGGCACGCGCGTGCCCGCCGCCCGGCCGGCGAGTGGAACCGCGGCCGGAGTGCCGAAGCCAGCTCTTCTGGAGCACCGCGTGGCGCGGTCGAAATCCCGTAATCCGTTTCGCGTCGAGCCCGGCCGGACGTACGCCGTGCTGACCGGCGACATCGTCGGCTCATCGCGGCTCGACCCAAAGCAGCGCCGGGCTGTGCCCGACCTGCTCGAACGGGCCGGGCGGCTGACGCTCAAGACGTTTCCTGCGGCCGCCCCGCTGCCGCTGGCGATCTTCGGCGGCGATAGCTGGCAACTGCTCGTCGCCGAGCCGGGCGGGGCCCTTCGCATCGGGCTGCTGATCCGCGCGTCGCTCCGCGCGGCCTTCAAGGGCTTGGATACGCGCGTGGCGATCGGGCTCGGGCCGGTCGACTTCGTTCCCGGCGGCGACGTCGCCCGCGCGGAGGGCGAGGCGTTCCGCCTCTCCGGCCGGCTGCTGGCCGAGCTGGGCAAGCGGGCCCGCATGGGCTTCGAGAGTGCGGCCGGCTCGCGGCGCGAAACCTCTGCCTGGTCGGCGGCGGTGCGGCTGCTGGACGCCGTCATCCAGCGGCAGTGGACGCCGCCGCGCTCGCTGGCCGTCCGCGGCGCGATCTGCGGGCTCAAGCAGGACCAGATCGCGCGGCTGTGGGAGGGGGGGATCGAGCAGGCGAGCGTTTCCAAGCACCTTTCCCTGGCGCAGTGGGAGCTGATCGAGCAGGTGGTGGCTGCGTTCCAGGCGGCCTGGAAGCGGACATAGCCTTATCCGGCTATATTCGGCGTTTATAGCCTTTTACGGCTATCTTCGAGGAGGCGGCGGGGTGAGCGTGGATCGGCTGAGCCTGCTGGCGGCCCTGGCGGCCGCCTACCTGGCCGCCCAGTTCTGCCTGTGTACCGCCACGCGCCGGCGCGTCCCCTGGCCGCGGCGCTTCGCCCGCGACGCCGCCGCGCAGCTTCTGGCCGCGGCCGTGGTGGTGCTTCCCGCGCGCGGCTGGCTCGTCGTCGCGCTGGTCGCTCTGCTCCATGCGGCCGTCGAGGCCGGCAGGGGGGTGCTGCGGCCGAGGATGCTGCCGCCGCGGGAGCAGTCGCCGGGTGCGCACCTGGCCGAGTTCGTCGTCGTCCAGGCGCTGCATGCGGTGCTCATCGCCGCCGGGCTGCTGCTGATCGCGGATCGCGCCGCCGAGCCGGCCGTCGCTTGGGCGCGCTGGTTCGATCGCGGCGCGATTGCGGCGCTGGTCGCGGTCTGCGGGTTCGTCGTGGCCGTGCCGCTCGGCGCGGACGTGATCGGCATTCTGACGGCGCCGTATGCGGCCCAGCTCAAGCAGCCGGATGACGGCGAGATTCGCCCGCGCGGCTTCGACGACGGCGGCCGGGTGATCGGCCTGTGGGAGCGCGCCATCATCTTTCTGCTGGTCACGACCGGCCACGTCGGCGCGGTGGCGTTTCTGGCGGCGGCCAAGTCGATCTTCCGGTTCGGCGAGATCAAGGACCACAAACAGCGTCGCGAGGCGGAGTTCATCCTGATCGGGACGCTGATCAGCTTCAGTTGGGGGCTGTTCGCGGGGGCGGCGACGAGCTGGCTACAGGGTGCATCCGTGGCGGTCCGGTGAGTGGCGCAGGGGTGCCACTTGTCCGCGCGCAGTTAGATTCCGGGCGGGTGGCATGGGCAAGCGCAGCTTGCCCGTGCCCTGACCCGGCGTCCCCCCGGATTCAACGCGGCCGGTCCGGGCGGAGCTCTTCCAGCCGCGAGGCCGCGCGCTGCGTGCTGGCGTGCTCCGGCCCGAAGACGCGCTCCAGCACGGCGTGCGCGTGCTCGAGCAGCGGCTGGGCTTGCGCGAATTGCCCGCCCTGCATCAGTGCGACCCCCAGATTCAGCTCGCTGAGCGCCGTGTCCGGGTGCTCGGGGCCCAGCGACTCCGTGCGCAGCTCCAGCGCCTGCCGCAGCAAATCCTCCGCTTCCGCGTGCTGCTCCCGCGCCAGCAGCACCAGCCCCAGATCATTCAGACAGAACGCGACCGCGCTGTGCTCCTGGCCGGCCGATGCAAGCAGCGTGTCCAGCGCCTCGCGATACGCCGCCTCCGCCTCGTCGTACTGCCCGCGCGTATAGAGCAACCCGCCCAGGTGCATCAGCGCCGCCGCGACGTCCGGATGCGGCCCCTGGCCGTGCTCGGCCCGCCGCAGCGCGATCGCCTCACGGTAGAGCGGCTCCGCCTCCTCGCCGCGGCCTTGCTCGACCAGCAATCCGCCGAGCATCAGCGACGTATGCGCGACGAACGGGTGCTGCTCACCCAGCGATGCCCGATAGCCCGCCAGCGCCTCGCGATACATCTGCTCGGCCGCCGGCGCCTCGCCGCGCGCCCGCAACACGTGGGCCAGGTCGACGCGAATCGTGCACGCGTCCGGATGTGCATCGCCCTCGCTTGCGCGGGTCGTCTCAAGCGCAGCCCGCAGGTGCGGCTCGGCCGCCTCGAGCAGCCCCAGCCCCCGGTAGGCGTTGCCGATCGCCAGGTGCACGCCCGCCGCAACCTGCGGCTGATCGGCAAGCTGCGAGTCGACCCGCGTCGCGGCCGCGTCGAGCACCTCGCGCACGGTCACATCCGGTCCGTGCGAGCCGTAGGGATCGGCCGACGCGAGCATCTCGCGCAGAAACGCGGCCGTCCGGTCGGCCTTCCGAGCCTGGAATGCGGCCCGCTCGGCCTCCTGCTCGGCACGGCTGCGCTCCGCGGTCGCCTGTGCCAGAGCGTCGCGGGCGTCCTGCTCGGCCTGCGTCGCGCGGCCGTAGAGCAGCGAGACCGTCACTCCGTAGACGAGCAGCGATGCCAGAAAGACGAGACCGACGGCCGCCGCGGCGCGGTACTTTCGCAGCGTCTTTTGCAGAACGTACCAGCCGCTGTCGCGCCGGGCCTCGATCGGCTCGCCGGCGAGAAAGCGCAGCACGTCGTCGCGCAGGGCCGCGGCCGATTGATAGCGCCGCTGCGGGTCGCGGGCCGTCGCGGTGAGGACGATCGTGTCCAGCTCGGCCGCCTGCGAGCGCGACAGGCGGCCGGTCTTCCGGCCGGCGCCGCGAAGCAGGAGGCTCGGCGGCGGGGGAGCATCCTGTGTGACCGCCCGGATCAGCTCGGCCACTGCGCCCCCGGTCGGAAACGGATGCTGCCCGGTCAGCAGCAGATAGAGGATCACGCCGAGCGAGTAGACGTCCGCCCTGGTGTCGGCCGCGGCCGGCTCGCCCGTCAGTTGCTCGGGTGCGGCGAAGGCCAGCGTGCCGACGAAGCCGTCGGGGCGGGTGAGCTGCGTCGCGGCCGTGCGAACGTCGGCCGGCAGCGGCTTGGCGATGCCGAAATCGAGCACGCGCGGCTGGCCGGCCGGGTCGATCAGGATGTTGCCCGGCTTGAGGTCGCGATGAATCACGCCGTGCTGGTGCGCGAAGGCGACCGCGTCGCAGAGCCTGGCGAACAGCCGTAGATCGGCCTCGACGCCGGCCCCCGGCGCCGCGCCCGCAGCGCGGCCGGCCTCGCCACGCCGGCCGCGCTGCTCGATCCACTGATCCAGCGGCGCCCCCTCGACGAGCTCCATCACCAGATACGGAGATCCGTCGGCCGTGCTGCCGCTGTCGTAGACACTGACGATGTGCGGATGGCGCAGCGAGGCGACCAGCTCGACCTCGCGCTCGAAGCGGCGGCGGCTCTGCTGGCTGGCCATGGCGCCGCCGAGCAGGACCTTGACGGCCACACGCCGCCGCGTGGATTGCTGCACGGCCGCGTAGACGGCGCCCTGGCCGCCGCGGCGGATCTCGGCCTGCGTCTCGTAGCCGGGAATCAGGGGCTGCGGCGCGCCCGGGCGTCGCCGCACGCGCTGAAGCACCTGCACGACCGAGGTCGGATCGCGATACCAGTCGGAATTGTCGATCATGGTGGTTTGCCTCGCCGCAGGCAGCCGGGCAGGCGCGCTCATCCCTCGTCGCGCACCTGCTGCTCGATCAGCTCCGCGAGCCGTTTGAGCACGCGCGACTTGATGCGATACACCTGCTCGACGCTGACGCCGAGGGCCCGCGCGGTCTCGTCCGCCTCGCGGCCCTCGACGACGTAGGCGTCGAAGACCTCGCGATCGAGCCGGTTGAACTCGACCTCGATCGTCCGCATCGCCTGGCGCAGGTGATACTCGCGCCACTGCTCCTCCCAGAGCGCCTCGGCCGCGGGCTCCTCGGCCGCGGCTTCGGCGACCTGCTCGATATCGAGTTGCCCGCGGGCGGCCGCTTTCTCGCGAAATCTCTTGTAGATCGTCCGCATAACGATGGTCTTGAGATAGTTGCGGAATTTTCCCTGCGCCGGGTCGTAGCGGAACGTCGGCATCGCCCGCGAGAGGCTGAGCAGCACGTCCTGGAGCACGTCGTCGCAGTCGGCCGGCTGGAGGTTGTGCCGGCGGGCGAAGCCGCGGATCAGCTCGCCGTAGCGGTCCTGGAAATCGTGCCACGCGGCCGGGTCCTTCGAATCCGCCAGTCGCGCCAGAAGTGTCGTGTGCGTCGTGAGTTGAGAGGCCACGTCGGCCGAGTGTACCGCGGGTGGCAGGCGGATACAGCCGCTTTCGGACGGGATTTGCGGAGATTCGCGCCGCGGTGCGTCAACCTACCTGCGACGGCGGCGCCGGCCGCCGGATGGACCGAAACCGGCGCGGGCTCAAGAACGCGGCGGCAGCGAGCCGGGGGCGCGGAGAACACGACATGAAAACTCGAATCCTCCAGAACGGGTTTTGCGGTTTGTGGCAGGCGCGACGCGCGGGGCCAAGCCGGGCGATTCGGTTCGGCACGGCGCTGGCCGTCATGCTGATCGTGTCCGGGCCGGGCCGCGGGCAGACCACGCTCGTGACCGGCACGAACTGGGACGGCTCCGTCGCCAGCGGGCACAGTGATATCGTCGCCGCAGGTGCGGTCTCTGACGGCGGCCGGTACGTGGCCTTCGGCAGCGGGGCGTTGCTGGTGGCCGGCGATTCCAACGCCGCCCGCGACGTGTACGTCTATGACCGGGCGCAGAATGCGTTCGTGCTGGTCAGCGTGGATTCCAACGGCGCACAGGGAAACGCCGACAGCGGAGGCGATCTGTCGAACACGGCGGACGGCGTGGCGGTTTCGCGCTACGGCCGCTTCGTCGTCTTTACCAGCGCGGCGACAAACCTCGTCGGCGCGGGCAATGACACGAACGGTGTGAGCGACGTCTTCCTGCACGACCGGGATTTCGACGCCAATCTCGTCTTCGACGAGGCGTTCAGCGGCGCGATTCGGACGATTCGCGTCAACGTCGATTCGAACGGGAGCGAGGCGAGCGGCGGGGCGAGCCGGCTGCCGGCCGTCTCCGCGCTCGGCCGGCACGTCGCCTTCGAAAGCGATGCGACGAACCTCGCCGGAGCCGGCAATGACACGAACAACCGGACGGATATCTTCGTGCACGACCGCGACGCCGACTGCAACGGTCTGCTCGACCAGGCCGGCGGGATTCTTACGCTGCGCGTCAGCGTCGGGCCGAACGGCGTGCAGGCCAACGGCGCAAGCCGGCGGCCGTCGATCTCGCACAACGGGCGATTCGTGGTCTTCGACAGCACGGCCGGAAATCTGATCGCCGGCGGCGACCAGAACGGCGGCTTCGACGACGTGTTCGTCTACGACCGCGACGCCGATATGGACGGACGGCTGGATGAGACGGGCGCGGGCGAGACCGCCACCGTATTGATCAGCGTCTCCAATTCGGGCGTGCAGGGCGCCGGGCCGAGCACGGTGCCGGCCGGTGCGGCGATCTCCGAATCCGGACGGTACGTCGTGTTCAACAGTTGGTTCAGCGACGCGCCCACGCCGAACGGCACGGGTGTGTACATCCGCGATCGCGACGCGGACGCGAACGGAGTCTTCGATGAGACCTTTGCGGGTGCGACGGCCACGACGCTGGTGAGCGTCGCGGCGGACGGGACGCCGGGCAACCAGGGCTGCTGGGCGCTGGGCATTTCGCCCGACGGGCAGTTCGTCACGTTTCTGAGCGCCTCCGACAACCTCGACCCGGCCACGGGGATCAACACGCCCCCGGCGTACGTGTTTCTCTTTGTTCACGACCGGGATGCGGACGGCAACGGCGTCTTCGACGAGACTTTCAACGGGGCGCGGTCGACCACCTATCTGGCGACGCCGGAGCTCTACTCACCGCCGCCGAACGTGCGGCCCTACACGGCCGCGGTCTCGCCCTGGGGCGGGACGGCGGTCCTCTCGACGCGATTCGCACTGACGACGGCCGATACGAACCAGGTAAACGATGTCTATATGATCGACATCGCGCCGGATTCCGACGGCGACGGGTTGCTCGATACGTGGGAGAGCAGCGGCGTCGACGCGAACGGCGACGGGACGATCGATCTCGTCCTGCCCGGGGCCGACCCGAACCGCAAGACGATCTACGTCGAGATCGACGGCATGATCGGCCGCGTGCCGTCGGCCGCGACGCTGAATACGGTCGTGCAGGCGTTCGCCGGCGCGCCCGTCCAGAACCCGGACGGCTCGACCGGCATCGACCTGGTGCTGCTGTTTGACGAGACGAGCGAGCCGCTGGCGCAGTGGTCCTTCGGTTGGGCCAACTACAGCACCTTCAAGGCGGCCAGGTTCGGAACGGCGGCCGAGCGGGCCAGCGGAAACTGGCCCAACATCCGCACCGCCCGCGACTGGACCTATCACTACTGCGTCTTCGCCGATGATTTCACCGGCTCGGCCAGCGGTATCTCCGGCCTGGCCGAGGCCCCGGGCGACGACTTCATGATTACGCTGGGCGGCTGGTCGCCGGCGGGTGGGACGGCCGCCCAGCAGCAGGGACTCTTCATGCACGAGCTGGGGCACAACCTGGGACTCGGTCATGGCGGGGTGGTGATCGATCCAGTCCAGCGGTGGACGAACTGGAAGCCGAACCATGCCAGCGTGATGAACTACACCTGGACGGTGCCGGCGCTCGTGCCCACGAGCCCGGGGGCGTACTCGCAGTACTGGGTCGCGGACTACTCGCGGCGGACGTACAACTGCCTCGACGAAACCTGTCTGAACGAGCCGGGTGGCATCGGCGGGCGACTGAGCGTGCTCGTGCCGGCCGGGCCGACGCGCGTGATCAACGGCGTCTCGTACGCGCGGCTGGTGCGGGAGAGTGGGGCCGTGGATTGGAACGAGAACGGCTCCGCGACGAATACTTGTGTGGCCGTCAATATCGACCAGATTCCGCCGAATCCGAGCGCTCCGGCCGGGCAGTATCTGGCCGGCCATGACGACTGGGGTAGTCACCTGTGGTTCGCGCAGATGGGCGATCCGGCCTTCGGGCCGGTGGCCGGGGCGAACGACGCGGGCGGCGAGATCACGTTCGCGATGGTCGAAGCGCTGGCGCAGATCGGCGACTGCAACGGCAACGGCGTCTGGGACGAGGAGGAGATCGATGGCGGTCAGGCAGCCGACGCGAACGGCAACCGCATTCCGGACGAGTGCGAGGGCGGCTGCGGGTCGCCGACGGTGCCGTGGTTCGAGGATTTCGAGAGCTACGCGGCCGGCAGCGGGATGCACGGGCAGGGGGGCTGGAGCGGGTGGGATGATGATCCGGCGTACGACGCGCCGGTGAGCGACGTCGTGTCCCGTAGCGGGGTGAACTCGGTCGAAGTCTCGGGCGGCGCGGACCTGGTGCAGGAATCGTGCACGAGCGGCGGCGGCATCTACTCCTACGAGGCGTGGCAGTATATTCCGGCCGACTTCGACTCGAACGGCACGGGGCAGTTCGCGGGCAGCTTCTTCATCCTGATGAACACGTACGAGCCGGGTGGCGTGCATGACGCGCCGCACTGGTCGGTGCAGATGCAGTTCGACTCGAATGACGGACTGCTGAAGGTCTTCCACGGTGACGGGTTGAATACGGCCAACGTGCCGTACGTCGACCAGCGCTGGGTCAGGATTCAGGCCATCATCGATCTCGACGACGACTGGACGCGCATTTACTACGACGATGCGCTCGTGACGGAGTATCCGTGGACGGGTGGCGTGCTGGGCGGTGGTGGGGGGGCGTATGAAATCGCGGCCGTCGATCTGGTCGGCAACGCGGCGTCGCCGGTCTACTACGACGACCTGCGGTTCATCCTGGGATGCGGCGATTCGATCGCGAGCGACGCGGATGGCGACGGGCTCGATCTGCTGACCGAGTTGCTGCTCGGCACGGATTCGTGCGACCCGGACACGGACGGCGACGGCGCGATCGACGGCGTCGACAATTGTCCGCTCACGCCGAATCCGGATCAGGCGGACTGCGACGGCGACGGGATCGGCGATGTGTGTGCAATCGCCAGCGGGATGTCGGAGGACCAGAATGGCAACGGCATTCCGGATGAGTGCGAGTCAGACCGGCCGGACCTGGGCGACAAGTTCGGCGAGCCGAGGCCGGCGCTGGGCGTGCGCGACCTGCCGCGGCCGTAGAGGCGCCGCGGCCGTAGAGCTGCCGCGGCCGTAGAGCTGCCGCGTCCGTGCCGGTACGGCGTCCAGAAAGGTACGGCAAAGATTCTCTTTGCCGCGAGTTCGCTGCTCCGAGAATGCGGGATCGGTCTCCTCAACATTGGGGGACCGGTCTCCTCAACATTGGGGGACCGGTCTCCTCAACATTGGGGGACCGGTCTCTGACCGGTCACTGGGCGACAGGTCTCCGACCTGTCGCGCTCTTGCCCGTCAGGGCTAACGACCGTAGCCGGTGGCTTGAAGCCACCGGAAAGCGAGTTCTTCCACGTCGTCCGTGGGGCCTTCGTCTCGGATCACAGCACAAGAGGACCAAACCCGCACCGCATTCTCATCCAAGATGACGATCGCCCCGATCGTGTCGACCTGATGCGAGAATCCTTTCTCGCACCATCAGGTGGGTATGCTTCCGCCACAGGCGTGCGCCTGCGGGGTTGCCCTGCCGACCGCTGTTCGCGTCGACAGGGCACCCCCGCGACCGGTCAGAGACCGGTCCCCCAGTGACCGGTCAGAGACCGGTCCCCCCGTGACCGGTCAGAGACCGGTCCCCCAGTGACCGGTCAGAGACCGATCCCCCAGTGACCGGTCAGAGACCGGTCCCCCAGTGACCGGTCAGAGACCGGTCGCCCAGTGACCGGTCAGAGACCGGTCCCCCCGTGACCGGTCAGAGACCGGTCCCCCCGTGACCGGTCAGAGACCGGTCCCCCATTTTCGGGGCAGCAGTCATCTCGCACCATCATCTCGCGGCAGTGGGGGTCCACGGGCGAGCTGCGCTTGACAATGGCAGCCGATGGGCTGCACCGGCTGTTGGCCGGTGCCACACTCTCCGAGGCAGCTCGCCCGCCTTTCGAAGCTCACCTGCCGTACGAAGCTTGCCCGCCGTACGAGCTGCTTCCGCCTACGGAAGCTCGCCCACCCGCAGGCGCAGCAGCCGCATGATCTCGATATCGCGCTGCCGAGCCTCCTCCTGAATCGCCACGCCCGCGCAATAGTCGAGCCGGCTGCTGGCGTAGCCAGTCACTTTGAACATGAAGTCGGCCACCCCTTCGAGCGTCGTGCCGAAGGACTTCTTCGGGTCGCTCTTGAGATGCACACCCACCCAGCCCCAGACCGCCCCCTCGCCCTCGATGTTCGTCTGGCCCGCGGTGTTCAGGATCACGCCGACGAGCTTGAGCAGCCCGGCCAGCTTGTTCAGCTCCCTGACGGTGTGCTTGATGTCCGCGTGGTACTCCAGCCAGAACGAGCACACCGCCAACTCACCATCCAGCCACCCCGTGTCCTCGCGGGTTCGATTCTCGGAGTTGAGCGCCTCGCAGATCAGCTCGAGCTGCACGACCGCCTGATCGAGCCGGTCCAGCAGCCCGCCCTCCTCGAACAGGTTCAGCTCCACCGCCAGGACGCGGTAGAGCGGATATAGGGCGGTTTCCGGCAGCGATTCGATGACGCTGATCGCCCGGCTGAAATCGACCGCCATGTTCTCCGCCCCGGCGATGTCGAACAGCTTGTTGATCACCGTCTCCGATCGCTGGAGCAGCAGGATGAGATTCTGGCGGAAAGGTTCCGCGGCACCGCTGGCGAGAAAATCGTCGCGGCCGGCCAACTCCTGCTGAATGCCCCGCTGCAACGCAGCGATCGCCTCATCGATGGCCGTCTGCATCTCGACCGTCAACGCGTCGAAGCCGACGCGCATGTTGTCGCGCATCTCGATGGCCGTATCCCGGGCCGCGGCCGCATTGTCGCGGGCCTGCGTGGCCCGGTCGCGGGCCTGCGTGGCGCGGTCGCGGGCCTCGGTCGCTCGATCACGGGCTGCCGTGGCGAGCGCGAGGATGTCGTCGAGAATATCAGCCTGCCCGGCCGGCACGACCAGGGCGGTCAACAGGATGACGAGTGCCCCGATGGGGCGGATACGCGTTCGACGCATGGGTTGCTCCTCGTGTGGTGCGCTGGCACCGGCGGTACGCAGATACCGAATCTCCGTGGGGCTCTCAGAGTGGCGGGCACGCACGCGGTGCCCGATCGGCCCGTGGCGGCCGAAGCGACTCGCCGCCATCCATACGGACGACGTTTCCGGCCGGCGCGCCTGAAGAATCTGCGGATTCCTAGTTGGGTTCGGCCGAAGAGAACGAGCGGCGGGCGGACGCCGGCGCTCCCCAGCGAGCGTGTGGCCGGATTGCACTGACCGCAGAGCAGTGGCACGCAGGCGTCAGAACCCGCCGCGCCAAGCGGCGGGTCTGTTTGGGACCGATTGACCCCGTGGTTGGCGCAAGGGGTTGATTGCCGGCGGGACACCCGAGGTTATCCGGGCCTGGCGGCGCTGAAAGGGAGCCCGCGCGGCTAGAATGGCCAGGTCGGGTTGCCGAGGGCCAAATTGACGAATCCGCCTGCCGAAGTCACCCGCCTGCTCAGGCTCGCCGCCGAAGGGCAGCGCTCGGCCGCCGCCGAGCTGCTTCCGATCGTCTACGAAGAGCTGCGCGCCCTGGCCGCGGCCTTTTTCCGCGACCAGCAGCGCGGCCACACGCTCCAGCCGACGGCGCTGGTGCACGAGGCCTATCTGAAGCTCGTCAACCAGTCGGCGGAGTGGTCCGGCCGCAATCAATTCTTCGTCGTCGCGGCGCAGGCGATGCGAAGTATCCTGGTGGACCATGCCCGTGGAAAACGGCGCGACAAACGGGGGGGCGGCCGGCAGCGGGTCTCACTGTCGGGCGAGCCGGCCGGTTCGCCGGCGAGCGACCTGCCGATCGAGGCGATCGACGAGGCGCTCACGCGGCTGGCGGCGCTCGACCTGCGCAAGGCACAACTGGTGGAGCTGCGGTTCTTCGGCGGGTTGACTCTGGAAGAGGCGGCGGAGGCGATGAACCTGTCTCGGGCAACGGCATCGCAGGACTGGCGCATGGCTCGAGCCTGGCTCTACAACGAACTGCGGAACGAACTGTCATGAGCGGCCCGGATCGATTCCGGCGGATCGATGAGCTGTTTCGAGCGGCCGTCGCACTGCCCAGCGAGCAGCGCGAGGCGTTTCTGACGCAGCGGTGCGCCGGAGAGACGTCGATACTGCGTCAGGTGCGCTCGCTCCTGGAGCAGGACGAGCGGGCCGAGGGTGTGCTCGACCGGCCGGCGCTGGTGACGGTCTCCGGTGCTGTGGAGAACGCGTCGGCGGAGGGCGGCCCGCTGCCGGAACGGATCGGGCGTTATCGGATCATCCGCCGCATCGGCGAAGGGGGGATGGGCACGGTCTACGAGGCCGAGCAGCAGAATCCGCGCCGCCGAGTGGCATTGAAAGTGCTGCGATCCGCCAGCAGCGCCGGCCGCCTGCTGCAACGCTTCGAGCAGGAGGCCCGGATTCTCGCCCGCCTCCAGCATCCGGGCATCGCGCAGATTCTCGAGGCCGGCGCGACGGACGACGGACCGCAGCGCCGGCCGTTCTTCGCGATGGAGTTCGTGCAGGGCCGGTCGCTGCTCGAGCACGTCCGCGAACGCGCGCTCAGCACGCGGCAACGGATCGAGTTGTTCGCGCTGGTCTGCGATGCGGTGCACTTCGCGCATCAGAACGGAGTCGTTCATCGCGACCTGAAACCGGCGAACATCCTCGTTGTCGACGGCGCGGCCGGCGCGCACCCAGCCGGATCAGGCGGCGCGGGCAGCCGTTGGAAGCCGGCGCAGCCGAAGGTCCTCGATTTCGGAGTCGCGCGGCTGACGGACGTCGATATCGAGGCCGTCACGCAGCACACGACGCTGGGCGAGTTGGTCGGCACGGTGCCGTACATGAGCCCCGAGCAGGCGGCCGGCGATCCGGCCCAGTTGGACTGGCGCACGGATGTCTATTCGCTGGGCGTGATTCTGTATGAGCTGCTGACCGGCCGGCTGCCGCATGAGGTGCGGCATCTGCTGATTCACGAGGCGGTGCGGCTGATTCGCGAGGACGATCCGACGCCGGCGGGATCGATCGATCGTTCGCTTCGGGGCGATCTGGAAACGATCCTGGCCAAGGCGCTGGAGAAGGACAAGCAGCGGCGCTATCAATCCGCGGCCGAGCTGGCGCTGGATATCCGCCGCTACCTGGAGGAGCAGCCGATCGCGGCCCGGCCGGCATCCGCGTTCTATCGGCTGTCAAAGTTCGCCCGGCGGAACAAGGCCGTGGTCGTGGCGGTGTGCGGCATCATCGCTTCGCTGGCCGTCGGTTTGGGCGTCGCCCTGCGACAGGCGATCGTGGCCGAGCGGGCCCGGGCGCAGGAGCAGCGGTTGCGCGGGGAGGCGGAGCGAGCGAGCTACCGGGCGTGCCTGGTCGCGGCCGCTTCGGCTCTGAGCAGCCACAACGTCTCCGATGCGCGGCGGTACCTGGAGTCCGCGCCGGCCTCGCTGCAAGGCTGGGAGTGGGAGCACCTGAGCAGCCGGCTGGACGACAGCATCACGTCCCTTGAAACGAGATTCAGTCCGGTTCGCATCGCGCTCAGCCCCGACGGCCGCACCCTGGTCGCCTGTGCCTCGTCGGGTGACGTGCGGAGCTGGCGCCTGCCTGATCTGACTCCGCTGGCCCACTACACGATCGTCGACCTGTTTCGAGAACGGCGCATCCAGGGATTCGTCTTCCTTCCGGAGGGCCGCCTGCGCGTGGATACGCGCGCCGGGTCGGCCATTCTGGACGCCGAATCGCTGAGGCTTCTGGCGCACGACACGCTCGCCACGGCGCATCGCAGCCACGACGGGCGCTGGGGAGTATTCGCGGAGCGCGAGCAGCGCGAGTTCCACACGATCGTTCGCGAGCTCGGCACGGAGCGCGAGCTGCTGCGGTTCAACCAGGTCGATCCCCACTCGCTGCGCGTTCGATTCACCCGCGATGGGCGCCTGATGGCCCTGGGCTTCTCGCAGGAGCGCGGCGCGGAGGTGTATCGCCTCAGCGACGGGGCGAAACTGATCAGCCGCCCACAATGGGGCAGGATCAGCGCGATGGCTTTCTCGGCGGACGATTCCCGGCTCGTGGTCGGAACCGCTTTGGGCCAGGCCCACCTGCTCGACGTGTCAGGGCAACGCGAGGATATCGAGTTGCTCGGGCACCGCGAAGCGATTACGGCCGTCGCGTTCGATCCGGGCGGCCGGCGCGTGGCCACCGCGTCCAGCGACCGAACTGTGCGGCTCTGGTCGGCAGTGGACGGCGGGCCGGTCGCGACGATGCGCGGAAACGAGGGAGACACGACCGACCTGGCCTTCAACCCCGACGGCGCTCAGATCGTGACCGCTTCGGCCGACGCGCGCGTCCGCTGGTGGGATGCGGCGCTCGTGGCCGATCCGTTCGTCCTGCCGACTCCCGGACCGGTCTACGCTCTGTCGCTTTCGCCGGATGGCACGCGACTCGCGGCGGCGTGTCTGGGCGGCGAACGGCCACTGCGAATCTGGGACCTCGCCAGCGGCCGGGAGGTGGCTGCCGGGCTCGACGGCTATCTCAGTGCGCTCGCTTACAGCGTCGACGGTTCGAGGATCGTCGTCGGCCGCGCCCATGATGAGAATCGCATGGTGGACGCGGCGGATCTGAGCCAGGAGAGATCCGTGCCCGGCCATTTCTGGCGTACCGACTGGCTTGCGTTCGATCCCGCCCACGAGACGCTCTTGTCGCTGAGCAACCGTGGCGTTCTCCTGGCGCAATCGGTGAGCGACTGGAGACGAATCCGCAGCGTGAGCTTTCGCGCGCCGTCCGACAGCGAGGGCTGCCGCGCCGTGATGAGCCCGGATGGCTCGCTGCTGGCGGTCGGATCGGGGCGGCGGATTCACCTGCTCAGCGCTGAATCGTGGGACGAGGTCGGCCTGCTGAGCGGTCATTCGAACAACGTCTATGCGCTGGCCTTCACTCCCGACGGCCGCCGGCTCGTCTCCGGCTCGCGCGACCGCACGCTGCGCATTTGGGACCTCGCCTCGCGAACGTCGATCGCGACGCTTGCCGGCCATTCCGACGAAATCTTCGCCGTGGCCGTCAGCCCGGACGGCCGGCGCATTGTCTCCGGCGGACGGGACGCCATGATCCGCGTCTGGGATGCGCGCGACCATTTCGAAATCACTCAGCTTCCCGGCCACGCGTCGTATATCTATTGCTTGGCCTTCAGCCGCGACGGCCGGCTGCTCGTCTCGGGCGGCGGTGACGAGACGGTGCGGCTCTGGCACACGCGCCGCTACCGTGAGCTGTGTGCGCTACGAGATTCGCCGTAAACACTGGCCCGGCATGCCTTTGCATGCGGGCAATCCCACCTGGGATAGGGACTTATTCCTATTGTCCGGCCCCCGCCCTCGGCCCGACATTAGTCGAGGAGGGCGAGCACGCGCGCCCCAGGAGCGCGCCACGGGATCCGACCATGAACCCGCTGACCATAGACCAGCGCCGCTCGCTGGAACTATTGCATGACGCCTGCGCAAATTGCGCCAGTACGCTGCGTTCCGCAGGTGAGATGGTGGAGGCGCCGGCCCTGCGTTCGCGATGCCTGGATCACGCCGCGGCGTGGCGCGAGACGGCGGCGGATCTGCGCCGTCTCATCCAGGACGGGCGCGAGCGCTCCGGCACCGTCTACGGCATTCTGCTAACGCTGGGGCGAACGTGGCTCAAGGTGAAGTCTGCCGTCGGCGATACGCAGGCGATCATGGCCGAATGTCATCGCCGCGAACGGGACGTACGCAAGCGGATCGAGGCGGCCCAGCGCAGCGACCTGCCCGCAGATATCCGGGCAGGATTGCAGGAAATCCAGCAGCGACTGGACCGAATGAGCACGGCCGCCGGGTCCGGCCACGCGGGCCAGGGGGCGAACTGACCCCGGGCGGCGCGATATAATAGGGCATCTGCCGTGTTCGCTCGGGCCATCTGACGAATTCGTTCGGGAGTCCTGGATGAGCCAAGCTCCGGCCGCCCGTTCTGACCCGCCCAACCAGCGGAGCACAGGCTCCGGCGCGCCGCGGCCCGTCCCGGTCGAGTTTCGGCCGGGCGCGGAGCTGGCCGCCTATCTGGCCGCCATCGTCGAATCCTCCGACGACGCGATCATCGGCCAATCGCTGGACGGCACCGTTTTCAGTTGGAACGGCGGTGCGCAGCAGCTCTACGGCTACGGCCGCGAGGAGATGCTGGGCCGGTCGATCGAACGCATCGTTCCGCCGGAGCGGCGCGAGGAGTTCGAGCGGCTGATGGGCGCGCTGAGGGCGGGCGAGCGCATCAAGCACATCGAGACGGAGCACGTGCGCAGGGACGGCCGGCGGGTGATCGTCTCGCTGACGGTCTCGCCGCTGAAAGACCTGGGTGGGCGAGTCATCGGCGCTTCCGCCATCGCACGGGACATCACGGACCGCAAACAGTCTCAGGCGGCGGAGCAGGAGGCCCTGGCGCGGCTGCGGGCGGTGATCGAGGCGGCGGTCGACGGCATCATCACGATCGACGAGCGCGGCACCATCGAGAGCGTCAATCCCGCGGCGCTGCGGATCTTCGGATACGCCGAAGCGGAGCTGGTCGGCGAGAACGTCCGCATCCTGATGCCGGAACCCTATCGCAGCCAGAGCGACACCTTCCTGCGAAACCACCTTGAGACGGGCCGGCGGAAGATGATCGGGATCGGCCGCGAGGTGCAGGGGCGGCGCAAGGACGGTTCGGTCTTCCCGATGGAGCTGGCGGTCAGCGAGACCCGCCTGCGCCAGCGGCGGATCTTCACCGGGATGGTCCGCGACATCAGCCGCCGCCGCGAGGCGGAGCTCGCCCTTCAGGCCAAGGAAGCCGAGCTGGAGCTCGTCGCCAAGACCACGCCGGTGAAACTGACGCGTTGTAGCCGCGATCTGCGCTATCGCTTCGTCAACCGGGCCGCAGCGGCGCTGTTCGATCTCACACCGGAGCAGATGATCGGAAGGCCGATCGTCGAGATCATGGGTCAGCGTGCCTTCGACCTCATCGCGCCGCACGTCGAGCGCGTCCTGTGCGGCGAACCTGTCGAGTACGAAGCTGAGTTGCCGCTGCCCACACTGGGGCCGCGCTGGCTGCGTGTGCACTACGTCCCCGACCGCGACGAGTCCGGCCAGGTGGCGGGCTGGATCGCCTCGATCTTCGACATCACCGAGGGCAAGCGGGCGGAAGAGGCGCTGCGGCGCAGCGAAGAGCGCTATCGCGCGATCGTGGAGGGGCAGGTCGAGATGGTCTGCCGCTTCCGCCCGGACGGGACGATCCTCTTCGTCAACGGCGCCTACGCCCGCGCCCGCGGCTCGACGCCCGAGGCGCTGCTGGGCGTGAACTTCTGGGATTTCATCGAGGAGAGCGACCGCCCGGCCGTGCGCGCCTGTCTCGAGCGCCTGTCGCCGGAGAATCCCGTCGTCCGCATCGAGAACCGGTTCGAGACGCGGGACGGCGTTCGCTGGACGCTCTGGATGAACCGCGCCCTGGCCTTCGACGCACAGGGCCGGGCGACCGAGGTGCAGTCCTCCGGCATCGACATCACCCACCGCAAGCGGGCCGAGGAGGCCCTGCGCGAAAGCGAGGAGCGCTTCGCCGCGTTCATGCGACATTTGCCCGGCGCGGCCTGGATGAAGGACCTTCACGGGCGCTACGTCTACGCCAACCCGGAAGCCGCCCGCATCTTCGGCAAGCCGCTGGAAACGCTGCTCGGCCGGACCGACGAGGAGATCTTCCCGCCGGAAACAGCGCGGCAATTCCGCGAGAACGACCTGCGGGCGCTGCAATCCGACGCCGGCGTCCAGTGCATCGAGACGCTCCGCCAGGCGGACGGTGTCGTGCACCGCTCGATCGTCAGCAAGTTCATCGTGCCGGGGGCGGACAGGCGGCCGGGCTGCGTCGGGGGCGCGGCGTTCGACGTGACGGACTGGATCGCGGCGGAGGATGCGCTGCGTCAGAGCGAGGAGCGCTACCGCCAGCTCATCCAGAATCTGCCTTCAGCAGTCTACGCGTGCGACGCCGACGGCCGGCTGACGCTCTACAACGACGCGGCGGTGGAGCTCTGGGGCCGGGTGCCGGCCCTGGGCCAGGACCGCTGGTGCGGCTCGTATCGCATCTATGACCTGGACGGCAATCCGGTACCGCTGGAGCAGTGTCCGATGGCGATCGCCGTCCGCGAGAAGCGTCCGATTCGCCGGGTCGAGCTCGTCATCGAGCGGCCGGACGGCACGCGGCGGAGCATTCTGGCGAATCCGGTGCCGACGCTGGATGCGGACGGAAGCGCGCTGGGCGCGGTGAACATGCTGATCGACCTGACCGAGTTTAAGCAGGTCGAGAGCGCGCTGCGCGACAGCGAGCGGCGCTTCCGGCTGATGGCCGACAGCGCGCCGAACATGATCTGGATGAGCGACGTCGACAAGCGCTGCACCTGGTTCAACCGCCGCTGGCTGGAATTCACCGGCCGGCCGCTGGAGCAGGAACTGGGCGACGGCTGGACCGAAGGCGTGCACCCGGACGATCTGGAGCGCTGCCTGCAGATCTATCACCAGGCGTTCGACGAACGCCGGACCTTCGAGATGGAGTATCGCCTGCGGCGCCACGACGGCGAGTACCGCTGGCTGTGCGACGCCGGCGTGCCGATTCAGATGGCCGACGGCCGTTTCGGCGGATACATCGGCTCCTGCATCGACATCACCGATCGCAAGGTCGGGGAGGAGGTGCTCCGCGAGCGCGTGGCCGAGCGCACCCACGAGTTGCGGGCCGCCAACGAGCAGTTGCACCACCAGATCGCAGAGCGGACGCGGATCGAGTCGCTGCTGGCGACCGAGAACCGCATCCTGGAGCTGATCGCGGCCGGGGCGGACCTGCACGAGATGCTCGAAGCGCTCTGTTCCGCGATCGAGAGCCTGATTCCGCATTCCCGCTGCGTTATCCGCCTGGCGCCGGTCGGTTGGAACCTCGATGATGAGGCTCCGGCCGCGTCGGTGCCACCGGCCACGGCCGGCGTGAACGTCTTCGGCGCACTGGCCGAGAGCGGCATCTGTCCGGAGCTGTGCCGCGAGCGGACGGTGTTGCTGCGCGACGAGCCGGGCTTCGACGAGTCCCTCCGGCCGTTGCGGGTGAGGTCCTATTGGTTCGAGCCGATCATCGGTCCGGGCGGCGCGCTGCTGGGAACGGTCGGGGTCTACTGCGCTTCGGCGGTGCGGCCGGACGAAGACGCGCTTTCGGCGGGTTCGCTGGCGACACGTCTGGCGGCGATCGTGATCGAGCGGGCGCGGGCCGAGGAGCGTGCCCGCGAGCAGCTCGCGCAGCTCGCGCACGTGGCGCGGCTGGCGACGATGGGCGAGATGGCCTCCGGGCTGGCGCACGAGCTGAACCAGCCGCTGTGTGCGATCGTCAATTTCACCGAGGCGTGCGTGGAGCTGTTGCAGAGGAACCCGGGGGAGCGCGACCCGCTGCCGCACGCGTTGGGCGAGGTCGCCCGCCAGGCCGAACGGGCGGGCGAGGTGATCCGCCGGCTGCGAGACTTCGTCAAGCGGCGCGAGCCGCAGCGCATCGCGATGGACGTCAACGGCGTCATTCGCGAGGTCGTCGCTTTCACGAGCGTCGAGCTGCGGCACTGCGAGATTCGCGTGCGCGTCAAGCTGGCCAAGCGGCTGCCGAAGGTGCTGGCCGATCCGATCCAGATTCAGCAGGTCCTGGTCAACCTCGTCCGCAACGCCTGCGAGGCGATGCGCGAGAACAACGGCCGGCCGAAGGTGCTGACGGTCGAGACGGCTCGTGTGCGCGGGGCCGTCGAGGTGCGGGTGACGGACCAGGGACCGGGCATCCCGGAGGAGATCAAGCAGCGGCTGTTCGAGCCGTTCTTCACCACGAAGCGCGACGGGATGGGGATGGGCCTGTCGATCAGTCGTTCGATTCTGGAAGTCCACGAGGGTCGCATGTGGGTCACGTCGAACCACAAGGGCGGGTCGACGTTCCACTTCTCGATCCCGACCGCCTGGAGGGCTCGCCGTGGCCGAAGGTACAGTCTTCATAGTGGATGACGATCAGGCCGTCCGCAATTCGCTCGAGATGCTCTTCGAGTCGATGGACATGGCCGTCGAGACGTTCCCCAGCGCGCGGGACTTTCTCAGCCAGTATTCGCCGGACCGCCCGGGCTGCCTGGTGCTCGACGTGCGCATGCCCGGCATGGGCGGGCTCGAATTGCAGCGGCACCTGCGCGACAACGGCATTCACATCCCCGTGATCATCATCACGGGGCACGGCGACGTGCCGATCGCCGTGCGCGCGCTCAAGGACGGCGCGGTGGAGTTCCTCGAAAAACCCTTCAGCAAGCAGCTCCTGCTCGAGCACGTCCAGGCAGCCCTGCTGCGCGACGCCCGCCGCCGCCGCGAAACCGCGCACAAGGCGGGAATCCTCGAACGCCTCGCCCTGCTGAGCGACCGCGAACGCGAGGTCATGGACCTCGTCGTCGCCGGAAAGGTCAGCAAGCAGATCGCGCTCGAGCTCGGCATCAGCAAGAAGACGGTCGACGTCCACCGCGGCCGCGTGATGCAGAAAATGCAGGTCGAGTCGCTGGCCGAGCTGGTCGAGCTGGCCGTCGAAGCTCGTCAGGCGTAGCGCCGGCCGGCACGGGCGGTTCCGGGAGCTGCGTCCCACGGCCGCTGGCGGCCCGCAAACGGTGATTTCACCCCGGCAATAGGGACTGTTCCCATTCGCCATCGGAACTAGACCCGATGTATAGGCGCGGCGCGCAAAGTTACGATGAGCAGACTTTGGGGAGGGTCCGGCCGGAAGCACCGGACCCTTGGTGGCTGCTCCAGTGTGGGAAAGGAGAGGTGTCTTGGCCGCGGCGAAAGAGCAGGAAGCTCGCCCGCATCGCATGCGGGAGCGGATCGGACGGCTGCGTGAGGCGATCGCCCACGGCACCTACCCGGCGCCGCACATGATCGACATCGCGGTCGATCGATTGTGGAGCGCCGTTGTGTCCGGCGGCCCCTTCGCAGAGAGCGAAGCAAGCGGCAGGCGGCTCGTCCTGCGGCGCAAGTCATAGACTCTGATTCGCCGGGCCGCTTTCGGCCAACCCGCGCAAGCGGTTTCACATACTCTCTGGGCCGGTCGGGGGTGCGCGAGGTTCGCGCGCTTCCGACCGGCTTGCCGTTTGGCTCGCCAGCGGCAGCTTGGCCAGTGCAAATCATTCCGGGCGTCCCGGGCGCTGTTCCCAATTGCCGGCTGCGAGCCGGAATCTATCGTATTAGACGGGATTCAGCCGGGACCGAGATGGAGTCCGCACCATGCCGCCGGCCGACCCGAACCGACCAGGCTCGAGCGGGGAGCAGAACGGCGAGCCAGACGGCCTCTTACCCCTCCGGTGTGCGCCGGGACGTCCGCCAGGACGGACCGGCGCACGCAGAATTTCAGCGGCGCGCGCCGCGGGTGCGCCCGCTTGCGGTTCGGGCTCCATCGCAGCGTCAGAGCGGGAACCTGCGCGCCTCGCTGGGGCGTTGGTGCCGCGGCCGGGGCATCCGACCCGATGCGGCTCCGGTCGCGCTGCACCGCGCGCACTGGTCGTTGCCGCGGATCTGCGCGTGCGGCAGCTCGTTCGCCGCCGTCTGCGAGCCGGCGGCTTCGCGGTCATCACGACCGACGACGGGCTGCACGCGGTGATGCTGGCACATGAGGATCCGCCAGATCTGATCATCGTCGCCGACGTGGTCGGGGGGCTGGGGGCCGTACATCTGCTGCGCTGCCTGCGGCAGGACCCGCGCACCGCGGACGTGCCGACGTTCGTGCTCGTCTCGAGCGGACCACGTCGCTGGCGAGTCACATCGGTCGGCCGGCGGACGGAGCGGGCGAGCGTCGGGCTGGCGCTCGGCGAAGTCTTCTGACCGGGATCGCGAGCGGCTGCCACTCGCGTCTCGCGGCACTGCTCGTGCGCTTAAAATCCCCTGCGAGCCGGCCCGCATGCTCCATTCCTGCCCGCACGCACACGATCACCACGCAGTATCTGATCATAGTTGGAATAAGTGCCAATAACCAACTCGTCGCGCCGCGCCTATGTTCATAGTCAGCGGCTCGCCTGTGAGATGATCAGCTTACGGGGAGCTGAGCGTCGCGCGGCCGTCGAAAGAGTCTGTCAGACGTCGCGCCCGGGACCGCGGAGGTGCTGCATGAATCGCCGACGAAGGCTCAGGACGATGGGAGCGTGCGTGGGGCTCGTGCTGTTCACGGCGACGCTTTCGGGCTGCTCGATCCACGGCAAGTGGTCCGTGGCGCACCTGGACCCTGATGCGGCCCGGCGCGATTTCGCACTCAGCAGCCTCACCCTCCAGCGCGATGGAACGTTTTACGCCGAGTCCGACGGCGGGGCGGGCATCAAGACGACGTCGGGCACCTACATCTACGACGACGGACTGTTGACGCTCAATCAGCACGACGGAGCGCAGCAGACCTACGACGCCAAGCTCGAGGGGAGCACGCTGAAGCTTACACGGCATTGGAAGGGCGGCCGCGTGACCGCGCGACTCGAGCGGGAGGAGTAGCGAACGGAAGGATTCGCGTAGTCAGCACACGCAAGGCGCGCAGGCCATGGACACGGATTGGGAATACATCGAGAGGAATTGGCACCAGCTCCGGGACAGGGTCGCGGCGCGCTGGGCCTTGCTTTCGGACGAGGATTTCGATGCGATCGCCGGAAAGCGCGAGGAGCTGGTCGGCCGGCTCCAGGAACGATACGGCATGGGTCGCGCGACGGCCGAGCGCGAAGTCGAGGAGTTTCACGGGCTGTTCGACCGATCCGCCCGCAGCGGTGCGGAGTGAGACGCCGGCCGTGACGCCCACACAGGTGCACGATGTTGACCTGGGCATTGGTTTTCTTCGTCGTGGCGATCTGCGCGGCGAGCTTCGGCCGGGCCGGCGTCGCGGCCGGGGCCGCGGCGATCGCCCCGTTTCTGTTTTCTGTCTTCGTGGTGCTGATAGTGGCTTCGCTGATCGTGCACGGCGCCAGGTCGGCGAGCCGGGGCCGTCCGCCGCTGTAGGAATGGGACGGCGGACGAGCCTGATTGTCGTGATTCCCGTAAAGGAGCGACCCGATGAGATGCCTGACGATTCTCGCAACCGCGGTGCTGGCGGCGAGCGCCGCCAGCGGACCGGCCTTCGCGCAGAGCAAGCTCTATCCCGTGCAGCGCGACGGCAAATGGGGCTACATCGACACGAGCGGCAAGGTCGTGATCGAGCCGGCCTACCAGGAGGCCCGCCCCTTCTCCGAGGGCCTGGCGGCCGTCCGCAAGGACAATCTCTGGGGCTACATCGACACGAGCGGCAAGGAGGCGATCGCCCCGCAATATGACGACGCCTTCAGCTTCAGCGAGGGCCTCGCGCGGGTTCACAAGCGCGAGGGGATGATGGGCAACTACGGCTTCGTCGACAAGAAGGGCGAGCTGGTCATCGGCCTCAAGTTCGACAACGCCGGCGACTTCTCCGGCGGCCTGGCGCGGGTCGACGTCGACAACGACGGCAAGCTCCAGTGGGGCTACGTCGACGAGACCGGCGAGCTGAAAGCCCAGCCGCAGTTTGACGACGCCGCCGAGTTCCGCGACGGACTGGCGCGGGTCAAGCTCGCCGGCAAGTACGGCTACATCGACAACACCGGCACGCTCAAGATTCAGCCGCAGTTCTCCGACTGCGGCGATTTCAGTGAGGGCCGGGCCCCGGCCGAGAAGGACGGCAAGTGGGGCTACGTCGACAAGAAGGGCGAGTGGGTCATCAAGCCGCAGTACGAGCAGGCCTTCCCCTTCAGCGATGGCGTGGCCGTCGTCCGCCTCGGCTCCAAGTACGGCTACATCGAGCCGTCGGGACAGATCGCGATCAATCCGATCTTCCAGGACGCGCGGCCGTTCATGCACGGCCTGGCGGCCGTCCGGACCGAGGGCAAGTGGGGCTACATCAACCCGTCCGGCGAACTGGTGATCGAGGCCCGCTTCGACAAGGTCGAGGACTTCACTGGGGAGCTGGCGTCCGTCACCATCGGCGGCGAGCAAGGCTGGATCAACAAGAAGGGCGATCTGGTCTGGCAGCCGTCCAAGTAGCGCGCCGCGGCGGATGTCGTCGGAGCGGGAGGCGCCCCAAACTTCGGCGCCTCCCGCCCGGCGCTTTGCCCGGACCGCACGCAGCGCTTCGCCGCCGGCGGCTCTCAGGCGGCCGGCCCAAGCGGCCCTTTGGCAGCCCGCCCGCCGCGGCCGGCCGGGCGGCTCTCATGTGGCCGGCGGGCGTGAGCGGCCGGGGTTGATGCCCGCATGCCGTACACCCTTTGGAGCCTGACGATACGCCGATTGGAGTCTGACGGTTACACTCTTTGGAGCCCGACGAACATGACACGAAACGCGATCGCCTGGATCCCGCTGGTATTTCTGTCGGCCGGTCTGCCCGGCTGCGGCTTTCTGCTCGACTTTTTCGGTCCGACGACGACGAGCGTCCGGCTGGTCAACAACGCGGACTTCGACGTGCAGGTGGTGCTCTACTACGACGAGCAGCAGGAGATCCCCCGCGAGCTGCTCACGGAGCTCGGCACGCGGATGGATTTCACGATCCCGCCGGGCGAAGTAGCCAGCTTCAGCCGTGATTGCGATGCGTTGCAGGCGATCGTGATCGACGACGCGGACCTGGTCGTGATCGGCTCGATCGGGCCGGAAGCGAACACAGACGTGCTCCGCGACGGCTCGGACTTCGACTGCGGCAACACGATCACGTTCACGTTCGACCACGGGCCGCTGATCGCGGATTTCGATATCGCCATCGCGGTGGAGTAAGCGCCGCGGCCGCGGCCAGGAAGGGCTGCGCTTTCGATGGGCGTTACAGGACTCGAACCTGTGACCTCTTCCGTGTGAAGGAAGCGCTCTAGCCAACTGAGCTAAACGCCCGCTGCGACGGCTCCCCGTCGCGCACGCGGATTGTATTACGCCGCCTGCCGCACTTCGCGTGCCTAATCGGCGGCTGGCCATTGTGCCGCCCGGCCGACCCGCGCGTCAAGCCATGCGACCCGGCCGGCCGGCGCGTCAAGCCACGCGACCCGGCCGGCCGGCAGGAGCCCGCGCACCGATCAGCGGATTGCCCGTATTTCGATCAGCCGCCCGAGCACGCACCGATCAGCCGCCCGAGCACGCACCGATCAGCCGCAAGCCCGTACACCCGCCAGCCGAGTGCCCGCGCGCCGATCAGCCGCAAGCCCGTACACCCGCCGGCCGCGTGCCCACGCACGGATCAGTCGCATGCCCTCACTGGCCAGCGGCCGGCCGCGCCTGTAAAACCCGCCTCTATCCGCCGTCGCCGTGGTACAGCGGCGGGGCGCGAGGAGGCCGTCGATGAAGCACGCCGTCACGCAGATGGACACAATCGACCACGACCGAACACACGGCTACGCCCAGCCGCAAAGCTCCCCCCACCCGCCGAGCGTCGCGCGGTCGCACAGCGACGCCCGGCCGCAATGCAACCCCGGGCCGCACCGCAACTTCAGGCCGCAATCCAACCCCCGGCCGCACGGCGACGCGCGACCAGCCGGCGAGAAGCGCTGGCTGGCCGCCTTCGCGGTTCTGTGCACCGCGTGCACCGCCGGCCTGCTCCTGAAGACTCAGTCCGCCACCGGAGTTCAGCCAGACCCGCAGACCCAACCCCCGGCCGTCACGACGGCTCGAGAACCCTCCGCCCCCCAGTCCCAACCGCCGGCCGCCCCGGCCACACCCAGTGCAGAGACACCCCCGGCCGCCACGCGCCCCGCGCCCGCCCTCGACCTCTCGGCCTACCGGCCCGCCGCGGAGCGAATCCTCGCGGCGGCCGCCACGAACGAAACGGCCTATCGCCGCCTGGCCCACTTGTGCGACCGCATCGGCCCGCGTCTTTCCGGCTCGCCGGGCCTCGAGGCGGCCGTCGACTGGGCCGTCGCCCTCTTCGAGGAAGACGGCCAGGAGAACATCCGCCGGCACGAGGTGATGGCCCCCAAGTGGGTGCGCGGCGAAGAATCGCTGGAAATGCTCGCGCCGCACGCAATGCCCATGCCCATGCTCGGCCTGGGCGGCTCCGTGGCCACCCCGCCGGAGGGGATCACCGCGACCGTTGTGCCCGTCAAGGACCTCGACGAGCTGACGGCACTGGGCGACGCCGTGGCCGGCAAAATCGTGCTCTACGACCACGCGATGTCGCGTGACGACGAGCGCTCCGGCAGCGGTTACGGCCAGGCCGCTCGGTTCCGCGTCTACGGAGCACGCTGGGCGGCCGAGCATGGGGCCGTGGCTGCGCTGGTCCGCTCCGCCACGACGCGCAGCTTGCAAACGCCGCACACCGGCGGCATGAGCTATTTCGACGCGCCGCGGCGCATACCGGCCGCCGCTGTCACGATCGAGCATGCGGCGATGATCAGCCGGCTGCACGCGGCGGGTGTGGAGGTCCGCGTGCGTCTGAAGATGTCCGCCCGCGCGGAGGGCATGGCCCCGACGGCGAACGTGATCGCCGAGCTGGCCGGCCGGGAGCGGCCGGAGGAGATCGTGCTGATCGGTGCACATATCGACTCGTGGGACGTGGGGCAGGGGGCGCATGACGATGGCGGGGGGTGCGTGATGGTGATCGAATCGCTGCGGCTGCTGCGCGAGCTGGGCCTTCGCCCGCGGCGGACGATCCGGGCGGTGCTGTTCACGAACGAAGAGAACGGCCTGCGCGGGGCCCGGGCCTACGCCGCCGACCACGCCGACGAGCTGCCGCGGCATGTGGCGGCGATCGAGGCGGACAGCGGCACCTTCCGGCCGCTGGGATACGGCATCGACGCAGCCGACGAGGAAACCCGGGCGCGGGCGATGGAGCAGCTCGGCGGCCTGGCCGGATTGCTGCAAACCATTGGCCCGCTTGAGTTTACGAAAGGCCACGGCGGGGCGGACATCGGCGTGCTACGCTCGGCGGGCGTGCCGTTGCTCGGCCAGCGGGTCGATATGACGCACTACTTCGACTACCACCACACCCACGCCGACACGCTCGACAAGGTGTCGGAGTCGGATCTGCGGAGCAATATCGCGCTGATGGCGGCGACGGCTTGGCTGCTGGCGGAGATGCCGGACGCGCTTGGAAAGTGATTCCGGCCGCGGCAAGAGCCTTGCTGCCTTCGCGTGTCGGGCCGCGCGGCAGGTTGACGGAACGGCAGCGCGGAATCTCCTCGGGCACGTTCGCAGCGCCAATTGAAGACAGGCCGGTCGACGTTGTAAGCCCGGCTCGGACGGCGCCGCGCGGGCTAGGACAAGCGCGCGTGGACGGACCGTCCGCGGCCGGTCAGGCGCGGCGGCGGCGTGCGCGCTTGATTTCACCCGCTACGCTGGGCGAAGAGCGCGAGCGGCGCAGCAGCAGCTCGGCCAGGCTCGATACGTCCGTGTCCTCGACCTGGCTGAGGATGATCGACTGCTCCGTCTTGTCGCGCTCGACAAACCACTCGATCAGGCGGCCCAGCAGCGACTTGATCGTCATGCCGCGCTGGTCGCAGACGGAGTCGAGGTTCGCCTTCGCTTCGGGCGACAAGTGAACGCTGACGATGTTCGGCTTCTGACGCGTCTGTTTCATACGAGAATCCAGTCCCAGCTTTCTTGGCTCGCATTCGTGGCGCTTTGCACCTTCAACCGACGACCCGTCCGCGCCTGGGTCCCAGTTCGGTCGGGTGAAAGCGACCACAGCAGAATTATATCGTCGCCATCATGCAGATGCCGAATCTTTCGTCAACTAGATCGGAGAAGGAAGTTTTTTGATGGAATCTGAACACAAAGTGGTGCGCCGGCGCCGCCGGCCCCCGACGCGTTACCGGCCCTCGCCCCGCGGCCCGGCGCCGGCCGCGCCGGCCCGCTCAATTTCTCCGCGGCCTTTCCGCCCGCAACGTGATATACTGTGCACGGTTCAACCATGACCCGTCGATTCGCAGCGCTCGCGGCCGGCGGGTCGGCACGGTGGCCGAATGAGACCCGAAGACGTCAACGAGCGGCTGGCCCGCGCCCACGAATTATTGGAACAGGGCAGGGCGGCCGACTCGCTCCGCTACCTGGATGAACTCGTCGAGTCGGTGGTCGACGGCGAGGAGCGGGTTGAAGCGGTTGCGCTCCGCTCGCTCGCCCTGGCGGCCCTGGACCGCTTTGACGAGGCGATCTCGTCCGTAGAATCGCTGCTGGAGGAGCTTCCCAACGCCGCCCGGCTCCATGCCACCCGTGGCATCCTGTTGCTCAACCGCGGCGAAATGGACGAAGCCCGCGACGCGCTCGAGACCGCCTACCAGCTCGACCAGGAAGACGAACTCGTCCTGGCCAATCTCGGAACCGTTTACGACCGCCTCGGAATGCACCGCCAGGCCCTGGACGTGCTGAATCACCTGATCAAGCTCGGCGGCGACATCGAGTGGACCTTGCCGCGCGTGGCCTCGCTCCAGGCGGACCTCGGCGACACCGTCGCCGCCCGATCCACGCTGCGGCGCTATCTCTCGGTCTTCACCGACGACGCCTCCGCCTGGATCTCGCTGGGCATCCTCCACAGCGACGACGAACTCTACGAAGACGCCTTCACCTGCTATCGCCGGGCGGAGCAGATCGATCCGTCCGCCTCGGGCCTGCGGCTCAACTGGGGCGTGACGGCCGTCCGGGCGGGAAGGCTCCCGCTCGCCCGCGAGCAACTCACCTACCTTCAGCGCAGCGAGCCGGACACCTCGCGGCCGCGAATTCTCCGGGCGATCATCTCGGAGGAGAGCGGCGACCTGCGTGCGGCCGAGCACCTCTACGACGAGGCCCTGCATCACGTCGTCCCCGGCGACCGCGAAGAGCTGACCTACTCGTTCGAGATGGCGATGGACTTTTTCGCCCGCAACGACCGGCCGGAACGCTGCGAGCAGCTTCTGGCCCAGGCCTACGCGGCCAACGCCTGCACGTTCGAGCTGTGCGAGGTCTTCCGCGAGGCGACCGGCGAGCCGGTCCGCAACGGGGCCTGGTTCAGCCTGATCGTCGAGGCCGACTACCGCCCCGGGCTGGAGGAGCTCATCCGCCCGCCCGACCGCAGCGGCGCACCTTTCACGCGCTTTCAGCGCGTCTTTCAGATCGTCGCCCGCGACCGGGACGAGGCCACCGGCCAGGTGCTTCAGTTCCTGCGGCGGATGGGCGAGACCGGCGCGACGGTCCGCGGCATTCTCCAGGAGGAGCAGGTCGAGGACGAGTACACGGGCATCTACGAGATCGACCAATACGCGGCCGTCTTCAGCGACACCCAGGACGAGTAGTGCAGTTGGCCCAACGTCCCGCAACATGGGGAGCGCGGGCGTTTCGCCCGCAATTCGCGCCGCGCTGCGGCACGCGGGTCACGAGCGCTCTCGGAGCCGTGATGCAGCATTTGCGACGGACATCACGAGTCGCTCGTCGGCTCCCATTCCGCGATTGCATCGCCACGCTCACAGGAGATTGTCCATGACCGGTTTTCGAGGCGGCTCGTTTCTGACCGGATTCGCGTTCGGTGCGGCCGCGCTGCTCGCGTGCGTGCTGGTGTGGGGAGAGCTGAGCCGGCCGGGCGTCGCGCTGGCACAGGTGCCGGATAGCGGCGCGCAGCGGGCGCAGATGATCGCCGAGCTGAAAACGGCGAACATTCGGCTGGGCGAGATGCTGGTGGTGCTGCGGGAGATTCGCGACGGGGAGAAGCCCAAGGGCGGCGAGCCGCCGCCGGCCAAGCCCGGGCGGCCGTAGCGGCCCTCCCGCCCGCGTGATCCGCGCCGCGACCGTGAGGAGCGGGCCGGGGGTGGCGCGCCGCCCGCGCCAGCGAGAGCTGACATTCACCTATTCCAGGCTCGCGTGCGTTGACGTCAGGTGTGCGCGCTGCGGCGCGTGTGCGCGAAAAGCGCTTCGAACTCCGCCCGCTCCTCACGGTTGCGGCTCGGATTATGCGCACGGCCGCGGCTCGGGTTATGCGCACGGTCCCGGCTCGGAGCCGACAGGGGGCGAGACGCCCGCGCTTCCCAAGGCGCGCGGCAGGACTACTCCGCCGCACCGGAGACGCGAATGATCCGCCGTCCGGTGTACTCCTGCCCGAACATGTCCTTCGTCCGTACCTCGATCAGGTGCGTCCCCGGCGAGAGCTCGCCCGGCAGCCGGCCCACCCAGATGTGCGGCGAGGGAATGATCTTCGGCAACGCGCGGCCCGGCAGCTTCCCGGCCGCCTTGGCACGCTCCTCCATCGCCTTCAGGTCCGCAAAATACGGATCCGGCCGCAGCTCCTGCGCCAGCTTCGTCCACGGCCGATCTCCCACGCGCATCTCCACCACCGACCGCTCGCTGCCCGCATAGACGTTCACGATCACTTCCGTGTCCGCCAGCGCACCGGCCGGCACCTCGTTGGGCGCGTAGATCGACATCTGCTCATCCGCCGGCCGGCGGGCCGCCTTGAAGCGCATGGAATAGCCGTTGCCGTCGAAGCTGATGATCGTGTAGCCGTTGGGCGCCCCGTCGCGCATGGTCGTGTGCGGGATGCCGCGCTCGTCCGGCACGCCGGTCCACCAGCTCCCGCACGTCGTGACGGCCACATAGTGATGGTGCGGCTGCGGGGCGTTGTTGCCGTGGCTCGGCCCCATGAACACGTGCTCGAGATAGTGCGTGTGGGCCGAGATCGAGAGCGTGTGCGGATATTTGCGGATGACCTCGAACAGCTCCCTGCGCTCCGGCACTTCGTAGAGCGGAATGTGCATCATGAAGACAACCAGACGGTCCGTGGGCACGTGCTTCAGATCGTTGACGATGAACTGCATCTGTTCCCTGGACAGCCCGCCGGCGTACTTCTTGCTCTTCGGGTCGCCGGAATAGCGCACGTTGTCCAGCACGACGTAGTGCACCGGCCCGTAGTCGAACGAATAGGTGGCCGGCCCGAAGTAGCGCTCGAACGTCTCGTCGGAGTGCTCGTCGCTGGTCGCGTCGAAGTTGATGTCGTGGTTGCCCAGCACGTTGTACCACGGCAACCCGATCAGCGCCACCGTCTGAATGTACGGCTCGAAAACGCTCAGATCGTCGAAGACGATGTCCCCCAGCGTCACGCCGAAGGCCGCCTCGAAGCCGATCAGCTCCTCCACCACGTCGTGGCCGAGATACTCCACCTCCTGCACGTTCCGCGGCTGCGTGTCGCCGAAGAAGACCGCCCGGAATCGCTCGGGCTCCTCCTGTTTGTGCAGCCCGAAATCGATCGACTCCGGCAGTGGCCCGGTCGGCTCGACGCCCCGGTACTTCAGGCCCTCAGGTGAGCCCGCCGGCTTGTGAATGTAGTAGAAGCGCGGCAGATTGTGCTCATCCAGCGGCGTCATGTAGCCGCGCGGCTTGATCACAAAGACGGCGTCGTCGTCATCCACGCCCACGCTGTAGCGGCCCTGCTCGTCGGTCGTAACGACGTCGCGCCCGTTCGACACGCGCACGCCCGCCAGACCGGCCTCGCCTGCGTCGCGCCGCCCGTTGCGGTTGGCATCCTCATATACGACCCCCCGCGCCGTCGTCTCGCCCGTGGACGGGTCCTGGGCCCCTGTACCAACCGCGCCGGCCAGACACATCCAGCCGGCCAGGGCCAAGAGAAGGGGGGTGACTTTGCTGCGGCCGCCGCGACGCGTGATGCTCATCTCGACCTCCTCACAGCCCATCCGTCGGAGCGCGCTCGCCCTCGATCAGGCTGCGTATCAAGTTCTTCTCGGCCCGGAGTGTACGCGCACGGGCGGATCCATTCAGTCGCTATTCGCGCAATTTCGCGTCAAGAGTGCGCAAAGCAGAACGCCGCGCGCCGCGGCAGCGCTCCGGCCCGCGGTTCACATCCGCGGCCCGCGCCGGCCGTGCTCCTCGATGATCCAGTCGACAACCTTCTGGGTCGGCTCGTCGAAAACGTAGTCCCGCAGTTGCGCCGCCTGCACCCAGCGCATCTCGCCGCCCCCGCGGGTCGCCGGCTCGCCCCGCAGAATCGCGCAGACGTAATACCGATACGTCACTGCCCGCTCGCTCGTTCGATGAACGAACGGCGGCTGACCCACCAGAATCTCCAGCTCCACCCCGAGCTGCTCCCGGGCCGTCCGCCGCAGTGCCGCCTCCGGCGACTCGTCCGCCTCGGCCGACCCGCCCGGGAACCGCCAGGGCGCCTCCGGGTCTCCCCCCGGCCGGACGATCAGGTAGTTGACCCGCGCGCGGACGATCATCGCCCGCGCGTCGACCGGCAATCGCTCCCTCGGCTCTCGCCTTTTGGCCATGTCCGCGAGACTATCCGCGCCCGCGTCACTCGTCCAACGCCGCCCGTCCATCCTTGTGACCCGCGCGCAGCGCGGCTAGACTGCCCCCGCGCGGACGACCCGCCGGCCGGCGGCGGCCCGGCCGGGCGCGGCCTTGCGGAGACGCACGCACGATGCGGGTTCTGATTACCGGTTCCAGCGGCCAGATCGGCACGAACGTCGGCCTCGCGCTGCTGGCGCGGGGAGACCAGATCGCCGGTCTCGACGCCCGCCCGAACACGTGGACCGACAAGATCCCGACCGTCACCTGCAATCTCTGCCAGATCGAGCCGGGCGACCTGCCCGTCGACGGCCGCTTCGACGCGGTCCTGCACCTGGCCGCACACGCCAAGGTCTTCGAGCTGGTCGAGCACCCGCGCCGCGCATTCGAGAATCTTCAGATGTGCTTCAATGTGCTGGAGTACTGCCGCCGCACCGGCACGCCGATCATCTTCGGCAGCTCGCGCGAGGTCTACGGCGACATCACCCGGCACATCACCGACGAGTCGCAGGCCGACTTCGTCGTCGCCGAGAGCCCCTACAGCGCCAGCAAGATCTCCGGCGAGGCCTACATCTACTCCTACGCCGAGTGCTACGGCCTGCCGTACCTCGTCTTCCGCTTCAGCAACGTCTACGGCCGCTACGACTGCGACGAGCAGCGCATGGAGCGCGTCATCCCGCTCTTCATCCGCCGCATCGCCGAAGAGCGGCCGATCACCGTCTTCGGCCGCGAGAAAGTGCTCGATTTCACCTACGTCGACGACTGCGTCGACGGCGTTCTGCGCGGCATCGACGCGCTGGTCGAGCGGCGCGTGAACCACGAAACGATCAACCTGGCCTACGGCCAGGGCTCGACGCTGGTCGACGTCGTCAATCTGATCAGCCTCGCCCTTCGCCGCAAACCCAGGATCACGTTCGAGCCCGCCCGCCCCGGCGAGGTGACGCGCTACGTCGCCGACATCACCAAAGCCCGCGAGCTGCTGGGCTATCACCCGCAGACACCCCTGAGCGCCGGAATCCCACAGGCGGTCGAATGGCAGCAGCAGATCGGCGTCATCAGGCTCTAAGCGTGACCGCCGATCCGCCCAGGCCGGCCGACATGCCGCGGACCACCAACCCGCTGCTCATCCCCGCGGCCTGGCTCTACGGCCTGGCCATCCGCGCCCGCAACGCGTGGTACGACCGCAGGCCGCCTTCACCCGCCGACCTGCCCGTCATCAGCATCGGAAACATCACCACCGGCGGCACCGGCAAGACGCCGACCGTCATCGAGTTCGTCCGCCGGCTCGATTCGCTCGGCCGCCGCCCGGTCGTGCTGACACGCGGCTACGGGGCGCGGGTCGGCCAGGTGGCTGACGAGGTCGCCGAACTGCACGAGTCGCTTGGTGCGGATCGCGTCGTCGTCGATGCGGACCGCGTCCGCGGCGCCGCCCGCATCGCGGCCGAGAAGCTCGGCGACTGCATCGTCCTCGATGACGGCTTTCAGCACCGCCGCCTGCACCGCGACCTCGACGTCGTTCTGATCGACGCGCTCGATCCCTTCGGCGGCGGCCGCCTCTTGCCCGCCGGCCGCCTGCGCGAGCCGCTCAGCAGCCTGCGCCGGGCGAGTTGTCTGATCGTCTCGCGGGCCAATCAGGCCGGTCTGGGGAGGCTGGCCCAGATACAAATGACGGTCGCCGATTACGTGCCGGGCATGCCGATGATTTTCTCGTCCGTCGAGTCGGCCGGCCTCCGCTCCATGGATCTGAACATGCTTCCGATCGTTGAGCTTCGCCGGCGGCCCGTGCTGCCCGTCTGCGGGCTGGGCAACCCCAGGACCTTCATCGACCTTCTGCGGCCGCACGCCGGCCAACTCTGCCCGCCGCTGACGTTCCCGGATCACCATGCCTACACGGCCGCCGACGTGGAGCGCATCTGCGCCGCCGCACGCGCGGTCCCCCGCTCCGTCGTCGTGACGACACGCAAGGACTGGGTCAAGCTGGCGCCGCTCTGGCCGGCGTCGCAGCCGGACGAGGACGTGCCGGAGCTCCTGCGCCTCGATATTCGCGTCCGCCTGAACGAATTCGAGAACGTCATCGGCGAGCTGCTGCGCGAAACTCTCTGACCGAAGCGCCGCCTGACGCAGCTTCAATCATTGGGGACAGGTCTCCGACAGGTCGCCCGGTCGACAGACCCCATCCCGGCCAGCGCGCCACATCTTGTGACAGGCGAGCGGGTTACGCTTCGGCGCGCGGGTCCGACGATAAAAAAATCATAAACCGGACTACATCAGATTTCATTGACATGAAGATGAAGGGGTGATAATGTAAATGCAAGAGTTCGTGCCCAGCCCCATCATATCTTTGCCTGGAGGAGGAGAGTATGAGAATCCGCAGTCTTGGAGCGTGTCTGCTCGCGTCGAGTCTCGCGGTGCCCGCGCTCGCGGGGACCGAAACGATCGGACCCTACATAATCTTCGATGCACCCGCCTCCGCCACGCTCATCTCCGGCGGCGGCGGAATCTGGGACTGGTGCAACGTCGTCAACACCACGACCTCGGTCGACACTGCGTTCAGCGGTTTCAGCATCATCGACGACGGCTACTGCAACGGCGAGGCCGGAACCACGGTCGAAATGACCTTCGGTTCGCCCGTCATGAACATCGCCGGCGACGATCTGGTCCTCTTCGACGCCCGCTTCAGCGTCAACGACTACGAGTTCTCCACTGATTTCGACGGCTTCAGCGCCACGCTGGCGCTGCCGGGTGCAGGCGCCGTCGACACCGGTGAGATGCGCTCCTACTTCTACGGCGGCTCCGGCCCGTTCGACGCGAGCGTCTTCGCCCATCCGATCGATCTGAGCGCGCTGGGCGTGCCGCTCGGCGGCTCCGTCACGTCGGTGCGCTTCATCGGCGTGAGTGGTGAGATCGATCCCCTCGGCGTCGGTTCGCTCGTACCCGAGCCGGCCACCATCAGCGCCATGCTGCTCGGCCTGGTCCTGATCGGCCGCCGCCGCGGCTAGCCGTACGGACCGCACAAACGGGTCCTCGCACGGAGCGCTGCTCGACCGCAGCGCTCCGCCGCGGACTCAGGTCTGCGTCGAGTCGCTCGCGGCGCTTCGCCGCCACGCGGGCTCCGCTCGCTTGACAGCCGATTCGCCGCGAACGACCATCGCCGTGTGCCTGAACTCCGCGAGATCGAGCTGGATCTGCTCATCTTCGGCGGCGGCGTCGCCGGCCTCTGGCTGCTCGACCACGCCGTTCGCGCCGGGCACAACACACTCCTGCTCGAGGCCGGCCGCCTCGGCAGCGGCCAGACCGCCGCCTCGCAGGGCATCATCCACGGCGGCCTCAAGTACACGCTCGACGGCCTGCTCAACGCCTCCGCCGAACGCATCCGTGACATGCCGCAGCTCTGGGCGGATTGCCTCGCCGGCCGACGCGAGCCGCACCTCACGCAGACGCGCATCCGCGCGCCCTTCTGCTATCTGTGGCGCACCGCCAGCCTCAAATCCCAGCTCGGCATGATCGGCGCCCGCGTCGGTCTGCGCGTCGGTCCCGTCCGCATCCCGCGCGACGAACTGCCGCCCGCGCTCGCCGCCTGCCCGGGCGACGTCTTCCGCCTCGACGAGCAGGTCATCTCGCCCGTCAGCCTCGTCGCGGAACTCGCCGGCAGGCACCACGGCCGCATCTTGAAGACCCCCGACCATCCGCCGCCGCACGCAGAGCGCGACGGCGACCAGGTGACCGCAGTCCGACTGACCCCGCCGAACGGCGAACCGCTCACCCTTCGCCCGCGCACGATCGCCCTCACGGCCGGCGCGGGCAACGAAGCGCTCCGCCGCGTTTTCGCCCTGCCGGACCAGTCGATGCAGCGCCGGCCGCTGCACATGCTGCTCGTGCGCGGCAAGTCGCTGCCGCAGATCAGCGGCCACTGCATCGACGGCGGCCGCACGCGCGTCACGATCACCAGCGAAGTCGATACCGCCGGCCGCGTCGTCTGGCAGATCGGCGGACAGATCTCCGAAGACGGCGTGCCGCTCTCGCCGTCCGAGCTGATCGCCCGCGCCCGTCGCGAGCTGGCAGCCGTTCTGCCCGGCGTGCGCCTGGACCGCACGGAATCGAGCACCTACCGCGTCGACCGCGCCGAGCAGGCCACTCCCGGCGGCCGCCGCCCCAGCGACGTCTCCATTCTGCGCGAGGGCAACGTCATCACGGCCTGGCCGACCAAGATGGCCCTCGCTCCGCGCCTGGCCGAGAACATCCTCGCTCAACTGCCGCCGCCGCACGATGGTGGGGGGGGTGTGCCGGCCGCGCTGGCCGGCTGGCCCCGGCCGGCGGTCGCGCCGCCGCCCTGGGAGGAGGAGGGCCGCACATGGACCGCGTGACGCTTGGCAGGACCGCACTGCGCGTCAGCCGCATCGGCTTCGGCGCGTTCAAGATCGGCCGCAATGAGGGCATCAAGTACCCATCCGCCTACGAGCTGCCGACCGAGTCGGCCGTGCAGCGGCTGATCGACGGGCTGCTCGTCCTCGGAATCAACTACATCGACACGGCCCCGGCCTACGGCCTGAGCGAAGAGCGCCTCGGCCGGGCGCTGGCCGGCCGCCGCCGCGAGTGCGTGATCTCGACCAAGGTGGGGGAGACGTTCGAAGCCGGCCGGTCGAGCTATGACTTCTCCGCCGCGGCCGTGCGCGCCAGCGTGCAGCGCAGTCTCGGGCGTCTCGGCGGAGGCGCGCTAGATCTCGTCTTCGTCCACGCCCACGCCGACGACCTGCGCATCCTGCGCGAGACGGACGTCGTTCCCGCGCTGCTCGAGCTTCGCCGCGCCGGCGTCATCCGCGCCGTCGGGTTCTCGGGCAAGACTGTCGCCGCGGCCCGCGAGGCCCTGGCCTGGGCCGATGTGCTGATGGTCGAGTATCACTGCGACGACACGTCGCACGCGGGCGTCATCGCCGAGGCGGCCGCGGCCGGCGTCGGTGTCGTGGTCAAGAAGGGGCTTGCGTCCGGCCGCCTGCCGCCCGGGACGGCCATCCCCTTCGTTCTGCGGACGCCCGGCGTGGCCAGTCTGGTCATCGGCGGCTTGAATTTGGAGCACTTTCGCGCGAACCTACGCATTGCGGAACGAGCCGTATCGGGCGATTCCGCGACGAGGGATTCCGAAGTGCCGGGTGTCTGAGCGTGTCATACGAGCCGAAAACCACGACCGAGCGAGATGAGCCGCGCGGCTTCGTGCCCGAAAGGCCGACGACCGGCGCGGGCACGGCGCGCGCCCAGATCCCGGCCGATCCCGTCGGTGGGGGTGCAAGGCAGGACGCGCCCAACCCAACCAGCGAGCAGGCCGCCGACCGCGAAGCGCCGCCCTCAGGCCCGGCGGGCGAGCCGGCCGCGGAGCAGCAACCGGTCTTCCGCCGCCTCGAGGAGCTGTTGATTGAAATCCGCGCCGGGCTCGATGCCTCGCTGCGCGAGCAGCAGCACCGGTCCTTCTCGCTCGTCTGGCTGGCGGGCGCAATCGTTCAGGTCTTCGTGCTCGGTCTGATCGCGCTCAGTACGCTCGACTGGTTCTTTCAGGCCGCCTTCCAGGACCTGCTGATCAAGCTCGCCTTCGCGGCCGTGCTTCAACTCGTCGCGCTGACGGCGTTTCTGCTCTCCGGCGATTCCGGCTCGTAAGCGCCGGGTGGTACGGGCGTCCCGCCCGTACGATGCCTTCACGCCGCGCCCCATGCGGAGCGCGGGCGTCTCGCCCGCTGCCGCGCCAAGCGGCGGGCCTCCCGGCCGCCAACTGACCCCCTGCTTGGCGCAGGGGGTTCTGATTCCGAGCCGCGCTCATCGACGTGCCCGCGATCAGAACCCGCCGCGCCAAGCGGCGGGCCTCCCGGCCGCGAACAGACCCCCTGCTTGGCGCAGGGGGTTCTGATTCCGAGCCGCGCTCATCGACGTGCCCGCGATCAGAACCCGCCGCGCCAAGCGGCGGGCCTCCCGGCCGCGAACAGACCCCCTGCTTGGCGCAGGGGGTTCTGATTCCGAGCCGCGCTTATCGACGTGCCCGCGATCGGCTCACACCCTCAGACACCCGCCGCCGCGGACTACGGACACGTCATCCCGTAATTCGCCAGCAGAATCACCAGATCGCTGAAGTCCGTGTCGCCGTCGTTATCCAGATCGCCGGCCGCGCTCGACCCGTAAGCGCCCAGCAGGATCACCAGATCCGTGAACCCGACCATCCCGTCGCCGTCGAGATCGCCCACCAGCCCGCCCGGTCCACCGGGGAAGCTGTTCGGGTCGGCCGGATCGGTGCACGCATCCAGTTCGTCGCGGTCATAGTAGCCGTCCTCGTCGCGGTCGATGCCCGCGCGAATCTCCGTGCCCAGCGGCACGACGGTGAACGTGATCTCATTTCCCGCCGAAGCAGTACTGATCAACGCCGCATACGACACCTGCTCGGCCAGCCGGTCCGACTGCATCATCCCGCCGCCGGCGTAGCTGTAGCCCCGTGCAATCCCGCCCTGTCGCCCCTTGATGATCAGCCCGACGCGGCCCTGATCCGCCTGCGAAACCATGCTCAGAATCAAATTGAGCTGATCCGGCGTCACCGAGCCCGAGTCCACCACCGTCGTCTGCGCCCCGACGGCCGCGTGCGAGTCCTGGCTCGCCGTGCCCGGCGGCAACAGCAGGTTCGTCGGGATGCCGGCCGGCAGGTCCGACCCGGAGAAGCAGAGCAGAAACGCGACCAGGTCGGCCACTTCCTGATCGCTGCGTACGTCGAAGACGGGTTCCGACACGAAGCGCGCGATCGAGTCCACGCTGCCGTCATGCAGGAAGCCGAAGCCGGCCCGGTTCGAGACCTGCGTCGCCTCGAAGCCGACCTTGTCGTATAGGTTGCGGAGCTGCGGCGTCTTGAAGGCCCGGTTCGTCGAGCCGTCCACGCTGACCAGCATGTGATGCGCCTCGCCCAGCGGCCCCGGCGGCAGCGGCGTGTGCATGCCGCCGGTGAACACGGAGTTCGGCCCCGTGCCCGTCGGCAGCGTGTGGCACGTCGCGCACGCAAAGGCGTTGCCGTCCAGCCGCCGCGACGTCGAGCGGTACAGGGTCAGACCCGCCTGCGGATTGCCCACCGGCAGCGGCTGGCCGGCCGGCCCGAACCGCCCGGGCGTGAAATGCCCCGGCAGCGGAAGCGCGCTGGGCAGCGTGTTGTCGAAGTTGCGGAACGGATTCGGCGGGAACGTGATCGTCGCCAGAAAGTCCTCGAACTCCTGCATCTCCAGCGGCGTGAGCAACTGGTCGTCGCCCAGCAGCCCCACGAACGCCGGATTGAACTCCTCGATCCCGCGCCGGTCCCCGCGCCAGTGATGCGGCTCGTGGCCGATGATGTCCTGAAGCGTCTGCGTCGTCATCGGCCCCTTCATCGGGTGATGCGGTGCGAAGGGCGGGTTCGTCGTCCCCGGCGTCAGGCCGAAGATGCCCGCGCCCAGATTCTGCCCGGTCAGCGGAATGACATCCCCCTGCGGGTCGCCCAGGTCCCAGGCCAGCCGGTCGATCCGCGCGTCCACGTGGCACGAGGCGCACGAGATGTGCCCCAGACCCGAGGTGCGATGCGTGTCGTACAGATGCGGCCGCCCGACGCGAATCACCTCAGGCGTCGGGTCGTAGAAGCCGATCGTTGCGCTCACCATCTCGGTGGCCGTGTCGATGATCGAGATCGACGCGTCGAAGCGATTGAGCACGTACAGCCGGCCGCGCGACTCATCGAGCGCGATGCCCGTCGGCCCCTGCCCGACCGGGATGGTCTCCGCCAGCCCCGCCCGGGCGCCGGCCGAATCGATCACGACCACGTTGTTCGAGCCCATGCCGGTCACATACGCCCGCGATCCGGCCGCGTTCCAGACGATCCCGCGCGGGTCGCCGATCGACTTGACGCGCTCGGTCTGCGGGATGGTCGAGCTCGAATAATCCAGGTGCGGGTTCAGGTCGACGATCGACGCGGCGCCGCTCGCCGGATCCACGAGCGCGACATTCACGTGAATGAAGCGGCCGTTGACGTTCGGCTCGAAGCGGACTTCGTTGAACGCCTCGGTGCCGACGATGCTGACATCGCCGCTGGCCGGGTTCACCGCGATCGCCATGTTGATGTTCATCAGTCGCGTGATGTAACTCAGCGTGAGCGTCTCCGCGTCGATCACCGCGATGTCGCGGTCCGGCAGGTCCCAGCCGACCGGCCGGCCCGAAAGACTGGCCTGCGGGCCCGACACGAGGTTCGTCCAGTCGCCGCCGTTGTCGTCGAGCCAGGTACCGTCGTCCTGCTTGCGGACGATCAGACCCACGCGCGGCGGCGGCGGATTGTTCGGGTCCAGCGGCGGATCGAACGCGGCCCCGTCGTTCGGGGGCGGATTCACGCCGCCGTACGGGCCGGCCGGGTCGCTGACGACGTTGGGCGGATAGGCGAGCGTGCCGACGGGTCCATCCGCGCCGCCGCCCAGGATCGTCGTGCCATTGCCGGATTCGAAGATCGCCACGTAGACCGTGCCGCCGTCGGGGCTGACGGCCATGGTGCGCGGCTCCTCGGCGTCGATTTCGATCGAGATCGGTGCGCCGGCCAGATTGGCCGGATCGAAGACCTGCACGACGCTGGGCTGCGAGCAGGAGACGAACGCCCGCCCGGCAGTGCCGGCGAATACGACGTCATACGGCTCGTCCAGCGTCTTGAGCGTCCAGACCACGTTGCCGGTCGTCAGGTCGACGATGCTGACCGAGTCGGAGATGTGATTGACGACCCACACCTCCGTGTTCGTCCGCGCCCGCACCGTGACCGGGTCGACGCCAACCGGAATCGACTGGACCCACATCAGCCCGCCGCTGCCGATCTGGAATACCTCCAGCCGGTCGTCGGCGGTGTTGACCGCCAGCAGCGTCGAGCCGTCGGGTGTCATGTCCAGCGGGTGGCCGGGAGGGTTCTCCCAGTTCACCAAGCTGCCCTGCGCGAGGGTCGTACCGACGATCAGACCGGCCAGGGCGATCAACGCCGCGTTTCGCATGAGGTCACCTGTTTGTAGAGAAGGCGCCGGCTCGAATGACGCCGGACTCGTGCCCGCACGCCCGCGAGCGCGGGCCCGCATTCAGCCGGTTCGGCCACGGCTTTTGACTGCTTTTTCCCCACCCCGCGCCCGAACGTGCGGTATGGCGGAGGAATCGATTATCACTCATGACCCGTTCGAAGGGTCGAACGTTGGGCTGCCAGTGTGTATTCCACCCGCTCGGCGAACTTATTGAAAGCGCTGATTGCGAGTTTTCGCCGCCGCCGGCTCGATTCGGCCGCGCACACCGGCGGGTCTTAGCGCGCGTCCTGGCCGAGGGCGAGCGCCGACGCCATCGCGTAATCCCCGGCGTGGGAGATAGATATGGCGAAGACGCGGATGCCCAGCGACGCGGCGAGGTCGGCCGTGTGGCCGTGAAGGCGCACGAGCGGGCGCCCGAGCGGGTCGGGCAGCGTTTCGATATCGGTCCAGAGGATGCCGCCGCGCCAGCCGGTGCCGAGGGCCTTGAGCACGGCTTCCTTGGCGGCGAAGCGGCCGCTGAGCCGTTCGAGGGCATTGCGGGCCGCGAGGCAGTATTCGCGCTCGGCGGGCGTGAAGATGCGGTTGATGAAGGCGTCGCCGTGCTCCTGCCACGCCCGCTGAATGCGGGAGCAGAGGACGATATCGACGCCGTGGGCGATGACGTTCATGGCGGTGAGTCTATCCGGCTTGGGGGTCCGGGGGAATTTTTGCGCGCGTCGGGCGGCGCAGCCGGGGCGAGGAACTTGTGTCGAAGGCGCCGTCCGCCGCGCTGAGCGAGAACGGAGCGAGGGGTTCGCGGCGTCGGCGACGAAGCGGGGGCGGCGCCCGGCTCAAAGACCGCGTCTGAGGTAGCGGCGGACGATGGAGGCGGGGGGCAAGGGAAGGGGGGCCCAGCGCGGGCATGATCTTGACCCCCTGGATTGTGGTTATGGGAATAAGGGATTGAGGGATTGAGGGGCGTGCGGTCGGGGGGGCGCCATTTTCTGTCAGGCCCGCAGGGCCGGGCTGCTACGACTCCGTGAGACGCGAGCATTCGGGCTTGCGGTGTCGAGGAATCTCGAAAACCAAGCGAGGATCAGATGAGCAGATTCAAGAGCGGCGCGAAGCGGGGGATTCCGGTGGCCGGACTCGTGGCGGCGCTGCTGGCCGGCGCGGGCTGCGACGACTACGGCATGGCCGACATGGGGCTGGGCGGCTGGGGCTACGACGCGGGCTGGAGCGATCCGTACCACAGCGACTTCGGCTACGGCGGGTACGGCCCGATCGACCCGGACGTGTTCCAGTCCAGCGTGGATGCGTTCAGCGAGTACATCCGCGGTTAGTGTGATCGGCCCGAGGGTTGCGAGCCGGGGTCGGCGGTCTGCGGGCGGGGGCGCCTGAGCTGCCGGAGGGGCGCGCGGCGGGGATTGCACTGCTCGCAGAGCAGTGGCACACGCGAGCGCCGTGAATGCGGGCGGGGGCCGCGGAGATCGATGGATCCGTGCGTCGGGGGCGGCAGCAGTCGCGTTTCCGGTCCGGCCAGCGGACCGTCGGCCCCTCCGCAAAGTGGGCCGGCCCCTCGCCCGAAGGCGATGGGGCCGGCGTCCGCGTGGAGGGATTGGTGGGTACATCCGTTGCACGGGCGTCCGCGGGCCTGGCAGGGCGGGAGACTCCTGATCCCGCCCCGCCCTGGCCGCTACTCCTCCGCCAGATCGCGCCACTGCTGGAGATACGCACGCACGTTCGCATCCAGCAGTGGTGATTCGGCCAGCCGCGTGAGCGAGAGCTCCGTCAGCCGCCGGCGGATCGCGCTGGCCCCTTCGGAGAGCGCGGCGCTGGGAACCACGAGGTCGCCGAGCAGCACCCGCAGATCGGCCAGCCCTCGGTTGGGTTCCGTGTCATACACTGGCGCCGCACAGTTCTTCTCGCCCGTCCAGTTGATCCAGCGCTCGAGCACGCCGCCTTCCGGCAGGGCGTCGGGCGCCGTGCTCGGCTGCGCATAATTCCCGCCCAAATGGATCGTGGCGGGCATGCCGGGTCGACTGTTGCTTGCCATCTGACTGCACTCCTGTCCGGCCGTCGGCCGAGACTGCGATTCACGTTCACCCGCCCGAAGAGCCCTCGCACGCCGCGTTTCGGTGCGGCCGATCCCCCCGTTTCGGCCGCGATCCGGCTCGCGCCGGTGTCGCGCCGCCGTCCCTGGCGCGGCCGGCCCGCCCCAGCGGCGGGCACGTGCGAGGCTTGCGCTGAGAGTCCGTCCCTCTTCGGGCTTCCATGATCCGCCCGTCTGATCGGCCCGGCCGCCGGCGACGGGGAACCGGCGGCCGGTCATTCGGCCGGCCGGCCTACTTCGGCACGATCCAGCTATCCTCGGCCTCGATGCCGTCGACTTCCCACGTCCACTTGATCTTCTTGTAGGTGAAGCTCACCTCTTCCATGTGGGTGTAGCTCTCGGTCTTCGGATCGAGGCAGTTCGGCATCCACGGCCGGATGCTGACGATGATCGCGTCCTCCAGCACGTGCGTGAAGTAATGCTGCTCCTGGCCGGCCGGATCGATCCGGTACCACTTGATCGTCACGTTCTTCAGATGCTCGCCGGTGCAGAGCGCCTGGTAGAGCTTCGGCGAGCTCTTGTCGAAGGTCTTGACGATCGAGCAGGCGTTGTGAATCCGCTTGCCGGTCGACAGGCCGCTCTGCGGATCGCGCGGGATCCGCACCTCGTGGTTGAAGGCTTCGACGAGGATCGTCCCCTCGCGCCCCTGCATCTCGCACGAACCTTCGATGTTCCCCTGGTTCTCGCCTTCCATCGTCATGTGGGCTGGCATTGGCATGGTCGCATCTCCTCTGGTGCCATACGTGGCTTCGCTCGCTCGTTCGGCCCGGCCGGCATCCCTCGTGCCGGCTGCTGCGTTCATCTCTTCGGGCCGTCTTGCGTTTTCCCGATCGCCCGTTCGATTCGCCTGTTTCGCAAACGCTGTGCCAAACCGCGCCGAGAGCCGGATCCGCGGCCGCAGATTGTCTGTAAATGTTGAAATGTCAAGGAGTTACGTTATCCGAATTCGGCCCGGCTCAGAGCCCGCACCGCCGGCCGCAGGGCCGGCGGGTGGGTAGCCGCAGGCAAGCACCCGTTCCCCACCGCCGCGCCGCAGTACCCACGCCCGGCCGCCGGAGGCCCAGAGACACACGCGGCGCGGGCGGCCGGCCGCCGCCCGCACCGCGCCGTGCACCGCCCGCTCTACTTGTCGAGCTTGCCGACCAGCGAGAGCGTGAAATCCGCACCTTCGTACTTGATGTGCGGCATCACTTGCAGGTCGACCTTGTAGAAGCCGACCTCGCCCGGAACCTCGCTGACCTGGATGTTGAACTTACGGATCGGCCGGCGGTTGGCCACCTCCGGCTGCGGCGAGTCGGTGTCCGTGGCGTATTGCCGCATCCACTCGGTCAGCTCGGTCTGCATCTTCACCGGCGTCTGCCAGGTCTGCACGTTGTCGCGCTGGATCACCTTCAGATAGTGCGCCAGACGCGAGATCATCATCATGTAAGGCAGCCGCGTGCCGAGCTTGTAGTTGGTCTGGTCGCGCTTGCCCTCCTCGGTGTCGGGGAAGGTCTTCGGCCGCTGGACCGAATTGGCGCTGAAGAAGCAGGCCTTGTCGGTGTTCTTGTACATTGTCAGGCCGATGAAACCGGCTTCGGCCAGCTCGAACTCGCGCCGGTCGGAGATCAGCACCTCGGTCGGAATCTTCGTCTCGATCCCTTCGAGCGTCTTGTACTGGTGCAGGATGAGGTTCTCGACCATGCCGCCGGCCTGCGGGCCGGTGCAGTGCATCGACCAGCGGCTTTCGGCGAAGCTGGCGGTCAGACGCGTGGCGAACGCGAAGGCCGCGTTGCCCCACAGGTACTTGCCGTGGTCGTCGGTCACCTTCTCGCTGTAGTTGAACGCCTTGACCGGGTTGGCGTCGGGGTCATACGGGTGCCGCAGCAGGAAGCGCGGCAGCGTCAGCGCGAAGTAGCGCGCATCCGGGCTGTCGCGGAAGGAGTTCCACTTGATGTACTGCGGCCCCTCGAAGATGCTGGCGAGGTCCTTGAGCTTGGGCAGCTCCTGGAAGTCGCTGACGCCGAACATCTCCGGCCCCGCCGCCGCGATGAAGGGGCAATGCGCCATCGCCGCCACCGCGCTGACCTTCTGCGCCAAGGCGATATCTCGCGGGCCGGGCCCGAATTCGTAATTGGCCACCATGGCCCCGATCGGCTCCCCGCCGGCCTGGCCGAACTCGGCCGTGTAGACGTGCTGATAGAGCCCGCTCTTGGTGATTTCCGGCGAGTTCTCGAAGTCCTCCAGCAGCTCGTCCTTGCTGACGTTGAGAATGTGGACCTTGATGTTCTCGCGGAAGTCGGTCTGGTCGACGACGAACTTCAGCCCGCGCCAGGCGCTCTCCAGCTTCTGCACGTCCTTGTGGTGCAGGATCTCGTCGATCTGCGCCGAGAGCTTCGCGTCGATCTCCGCGATGTACGCGTCGATCAGGGCCTTGTCGATCCGCTCCGCCGGGTGCGAGACGAGATTCGAAAGCAGCTCCTGCACGCCCCGTCGCGCGATGCGGGCGGACTCCTGATCCTTGTATCCGGTCGCTACGGTCAGCTCGTCCAGCAGCGACGAGATCTCCTGCGGCATTGCCGCGCCGCCCTGGGCCGCCTGCGGTGCTTCTGCCATGACTGTTTTCTCCGCCGATTGTCTGCCGCGGCCGCCGCCCGGCCGCCGCGTCGCCTGATCTCGCCCCCCCAAACCCGCACAAGCCCGCTGCCTACGCCTGCGGCGCTGCGCCGCCGGCCTCCTCCTGCTTCTGAAGCACGTCCATCAGCTTCTTGCGAGTCTCCTCGTCCTTGACGATTTCCTGAATCTTCTTCTGAAACTCGCGCTTGTTCGAGAGCGGCGATTTCAGGGCCGTCAGGGCCTCGCGCGTCTCCAGAAGCTGATTCAGCTCCGGAACCTGCCGCGCGATCGCCTCCGGGTCGAAATCCTTGAGCGTCGCGAACTTCAGCTTCACCGCCATCTCGTCCCCCGGCTTGCCCGTCAGCTTGTTGGCCACGTTGACGTTCAGCTCCAGCTTCTGGCTGCGCATCACGTCGTTGAAATTGTCCTTGTCGACCGCCAGCATCTTGCGGTCTTCCAGCGGCGTGTCATCCTGCCGCAGCGTGAAGTCGCCCAGCATCGCCATCCGGAACGGAAGCTCCTTCTGCTCCTTCGTGTTCGTCGCCGGCCGATAGGTGATGTTGATCCGCTCTTTGGGTGCCTTGGATTGCTGCTTCATGGCCCATTTCCTTGCTTGCTGTCGCGACGGGACGCGGCAAAACCGGCGGCGCGAACCACCGGTACCAGCTCGCTGCGGCGAGCCGCCCACACCACTTGTTTTCTTACCCCGCCCGGCCAGCCCAGTCAACCGCGAACTTCGCGCAAATGCCGCTCCCTCAACGCGCTGCGCTGCGCCGGCTCGCCCGGGTTTCGCCCGCGCCCAGCCTCTGCACGCCCATCCGCAGCCGCTACAATCCGCCGCGATGACAGCGAGCCTCGATTTCCTCGCCGCGACCCGCTGGCTCGAGCAGAGCCGCTCGCCGCTGCTCGTCTCCCATCGCCGCCCCGACGGCGACGCCCTCGGCTCGCTGGCGGCGATGTCGCTGGCCCTCCGCCAGCGCGGCCACGTTCCGACGGCCCTGCTTTTCGAGCCGCTGCCGCGGCGCTACGCCTTCCTTGAGCCCCTGGCCGACTGGCGGCTCTGGGACGAGCACGCTTCCACCCTGGCCGACGCCGCCGACGGCGTCGTCATTCTGGATACGTGCTCGCTCAGCCAGCTCGAGCCGATCGCCGATTACCTCGCCCGCGCCCCGCGAACGCTCGTCGTCGACCACCATGCCACCCGCGACCCGCTCGGGCTGCGCGACGGCGACCTGCTCCTGATCGACGAGGCCGCCGGCGCGAACTGCCTCATCCTGGCCGAGTGGTTCGCCGCCGCCGGCATCCGTCTCGAGCCCCGGCTCGCGCTGGCACTGCTCACCGGCATCGCCACCGACTGCGGCTGGTTCCGTTTCTCGAATACCGACGCCCGCATGCTTCGTGCCGCCGCCGAGCTTGTCGCGGCCGGCGCCGATCCGGCCCGCCTCTATGCCCATCTCTACCAGCAGGAGCCGCTGGCCCGCCTCAAGCTGGTCGCCCGCGTGCTTGACAGCCTCACGCTGTTCGCACGCGGCCGGCTGGCCGTGATGACGCTCCGGCCGGCCGACTTCGCCGCAGCCGGCGCCGATCCCTCGATGACCGAGGACCTCGTCAACGAGGCCGGCCGCCTGGCCGGGGCGGAAGCGACGATCCTCTTCACCGAGGAGGAGGGCGTGATTCGGGTCAATCTGCGCAGCCGCCAGGTCGACGAGAGCGAGCCGCTGGACGTGGCCCAGATCGCCCGCCGCTACGGAGGGGGAGGGCACGCGCGGGCGGCCGGCGCGCGGGTCCGCGGCGAGTGGGAGCGCGTGGTGCCGCGCATCGTGGCCGAAGTAGAGGAGGCGCTGGGTTGAGAAGGAGCCGCCATGAGTGACGCATCGAGCCGCCCGTGTCCGGCCATCCGCGTGATGATGATGCCGCGCGACACGAATGCCCACGGCACGATCTTCGGGGGTGTGCTGCTCAGCTACATCGACCAGGCCGGCGCCGTGGAGGCCCGCAAGCACACGCCGCACAAGTTCGTCACCGTCGCGATGGACCACGTCGAGTTCCGGCAGCCGGTCTTCGTCGGCGACGTGCTCAGCTTCTATACGCGCCTGACCAAGGCCGGCCGCACGTCGCTGACGGTGCGCGTCTCGGTCGAGGCGGAGCGTTTCGCCGATCCGAGTACCGTCGTTTCGGTCACCGAGGCGGAGCTCGTGTACGTTTCGGTCAACGAGATCGGCCAGCCGCTGCCGCACGGGATCAGGCTTGGCTCCTGATCGCGCCGGCTTCTGCTCCGAGCCGCGACCGTGAGCGAGCGGGCGGCGGGTGGATTGTCCCTCTTGTGCTGTGATCTGAGGCCAAGGCCCCACGGGCGACGTGGGGGGTGAGTTTTCCGGTGGCTGAAGCCACCGGCGACGGTCGTTAGCCCTGTGGCGGGCAAGAGCGCGACAGGTCGGAGACCGGCCCCCCGGTGACCGGTCGGAGACCGGTCCCCCGGTGACCGGTCGGAGACCGGTCCCCCAGTGACCGGTCGGAGATCGGCCCCCCAGTGACCGGTCGGAGATCGGCCCCCCAGTGACCGGTCGGAGACCGGTCCCCCAGTGACCGGTCGGAGACCGG
>CAZXUI010000017.1:58689-66632 GCA_964643885.1 uncultured Planctomycetales bacterium
CGGCCCCCCAGTGACCGGTCGGAGACCGGTCCCCCAGTGACCGGTCGGAGACCGGTCCCCCAGTGACCGGTCGGAGATCGGCCCCCCAGTGACCGGTCGGAGATCGGCCCCCCAGTGACCGGTCGGAGACCGGCCCCCCGGTGACCGGTCGGAGACCGGTCCCCCAGTGATCGGTCGGAGACCGGTCCCCCAGTTCCGCTGGTGCGAGAATCCCTTCTTGCACCACGACGTGCAGCGGCCGTCCGTGCCGGCGCGTAAGATGTGCCGTCGCGATGGAGCCCCCGATGCCGCCCGACACCGACGCCATCCGCATCGCCGTCTGGTCCGGCCCGCGCAACATCTCCACCGCCCTCATGCGCTCGTGGGGCAATCGCCCCGACACCTTCGTCTGCGACGAGCCGCTCTACGCCCACTACCTCGCCGCCCGCCCCGACATCGACCATCCCGGCCGCGAGGAGGTCATCGCCGCCCACAAGACCGACTGGCGCAAGGTCGTCGCTTGGCTCACCGGCCCCGTTCCGCACGGCCGCCGCATCTTCTACCAGAAGCACATGGCCCATCACCTCCTGCCGGAGATCGACCGCGGCTGGCTGGATCACCTCACGCACGCGTTTCTCATCCGCGACCCGCGCGAGATGCTCACCTCGCTGCTGCGCAAATACCCCCGGGCCGGACTCGACGACACCGGCCTGCCGCAGCAGGTCGAGCTCTTCCGCCGCATGCGGGACGCCACCGGCCGCACGCCCGCCGTCGTCGACGCCCGCGACGTGCTCGAGAACCCGCGCCGCACGCTCGGCCTGCTCTGCGAAGCGCTCGGCGTTCCCTTTGACGAAGCGATGCTCTCCTGGCCGCCCGGCCGCCGCGAGACCGACGGAGTCTGGGCCCGCTACTGGTACGACGCGGTCGAGAAATCGACCGGCTTCGAGCCCTATCGGCCCAAGAGCGAGCCCGTTCCGCCTTCGCACCAGCCGATGCTCGACACGTGCATGCAGCTCTACGGCGAGCTGCACGCGGCCCGCCTCTGCTCAGAGCCGCGACCGTGAGTTCCGAGCCGCGACCGTCGGGGAGCCGGCGAACGCAGTAGGGCTCTGCGCGTCCTCGCGCCGTGTCCGCAGTCGCCCCCGCGTCTTTGCCGCGGCCGAGGCACATCGGCTCCGTTCCCCCCGCGACGCGCGCCGCCGCCCCGCGTAGAATGCCACGACGCACGCGAGAAGGGCCCACAGATGATCGACCTCTCCGCAAAGCGCGCCTTCGTCTGCGGCAGCACGCAGGGAATCGGCCGGGCCTGCGCCGAGCTGCTCGCACAACTCGGCGCCGGCGTCACGCTCGCCGCCCGCAACGCCGAACAGCTCGAGTCCGTTCGCCGGGGGCTCGCCAAGAGCGGCGGCCAGCACCACACCTGCCTCGCCGTCGATTTCCGTGACACGCAGGCGCTCCGGTCGCGCGCCGCCGCCCACGTCGCCGAGCACGGCCCGCACGAAATCCTCGTCAACAACACCGGCGGCCCCGCACCCGGCCCCATCCTCGACGCCCGGCCCGAGCAGTTCCTCGAAGCCGTCACCATGCACGTCCTCGGCAACCAGGTGCTCGTCCAGACGCTCGTGCCCGGCATGAAACAGCGCGGCTACGGCCGCATTATTAACATCGTCTCGACCTCCGTCCGCGAGCCGATCCCCGGCCTCGGCGTCTCCAACACCACCCGCGCCGCCGTCGCCGGCTGGGCCAAGACGCTCGCCCGCGAGCTCGCTCCGCACGGCATCACCGTCAACAATGTGCTTCCCGGCTTCACTGACACCGCCCGCCTGCGCGACCTCATCCAGCGCCGCGCCGCGGCTCAGGGCGTCGACCCCGCCGCCGTCGAGCAGGAAATGAAGACCACCACGCCGGCCGGCCGCTTCGCCTCGCCCGCGGAGATCGCCGCCGCGGTCGCCTTCCTGGCCTCGCCGGCCGCGAGCTACATCACCGGCGTCAGTCTCCCCGTCGACGGCGGCCGCATAGGAGCCATTTGATCCGCCCGCGGGCCCGCCGCCCGCAATAATCCTCAGTACAGGTCGCGCCCATGCAGACGATCGGCAACTACATCAACGGTGAGCTGGTCCCTCCGGTCAGCGGAGAATTCCTCGACAACGTCGAGCCGGCCACCGGCCACGTCTATTCGCGCGTGCCCGACAGCGACGTGCGCGACGTGGAACGGGCGGTCGCCGCGGCGGCCGAGGCGTTCGAAGCCTGGTCTCGCACGCCGGCCGAGCGCCGCAGCGAGATCCTGCTCCGCCTCGCCGGTCTGATCGAAGAGAACCTCGAGGCCCTCGCGATGGCCGAGTGCATCGACAACGGCAAGCCGCTTTCGCGCTGCCGCACGGTCGATATTCCGCGCGCGGTGCACAACTTCCGCTTCTTCGCCACGGCGATCCTGCACGAGCGCTGGGACCTGCACGCCATGGACCGGCAGGCGCTGAACTACACGCTGCGCCGGCCGCGCGGCGTGGCCGGGCTGATCTCGCCCTGGAACCTGCCGCTCTATCTGCTGACGTGGAAGATCGCCCCCGCGCTGGCGGCCGGCTGCACGGCCGTCGCCAAGCCCAGCGAAGTCACGCCGATGACGGCCCACCTGCTGGCCGGCCTGTGCCACGAGGCGGAGCTGCCGCCCGGTGTGCTCAATATCGTTCACGGCCTGGGATCGAAGGCCGGCGCGGCGCTGGTGGCGCACCCGAAGGTGACGACGATCTCGTTCACCGGCGGCACGAAGACCGGCGCGGAGATCGCCCGCACGGCGGCGCCGCTGTTCAAGAAGCTCTCGCTGGAGATGGGCGGCAAGAACCCGAACGTCATCTTCGCCGATGCGGACCTGGATACCGCGCTCGATACGAGCGTGCAGGCCGCCTTCGCCAACCAGGGACAGATCTGTCTGTGCGGCTCGCGCCTGCTGGTCGAGCGCTCGATCTTCGACGACCTGCTCGCCCGTTTCGTCGAGCGCGCGGCCGGGCTGAGAATCGGCGACCCGCTCGACGCGTCCACGCAGCAAGGCGCACTCGTGTCGCTGGCGCAGCTCGAGAAGTCGCGCTACTACGTGCAGCTCGCCCGCGACGAAGGCGGCCGCATCCTCTGCGGCGGCAAGCAGCCCCCGCCGCCCAGCGACCGCTGCCGCGACGGCTTTTTCTTCGAGCCGACGGTGATCACCGGGCTGGGCCCGAACTGCCGCACGAACCAGGAGGAGATCTTCGGTCCGGTCGTGACGATCCTGCCCTTCGCCGACGAGCGCGAGGCCGTCGAGATCGCCAACTGCACCGCCTACGGCCTCTCGGCTTCACTCTGGACGCGCGACCTGGCCCGCGCCCATCGCGTCGCGGAGCAGATCGAGTCGGGCACGGTCTGGGTGAATTGCTGGCTCCTGCGCGATCTGCGCGTCCCCTTCGGCGGCATGAAGGCCAGCGGCGTCGGCCGCGAGGGCGGGGACGAAGCGCTGCGTTTCTTCACCGAGCCGAAGAACGTCTGCGTCAAGCTCTGACGCAGTGACGGCTGTTATCGCGATGGTGGGTGAGCGGCCTCCGGCCGGTCCGGCCGAAGGACTCCCTGATGCAGTGAGGGACGCACGTCTCGATCTCGTCGTTCGCTACTCGCCATTCGCTACTTGCTATTCTCCGCGCGGCAGCGAGTGAACCCTTTAACACGACTAACACGCCTCTCCGTACTTCCCGAATAACGCAACCAGGTCCCCGAAGCCGACCTTACCATCGCCATCCACATCGCAGCGCCTCGAATCACTTCCATACGCCCCCAGCAGCTCCACCAGGTCCTCGAACCCCACGGTCCCGTCGCTGTCGATGTCCGTGCCGCAGGCCGCCCGAGCCGCCCACTCGATCCCTCCCAGCACATGCTGGACAAACAGCGGCTCGCTGAAACTCCCGCTCGTGTGCCCGCCGGCCGTATACCACGACCGCCCGCCCTCATGCTCGTGACACCAGGCGATGGGATGGTCCGCGCCCATCATCCCGCCGCTGTACGTGCTCTCATCGATCGTCGCCAGCACGCGCACCGACCCGCGCGGGTTGCCCCGGAAGTTGTACCACTCGTCCGTCCGCACCCACGGCTCCGGCAGACCGGCCGTCGAGGGATGCGTCGCCGCCTCGACGTAGATCTCGGCCGGCTGCACGGCCGGATGATTGAAGAAGTAGACCCCGATCAGCTCGCCATAGAACTCCCAGTCGTATTCCGTGTCCGTCGCGGAGTGAATGCCGACGAACCCGCCCCCGCGACGAATGTACGCCTCGAACGCCGCCTCCTGCGATGCGTTCAGAATGTCGCCCGTCGTGTTCAGGAACACCACCACGTCGACATCCGCCAGTCCCGCGTCCGAGAAGACCGCCGCATCCTCACTGGTGATCACGGCAAAATCGTGCGCCGCCCCGAGCTGCTCGATCATCGCGATTCCGGCCGGAATCGACGCATGCCGAAACCCCGCCGTCTTGCTGAATACGAGCACGGTGTAGCGCGGCCCCGCGGCCGCCTCCGCCGCGCAGGCCGTCAGCACGACCACGGCCGCGACAATCGCCCCGCCCCGCCGCAGTCTCGAGCGCCCGGCACTTATCCGCAGTCCCTTTCGGAGCATGGCTTCGACCACCCTCAGGACCCCCGTGCGTTCCGCGCGGACTCGCTTTCGCACACGCAATGATCATACCCCGAGGTCCCGACGCCGCGCGCCGGCCGGCCGCGCTGCCGCCGCCCCTCACGGCTCATCGCCCGCCCCGCCCGACCGCCGCACTCCCCATAACTCCTCGCACTCGCAGTGCCGAGGGCCGTTCCGCATCTTCATGAAAAACGGCCGCCCGGGCTGCTTATAATCAGGCGAACCAGCGCGGCCGGCCGGCCGCCGACGCAGACACGACGAGCCGGGAAGAGGCCAATGCTCGCGTCCGCCAGCTCCAGTCGACCCCTCGCTCGCCGCTCGCCCCGCGCCGCACTGCTCGTGTCCGCCGCCGCGCTGCTCTGCTCGCTCGCCGCGAGCGGCTGTGCCTCCGCGCTGCGCACCGCACTGCCCGGCGATTTCGTGGGACGGGGTGATTTTCTCCCGGCCGCCGCATTTCCGCTGGCCGGCCGCATCATGTCCGGCTATGACCCGGTCGGCGCCTGGGAGGGCTGGCGCGTCGGCGACTCGGCCCTCTTCGGCCTGCTGCTCGAAAAGGGCGGCCGCAGCACCGTCCGCTACGTGCGGCTTACGCTGCTGAGCGAGCGGCTCAACACCGGCGAGCCGATCGTCGTCGCCTCGCACGACCATCCGCTGCTGCCGGAGCCCGACGGCCCGCCCGTGACGCTGCACGACGGACTGCCCGGCGGCGCTGCCGGCCCGCTCATCTACCACGCCCCGCGCTTCGCCTGGTCCTTCACGCTGACGCATCGCTCCGGCGACAAGCGGACGCTCAGCTATCGCTCCGCGGCCGTGCTCATCGCCGTCGACGTCTATGACGACTCCGCCCGCCACATGAGCACCTCGCTCGTCATGGCGCCGGAGCTGAACCTTCGCCGCGGGCTCTATTCGTTCACGCAGTCCTGGATCGGCCTGCATCGCCAGCTCGGCGACGAGTTCGAATCGCACCTGGCCGAGGATCGCTTCTGGTTCGGCGGCCGCACCGATGAATACGCCGACCTGCTCAACGCGGTCTGGGCCCTGCGCGACACGCTCTGGTCGAGCGAGAACCTCGTGCCCGTCTTGCAGGCGATGACGCCCACGCCGTCGCTGCTGTCGGTGCTGCTGAGCCTTCAGATCAAGCTGTGGATTCACACGGCCGTCGACGGGCTCGGTCCGGTCGACAGGCCCGTCGATCCGCCCGATCACCCCGGCCCGGCGCTGCGTCTGCCGCTGATCGTTTCGCTGAACGGCGAGCCGGCCCTGCGCTGCGAGCTGGTCGCGCGCGAGCCGGCCGGCCCGCTGCGGCTCAGCGCCGGCGTCGTCGCCATCGATGTGAGCCTGCCCAGGGACCCGCAGCGCCGCCTGACCGTCCGTCTGCTCGCCACACAGCGCGGCCGGGGCGCGGCGTTCTGAGCACGGCGGCTACTTGCTCGTCCAGGCGCTGTCGCCCTCCGTCGTCACCCACGAGGTGTGATACTTCTTGTCCTCCACCTCGTCGGCCGCAGTGGTCATCTTCAGCGGCTCGTAGGTGTCGCACATGACGGCCAGCTCATCGGTCCGCTTCGTGCCGACCGAGCGCTCGTACGTGCCTGGGTGCGGGCCGTGCGTCACGCCCTGCGGGTGCAGGCTGATCGACTCCGATTCGATGCCGCGGCGGCTGGTGAAGTTCCCCTCGACGTAGTAGAGGATCTCGTCCATGTCCACGCTCGAGTGCGCATACGGACAGGGAATCGCCTTGCTGTCGCCGCGGTCGAAGTAGTCCACCAGCCGCGGCACGAACGAGCAGACCACGAAGCCCGGCCCGGCGAAGGTCGTGTGAATCGTCGGCGGCAGATGCACCAGCCCCGTCTTCGGCTGGTAGTCGTGGATGCTGAACGCGACCGGATAGAGCGCCCCGTCCCAGCCGACGACATCCAGCGGGAAGTGCTTGTACTTGTGAACCGTCAGCCCGTCGGCCTGCTTGACGACGATGCGGTAGGGCGGCTTGCCGTGCGAGCGCTCGTCGAAGCGCAGCAGCTCCGCCGGCAGGCGGAAGTCGCGATGGCTGTACGGCGCGAAATCGGTGAGCTGGCCCCACTTGTTGCGATAGTCGCCGGGGATGCCCAGCTTCGGGCGGCCTTCGAAGTACAGAATCGTGCCGCGGTCGCCCTCAAGGTGCAGGCGGTAGGCGGTCGAGCGCGGGATCAGCACGTAATCATGCTCGCGGAAGGGCAGCACGCCGTAGATGCTCTCCAGCCGCCCGCTGCCCTGCTTGATGAACAGCAGCTCGTCGCCGTCGCCGTTGGAGAAGAAGTCGCCCGCCGGCTGCGCCGGCTTGCAGATGCCGATGTGCAGCGTGCTGTTGAACAGCAGCGTCCGGCGGCCGGTGAGGAAATCGCCGCCGGGCTTCAGGTCCTGCGTGCGGATGTGGCGGCGGTGCAGCGGCTGCTCGCGGACGGGCTCGAAGGGGCAGTAGCCAGGCAGCTTCAGGTTCTCGACCTCGAATTCGTCCGTGGGCGGGATGCGGTAGTAGAGGATCGAGAATGGGCCTTCGAAGCCGTCGCGCGTGACCATCTGCTCCATCAGGAGCTTGCCGTTCTCGTCGCGGAAGGTCGTGTGCGGCTTGGGCGGCACGCGGCCGAGCGTATGTCGATGCAGCATGGTGCGGTCACTCCGGTTCGGGTGGTACGCTTGTTGGGGTCGTAAGGTCGGTGGTTCGGCTGGGTTACGGTGCGGCCGGCGCGTCGGCGTCGGCCGCGGCCGAACCCGACCCGAATGGAGCGTATCGGGCGGTTTCGGGGGCGTCAACGCGGGGGAATATCCAGTGGCGAATAGCGAGTTGCGAATGGAGAGGGCGCGGGTCCGTCTCGCGACGCACCGGCGGGTGGCATGGGCACGCGCAGCTTGCCCGTGAACCCGCGCGAACAAGAGCGAGCTGCGGCAAAGATCCTCTTTGCCGCCATTCGGCGAGCCGCCTACGGCGGGTGGCATGGGCAAGCGCAGCTTGCCCGTGTTCGTGGCGGGCGGGGCTGCATGGGGACTCGGCGGGCTGGCCCTGCTCGCCGTGTTTCTGCGGATCGTAATTCGCGCGGAGCGGAAGCGGCGGGCGGTGGGGGCAGAACGGCAAGGCTGAGTGGCATGGCGGCGGACGTTCGCGGAGAGTTCGCTGCATGATGTCGTCGGTTCATCCTCATCCGGCATATCGCGGGCTGGCCCGCGTAATCGGCGCGGCCGCGCTCCCCGAGGCGCGCGGGGCCGGGTTTGCACTGCTCATAGAGCAGGTACGTGTTTAGCGTCCCACGGGGATTGGGTCGAGGCGCAGGCGTGGGGCGACGAGGTC